>NZ_JBFOCZ010000033.1:0-623890 GCF_040908015.1 Aeromonas sp. R7-5 | reverse complement strand
CCCCTGCCCGCCCCGGCCAGCACGCCCGTCCCCACCGGGGAGCAGCGGCTGCTCCCCCTGCCCCGCACCTGGCTGCTCATCGCCTGTTTTGGCATCATCAACAGCGGCTACGGCATCGTCGTGGCCTGGCTGGCCCCGGCCTACATGGCGGCGGGCTGGAGCGCCCAGCAAGGGGGCGAGCTGGTGGCCTGGCTCGCCCTGGCCCAGACCGCGAGCGGCCTTGGCCTGCCTCTGCTGGCAGCCGGTCGGCTGGACCGCCGCCCCTGGATGGCGCTGGCCATCGCCATGCAGCTGGCGGGCTTTGGCGGCCTCTGGCTCGCTCCCCAGACAGCCCCCCTGCTCTGGTGTTTGCTGTGCGGCGCCGGGCTTGGGGGAAGCTTCTCCCTCATCATGGTGATTGCGCTGGATCACCTGCCCGACCCGCGCCGGGCGGGTGCCCTCTGCGCCCTGATGCAGGGGGTCGGCTTCATGGTGGCGGCTACCGGCCCCTGGGTGGCGGCCCGCCTGCACCATGCAAGCGGTGACTTCGCCGCCGCCTGGCAGTGGCAGCTCGGCGCCCTGGTCCTGATGAGCCTGCTGGTGGTGCGTCTCAACCCGCGCCACTACCCAGGGGCCATGGGCCTGCCCCCGGAGCAGACCATGGCTGTGCAGACGGCAGGCCACAAGCCTGCCTGATCCGGCGAGCACCGGCCTGGGGGGCCAGAAAACACAACACCGGCCTTGGCCGGTGTTGTTCATCAGGGTGCGGGAAGGCCTGGCGCTCAGCGCCCCTTCTTCTGGCGCCCGCCCTGCCCTGGCCGCGGTTTGCCCGGGGCGGGTTTGCCCCCCTTGCCGGGCGCGCTTTTACCTGCCCCCCCTTTGCTGGCAGCCCCTTTGCCCGCCCCGCCCTTGCCTGCGGGGCTCTTCTTCTCGAAGGCCTCGGGACCCGGCACATTGGGCCGCCCGCCAATCTCGTGATCGTCGCTGCGCCGCGGCTTCTTGCCCTGGGCCGGGGTGCCGGCCGCAGCCACCTTGGGCTTGGCAACCTGAGCCCCCTTGGCCGGTTTGGCCTCGGAGGAGGAGTCCTCAATGAGCTTGAACAGCTCGATCAGCTCGTCGTCGGTGAGATCGCGCCACTCCCCCACCGGCAGCCCCTTGAGGCTGACGTTCATGATGCGGATGCGCTCGAGCTTGGTCACCTCGAAGCCGAAGTGCTCGCACATGCGGCGGATCTGGCGGTTCAGCCCCTGCACCAGGGTGATGCGAAACACGAAGGGGGCCTCTCGCTTCACCTTGCACTTCTTGGTGACGGTGCCGAGGATGGGCACCCCGGCCGCCATGCCCCGGACGAACTCGTCGGTCACCGGCTTGTCCACGGTCACCAGGTACTCTTTCTCGTGATCGTTGCCCGCCCGCAGGATCTTGTTCACCAGATCCCCGTGGTTGGTGAGGAAGATGAGCCCCTGGGAATCCTTGTCGAGGCGCCCTATGGGGAAGATGCGGGTGCTGTGGTTGACGAAGTCGACGATGTTGTCCTTCTCCCCCGCCTCCGTGGTGCTGACGATGCCCACCGGCTTGTTGAGGGCGATGAAGACCAGGCTGTCGGCTTCGCGCGGCTCGATCACCTGACCGTTGACCTTGACCAGATCCCCGGCAAACACCTGATCCCCCACCCCGGCCCGCTTGCCGTTGATGAAGACGTTGCCCTGCTCGATGAAACGATCGGCCTCACGACGGGAGCAGATGCCGCTCTCGCTGATGTATTTGTTCAGGCGCATGGATTCATCGGCCAGCATGGGTCACCTCCCGGGTCGGATGGGCCTTGAGAATGGCTGGCTGGATCAGCCGCGCTGTGGTCGGGTTCGTCTGCATACAACTCCATGAAATAAGGGCCTGCGCCCTGCATGTTCGGCAAAAAACGCCGCTACAGTAGCACATTGCACGCGCACGCGCCCGGCCCCGTCGCACCCTGGCCGCTGGCTCACAGGGGGGGCTGCCCCTGATGCAGCAGCAGGCCCCCCATTATCCAGCGTGCGGTGACGCCGCGGCCCTGATTGGGCTGCACCGCGCACTCCCCGCCTCTTTTCACTTCATGGTGCTCACTTCATGGGCCGGGCCCCCGCCGCCGAAGATAGGGTGCGGCCTTTGCCAGATAGCCAGATGATCTAACGCTTGATATTTATCCAGCAAAAATGCATAAAAAGATTTTGGTCATCGCGAATTATCTGCTCTGACCCGCCGACGACGGGAAATGACACCCCCATCGGGGCGCAACAACGGGCCCCTTGAGCCCCGCGAACCCTGAAGACGGGCATGATCCCCTCTCTGGCAGGACGCCACTTTCATCATTCACGACAGGAGTTAAAGATGAGTCATTCCCTCTCCCAGGAGGCCTTCCTGGCCCAGGTCGCCAGCCGCAACCCTCACCAGCCCGAGTTTATCCAGGCCGTGAGCGAGGTGATCGCCTCCATCTGGCCCTATGTGGAGCGCCACCCCCGCTACCTGCAACACGGCCTGCTGGAGCGATTGGTGGAACCCGAGCGCCTGGTGCAGTTTCGGGTAAGCTGGGTGGATGACCAGGGTCGGGTGCAGGTGAATCGCGGCTACCGGGTGCAGCACAGCTCCGCCATCGGTCCCTTCAAGGGCGGCATGCGCTTCCACCCCTCGGTGGATCTCTCGGTGCTGAAATTCCTCGCCTTCGAGCAGACCTTCAAGAACGCCCTCACCACCCTGCCCATGGGCGGCGGCAAGGGGGGCAGCGACTTCGATCCCAAGGGCAAGAGCGAAGGAGAAGTGATGCGCTTCTGCCAGGCCCTGATGCTGGAGCTCTATCGCCACCTGGGGGCCAACACCGACGTGCCGGCGGGCGACATCGGGGTGGGCGGGCGCGAGGTGAGCTACATGGCGGGCATGATGAAGAAGCTCACCAACAGCGCCGAGTGCGTCTTCACCGGCAAGGGACTCTCCTTTGGCGGCAGCCTCATTCGTCCGGAAGCCACCGGCTACGGCCTGCTCTACTTTGTCGACGCCATGCTGGCCCATCGCGGCCAGTCCCTCGATGGCCTGCGGGTCTCGGTGTCGGGCTCGGGCAACGTGGCCCAATACGCCATCGAGAAGGCGATGGCCCTCGGCGCCCGCGTCATCACCGCCTCCGACTCCGGCGGCACCGTCTATGATCCGGACGGCTTCACCCCCGAGAAACTGGCCCGCCTGATGGCGCTTAAAAACGAGCAGCGCAAGCGGGTCGCCGATTACGCCCATGAACTCGGGCTCGAGTTCTTCAGCGGCCGTACCCCCTGGCACCTAGCGACCGACGTCGCCCTCCCCTGCGCCACCCAGAACGAGCTGGATGCCGAAGATGCAGCGCAGCTTATTGCCAACGGCGTGCAGCTGGTGGCCGAGGGAGCCAACATGCCCTCCAGCGCCGCGGCCATCCGTCTCTTCCACGACGCCCGGGTGCTGTTCGCCCCGGGCAAGGCGGCCAACGCCGGCGGGGTTGCCACCTCGGGCCTCGAGATGAGCCAGAATGCCCAGCGCCTCTCCTGGACCCGGGAGGAGGTGGACGCCCGCCTCAAGGGGATCATGACCAGCATCCATGCCACCTGTGTCCGTTACGGTCAGGATGATGGTCATGTGAACTACGAAAGCGGCGCCAATATTGCCGGCTTCGTCAAGGTGGCCGACGCCATGCTGGCGCAAGGGGTCTGCTGAGCGCCTTGGCCCGGGGCTTCCCCCTCAACACAACGGCAGCCCTTGGGCTGCCGTTGTGTTTGGTGCCTGGCGCGACTTCACACTCTCTTCACCCAGGCATGAAAGTCTCCCATCCGTTCCATCTCGCTGACGAGGATAACAAGATGACGATGAAAATAGGTGCCCTGCTGATCCTGGCCGGGCTCGGCTGCTTCCTGGCATTCAACCTGCTGGGCTCCACCCTCGATGCCCAGGGCTTCCTGCACGAGCCCTTTGCCCTGCTGCCCCTGGGCTATCTGCTGCTCTTCACCGGCATGGTGCTCACCGTGATCCCTCTGCTGCGCAAGGGGCGCTCCAAGGAGCAGTGACACAAACCGCAAGGTAACAGGAGCTCAGCAATAACGGCTGATCTCGATGAGGTTCTGATCCGGGTCCAGGCAATAGACAGATTCGATGGGACCACAGGCACCGCTTTTCATCACAGGCCCCTCCACGATTTCGACCCCCTGGCTCGCCAGCTGGGCCATCACCTGATCCAGGGGCCAGCGGGTGATGAGGCAGAGATCCCCCGACCCCACCTGCGCCCGGTTGCGCGCCTCCTCCCCCAGCAACTGCAAATTGATCTTCTGGTTGCCAAAGCGCAGGGCCCGGCGCCCCGCCCCGAAGGTGATGGGCTCCATCTTGAAGGCGCCGCTGTAAAACGCCACCGCCCGCTCAATATCGCTGACCGTCAATACCAGATGGTCGATATGGCTTATCATGCTTGCTCCCTGTCATGGTGATTGCCGCACCATCATACCCACCCGCCTCAATAGAAACTGTGGCATGGTGCACAGGGGGGCTAACCACTTATTTTGACTAGGGAAATACCTTAACGCACGGCAGCACACGCCTTGTCACGCTGGGCCAGCAGGGTTTCGTCATCACTGCCCATGGCCGCCAGAATGGCCTGATTACAGGCCCGCTCCGCGAGCTTACCCGGGCTCTGCTGGGCATCGGCGATCTCCGCAATCATGGGGCGATAACCGACAGCCGCCGAGCAGTACATGGTGCGGTACTTGGGAAGCTGCCAACTGCTGTCGTCTTGCCGTGTCAGGTCATCACACAGTTTGCCAAACAGTGCCTGCGCCTTGACCGTGCACTGACTGAATCGCCGCACATCTTGCTCGTAGGGACAGCAGACACTTTGCTGTTTTATCTGCCAGAGCTGGAAAGAGAAGGGAACCTGCTCTCCCTCATAGGGCACTACCAGCGTTTTTAGCTCGGTGCCATAGATATCCGTCACCTGCTGCTGCACCAGATTGAGATAAGCCGAAAAAAGATAAGATATTGGATCCATCACTACCTCCCTGTGGTTCGCCTTCTCTATCTTCGCCGCCCATGGCTAGATAGATCTTCAAATGGGCAAATTTAGATAACAGCTTACTGATTTAGCTAAAAAAAATGATACCCTGCCTACTCCCCTTATGCACAAGATTCAAGGTCAGTCACCATGCAGCAATGTGGTATTTATGAACAACTCATCACACAACTGTTGGCATCAAGACTAGATCGATCGCATTTCTACATCGGGGAACGACAACTGGAGTCTGCGGAGGCCGCAGTCTGGTTATCACGATTCCTAACTCGTGTGTTGGAATATGCAGTAGGCTCGGTCACTGGCGATGACCCATTACAACGGCAGATTGAGCTGGCTAACCAGTTATTGCTTTGGCTAAAAGATCGCATACAAGACCCAGACTTTATTGGCGAGAACCTTATCGACAGTCAGGGAAAAATACTGACCGCGCTCTACCAGTTAGATAACCCCATCTCTGCCAATTTAAAGAAATATACCGAAGATATTTTTCCTCTGACCGGTCTAACGCAAAGTGAGCTGTTCTGCGGCAGCAATGCGGGTTTGTCGATGGAGTCAGAGATTAAACGGGAGATATTATCGGCAGATAGCATCTGCTGGCTGGTCTCATTTATCAAGTGGGCAGGTATCCGTATTTTCCGTCATGAGCTGGAAGAGTTCACTCGCAGCGGCCGCCAATTAAAAATAATTACTACCTCTTATATGGGGGCGACCGACGCTAAGGCAGTTGAATTTTTAGCCAGCCTCCCAAATACCGAAGTCAAACTCAGCTATAACACCCAGCGCGAGCGGTTGCATGCCAAAAGTTATCTATTTTGCAGAAATACCGGCTTTCATACCGGCTATATAGGTTCATCCAATCTCTCTCATTCTGCCCTCACCAGTGGCTTGGAGTGGAACCTAAAAATCACCTCACAAGAGATCCCTCATATTATCGAGAAATCCCTGAGTACCTTTGAAACCTATTGGGAGTCCGATGATTTTGAGCTATTCGATGGCAAGCTCGAAAGCCGCACGAAATTACAGCATGCCCTGCAAGAGGCCCGAGGGGACGGGGACAAAAATAGCCCTGCCTATTTTTTTGATATCACGCCGTTTCCCCATCAACTGGAGATCCTTGAACAATTGGCGATGGAGCGCGCTTTACACCAGCGCTTCCGTAACTTGGTGGTTGCGGCCACCGGTACAGGGAAAACCCTGATCTCCGCTTTTGATTTTGCGCGCTTTTTGAAAACCAAACCCGATGCCAAGTTTCTGTTTGTCGCCCACAAAGAGGAGATCTTGCGCCAAGCATTGGCCTCATACCGCGGAGTGCTTAAACAATCCAATTTTGGCGAACTCTTGGTCGGCGGCGCCGTGCCGACCCACTACCGTCAGCTATTTGCCTCGGTGCAATCCTTGAATAACCAGCTGGCTAATTTACGCCTTAGCCCAGACTATTTCGATTACATCGTCATCGATGAGGTTCACCATATTGCGGCGGCCAGTTATCGCGGTCTGCTCGCCGCCTTTGAACCTCACATTCTGTTGGGATTAACCGCAACGCCAGAGCGCCATGATGGCGGTGATATTCTTGCCGACTTTTGTGGTGTCATCGCAGCAGAGATCCGCTTGCCCGAGGCCATCAATCGTCGCCATCTCTGTCCGTTCCAATATTTTGGTATCGATGATGATACTGACTTGCGCCAAGTGGCTTGGAAAAATGGCCGTTATGACATCACTGAACTCACCAATATCTATACCCACAATCAGCAGCGGGTACAGAAGATAGTCCAGAGCCTCAATGAGATCGTCACCGATATTACCAAGATCAAAGCGCTGGCATTTTGTGTGAGCCGTGAACATGCCGACTTTATGTGCAAGGCATTTTTATTGAAGGGCATCAAGGCTGACATCCTCACTAGCGATAACCGAGACGAGCGACATAGTAAGCAACAAGATTTGCGTACCGGCGTTATCAATATTCTCTGCGTGGTGGACATCTTCAACGAAGGGGTTGATATCCCGGAAGTCGATACCTTGCTGTTTTTACGACCAACGGAAAGCCTCACCATCTTCTTGCAGCAATTGGGACGTGGTCTGCGGCTGGCAAGCGATAAAGAGTGCTGCACCGTATTGGACTTTGTTGGGAATGCCCGTGCGGAGTATGACTTTGCCCAGAAATTCCGGGCACTGGTGGGTAAAACCAATAAGGCGATCAGCCACGAGATCAAACAGGGCTTCCCTCACGCCCCCTTGGGCTGCCGTATCGAGCTCTCAAAACAGACCCAAGAGTTAATTCTGAGCAATATCAAAAAGGCGACTCTCAATACATCGCGCCTGATGGGCCTGATCCGCCGTTTCTCACAGGATTGCGATTTACCGCTGACACTGGCGAATTTTCTGAAGTTCTACCCTCATATCAGCCTTGAGGAGATCTACAAGCGCGGCAATTGGAGCGCCTTGGTCAAACAGACCCACAACCATACCATTTCTGAAATGAGCGATGAGAAGCTGTCGACCCTCTACACCCGGGCCATCAAAACCCGGCTATTGGGCTGCGATGCGCTCCATTACTTGAACTTCTTACAAACCTTGGTGGAAAGCGCCTTTACCTTAACAGCCGAGCACGATGCACGCATGGCCTTAATGTGCCACTACGATTTCTGGCAACAAAGCGGCCCCAACGCAGGCTTTAGCTCCTTGGCGCACAGCCTGAAACAACTCAATCAACCAGAGTTAAGGGCCGAGCTGGCAGATCTGTTGCCCATGCTGATCAACCGGGTGCAGCACGAACAAAGAGCCATGCCAGATCTTCCCGGCAATCCACTACAACTGCATGCTCGCTATGCCAGAGAACAGGTGCTGGTTGGCTTTGGCGCGACCACCTTCGCGCAGCAGCCCACGGCTCGCGAAGGGGTCTATGTCATCGCAGAGCACAATATCGAGTTGCTGTTCGTGACCTTGAACAAAACGGAGCAGCACTTCTCCCCCACCACCCGTTATCACGACTACGCCATTAATGAGTCGCTGTTCCATTGGCAGAGCCAAAACAGCGCTCGCCCAGAGCGAGGTAAGGGGCTGAGTTACATAAACCACAGAGCAGAAGGTAAGCGTTTGTTTCTGTTCGTTCGTGAGCAGAGCAAAGATGAATTTGGCCGCACCCTTGGCTTTGTGAACTTCGGTGAGGTGGAGTACATCTCCCACAGCGGTAGCCAACCGATGAACATAAAATGGCGTCTCACTACTCCGATGCCGCCTTTTATGTGGAAAGAAGCGGCCAAATTGGCAGTTGGCTGAGCGACCTATCACAACAAGGCCCACCCACGGCGGGCCGCCTTCGTGTGGTCAGCAGGCAATCCGCTCGATGCGACCGCCACTGAGTTTGAAGAAGGCATCCTGCGGCAGCTCCTGAAGCCAGGTGGTGGTGTAGTCCAGATCCACATAGGCGCCGCGCAGCATGGCGCCAAAGAGACCGTGAGAAACCACGATGGCCTGCTCGGCAATGTGCTCGTCCTCAAGCCATTGCCGGGCCCGGCGCTGAATGCTCTCAAAACTCTCGCCATGGGGGGCCCGCAGATACCAGTCCGGCTCCTCCAGATCCAGCTCGGGGTAGGCCGCCAGCAGCTCGGGTACCCGGCGACTCTCCCACTCCCCCATCCCTAGCTCCACCAGCCGCTCGTCCCAGATGATGCGCTCCTGGTCCAATCCAAGCTGCTGACACACCCGCTCCGCCGTCTGCCGTGCCCGACCGAGGGGACTGGCGTAGATCGTCCAGTCGGTGGGCTCGGTCAGGAGCTTGGCCAGACGGGCCCCCATGGCGAGGGCCTGGGCTTCTCCCCTGGGGGTCAGCTCGGAGTTGCAACGCCCCTGCAACCGCAATTCGGCGTTGTAACGGGTCTGGCCGTGGCGCAGCAAATAGAGGGTTCGAGACATGGTTTCTCCAGCAGAGTCAACGAGATAAGAAAAACAGGGGGAAGATGATAACAGATGTACCGGGTCAACCAAGACCCGGAGGATGCAGGCTTGTGCTGACTCCTTGAGCGCATGGCATACGGCTATACGTGAAAGGGCAACAGGGGCTGCGCGCCTTTATCGCACAGGCGCCTTGTGCGCATTCCACACGCCTTCGCCACGGGCCCGGCGCACCATGCCAGCACCGTGGCAAGCGCCCCATGCCCCCCTATCTTGTTGTTCAGACGGGATAAAATGGGGGCGTGCCGGTTTATCGGTCACAGGATGGCGGCCAATGCCAGAAAAGACAGAGTTTTTGCTCTGATCCGGGCGCCATTTTGGTACGTATCTCTGGCTCACGACAGGGACGCCTGGTGTACAATCTGCCACCCGATTTCCCCTGACCCGGCCCAGGCTCAGGCCCTGATGTACCCCAGAGTAAATGAACGTGACCCCAACCCACCCCATGCTCGACAGTTATTACAGCCAGGATCTGGTGTTCTTCTCCATCCTGGTGGCGGTGCTCGCCTCCTACACGGCGCTGACCATGACCAGTCGGGTGAGCCAGAGTCGGGGACGGGCCGCCGTGCTCTGGCTAGCGGGGGGAGCCTTCGCCATGGGGCTCGGCATCTGGTCCATGCATTTTATCGGCATGCTCGCCTTCAACCTGCCCATCGCGCTGGGATACGATCTGACCCTCACCGGTCTCTCCCTGGTGGCGGCCATCGGCTCCTCGGCTTTTGCGCTCTGGCTGGTGAGTCGCCCCCAGCTCCCCTGGCACCAGATCCTGTTCGGGGCCGTGCTGATGGGGGCCGGCATCGCCACCATGCACTACATCGGCATGGCGGCCATGAAGATAACACCCGGCATCCACTACCTGCCTGGGCTTTTCATTCTCTCCATCCTCATCGCGGTATTCGCCTCGGGTGCCGCGCTCTGGATAGCGTTTCGCCTGCGCAACAGCTCGCCCCGCGCCTTCTTCAGCAAGGCCCTCGCCTCCCTGGTGATGGGGGCGGCCATCATCGGCATGCACTACACCGGCATGGCGGCGGCCCAGTTCCCCGCAGAGAGCCTGTGCGGGGCCCTCTACACCGGTCTCAATACCCAGTGGCTGGCAACCGTGGTCATCATAGTGACCCTGGCGGTGTTCGCCATCGCCTTCGTGCTCTCCATGCTGGATGCCCACGCCGCCAGGCTCTCCACCTCCCTGCATCAGGCCCACGACGAGCTGCTCAAGCTGGCGCTCCATGACAGCCTGACCCGGCTGCCCAACCGGCTGCTGTTTGCCGACCGCCTGGAGCAGCGCATCCAGGAGTGCCAGCACAGCCAGCGCAGCTTCTCCCTGCTGTTTCTCGATCTCGACGGCTTCAAGATCATCAACGATGCCCACGGCCACCACACCGGGGATCTGCTGCTGGCCGAGGTAGCCCAGCGCATCACCGGCCTGCTCGGAGCCAGCGACACCGCCTCGCGCTTTGGCGGGGACGAGTTCGTGCTGGCCCTGGCGCCGGGGGATGTGAGCCAGACCACGGCCTTTGCCGAGCGGCTGCTGGCCACCCTGGCCCAGCCCTATGAGTGGGAGCACCACAGCCTGCACATCACCGCCAGCATCGGCATTGCCGTCTATCCCCAGGATGGTACCAGCCTGCACGAGCTGACCCTCAACGCCGATGCCGCCATGTATTACGCCAAGGAGCAGGGGCGCAACGACTACTACTACTTCGACAGCGCCATGAACGCCAACGCCCACCAGCAGTTCCTGCTGCACAAGGAGCTGCAACACGCCCTGGAGCGGGGGGAGCTGGCCCTGCACTACCAGCCCAAATACTGTGCCCGCAGCGGCCAGGTGGTCGGCGCCGAGGCCCTGCTGCGCTGGCAGCACCCGGAGCATGGTGCCGTCTCGCCGGCCAGCTTCCTGCCGCTGGCGGAGAAAAGCAGGCTCATCATCCCCATTGGCAACTGGGTCATCGACGAGGCGTGCCGCCAGATGAGCGCCTGGCGGGCGGCGGGTCATCACGACTGGAGCGTGGCGGTCAATCTCTCCACCATCCAGCTCGCCAGCCCCGGGTTGCTGGAGGAGGTGCAGGGCGCCCTCGCCCGCCATCGGCTCGAGGCCCGTCACCTGACCCTGGAGATCACCGAATCCACTGCCATGCAGAAGGCCGAGGAGAGCCTCGCCATCCTCAACCGTCTGGCCGAGCTCGGCCTTGGCATCTCCATCGACGACTTCGGCACCGGCTACTCCAGCCTGCTCTACCTCAAGCGCTTCCCCGCCAACGAGCTCAAGATTGATCGGGGCTTTGTCACCACCCTGGAGCGGGGAGGCGACGATGCCACCATCATCGCCGCCATCATCGCCCTGGGTCAGGCCCTGGAGATGCGCATCGTGGCAGAGGGGGTGGAAACCCCGGAGCAGCGCGACCTGCTGACCGAGCTGGGCTGCGACACCTTGCAGGGCTACCTGCTCGGACGCCCCATGACAGGGGAGCAACTGCTTGTCCACTGCGCTCCCGAGACTCCCCAACGGGTGCTGGAAGGTGTGCTTGCCTGACAAGCAGGTGAGGCGCAGCGCCCGTGTCGCCAAGGTCATCACCAGCCCGATTGCGTCCCTTCACGACTCAAGGTAGTCTGCTGCAAGACTCGAATGCTCCTTTATCTTGCCGGGCGCATCGAGCGCCCCCATGGCAGATCACCCGTTCAGAGGAGCCACATCCATGGCCAGATACCAGTTCTTCAGCGTCCCCGCCTCCCGCCGTCAGCAATATACCTATGTCGACATGGCCTCCCCCACCTTCCTCACGGAGAAGGAAGCGCTGCTGACGCAAGGGTTCGAGGTGGAAGAGGATTTCATCGACGCGGCCACTCCCCGCGAGGCGGTGGAGAAGTACAGATCCGGTTTTCTCTACGTGGCGGACGAGATAGGCAAGTCAGACGAGGCCTATGCGGCGGCAACGGCCTTGCTGGAGATGGGCAATAAGATCCTGGGCCACAAGGCGGGCTGAGCAAGGCGGGCCGCCGGGACGATACCCTCGATGGCCCGCAGGCAGTCAGCGTTGGGGGTGCTGGCGGAGCATCTCCACCAGCTCCTCTTCACTGCCGGGTTCATGGGCAAGCTGCAGGCTGGGGGCGGCGCCCCCCATCAGCATATAAACGTGAGTGCTGCAGTGATCGTAGTGATACCACTTACCGTCGATACAGACGTCGGTATAGCATCTCGGGTCCCTCTTGAGTTCCATACGCACATCCTTATGTGTCATTCACCAACCTCACCCTTGACCGTAAAATAAGCGGCCCGAGTCCCCCTTGACCTGGATCAAGGGCGGTGGCGGGCAGAAGCGGGCAGTGGCCGGATCTGGCCGGGGCGGGATGCCGCCAGCCCGGATGACAGAGCCCGCCAACCGGCCCCAGCCAGGCAACAGCGCAACAAAAACGGCGCCCGAAGGCGCCGTTTTTCATGTCCGTCATTTGACCGACGGAGAACAAGCCGCTGGCTTATTCGTCTTCCAGGTAGGCGTAGCCTTGCAGACCCAGCTCCAGCTCGTCGAGCAGGGCCTTGCGGGTCTCGTCGTCCAGCGCCGGGTGGGAGACGATGCGCTGGTAGTTCTCGCGGATCACAGACGGGTCGATGTTGACGTAACGCAGCAGCTGGTCGACGGTGTCGCCACGCACCACGTTGCGGATGTCCATCTTGCCTTCTTCATCCAGCCACACTTCCGCGCAGTGGGTGTCACCGAACAGGTTGTGCAGATCCCCCAGGATCTCCTGATAGGCACCCACCAGGAAGAAGCCGACATGGCACTCTTCGCCTTCACCGTAGACCGGCATCGGCAGGGTGCTTTCCACCCCCAGACCGTCGACGTAGTGCTCCACCTGACCGTCGGAGTCACAGGTGATGTCCATCAGGATACCGCGGCGGGTGAGCGGACGCTCGAGGCCGGAGAGCGGCATCACCGGGAACACCTGACCGATACCCCAGGCATCCGGCAGGGACTGGAACAGGGAGAAGTTGGCAAAGCACTTGTCAGCCAGTTTCTCGGAGAGCTCGTCGGCCAGGGCGCGGTGGTTGCGGTTGACCGGGTTCAGCAGCTCCTTGAGCGCCAGACAGGTGTTTTGGTGCAGCATCTCGGCCCAGGCGCGTTGCTCCAGGTTCAAGAGGCCCATGGTGTACTGGGCGTTGACGTCACCGAGATCCGCCACGGAGTCGTGGAAGATCTCCAGCAGGGAGGGATCTTCCCCGCGCAGGTCCAGCCAGCCTTTCCACATGTTCTGCAAGATGGTGGGCGCGTCTTCGTCCGGGGCGCTGATGTCGTTCACCTCCACCCCTTCGGCGCCAATGATGTTGGTGACCAGCACGGCGTGGTGTGCAGTCAGGGCACGGCCGGACTCGCTGATGATGGTCGGGTGCGGCAGGTCGAACTCGCGGCACACATCGCCGATGCCCCAGACCACGTTGTTGGCGTACTCGGAGAGGCTGTAGTTCGCGGAGCAGTGGCTCTGGGAACGGGTGCCCTCGTAGTCCACACCCAGGCCGCCGCCCACGTCCACCACCTCGACCTTGGCGCCAAGACGGCACAGCTCGGCGTAGAAGCGGCCGCACTCGCGGATGCCACCCTGGATGTCGCGGATGTTGGCGATCTGGGAGCCCAGGTGGAAGTGCAGCAGTTGCAGGCAGTCCAGCTTGCCGAGGCTGCGCAGACGCTCCACCAGCGCCAGGATCTGGGAGGCAGAGAGACCGAACTTGGACATGGAACCGCCGCTCGATTCCCACATGCCGGAGCCGGTGGACGCCAGACGGGCGCGCACCCCGATGTTGGGCTTGATGTTGAGACGAGCGGACTCGTCGAGCACCATTTCCAGCTCGGAGGGCTTCTCCACCACGATGTAGACCTTGTGGCCCATCAGGTTGCCCAGGAGGGCGTGGCGGATGTATTCACGGTCCTTGTAACCGTTGCAGACGATCACGGACCCTTGCTCATGATGATGGGACAGCACGGCCAGCAACTCGGGCTTGGAGCCCGCTTCCAGCCCAAGCCTCGGCTTGTCGCTGTAGGACTGACTGATGGTCTCGATGACGCGGCGCTGCTGGTTTACCTTGATCGGGTAAACGCACAGGTAATCCCCTTCATAGCCTGACTTTTCGATGGCCTGACCGAAGGCGTTGAACAGCGCATCGACCCGGCTCTTGAGGATGTCGGGGAAACGCAGCAACACCGGCGTGGTCAGCCCGGACTGGCGCAGTTGCTCGATGGCCTCGGACAGCACGATCTGAGCCTCGGGGCGAGACTTGTCGGGAGAGACGGTCACATGACCGGCGTCATTGATATTGAAAAAACCCGCACCCCAGTAGGGAACGTTGTAGACCTTCAAGGAGTCCTTGCTGGACCAGTTAGTCATGGGCTATGCCTCGCAAATGAGCGGCCGTGGGCCGCCTTCGTTACCCTCAATCACATCCAGACCATTGATTGCAAAATGCGGCAAGCCAGAGCGGCCTGCTGACGTTGGACCCGCAACGGAGCATGCTCCGCCACATCCTGTTCATTGCACATCGCGGCAAGCCAAGGCTGCCTGGTGGATCTTGGGAAGTAACGAGTCTTGATGTGGGGCTGGTGGCTTTACATCAAGCTCAACGGTATGCGGTAACACCTTGCCGGCGTACCGCGGTACTTTGATGACAATCGGCATCAGCCACGCCGTTTGTTCATCATTCGGCAGCCATCCCGACGGACAGGAGAGGGTTTCAAGGAAGAGAAGGGAAGACGTCAGCACGCATCGTGTTGATGGACGACAACCACTACGACCCGCTCAACGCCAGTGACCGCCCATGACAAGGGAGATGATGAGCCCGAAGCCCACTCGGTCAGCTGAAAGATGAGAGTCCGTTGTTCTCCCTGATACCGGAGCCTAACCGGTATTAAAGAAACCATTCCCCAGCAGTGTCTGTCGTTTCTGCGTGCCTCGCCCTATAGGCGTCATGATCCTGCGGGTCTGGCGGACACGGCCTGCGCAGGGTTGCCCTTGGATCGGCGCGGAGTGTACACACTTACCGCAGCCAGTGACAATAAAAAATCGTGTTAAAAAACGGGTTTTCATCGGGGGGCAAAATCTCGCTGCCAGCAAGGCGGGCTCTGGGATAGCGGGGGATGGGAGTGCGTGGGCGAGGCGATGAAAATAACCAACACGTCACGCTTTTTGGGTCACCCCTTGCCAGCGCTGGGCCGAGGGGAAATTCAGCTTTTTCGCAATTGCTTAACCAGTTTTTATTTTGGAATTTTTATGCAAACTGCCGCGCTATGATCCCCGCCCCTCCCCTTCGATGGCCCTCCTCTCCCCCACAAAGTCATCAAAAACTGCGCTGACGCAATAAGCGGCGCCGCCGTCTTGGCCACAATGACTCCTCTTTCGTGACCCGAGGCTTGCCCATGAACACCCTGCTTTCGCGCTTTCTCCACTACCTCACCTTTCATACCCGTTCCGATGCGACCAATCCAGCCTGCCCCAGCAGCGAGGGACAGCGCCTCTTCGCCCGGGCCCTGCGCGACGAAATGACGCAGATGGGGCTGAGCCAGGTCACCCTGGACGAGCATGGCTACCTCACCGCCTGCCTGCCGGGCAACCAGCCGGATGCCCCCGCCATCGGGCTCATCGCCCACATGGACACCGCCGATTACGAGGCCGAATGCGTCGTTCCCCAGATAGTCGAGAACTATCAGGGGGGCGATATCTGCCTTGGCAAAGGGGACGAGGTGCTGGCCATCCGCCAGTACCGCTTCCTGAAAAACTACCTGGGGCAGGATCTCATCACCACCGACGGCACCACCCTGCTGGGGGCCGACGACAAGGCGGGCATCGCCGAAATCCTCACCGCCGTGGAATACCTGCAGGCTCACCCCGAGATCCCCCGTGGCGATGTCTGGGTCGGCTTTACCCCGGACGAGGAGATAGGGCGCGGTGCCGACCGCTTCCCGCTGGACCGCTTCCCGGCCAAGTGGGCCTACACGGTGGATGGCGGCGAACTCGGCGAGCTCGAATGCGAGAACTTCAACGCCGCCAGCGCCACGGTGCGCATCACAGGCAACAACGTCCACCCCGGCACCGCCAAGGGCAGCATGATCAACAGCCAGACCCTGGCCGCCCGCTTCCATGCCGCCATGCCCGCCGAGCAGACCCCGGAGTGCACCCAGGGGTATGAGGGCTTCTTCCACCTGGCCCGGATGGAGGGCACGGTGGAGGAGACCACCCTGCACTACCTCATCCGCGACTTCGACGATGACTGCTTCGCCGCCCGCAAGGCCCAGCTCAAGGAGCGGGTCGCCTCCCTGCAACTGGACGCCCCCAGGGCACGCATCACCCTGGAAATAGCGGACAACTACCGCAACATGCGCAGCCAGATAGCGCCCCATCCCCACATCGTCGAGCTGGCCAAAGCCGCCATGGAGGCCGCCGACGTGGTGCCCAAGATCAAACCCATTCGCGGCGGCACCGACGGCGCCCGGCTCTCCTTCATGGGGCTGCCCTGCCCGAACCTGTTCACCGGCGGCCACAACTTCCACGGCAAGCACGAGTTCATCCCCCTGCAATCCATGGAAAAAGCGGTCGCCACCCTGGTGGCGCTGGTGCGCCTCACCTCTGCCTGGCGGGCAGAGTAAGGGGGCAAGGACGGGGTTCGCCCCGTCATCAAACCGTCACCCAACCGACACACGAAAGGCACGCAGGGGCGTCAAGCTGGGGCAAAGTTCAGCGGAGCCTTGCCCATGTTCGACGTCGATACCCTGTTGGGGCAGCACCTGCCCCGCCTCGCCAGCCAGCCCCTCCTCCGTCCCCTGATGAGGCAGGGGCTGAGCTGGTTGCTGCACGAGGAAGCCTTCACCCGCTTTGCCGCGCGCCATCCCCACCTGCGCGGTCTGGACTTCGTCGAGCAGGCCCTCACCGAGCTCCACTTCGACTACCGGGTGAGTGAGGCCGAGCTCGAGCACATTCCCGCCAGCGGCCGGGTCATTCTTGTCGCCAATCACCCCATCGGCTCCCTGGACGGGCTGGCCCTGCTGCGCCTCATCGGGCGCATCCGCCCCGACGTCAAAATAGTGGCCAACCAGGTGCTGGCCCAGCTCGCACCGCTGCGCCCTTTGCTGCTGCCGGTGGACAACTTGGGGGGCAAGACCGACAGGCAGGCCATCCTCGCCATGAATGAACACCTCGCCGCCGACGGGGCCCTGGTTATCTTCCCCGCAGGCGAGGTCTCCCGCCTCGGCCCCAAGGGGGTGAAGGATGGCCCCTGGCAGGCCGGCTTCATCAAGCTGGCCCAGCGCAGCCGAACGCCCCTGGTGCCCATTCACCTGGGAGGGCGCAACAGCCTCTGGTTCTATCTCGCCTCCTGGCTCAACAAGCCCGCCTCCGCCCTGCTGCTGGTACGCCAGCTGTTTCGCCAGCAGGGGCAGACGCTGCCGGTGACCATAGGGGCGCGCATTCCCCTCGCCAGTTTTCAGGACCTGCCGGCCAAGACCGCGGCCCGGCTGGTGCGCGGCCACCTCTACCGAATCGCTCGGGGCAAGGCGGGACGGTTGCAGACCGAGGCCCCCATCGCCCTGCCGGAGGATCGCCGCCTGCTGAAACAGGCCATCGACGGGTGCGAGCTGCTCGGCCAGACCCCAGACGGCCAGCGTATCCTGCTCTATCGCCGCCACGAGCAGAGCCACTCGGTGATCCTGCGTGAGCTGGGGCGCCTGCGGGAGATTGCCTTTCGGGCGGTGGGGGAAGGCTCGGGCAAGCGGCGGGATCTCGATGCCTTCGACGATGACTATCACCATCTCATCCTCTGGGATCCCGCCCGCCTCGACATCATCGGCGCTTACCGTTTCGCCCCGGTGGCCGAACGGCTGGCCAGCAAGGGGCTGGATGGCCTCTACAGCCACACCCTGTTCGGCTTCGAAGAGAAGCTGCTGCCCCGGCTGGAACAGGCCATCGAGCTTGGCCGCAGCTTCATCCAGCCCGCCTACTGGGGCAAGCGGGGGCTCGATTACCTCTGGTTCGGCATCGGGGCCTATCTGGCCCGCTATCCCCAATACCGCTACCTGTTCGGGCCCGTCACCCTCTCCGGCAGCCTGCCGCCAGCGGCCAAGGATCTGCTGGTGAGCTTCTATCGCCAGCACTTCGCCCCCACCCTTGCCCTCGCCCCTTCCCGCCGCCCCTATCCCGCCACGCCGACGCTGTTCGAGGGGCGCGATTACGGGGACGACCTCAAGGAGCTCAAGGCCGGGCTCGACAACCTGGGCTGCGCCATTCCCACCCTCTACAAGCAGTACGCCGAGCTGTGCGAGCCGGGGGGCGTGCAGTTCATGGACTTTGGCATCGACCCGGACTTCAACCACTGCATCGACGGCCTGGTGTGGGTGGACGTGAGCCGCATCAAGCCCCACAAGCGGGCCCGCTATATCGGCCTCCCCGCCGGGGAAGCACTGGCCACCTCTGGCGACCGTTGACCGGGCGCTGCAACGAAAGAGGGAGGCCTACGCCTCCCTCTTTCACATCATGGGTGATGCCGCCTACTCGGCTGCGGGTTTGCGATCCGCATGGCCGAGATCCCGCTCCGGGGCGATGACATCTCGCACCCGCTGCTTGATCTCCTTGGCCTCGGGGAAGCCCTCGTCGGCCACCCTGTCCCACACCAGCACCCCGTCCACCAGGATGCGAAACTCCCCCTTGCTGGCGGGTACCAGGGCCACCTCTCCCAGTTCGCCGTCGAAGGTGGAGAGCAGCTCCTGGGCGAGCCAGGCGGCCCGCAGCATCCAGCGGCAGAGGGTGCAGTAACGGATTTCGATGCGCGGTTTCGCGAGGGGCAAATGGGTGTCTGTCATGGGGTGACTCCGTGAAAATCGGTCAACCAGTGGCGAGCGATGCGCTGCATGGTGGCCTGGGGCAGTTCGTGAAGGCCCGGGGTGGATGCCTGATGGGCCAGTTGGTGCACCCCTTCGATGATCTCCGCCAGCACGAGGTAGACATATTCGCCGATGACGGCGCCGTGGACGAAGTTGACCGCCTCCCCCCGGTTGAGCAAAAAGATGGTGCTGCCGTCCGGCCGGGTCAGGGCCAGCACATGGGGACACACCTCCTCGCTCGGCCAGGGCAGCTGGGCGAGGCTGAAGGCGAATTCGTCGTCGGCGGAGGTGACCGAGGCCAGCATGGCGCCGGGGCGCAGGGCCTGCAGATCGGTGATGTCGAGGGAGCCGTTGCCGGTGGAGCAGATCACCAGCTCGGCGCGGCCCAGGGCCTCGGCCTTGTTCACCAGCTTGAAGCCGTGGGAGAGCGCCTCCACCTGGCGCAGGGCATCCGTCTCCACCAGCTCCAGATGCAGGTTGCGACAGCGCAGTTCCCGGGCGATGCTGCGCCCCACCTTGCCATAGCCGAACAGGGCGGCCTGGCAGACATTGAAGGTACGCCTCAGGGTACGCGCCAGGGACTCCGCGGAGTAGACCACGCTCAGGCCGATCTGGATATCTTCCGCCTGCTTGAGGGGGCTGCGAGCCACCGAGATGACGGGGGCCGCCAGGGACTCCTGTTCGTAGCGCTGATGGCCGTTCTCGGTCATCTCCACCACCCCGATGAAGCGTGCGCCAAAGTGCTCGGCCAGTACCGCCTGGCTCTTGGCGAAGTAGCCGCCGATGTCGAGGATGATGAGCCGTTCGTGAGACATCACCAGGGGGGCAATCTGGGCGATCACCTCACCGGGATCCGAGGTCCAGTGGCGATTGAGGGGCAGCACGGGGTAGTGCTGCTGGGCCCAGGCCAGCGTCGGCCCGTGAACGGACTTGGGTTTGGGCAGGATGGCACCGACCCGGCCCACCCCATCGAGCACCTGGATGAAGTCGGGTCTGTCGGGAAGCAGGTGGGTCACCAGCAGGATGCAGAGATCCCCAAGACATCCCTGTTCGGTGAAATGGCGAAAAAACAGATGCTCAGATCCCTGACTGTGCAACTGTGGCCTCCTTAGCGTGCCGCGGGAAAGCAGGCAAACAGAACCCGGCATAGCCGGGTTCTGTGTGTATCCAGATAATTGAAAATCCTTTTTATCCGAAAGCACCATGGGTCTCAATCTTTATCTGTCCAGACTTTGACAAGCCCATCAATTTCTAAGGTAATAGCCTGTTTTTCATGCAGAAATCAGTAAAGTGACGCCTCTGGCCATACCCACCACAGACTCACTCCGGCACCGACGGCCGCCACCGGGATCAAGACCCCCCAGCGAGAGAGTCCCGGGCGCCCGTGCAGGGCACGTTCCAGCAGCGGCAACAGCCAGACCGGCAGCAGCACCAGCAGGGGCACTTCCACGTACTGCCAGGCGAGCATCTGCACGAAGGCTAGTGAAAGCCCCAGGGCAGCCGGGGTCACCTTGACCCCTGCAAAGGCGCCGAGCAGGGCACGGAATCCGGCAAACGCGGCCAGGGCACCCGTCAGCTGGGCGATGAGCAGGCTGCCATCGATGCCGATGACCAGCGCCAGCCAGATGAAGGCCAGGGCGAAGCCGAGCCCCTCCTCGCTGTCACCGCGCCAGCTCGTCCAGCCAGACCAGAGGATGGCGGGCAGCAGGGCCAGCCAGATCCCGGGCTCGCTCGCCAGCACGGAGGCCAGCCCCTGCCACCACACCAGGGCGCCCAGCACCCCGAACAGCGCGAGGGCGACCCCCTTGCTGGTACCCTGGGTCAGGGCGGGTACCAGCAGGGTCAGCGGCAGCCACTGCCACGCCTTGACCGGCAGGCCATAGGCACCGCCCAGCAGACAGCCCACCAGCCAGATCCCCAGGGCGCCCCACAGATAGCCCAGCCGCGGCCAGCGCCACGACAGCAAAGCGGCCCCTAAAGGAGCCGCCAGGGTTTGAAGCAGGAGTGCTGCGCCCATTACTTGCGCACGCCTTCAACGAACAGGTTGATGGTCATCTCGTCAGGGATGTTCGGCACCATGTAGTTCACGCCGAACTCGCTGCGCTTGATGGTGGTGGTGGCGTTGAAGCCGCTGCGGTAGCCGCCCCAGGGATCCTTGCCTTCGCCGATGTGGACCAGGTCGAAGGCCACGTCCTTGGACACGCCGTGCAGGGTCAGGGTGCCCTTGAGTACGCCTTTGTCCTTGGTGCCTTCATAGCCGGTGCTGACGAAGGTCATCTTGGGGTACTGCTTCACATCCAGGAAGTCGGGGCTGCGCAGGTGCTTGTCGCGGGCCTCGTGGTTGGAATCCACGCTGGCGGCATCGATTTCGAAGTTCGCCTTGGCCGCCGCCGGGTTGGCGTCGTCCATGCTGAAGGTGCCACTGAAGGTGTTGAACCGGCCGACCAGTTCGGAGAAGCCGAGGTGGCCCACCTTGAACTGGACTGTGGTGTGCGCTGCATCGACATCGTAATCGGCAGCCATCAGGGGAGCCGCCATAAACAGGCAGGAGGCCAGCAGGGCCTTGGTCATTTTCATTCCGATCGTTCCTTCATTGGGGGTTCACAACGGTGTCCAAAATGCTAACCTCCTATCGAGAATAGATAATCATCGATTTATTAAAATAATTATCAACCGAGAGTGGAATATGGATCAGATAGCCGCCATGCGCACCTTCATCAAGGTGGTGGAGTGCCAGAGCTTCACCAAGGCCGCCCATCAGCTCGGGATCTCGGTCGCCATGACCTCCAAGCTGATGCAGCAGCTCGAGGAGTCCCTCTCCACCCGGCTGCTGTCGCGCACCACCCGCCAGGTCAATCCCACCGAGGCGGGCCAGTTCTACTACCAGCGCTCCCTGGCCCTGCTGGCGGAGCTGGAAGAGACCCACAGCCAGCTCACCCACAACAACCAGCAGCCCCAGGGCACCCTCAAGCTCTCGGTGCCCATGGATTTCGGCTACCTGCACCTCTCCCCCGCCCTGCCCCTGTTTCGCGAGCGCTACCCGGACTTGAAGCTCGAGATTGAGTACAGCGACCGGCGGGTGGCCCTGGTGGAGGAGGGGTTCGATCTGGCCCTGCGCATCGGCAACCTGCCGGACTCCTCCCTGGTGGCCAAGCCGCTCGCCATGATGAAGATGGTGGTGTGCGCCAGCCCCGACTACCTGGCCCGCCGGGGCAGGCCGAAGACCCCGGAGGATCTCAAGCAGCACGACTGCCTCATCTACACCCTGACCCAGCCGGACTGGGTCTTCAAACGGGATGGGGAGGAGCACAGCATCCGTCCCCAGGGGCCCCTTCGCGCCAACAACGGGGTGGCCCTGACCCGGGCCGCCTGCGACCACCAGGGCATCATCTTGCAGCCCACCTTCATCGTGGGGGATGCGCTGCGCTCGGGGGCGCTGGTCCCCTTGTTGCTGGAGTGGGAGAAGGGGCAGGTGGGGCTCTATGCCCTCTATCCGCACCGCCGTTTCGTGTCGGCCAAGGTGCGCTGCTTCATCGAATTCGTGCAGGAGCGCTATCTGGCGCCCCACTACTGGGACAGGGAGACCTGAGCCCGGGCTCAGGGGGTGGGCATCAGCTCGGCCACCAGCAGGTGATCCTGCTGGCTCATCTGCCAGCGTGGCAGACGCTGGCGCAAGGCGGCGAGCTCGGCCTCCCCCAGCGCATAGGGCAGGGTGACGTGCAGGCAGTGGCAATCCAGCATGGCCGCCAACTGCATCATCAGGGCGAGGTTCGCCTCGTCGCTCTTGTGCTTGTTGATGCGCTTGCCGAGCTCGTGGCGAAAGTGGGTCTCGGGATCCTGGGTCATCGCCTGCCAGCCGTAACCAAAGAGCGGAATGAAGGCGCTGACGATGCCAAGGGCGGTGAGGGGCCGTTTGGGCGGGTGATAGAGGGCGTTGAGATCCAGCAGGATGGGGCTTTGATGGGGCTCACGACTGCCGGATAAAATAGTATTGCTCATTGGATTACCCTGTTGATTCCTCTAGACTTCGCCGCATATTTGACCTGACATGCCAACGAGGTGCTGATGCTAAGCGATATCGAGATCTCCCGCCAGTCCCCCCGCCTGCCCATCGCCGAGGTGGCAGCACAGCTCGGCATAGCGGCCGCCCATCTCCACCCCCACGGCCATTACAAGGGCAAACTCGACCTCGCGCTGCTCCATCACGCCCCCGCCCGCGAGCCCGGCAAGCTGGTGCTGGTGAGCGCCATCACGCCCACCCCCCTTGGGGAGGGCAAGACGGTCACCACGATCGGCCTCTCCATGGGGCTCAACCACATCGGCCAGCCCAGCATCGCCACCATTCGCCAACCGAGCCTCGGCCCCGTCTTCGGCGTCAAGGGGGGCGCCGCCGGGGGCGGCATGGCCCAGGTGGTGCCGATGGAGGAGATGAACCTGCACCTCACCGGGGATTTTCACGCCCTCACCGCCGCCCACAACCTGGCCTCTGCCGCCCTCGATGCCCGCCTGTTCCATGAACGCAAACTCGGTGACCAGTTCAGCGCCAGAACCGGTCTGGCGCGGCTCGATATCGACCCGGCCAACATCCTCTGGCCCCGCACCCTGGACATGAACGACCGGTCGCTTCGCCACCTCACCCTCGGCCAGGGCGGCGCTGCCGATGGGGTCGAGCGCCCCGATCGCTTCGTCATCACCGCCGCCTCCGAGCTGATGGCCATTCTGGCCCTGGCCAGGGATCTCAAGGACTTGCGCGCGCGTATCGGCCGCATCCAGCTCGCCCTCGACCAGCGCGGCAAGCCCATCACCGCCGAGCAGCTGGAAGTGGCGGGGGCCATGACGGTGCTGCTCAAAGACGCCCTCAAGCCCACCCTGATGCAGACCACGGAGCAGACCCCTGTGCTGGTCCACGCCGGCCCCTTTGCCAACATCGCCCACGGCAACTCCTCCGTCATCGCCGATCGCATGGCGCTGGGTCTTGCCGACTATGTGGTGACCGAGGCGGGTTTTGGCTCCGACATGGGGCTGGAGAAGTTCTTCAACATCAAGTATCGCCAGTCCGGCCTTCCCCCCGCCTGCGTGGTGCTGGTGGCCACGGTGCGCGGCCTCAAGGCCAACAGCGGCCTGCTCGACATCCGGCCGGGCCAGCCGCTGCCGGCCAGCCTGCAAGGGGAAGATCTGCCCACCCTGACAGCGGGGTGCGCCAACCTCGCCTGGCATATTCACAACGCCCGCCGTTACGGGGTGCCCGTGGTGGTCGCCATCAACCGCTTCCCCACCGACAGCGATGCCGAACTGGCCCTGCTGGAGGCGGCGGCGCGCCAGGCCGGTGCCTGTGGGGTCGCCCTCTCCCGGGCCTTCACTGACGGTGGCGCGGGTGCGGCGGATCTGGCTCACGCCGTGGTGGCGGCCTGCAAGCAGCCCAGTGAGGTCAGGCTGCTCTACCCCGATGAGATGAGCCTTGCCGCCAAGCTCGCCACCCTGGTGGAGTGCGGCTATGGTGGCCGGGGCGTCACCCTCTCGGACAAGGCGCGCCAGCAACTGGCCAGACTCTCGGCAGAGGGTCAGGATCACCTGCCCGTCTGTATGGCCAAGACGCCGCTCTCCATCAGCCATGACCCCGCCAGGAAGGGCGTGCCGACGGACTTCGAGGTCCCCATCGAGGAGGTGAAACTCTGCGCGGGGGCAGGCTTCGTCTATGCCCTGGCGGGCCCCATCATGACCATGCCGGGCCTGGGCAGCCTGCCGGCCTATCGCCATATCGACATCGACGATGACGGGGAGATTGTCGGCCTGAGCTGACGCGCAGGCTGGCAGCCTGCCCTCCCTTAACACCATATGGACATCGACGATGACGGGGAGATTGTCGACCTGAGCTGACGGCGCCCAGGTCCAGCCAGAAACGACAAGGCCCCGCCGATTGGCGGGGCCTTCTGCTATCTGCCGAACAAGGCTTACAGGGTAAAACGCTGGGTCATATGGTGCAGGGTATTGGCCAGCTTGCTCAGCTCGACACAGGCCTGGGCGGTCTGCTGCGCCCCCTGGGCATTCTCGTCGGCGGCGGTGTGGATCTTGACGATGCTGCGATTGAGCTCCTCGGTGACCGCGTTCTGCTGCTCGGTGGCGGTGGCGATCAGGGTGTTCATGTCGGTGATCTGGGTGACGGCACCGTTGATGCTGTCGATGCTGCTCCCCGCCTCCCGCGCCAGCTCCACGCTCTCCTGCATCTGCTGACGGCTCAGTTGCATGGCGCTGCCCGCCTCGGCGGTACGCTCCTGAAGCACCTCGATCATCTTGCTGATCTCGGCGGTGGACGCCTGGGTACGCTGGGCCAGACTGCGCACCTCGTCTGCCACCACCGCAAAGCCACGCCCCTGCTCGCCGGCCCGGGCCGCTTCGATGGCCGCGTTGAGGGCCAGCAGGTTGGTCTGCTCGGCGATGCCGCGAATCACGTCCAGCACCATGCTGATGCTGGCGCTGTCGGTCTCCAGTTGCTGCACCACGCTCCCGGCCTGCTCTATCTGGCGGGAAACCTGCTCTATGCTGCCGATGGCGCTGCGCACCACCTGGTTGCCCTGGGTGGAGGTGCGGGAAGCCTGCTTGGCCGCCCCCATGGCGTCCGTGGTGTTGCGAGCCACCTCATTGACGGTGGACTGCATCTCGTTCATGGCGGTGGCGACCTGAGAGACCTCTCCCTGCTGACTTGCCATGCCTTTGGCGGACTGCTCGGAGATGGCGCTCACCTCCTCTACCGCGCTGCTGAGCTGGCTCACCGAACCGGAGATTTCACTCACCAGCTCCGCCAGAGCCCCCTGCATCCGGTCGATGGCCGACCCCAGCTGGCCCAGCTCGTCGCGGTTGAAGCGGTTGCCGCGGATCCACTCCTGCAGCTCGCCCCGACCGAGATCGCCGCTCGCAATGCGCTGGGCCTGACGGGCCAGCATGATGAGCGGGTCACGGATCTGGCGGGTCAGCACCACGGAGAGGGCGACAACCAAGGCCAGGCCGATCACCAGGGCCAGGGTCACACTCAGCTTGGCGCTGTCAAAGGCGGCGATCACCTCGGCGCGGGAGCCCACGGAGTAGCCGTGGTTGATGCGGATGAGATCCCCCACCGACTTGCTCAGGGTGGTGTAGAGGGTGACCCCCTCCCCCATGAAGAGGTGCCGGGCTTCGGCCATCTGTCCCGAGTCCTGCATCTGCCGGATGCGCTGGTGCAGGGCGACATATCGCTCCCAGTCCGCCTTGACGATGTCAAAGGCGCGGCGCTCCTCCCGATCCTCCGCCCAGATGGTGCCATCGTGGGCCACTATCTGGCGCGCAGCCTCTTGCAGGCTCTTCTCGCTCTCGTTGCGATAGCGGGCCTTCTGCTGGGCATCGTCCGCCACCAGGAAGACATCCAGTTCGTAGCGGCGCAGGGCATTGATGGTCTCGCCGAGGGTGCTGGTGCGCACGACGGCGGGCAGGATACTGTCGGTAAAGCCGATGGCGGCGCGGTTCATCTTGCTGAATTCAAACAGCGAGAAGCCGCCGATAAAGGCCATCATCAGGCCGAGTACGGCAAAGCCGGCGGTAAGTTTTTTGCCTATCGTCATGGTGTTCATGGCATGTCCTGCATGGGGGAAAACAAGTGGCATTGCTGGGCGCAGGCCTGGCCTGCGCCTTCACTACCCTCCTTGGCAGCACATCTCGTCCCTGTCGGCGCGCACAAGGGCGGGCCCGGGGGTGTCGGCGTCAACCAGACCGTCCGACAACACGGAGAGCCATAGCGACCGGCACGGTCACAACTTTAGGTATTTTTCAAAAAAAGTGAGGGAAAGGAGACGGGGCCTGTCGGCGACAGGCCCCGGGAGCACTACCCTTTCAGACCACCGAGGAACTCGGCGCGGGTGTCGGGCTGGGTCTTGAAGACGCCGCCCAGGGAGGTGGTGGTGGTGTAGGAGGTGGAGTCCATCACGCCACGGGCCTTCACGCAGAAGTGGGTCGCCTTGATGCTGATGGCCACGTCCCTGGTGCCAAGCAGGGTCTGCAACGCCAGCAGGATCTGCTGGGTCAGCCGCTCCTGTACCTGGGGACGACGGGCGAAGAACTGCACGATGCGGTTGATCTTCGACAGTCCAATCACCTTGCCGCGGGGAATGTAGGCCACGTGGGCAAAGCCGTCTATGGTGACGAAGTGGTGCTCGCAGGTGCTGGTGAGGCTGATGTCCCGCACCATGATCATCTCGTCCACCTTCATCTTGTTCTCGATCACCGTCACCTTGGGGAAGGTGGCATAGTCGAGGCCGGAGAAGATCTCGTTCACGTACATCTTGGCAATGCGGTGCGGGGTCTCGGCCAGACTGTCGTCGGCCAGATCCAGTCCCAGCGTCTCCATGATGGCGCGCATATGACCTTCGATTTTTTCCTTTTTCTGCTGGCCGCTCAATTCATTGGCCACCAGAGGTGTCTCAAGGCCCTCGGCCTCGAGCGCCGCCCTGACCAACAGGGCTTCCTGGCTTAAGCTCGTCATCGTGTTTCTCTCCCACGCTCAGGGACTGTGCTGGCCTGCGGCATGGTGCCGCGGCGCAATCTTACAGGGCGATTATTGTCATAATTCTGTCTAACTCAAGCCCGGTGCCCGACTTTATGCCAAACCACCCCGTTTTGTCCGCACCGGCCTGCCCATTCGGGGGCAAGGCGCACGGCCGTGCCGCCTCTTCCCCACCCGCTATCCCGCGCAAGCCTCGCCCTGGTTACCCATCAGGAGGTAATTCAACGGGATAGCGCCCCAGAATCCGATCACTCCGGGGCATCTGCCCCCCATTACCACACCTTCGGCCTGCCCATCGGAGCGGATTTTTGGGATAATCCGCCCCCTACACACCAGAGAGGTCATGATGATGGGATTCGATACCGGTGCACTCCTCCCCTTGGACAAGGCCCTGCAAGGGATGCTGGAACAACTCACCTGCTGCTGCGAGACGGAGCGGTTGCCCCTGCCCCAGGCGCTGGATCGGATCCTGGCCGAGGAGATAAGCTCCCCCCTCTTCGTCCCCCCCTTCGACAACGCCGCCATGGACGGCTATGCCGTGCGCCTGGCGGATCTCGCCGCCGGGGTGCCGCTCCCCGTGGCGGGCAAGGCCTTTGCGGGCCAACCCTATGAGGGGGAGTGGCCCGCCGGCCACTGCATCCGCATCATGACCGGGGCCCCTGTGCCCCCGGGTGCAGACGCTGTGGTGATGCAGGAAGAAACGCAAGCCGGCGACAACGGGATCACTTTTCTGACCGCGCCCACGCCTGGCCAGAACATCCGTCGCCGGGGCGAGGATCTGGCGCAGGGCGCCCGGGTGCTCGAAAGCGGCCTTCGCCTGAGCCCCAGAGAGCTGCCGCTGCTCGCCTCCCTTGGCATCGCGAACGTCACGGTGCGCCGTCCCCTCAGGATCGCCATCTTCAGCACAGGGGACGAGCTCAAGCCTCTGGGCACCCCGCTCCAGCACGGGGACATCTACGACTCCAACCGCTACGGGGTCAAGGCGATGCTGAGCCGCATGGGCTGTGAGTGCCTGGACCTTGGCATCATTCCCGATGATCCGGCGGCCCTGCGCGCAGCCTTCTTGCAGGCCGACCGCGAGGCCGACGCCCTGATCACCACCGGGGGCGTCTCGGTGGGGGAAGCGGACTTCACCAAGCAACTGCTCGAAGAGCTCGGGGAAATTGGCTTCTGGAAGCTCGCCATCAAGCCGGGCAAACCCTTCGCCTTTGGCCGGTTGCCAAACGCCTGGTTCTTCGGTCTGCCGGGCAACCCGGTCTCCGCCATGGTCACCTTCGATCAGCTGGTGCAACCGGCTCTGGCCAGACTGGCCGGCCAGCAGTTTGCACGCCCGCACCCCCTCCAGGCCCTGGCGACAGAGCCGCTCAAGAAGAGCCCGGGGCGCCTGGACTTCCAGCGCGGCATAGTGAGCGTGGGCCCGAATGGCCTCGAGGTACGCAGCACCGGCTCCCAGGACTCCGGGGTGTTCAGCTCCCTGTCCCGGGCCAACTGCTACATCGTGCTCGAACAGGAGCGCGGCAAGGTGGCCGCCGGTGAGACGGTCACCGTCGAGCCCTTCTCGGGGCTGCTGCTGTGAGCGAGATCCTGAGCGACGCAGAACTCCTTCGCTACAACCGCCAGATCGTGCTCAAATCCTTCGACTTCGAGGGGCAGGAGGCGCTCAAGCAGTCCCGCGTGCTGGTCATAGGCGCCGGGGGCCTCGGCTGCGCCGCCAGCCAGTATCTGGCGGTGGCCGGGGTCGGCCACCTCACCCTGGTGGATTTCGATCGGGTGGAGCTCTCCAATTTGCAGCGCCAGGTGCTGCACAGCGACGCGCGCATCGGCCAGCTCAAGGTGGAGTCCGCGGCGACGTCCCTGCGCGCCCTCACCCCCTGGCTCGAGGTGGAGACCCACGCCACCCTCGCCGATGAGGCGCTGCTCGATGCCCTGCTGCCAGGCCATCAGCTGGTGCTCGACTGCACCGACAACGTCGCCATCCGCAACCTCCTCAACCAGCGTGCCCGCCAGCACAAGGTGCCCCTGGTCAGCGGCGCCGCCATCCGGCTGGAAGGGCAGCTCTGCAGCTTCACCTGGCAGGAGGATGAACCCTGCTACGCCTGTCTCAGCGCCCTCTTTGGCGATCAGGCCCTCACCTGTGTCGAGGCGGGGGTACTGGCCCCCGTGGTGGGGCTGGTGGGCAGCCTGCAGGCGCTCGAGGCCATCAAGCTGCTGGCGGGCATGGGCAAAAGCTACAGCGGCCGCCTGCTGATGATCGACGGTCTGGGTGGCAGCTTTCGCGAGCTGAAGCTTCCCAAGCGCCCCGACTGCCCGGTCTGCTCAAGACCCTGAGCAGCGCCCACAAAAAAGCCGAACCCCGGGGTTCGGCTTTTTTCATTGGGCTGCGGGTCGTCACAAAGGGCCTAGAAGATCCCCTTCGCCTTGACCTTCTTCATGCTCGCCACCTGGTTCGAGAGATCCTCGATGAGGGGCTCGGCCAGCTCGGACGAGCCAGCCCCCCGGACGGGCTGGCTGGCCAGGCGCTGGATCAGGCGGTGCTGCTCGCGAATGAGCCGGGACTGCTCCTCCAACTGGCGGGAGAGCAGCTGGATGCTGCCTGCAAGGGGGGCCAGATCCGCCTCTCCCCCCGCCGTCGGCAGCTTGCCCGCGATGGCCTCTGCCAGCAGATCGTGATCGAGCGGGGCCGGCAGCCCCTGCTTCAGCTCGTCCCAGAGCCCGGTGGGCTGCTGCTCGCCGATGCGGCTCACAATCTCGTCCACCAGGCTGTCCGGAAGTGGCGCCGCCGCCTGCTGACCCAGACGCTGAACGATTTCATCCGCCAGCCCCCGGTTGTCCCCCTGCCCCAGCTGGGGAGCCAGCCTGGCCACGATTTCATCGATCAGGGTATCGGTCGCCACGGGCGCACTCCCTTCCCCCAGATCGAAGCCGCAACTGGCGAAGACATGGCGCAGGGTCGAGAGGTTCACCTGCTCCGGACCGAAGGCATTGGCCATCCCTTTGCACAGGCTCGGTGCCAGCACATACAGGAACATGCCGCTGAGGTAGATGTCCTTGTGAAAACGGCTCTTGGAGAAGTCGAACTCCTCCACGTCGTCCTGGATCTTGCGCGCCCGCTGATACCAGCTTTGCAAGATCCCGGCCGCATAGCGATCAGACTCCAGCGCACCCGGATCCATGAAGATGGAGAAGGTCATGCGCTTGAGTTGACTACTCATCGCCGACCTCGGCCATCACGGGCGCCTCACGGTACACCTCTTCCTCTTCCGTGGTGTAGAGGCAGATCTCCCGCGCCAGGGCGGACTGGGCATCGTCCAGCAGCTCCACCCGCTCCCCCAGGGTCGGATAGGCAGCCTTGATGGCATCGACGATCAGGGACGCGCCGCCACCGACCAGATAGATCCGGTTCGGGTTCTTGGCGAACTTCTTCGCCTCGTGGGCCACCTGGGAGCCCAGCTCGTCGATCTTGTTCTGCATCTTCTCGAGGATCTTCGGGATCTGGCTCTCGTCGTTCACCACGTCACGCACGAAGCTCATGTCGTGGCGGCGCTTGATGAATTCGTTGGCCACCAGATAGCTCGAATCGCTGTCTGCCGCCGCCAGCGCCTTGCGGGTCGCGTCGGTTACCATGGAGACGCCGATCTCGTTGTTGCCATACACATCGGAAACGTCGTCAAACTCGCCGACGATGATCCCCATGTCCAGGGTGGTGCCACCGCAGTCGATCACTAGCGTCTTGGTGAACTCGTTGCAGCCCGAGCCAATCAGGCGGGAGAGCGCCGCCGGCAGGCTTTCCGGCATCACCTCCACGCTGACGATGTTGAACAGCTCACCCTTGTTGAGGCTGATGGCCCGCATCAGGTTGCGGCGCTTCTTCTCGATCTTCTCCTCGTTGCGCTGACAGTCATCCGGGTTGTAGAACTCGGTGATGGGCAGGGTCACGGTGATGGCCACATCGCAGGGGGTCACGCCGGTCTGCAACAGGGCATGGTGCACGGAGAGCAGGTTGAGATCGTCGTACTGGTACTCCACGTGGGTGGTGGCCAGGGACTTGTCGGAGGTGGCGTCGTAGGTGTACTTGGTGTTGCCTATCTCGTAGTTGTAGATCTTCTTGTCCTTGCGCAAGGCAGCACTCTTCCAATCCTTGCGAAAGGAGTTGGGGGAGATGATGGTCTTGAGCACCTTGTTCTCAATCCAGCTCACCTTGACGTTGGTTGAACCATCGTCGATGGCCATTTTCATTACTTCAGACATGAGGAAATACCTGTTCAATAGGGCAAGATGGGTCCGATTGCCTTGCCATCTGCCACTGGCAAGGCGATCGGACCAATACATACACGGGGGATCAAGGTCAAAAGGCGACAAGTCTAATGGGTTTCTAAAATCCGGTGAAGCAAATGATTGAACCCGGCGGGATCTTCCGCCGGCCAGGCGTGGTGACCATCCGGGGTGTGGATGGTGGCATTGGGCAGGGAGGCGAACTGCTCCACCCGCCGCGCCAGGGGCAGATAGTCGTGACTGGTGGAGATGATGGCCACCGGCTGCCAGAGGGTGCCGAGACGAGCCCGCACCGACCAGCCGGGCAGCGCCTCCAGCAGCGCCTTGTAGGTCTTCTTTTTGTTGCGCACGAAGCGCCCCCGGAAGGTGTGGCGCACCTGGGCGAGATCGGGGCCGGGAAAGAGCTCGCGACCGAGCCACCACGCCAGCGGCCGCATGCCGAACCAGCGCAGCCACTTGAGGCGCATGGCATAGCGCTCCTGCTCCTTTGGCGTCTCCAGCAGAAATTCGCTGAAGCCGTTGACCAGCACCAGCCCCTGCACCTTGTGGGGCAGTTGCAGCGCCAGCTCCAGCGCCACCATGGCACCGAGCGACAACCCCACTACCCAGGCAGGCTCGGGCTGCTCGTCGAGCCAGCGGGCCACGTCCGCCGCCAGGGTGGGCACGTCAAAGGGCCCCTCCTGCATGCTCTGGCCGTGGCCGCGCAAGTCCATGGCCACCACCCGGTAGCGCTCGGAAAAACGCTCGATCTGCGCCTGCCAGTCGAGGCTGGAAGAGCCCAGCCCGTGCAGCAAGAGCAGCAAGGGCCCCTCCCCCGCACTGCGCAGGGCCAAGCCATGGGATTTCATTACCTGATTGCGACGCACCCGTCCCCCCCCTTTCTCGACGCCATGCCGGCCACTCATGACCAGCCAATCCGTACTCCGGTCCCCTGTCTACCCCTCTCCCACCAGGCTCACCGCTTTGATGTAGGCGTAGAGGCGCATGGCCGGCGTCAGGGCGAGCCGCTGCGCGGAGCGGCTGGTGATCCGGGCCAGCAGTATCTGCTGCCCGAGAGCCAACTGCAACAGGGTCTGCCCCGGTCGCACCTCCCGCACCTCCAGCAGCCGGGTCTCGAGGCAGTTGGAGAGGCTGGAGTGCACGATGGGCTCGGTGGCGATCACCAGATCCCGCGCCGCCACCTTGATCTGCAAGGGGCCTGCTTCATCGGGGGCATGCTCCATGGTCACCATCAGGGTCTGATCCCCGAGTCGCAGGGTCGCCATCTGCTCGTGCTCGTCGTAGTGGGCCAGGGTTGCCGAGAGCATGACCCCGACGTCGTCGCGACTGGCCAGCGACAGGTCGGTGCGGGCGAAGATCTCCTCTGGGGTGCCCTGGGCCTCCACCCGTCCCTCTGCCAGCAGCACCAGTCCATCGCAGAGCAGGCTCACCTCCTCCATGGCGTGGCTGACGAAGATCATGGGGATGCCGCTCTCCTGCTGCAAGCCCTTGAGCACGTGGGCCTGATGGATGCGGCTGCGCCTGTCCAGCGCCGAGAAGGGTTCATCCAGCAGCAGCAGATGAGGCTCGGCCAGCAAGGCCCTGGCCAGTGCCACCCGCTGACGCTGCCCGCCGGAGAGGCCGTGGGCCGGTTGCCCCAGCAGATCGGCAAAGCCGAGGCGCGCAGCCAGATCCTCTGGCTGCCAGCGCCCCCTCCCCTTGCGAGCCGCCAGTTGCAGGTTGCCGAGCACGCTCAGGTGGGGGAAGAGACGTGCATCCTGAAACACCAGCCCGATGCGCCGCGCCTCGGGGGGCAGGGCTGCAAGCTCGCGCCCCTGCCAGCGCAGGGCATCGCCCGGGGCCCTGTCGAGCCCGGCGATGATGCGCAGCAGGGTGCTCTTGCCACAACCCGAAGGACCGAACAGGCCGAGGATGCGGCTGGGGGGCAGAGCCAGATCGCACGCCAGGGTGAAGGGGCCGAAATCACGTCTGGCCTTGAGGTAGAGGCTCATCCGAACAGCCTCCGTTGCCGGCGTTGCAGCACGCCGTAGACCAGCACCAGCATCACCAGGGAGAAGCCCATCAGGCCGCCTGCCAGAATATGGGCATTCTGGTAATCCATCGCCTCCACGTGATCAAACAGGGCGATGGAGAGCACCTGGGTCTCCCCGGGAATGTTGCCGCCAATCATCAGCACCACCCCGAACTCCCCCAGGGTGTGGGCAAAGCCCAGCGCTGCCGCCATCACGAAGCTGGGCAGCGTCATGGGCAGGATGATGCGAAAGAAACGCTCAAACGGGCCCATCCCCAGGGTCGCGGCAGCCTCCAGCTCCTTGTTGCCCATGTTGACGAAGGCGGAGGTGAGGGGCTGTACCACGAAGGGGAGCGAATAGATGATGGAGGCGATGAGCAGGCCGAGGAAACTGAAGGCGAGCGGGGCCCCGAAGGTCTCCCGCCACCAGCCACCGAGGCCGTACTCCGGGGAGAAGGCCAGCAGCAGATAGAAACCGAGCACGGTGGGCGGCAGCACCAGCGGCAGGGCCACCATGGCCTCCACCAGGGGGCGCAGCCGGTGCTGGCTGCGAGACAGCCACCAGGCGAGCGGCGGCGACAGCAGCAGCAGGATGGCAGTGGTGCTGGCCGCCAGTTTCAGGGTCAGCCAGACCGCCAGCAGATCCCCTTCACTCATAGGGTCCCCTCTCGGGTGTCGATAAAAAACAGGGCGCCGTCATGACGGGCGCCGCCTTGGGACACGTCAGGCACCGGATCTGGCCAGCACGGGGCTGACCGGCCCCCGACAGACGCCGGGCGCTTACTGCGGCAGGGCGTAACCCGCCGCCTTGATCTGCGCCTGTCCCGGCCCCTTGAGCCAGGCGACCAGGGCATCCACCGCCGCCCCTTTCTTCAGCACCAGGGCCTGCTGCTCGATGGGGGGATAGAAGCTGGCCGGCACCGCCCAGGCTTCGCCGGTCTTGCCCGCCTCCACCAGATTGGCCCAGGCGACGAAGCCCAGCTTCGCATTGCCGGTGTCGACGAACTGCCAGGTCTGGCTGATGTTGGTGCCGGTCAGCACCCGATACTGCTTGGGATCGATCTTGAGATGAGCCAGGGTCGCCATGGCGGCGGCGCCATAGGGCGCTGTCTTGGGATTGGCGATGGCTAGCTCCCCTTGCCAGTGGCGCAAGGTGGCCTCGTCAGGAGCAGGCCCCCCCTTCTGCCAGAGGCCGAGCTGACCGATGGCATAGGTGAAGCGCTCGCTCCCCTTGCCTTCCGACTCCAGCTTTTGAGGGGTCGCCACGTCGGCCGAGAGGAAGAGATCGAAGGGCGCACCGTGGGTGATCTGGGTATAGAGCACGCCGGTGGCCGCCGAACTGATGACGACGTTGTGGCCGGTCTTGGCGGTGAACTCCTTGCCGATGCGCTCTATGGTGCCCTTGAAGTTGGCCGCCACCGCCACCTTGACCTCGTCAGCCAGCACAGCACCGCTGTACATGGCGCCGGCCCCCAGCACCAACACGGATACCCATCTCTTCATTCCTTTGCTCCTTATGTTCCGGCACGGCCGGATCGATTGACGCGAGCCCGAGGCTCACTCCCCTTGTTGCCAGCGGGCCAGGGCGGCGTCATCGCTCGCCCTGGCCTCGACCCAGCGTTGCACCCCGTCGGCGGTCAGTTCTTTTTTCCAGAACGGCGCCCGGGTCTTCAAGAAATCCATGATGAAGTGGCAGGCCTCGAAAGCCGCCTCACGGTGGGCGCTGCTCACCACCACCAGCACGATCTGATCCCCGAGCAGCAGCTCTCCGATGCGGTGAATGAGGGTGCACTCCTGCAGGGGCCAGCGGCTGCGGGCCTCGGCCACGATGCCCGCCAGCGCCTTCTCGGTCATGCCGGGGTAGTGTTCGAGGGCCAGCCCCTTCACATGCTCCCCCTGATTGAAGTCGCGCACCTTGCCGACAAAGCTGACAATCGCGCCTGTGTCCTGCCGGGCAGCGAGGCGGGCATATTCGTCAGCCAGCGAGAAGTCAGCCCGCTGCACCAGAATGCGATCGGTCATGGTCAGCCTCCGGTCGTCACTGGAAGGAGAGGGAAGAAGGCGGCCTCACCACAGTCCCACAGCTCAGTGGTGCGATCTACGGTCATTATCTCGTTCATCCTTAACCTCCGGTCACCGGCGGGAAGAAGGCGACCTCATCCCCGTCATGGAGGGGGGTATCCAGCGGCACCAGGGTCTGGTTGACCGCCACCAGGAGCTTGCCGGATTCGAGCGCCAGCGCCCACTTGTCACCCCGCTCGCTCAAGGCGGCGCGAAGGGCATCGGCACTGGCGTAGTCGCAAGGCAGGCTCAGCTCGTCGCAGCCGACCAGCTCACGCACCTGCGCAAAAAACAGAACCTTGATCATGCCTGCTCTCCTTTGGTCTCACCCAGTTGGAAATGACCGGATTTACCGCCCTTTTTCTCCACCAGACGCACCTGCTCGATCACCATGTCCTTTTGCACCGCCTTGCACATGTCGTAGATGGTCAGGGCCGCCACCGAGGCGGCGGTGAGCGCCTCCATCTCCACCCCGGTCTTGCCCGAGAGCTTGCAGAGGGTGCGGATATGGACCCGATTGTGCGCCACTTGGGGGGCTATCTCTACCTCCACCCGGGTCAGGGCCAGGGGATGGCAGAGTGGGATAAGATCGGCGGTCTTCTTGGCCGCCATGATGCCGGCGATGCGGGCGGTGGCGAACACGTCCCCCTTGTGGTGCTGACCGCTCAGGATCAACGCCAGGGTCTCGGGGGCCATGGTCACGAAAGCCTCGGCGCGGGCCTCGCGTTCGGTCACCTGCTTGTCGGTGACATCCACCATGTGGGCCTCGCCGCTCTGGTTGAGATGGGTCAGGTTCATCTATGCCCCTATCGAAAAATAAGATGGATGATCCGGGTTTACTCCCGGGATCACAGATGGGTCACGAAGTTGCACGGCCGGGTACGGGCATCGAGCTGATCCCGGATAAGCTGTTCCCAGCCCAGACGGCAGGCGCCGGTGGAGCCGGGCAGGCAGCAGATCAGGGTGCGATTGGCGAGCCCTGCCAGGGCACGGCTCTGCATGGCGGAGCCTTTGATCTCGGCAAACGAGAGCTGGCGGAACATCTCGCCAAAACCCTGCACCGTGCGCTCGAACAGCACGCCGACCGCCTCGGGCACCCGGTTCTGCTCGTTGAAGCCGGTGCCGCCGTTGATGAGCACCACCTGGACTCCCTCGTCGGCAATCCAGTCGCTCACCTGGGCACGGATGCGAAACAGGTTGTCTGGACAGAGCGCCCGATCGGCCAGCACGTGGCCGGTCTGGGTCAGGGCCTCGACCAGATAGTCCCCCGAGCTGTCATCGGCGGCGGTGCGACTGTCGGAAACCGTCAGGACGGCGATCTTGAGAGGGATGAATTCGCTGTGTTTGGGTGCCATTGGGGCCATTCCTGTCAATCATTGACCACGAGAGGATGAGGTGAACGCGCCGCACCGTGGTGCCAGTCATAAAAGGAGCCGGTGGGCGCCGCGTTGCCGGGAAGGGATTCTATCAAAAGATATCTGGCTGGGGGGGCGTCATTGCCCATTAATCTCGAAGGCCGCCGGATCCCGAGGATCCGGCGGCCTTCCCATCAGAAGCCTGGCACCCCTTTCATGTCAGGCAGTTGGTGCGCAATCCCCTTGTGGCAGTCGATGCAGGTGTTGGCCCCGCTTGCCAGGTTGGTGGAGTGCATCTGGGCGGCCCGACGCCCTTGCAGGGAGAAGTCCATGTACTCGAAGTTGTGGCAGTTGCGGCACTCGCGCGAATCCGTCTCCTTCATCCGCTGCCACTCCCGCTCGGCCATCTCCCGCCGGTGGGATTCAAACTTCTCGCGGGTATCCACCTTGCCGGTGATCATGCCCCACAGCTCCTTGGAGGCCTGTACCTTGCGGATGATCTTGTAGGTCCACTCGTGGGGTACGTGGCAATCCGGGCAGCTGGCCCGCACGCCGGAGCGGTTGGCGTAGTGGATGGTGTCGCGGTACTCCACGAACACGTTGTCCTTCATCTCGTGGCAACCGGTGCAGAAGGCCTCAGTGTTGGACGCTTCCATGGCGGTGTTGAACCCGCCCCAGAAGATGACGCCACCGAAGAAGCCCATCAGCAGGATGACCCAGAGGGCCGCCTTCGACGGTGACTTGAAGGTGGTCCACAGACGCTTCACAAAGCCGGGTAATTTCATCTATGGGCTCCTCAGTTCAGCGCTTCAACCGGTTTAAAGGTATTGTTCACCAGCGGCTTGGCGTCCGCTTGCGGCACGTGGCACTGCAGACAGAAGTAGCGGCGCGGAGAGACTTCGCCCAGGGTCATGCCGTCGCGGGTCTCGAAGTGGGTGGGGCTTATCTTGGGGGCCTTCATGGCACTGGCGTTCTTGAAGCTGTGACAGGCCAGGCACTTGTTGACCTTGTTGTCCACTTCATAGTTGCGGGTGTCGTGGGGGATCAGCGGGGGCTGGTGCATGTACTGGCGATCGTAGAGGTCGCCATCCTTGCGAAAGTTCTTCAGAGGGGCCGCGTCGGCATCCGTTACCAGATCCGTGCTTCCCCGCTCCGACTTGATGCCCCCCGTGCTGTTGGTGATCTCGGGGACGGCCGCCATCAAGGAACCCGCCATCAGGCAGGCCAGCATTGCTCCAATCAGCTTCTTCATTATGTGTTCTCCGACGTTTTCTCTGCCTTGACGGCAAAACCTACAGTGATTTCAAAAACTTGCTCCGCGCAGACATCGATGCAACGGCCGCAGTTGGTACACTCCTGAGCCGCAATCAAGGGCCCGTGACCACGCCTGGCACCGTGAACGGGGCCGCGCAGGATGGGACGCTCCGGGCAGACCGCATAACAATCCATGCAGTTGCTGCACCGCTCGCGCCCCGAGGCTGCAATCTTGATGAACCCGACCCGGTTGACCAGGGCATAGAAGGCCCCCACCGGACAGAGGTGGCCGCACCAGCCCCGCTCCACCACAAAAAGGTCGAACAGGAACAGCACCGCCAGCAGGCCCCAGCCCGCCCCCATGCCAAACAGCAGGCCCCGCAGGGTGAGCGACACCGGATTGACCAGCTCCCACACCAGCACGCCTGTGATGGCCGGCGCCACCAGCACCATGGCCAGCAGCCAGTAGCGGGTAGCGCGGTTGAACTGACCATTGCCCTTGAGCCCGAGCCGCCCCCTGAGCCAGGCGGCGGCATCGGTGACCAGGTTGACCGGACAGACCCAGGAGCAGAACACCCGCCCCCCGACCAGCCAGTAACCCGCGAGCACCAGCCCGGCCCCGAGCCACAGGGTGGGGATGGGCCACTGGCCCGCCGCCACCGACTGCAACAGGGTCAGGGGATCCGTGAGGGGCACCGTCTCCAGCAGCAGGGAGCTGGAGAGGTTGCCCTTGAGGATCCAGATGCCCGCCAGCGGCCCCAGCAGGAATAGCCCCAGCACCCCGAACTGGCAAAGCCGGCGCATCAGCAGGAAGCGGTGGGCACGCCACCACCCCAGCCTGGCCGTGGCCTCGACCCCTGGATACCGACTCATAGACCCTCCGGTTTGCGGGTCGGCAGGGTGAGCCTGTCGCCGATGAGGGACTTGCCCGCCTTCGCCTTCTCTTCCCAGCCGAGCCGGTAGTGGTGGCCAATCTCTCCCTTGGCGAGCTGGCGAGGCACCACCTTGATGGCCGCCTCCTCCAGCACGCAGGCGTGCTCGCACTTGCCGCAGCCGGTGCAGAGATCGCTGTGCACCGTGGGCAGGAACATGGCGTGCTTGCCGGTGCGCGGGTTGTGCTGCAGCTCCAGGGTAATGGCCTTGTCGATGAGGGGGCAGACCTGGTAGCAGACGTCGCAGCGCAGCCCCAGGTAGTTGAGGCAGGTCTCGTGATCGATGAGCACCGCCACCCCCATCCGTGCCTGATCGATGTCGGTCATGCCCTGATCCAGCGCCCCGCTCGGGCAGGCCGCCACGCAGGGGATGTCTTCACACATCTCGCACGGGACGGCGCGCGCCTTGAAGTAGGGGGTGCCGGTGGTCACGGGTTCAAACAGCCGGGCGAGCTTGAGAGTGTCGTAGGGGCAGGCCAGGGCGCAGAGCCCGCAGCGCACGCAGGCGCCGAGAAACTCGGCCTCGTCGAGGGCCGCCGGCGGGCGCAGCGCCTGGGCAGGCACGGCCTGCACCTGCTGGCGCGCCATGCCGCCGAGCCCCACGCCAAGCAGGCCCACACCGCAGGCCCCCTTGGCCATGTCGGCCAGAAACTGGCGCCGACTACGACTCATCTCGCGCTCCCCCGCCTCAGGCCTTCATGACCTTGACGGCGCACTTCTTGTAATCCGTCTCTTTGGAGAGCGGATCGGTGGCGTCCAGGGTCAGCTTGTTGACCAGCTGGCTCGCATCGAAGAAGGGCATGAACACCAATCCCTTGGGCGGACGGTTGCGACCACGGGTCTCGACCCGGGTCTTCACCTCGCCCCGGCGGGAGGAGACGATCACCTCTTCCCCACGGCGCACACCGCGAGCCTTGGCATCTTCCGGGTGCATGAAGAGCACCGCATCCGGGAAGGCGCGATAGAGCTCGGGGACCCGGCGGGTCATGGTGCCGGTGTGCCAGTGCTCCAGCACGCGACCGGTGGAGAGCCACATGTCGTACTCTTTGTCCGGAGCTTCGGCAGCCGGCTCATAGGGCAACGCGAAGATCACCGCCTTGCCGTCGGGCTTGCCGTAGAAACGCACCCCCTCCCCCGCTTTCACATAAGGGTCAAACCCTTCGCGATAGCGCCACAGGGTCTCCTTGCCGTCCACCACAGGCCAGCGCAGGCCGCGGGCTTCGTGATACTGATCGAACGGCGCCAGGTCGTGGCCATGGCCGCGACCGAAGGAGGCGTACTCCTCAAAGAGCCCCTTCTGGACGTAGAAGCCAAAGTGCTCGGCCTCGTCGTTCAGGGCCCCCTTGCTCTGCTCTTTCGGGAACTGATTCACCTGGCCGTTGGCATAGAGCACGTCGAACAGGGTCTTGCCCTTCACTTCCGGCATCTTGGCGATGAGTTCGGCCGGCCACACCTCTTCCACGGTGAAGCGCTTGGAGAACTCCATCAGCTGCCACAGGTCGGATTTGGCCCCTTCCGGTGCCTTCACCTGCTGGTGCCAGAACTGGGTGCGACGTTCGGCGTTGCCATAGGCCCCCTCTTTCTCCACCCACATGGCGGTGGGCAGGATAAGGTCAGCCGCCTGGGCGGTCACGGTCGGATAAGGGTCGGACACCACGATGAAGTTGGCCGGGTTGCGATAACCGGGCAGCGCCTCTTCATTCATGTTCGGGCCGGCCTGCATGTTGTTGTTGCACATCACCCAGTAGGCGTTGAGCTTGCCGTCTTTCAGCATGCGGTTTTGCAGCACGGCGTGGTAGCCCACCTGCTCCGGGATGGTGCCTTCCGGCAGCTTCCAGATCTTCTCGGCGATGGCGCGGTGTTTGGGATCCGTGACCACCATGTCCGCCGGCAGACGATGGGCGAAGGTACCCACTTCACGGGCGGTACCACAGGCGGAGGGCTGGCCGGTCAGGGAGAAGGGGCCGGAGCCCGGCTGAGAGATCTTGCCGGTCAGCAGGTGGATGTTGTAGCAGAGGTTGTTGGCCCAGACGCCACGGGTGTGCTGGTTGAACCCCATGGTCCAGTAGGAGACCACCTTCTTGTCCGGATCCGCATAGATCTGGGCCAGCTTCTCAAGCTTGTCCTTGGGCACACCGGAGAGCTTGGAGACGGACTCCAGATCGTAATCTGCCACGAACTTGGCGAAGTCCTCGAAGCTCATGGGGGTGGAGTCGCCGCTGTCCGGGTTCTTGGCCTTTTGCTGCAGCGGGTTGGTGGGACGCAGGCCGTAACCGATGTCGGTCACCCCTTTGCGGAACTGGGTGTGTTTGTTGACGAACTCCCAGTTCACCTTGTCGTTCTGGATGATGTAGTTGGCGATGTAGTTGAGGATCGCCAAATCGGTCTGGGGGGTGAACACCAGCCCGTTGTCCGCCAGCTCGAAGCTGCGGTGCTCGAAGGTGGAGAGCACGTGCACCTGCACATCCGGGTGGGACAGACGGCGATCGGAGATGCGCGACCAGAGGATGGGGTGCATCTCGGCCATGTTGGAGCCCCACAGCACGAAGGCGTCGGCCTGCTCGATGTCGTCGTAGCAGCCCATGGGTTCATCCATGCCGAAGGTACGCATGAAGCCCACTACCGCGGAGGCCATGCAGTGACGGGCATTGGGATCCAGGTTGTTGGAGCGCAGGCCTGCCTTCATCAGCTTGGCGGCGGCATAGCCTTCCCAGACGGTCCACTGGCCGGAGCCGAACATGCCGACGGCGGTCGGGCCCTTCTCTTTCAGGGTCGCCTTGAACTTCTCGGCCATGATGTCGAAGGCCTGATCCCAGCTGATGGGGGCGAAGTTGCCGTTCTTGTCGAACTTGCCGTTCGTCATGCGCAGCATGGGCTGGGTCAGGCGATCCTCCCCGTACATGATCTTGGAGAGGAAGTAGCCCTTGATGCAGTTCAGGCCACGGTTGACCGGTGCATCGGGATCCCCCTGGGTCGCCACGACGCGGCCAGCCTGGGAGCCCACCAGCACGGAGCAGCCGGTCCCGCAGAAGCGGCACGGCGCCTTGTCCCAGGTGATGGCGGTCTTGTCGGTACTGGTGATCAGATTCGCCGCCAGAGTGGGGGCACTGACACCGGCCACGGCAGCGGCTGCCGCCACCGCATTGGCCTTCATAAAGTCGCGTCGACTCAGCTTCATGACATATCCTCGCATTGCTTAATCACATCAATGACAGCCATTGTGACGAGCCGCGCTGGCTCAGCTCCATGGCGCTTTATTCCTTTGCTCTGGGCTTTTCGTTCATCGAACGCAGACAACAGACCCGGCATCCCGTGTATTACCCGTGGCGGTCAGCGAACGACTCTTGCGCTTCTGCCACATGACGCCTTATTCCCCATCTTCGGCGTCCATTTCATCGAACTGGTGGTAGATCAGGGCCGCAGAGAGCACCCCGGGCAACCCCTGAATGGTGTCGATGGCCGCCATGATGGGGCGCTGGCTCGGCCCCTCCAGGGTCACCACCAGCTTGCCCTCCTCGCTGACGGCGTGGATCTCGGCCCCGTCCAGGGTCGCAATCCGCTCTGCCAGGGCGTGGCGCAGATCGGGCTGGGTCAGCACCACCAAGCTGGATACATGGAACTCTTCTCGCGTCATATCACCGTTTTCCAACTTGTTCGTCTCTTGGGTCATCGCGAAGCCTCGCCACGAGACAGACCGATGCTGATGCTGCCCACCGGGCAATCCGCCACGCAGGCCCCGCAGCCGTTGCACGACTCGGCATGGATGCTGGGGGTGGGTACGCGCCCCAGCCGGGGGGAAAAGCGGATGGCCTGCTGCTCGCAGCTGTCCTGACAGCGCTGGCAGAACACCTGGGCCGTGGCCAGACAACCCGCCTCGATATGGGCCACATACTCCCAGGGTGTCTGGGTTGTCGGCCTGAACACCGGCGCCTGGCAGGCGCTGACGCACTCGGTGCAGAAGGTGCACTCGCCGCGGTGAAAATCCACCGTGGGGAAGCCTCCGTCTCCCTTGATCAGGATCTGCTCCGGACAGGCCGCCAGACAGTCGCCGCAGCGGGTACAGCCGGCCACGAACTCGTCCCAGGAGACGGACCAGGGCAACTGGATCCCGGCCTTGGGGGCGTTCAGGCGTCCCCGAAACAGGCCTCTGCGTGACAAGTTGACCCCGTCGGTCATATCGACTCCTCTTTTCGGGGACGGATGCCCCCGCGCGGATCCCGTGACTGGCATTTTCAATACCAATTATAAGCGTGGGTGTATATTGCGGCCCTGACAAGTCAGGGGATATACCACCAGGGAGATAAACAGGGGGGATTCTTGCGCTGGATCAAACCCTTGGCGCAATTAGACACAGCAGGGGCAAGGTAAATTACCCCTATGTGAGGATTGATAATTAATCGAAGGTTATTTGAGGTGCGCGGCGGCTGTCAGCCGCCGATGGAGGCCAGGTGAGGGGTCATGCCTGCATTGCCTTCATGGAGGCGATGGGTGGCGGCCTTGCCGGTCAGCGCCTGGCGAATACGCCATTGCAGCGCCTCCTGCTGGCTGTCATCGGTGAGCAGATCCCGCAGTTCCACCCCATTGTCGCCAAAGAGACACAGGTGCAGCTTGCCCTTGGAGGAGACCCGCAGCCGGTTGCAACCGGCGCAAAAATCCTTGCTGTAGGGCATGATGAGCCCCACCCCGCCCCTCGAGTCCGGATGCGTGAACACCTGGGCAGGGCCATCATCCAGGCCGCGCAGCTGCTGCACCCAGCCGCTCTCTTGCAGGCGCTGCTTGATGAGTTCACCGCTGGTATGGTGATCGCGAAACAGGGCGTCCATCTCGCCGGTCTGCATCAGTTCGATGAAACGAAGCTCGATGGGTTTGTCCCGGATCCAGGCGAGGAATGTCTCGAGCTGATGATCATTGAGCCCCTTGAGCAGCACGGCGTTGATCTTGACCGACCGGAAACCTGCACTCAGGGCGGCGTCTATCCCCGCCATCACCTCCGCCAGCTTGTTCTCGCCGGTGATCTGGTGGAACTGACGGGGATCCAGGCTGTCGACGCTGACGTTCAGGGCCGTCAGCCCCGCATCGAACCACTCGCGGGCACGCTCCTTGAGGCGATACCCGTTGGTGGTCATGGCCACCTTCTCGATGCCGGGGGTATTGGCCACGGTCTCGATGATGGCCGTGAAGTCGCGGCGCAGGGAGGGCTCGCCTCCGGTCAGACGCACCTTGCGCGTCCCCATGGCCGCAAACCCGGAGACGACGCGACGGATCTCCTCCAGGGAAAGGAAGGACTGGCGCCCCTCACCATCTCCTTTCGGCGGGTGATAGCCGTCCGGCAGACAGTAGGTACAGCGGAAATTGCAGACGTCGGTGACCGACAGACGCAAATAGTAAAAGCGACGGGAAAAACCATCTTCAAGTGGCAACATAAACACCTTTCCAAATACGGGAGGCCAGGGCATTTCTTTCCTGACCCTTTCAGCTCGAACATCGGCTGACGGCGATCTCCCCCTATCTCAATGACTTAGGCAAAATCGCTCGGAGTTCATCTAGTTTTTCGATGCTAGCACAACTTGGAGTACACTCCCATGCTACTTTGTGGGGTCTTTGTGGGTGAAAAGGGAGCCGGTCGGCATGGGAAAATGGTTCAGAGTGCAGTCGGTCAGCAGCGCCATCGGTCGCTCCATGGTGCTGATCCTGTTCATGGCCAGCCTGATCGCCGTGGTGGCCATGGTCACCCTCTTCTATTCAGTTCCCGATGCCAAGGCCATCAACCTGTCGGGATCCCTGCGCATGCAGGCCTACCGCATGGCCTATGAAATCGAGAAGGATCAGGTCGTCCTCGGTCGGCTCGCCCAGTTTGAACAGACCCTTCATGCCCCCGAGCTGCAGGAGACCCAGCGCTGGATCACGCCCGCCTCCCTGCGCCGCACCTATGGTGAAGTCCTGCTGCAATGGCAAGTGATGCGCGAACACATCGAGAATGCCACCCCCAGCCGTTATACCGACAATACGGAACAGTTCGTCGCCGCCATCGATGACTTCGTCAACCAGATGCAGTACCACGTGGAGTTCAAGGTGCGCATGCTGGCCCTGGCAGAGGGGTTGGGTCTGCTCGCCATCATCACCATCGCCTGGTGCACGGTGCGCTTCACCCGCCAGCAGGTGGTGGCGCCCCTCAACCAGTTGGTCTATTGCGCACGCCAGATCCAGCGTCAGGAGTTCGATCTCACCCTGCCCCCCCACTGTGAGAACGAGCTGGGAGAGCTGTCGGGGGCCTTCGCGACCATGGCCGACGAGCTTGGCAAACTCTACCGGGAGCTGGAGAGCAAGGTGGAGGAGAAAACGGCCAAGCTGCAACAGGCCAACGACACCCTCTCCTTCCTCTATTCTACCGCCCAGAAACTGCACGCGGCGCCCCTCAGCCGCCGCACCCTGCAAAAGCTGCTGGAGCGGGCCGCCGCCCACCAGCACATCGAGTACATCCGCCTCACCCGCTTCGAGCACAATGCGATGCCGGTCTACATCACAGGTCGCAAGGGGTGGCCGGGGGATCTGGACGCCGTGGTGAGCTTCTACCTGCAGATGGATGACGAGGAGTACGGCCGGCTCGACATGATAAGCGACCACCCCATCGACGAGCGGCTGATGAAGAACTTCTCCATGTTGCTGGCCCAGGTGCTGCACAAGGATCAGACCCTGCTGCAGCACCAGCGCCTGCTGCTGATGGAAGAACGCGCCGTCATCGCCCGTGAACTGCACGACTCCCTCGCCCAGGCCCTCTCCTACCTGAAGATCCAGGCCACGCTGCTCAAACGCTCCTTCGCCAAGGGAGACAGGGCCAAGACCGAGGCAGCCATGGAGCAGATCGACGAGGGACTCAGCAATGCCTATACCCAGTTGCGCGAACTGCTCGGCACCTTCCGCCTCAGCATCGGCGATGCCAACCTGGGTGAAGCCATCGCGGTCATGCTCGAGCAGCTCAAACCCCAGACGCACGCCGACATCAGGCTCCAGTACGGACTGACGGACACCGACCTTGAAGCGGGGCAGCACATCCACATCCTGCAGCTGATCCGTGAGGCAGTGCTCAATGCCATCAAGCATGCCAGCGCGCGGCACATTGACGTTAGCTGTGAGACCCTGGCTGATGGTAACATCCAAGTTCAGATTGCAGACGATGGTGTTGGAATAAGGGGCGCAAGCTCGGCGGTGAATCACTACGGTCTCAGCATCATGAATGAACGCGCCAGCAAATTGCGCGGCCAGTTGACCATCAGTGAACCGCCCTCCGGGGGCACCCGCATACACCTGACCTTTCCCACCAGCCTAACAAGAGACGCCTGATGGACGAGATGAAATACAGTGTTCTGGTCGTGGATGACCATCCCCTGATGCGCAAGGGAATTGTGCAACTGCTGGAGTTGGAAGATAACATCGACGTGGTTGGCGAGGCCTCCAACGGCACCGACGCCGTGGCCATGGCCAAGGAGTCCGAACCGGACCTTATCCTGCTCGACCTCAACATGAAGGGGTTGTCAGGTCTCGATACCCTCAAGGCGCTGCGGGCCGAAGAGGTGACTTCCCGCGTGGTGATCCTGACCGTCTCTGACGCCCGCCAGGATGTGGTTGCCCTGCTCAAGGCAGGCGCGGACGGCTATCTGCTCAAGGACACCGAGCCTGACATGCTGCTGGCCCAGCTGGCTGACGTGATGACCGGCAAGCAGATCCTGAGCGAGCCGCTACGTCCCTATCTCGAGAACATCTACGAGCTGGACCACCTGCAGCAGAAGCTGGAGAGCCTGACCCGACGCGAGATGCAGATCATGCGTGAAATCGCCAAAGGGTTGTCCAACAAGCAGGTCGCCTCAGTGCTCCATATCTCCGAGGGAACCGTCAAGGTCCACGTCAAGAGCCTGCTGAAAAAGCTCGAGGCCCAAAGCCGCGTCGAAGCAGCCGTCATGTACCTGGAACAGCGCAACTGAGGTCCCGGCCTCCTGCCAGCAAGGGGTCACCATCCGTGCCTCCTTGCTGGCCCCCTCTTCCCCAAATGGCGCGGAACCCGGTGCTCTATTGAGTAGATGGATTATTATTTTCATGACATTGCACGGGAAGGAAACATCGACATGACCTTTGAGCAGATAGAGCTGGTCCAGAAAGCCTGGGGCAGGGTGAGCGCCCTGAACAACAGCTATGTCCAGGAGGTGTATGAAGAGCTGTTCAGATTGTCCCCCGAACTCAGGGCCCTCTTTCCCCCACATCAGGAGCTGCCCGTTGCCAAGGTGTCGGACACCCTGAACACCGTCATCACCAGCCTCTCCCAGCTGGATGCACTGGGTTTCATCATTCGCGATCTCGGCAGGCGTCACCAGCGATTCAACGTTCAACCCCACCAGTTTGCGCTGCTCAAACAGGCGCTGACCCAGGTACTGGCACGGCGTCTCGGCAGTGGTTTTACCCCGGCACTGGCACAGGCCTGGTCGCAGATGTATGACGAAATAGCCGCCCTGATGCTGGACGGCATGACACAGCACACCGAATTCACCACCTGATCCCCTGGCCTTTGCCCCCAATCGCTCAATGGGTCTGTAACAGGCATTTTGCATGAATCAAATTTGCAATATGCGAAAATAGACTCATTCTGCACACGGGGTATGTTCGGCGCCCTAACACCTCACCTGAATCCCTTTCGCACTGCCTTGCCTGCATTCGCGACATCAAATCACAATAGATTGATTTTAAATGGATATTAAAAATATCCACGGGAAATGACTCACCCCTTCGCCACGCCACCTCTCTCTGGCACGGTCACTGCATTGTCACATTCAGCAATGACTGATTAGGAGGATGGAACATGAAACTTCAACAACTGGCACTGTTCCCCTTGCCGTCCCACATTCTGCCCGGCGGCAAGCTCCCCCTTCGCCTGTTCGAGCCGCGCCACCTGCAGATGCTCAAGGAGTCCTTCCTCGAGGATCGGGGTTTTGGCATCGTGATGGAAGAGACCACCAGCACGGGTACCTGCGGACGGATTCTCCCGGTCGGAACCCGCGTCAAGGTGACTGATTTTTATACCCTCAACGACGGTTTGCTCGGGGTCACCGTGCTCGGCCTTGAACGCTTCTGCATCCACGAGATGGAAACGGATAGCGCAGGCCTCAGACACGCCCAGGTCGAGCCGTTGCCCAACTGGCCGAGTGCGGATTCTGATGTCAGCGACAACCAGCTGGTCAGCCGATTGAGAGAGGTCTTTGCACAATACCCGGAACTGGATGAGCTCTACCCGGACAAGCAGTTCGGCGATGCAGCCTGGCTCTGCCAACGCTGGCTCGAGATCCTGCCCATGCCGATCTATGAAAAACAGATGTTGATTGCCAAACAGAACAGTGAAGCGGCGCGCCAGTTCTTGCGTCGACTGATCGCACAGTGAGTCAAAGAGTGAGTCAACGGTTGGTTTGCAAAACGCGAATTTTCGGCACTGCATTCTTATAATGAAAAAATGATAATTGCATTTTGCAATCACGGTAGCGATAAATAACACACAACTCAGCTACAGGCCGCAAATAACAGGTTTTGAAAAGTTGGCACGACTTTTTCATATAAAACCGTACAACCCGATTTATCCCGTGCTCTCTTCAGTATTTGCTGAAGAATTGGTCAACCACCAGGTTGACCATTTTTTTTACCCAAAATCGGCCGGCATCACCTGCAATGGCGGAGCAGGCAGCTTCGCAGCCTGGCAAGACTGATGGGTTTGGCCAGAAAATCGTTCATGCCCTGGGCAAGGCAGCGGGCCCTGTCCTCCATCATGGCATTGGCCGTCAACGCGACAATGGGCACCTCGCACCCCATGTCCCGCAGGCGCCGGGTCGCCTCCAGCCCATCCATCTGCGGCATCCGCATATCCATCAGGACAAGGTCCGGCTGCTGCTTCGCCACCTGTGCCAGGGCCTCCAGCCCATTGCCTGCCAGCCTCACCCTGCACACCAGCTTCTGCAGCATCAGGGATACAACCAGTTGATTGACCGGACTGTCTTCCACCACCAGCACATCCAGCTCCAGTCTGGCGCACTCTTCACTGCCGGGGGCGGCTGCCGGAGCACAGGGAGAGGCCATCCCGGGCAGCTCGAACCAGAAGCAGCTTCCCAGCCCAGGCGTGCTCTGCACGCAAATGTCTCCCCCCATCAACTGCACCAGCCGCCTGCAGATGGCCAGTCCGAGCCCCGAGCCGGAGAAGCGGCGGGTTGCCGAACTGTCGACCTGATAGAAGGGTTCGAACAGCAACGCCTGATCCTCGGCGGAGATGCCGATCCCCGTGTCGCTGACCATGACCCCCAGCTTTTCCTCCTCCCAGGTCAACGCCAGACGCACGCTGCCGACGGAGGTGAACTTCACGGCATTGCCAAGCAGGTTGCCTATCACCTGGGAGAGGCGGACGGCATCCCCTTGGAGGCGTTCAGGGAGCGTCTCATCCAGATGCCAGTGCAGTGTGATGCCCTTGGCACTGGCCTGTGCCTGCAAGGGCTCCACCAGGGCACGGCACAGCTCGGCTGGCTGAAAGGGTTCACAGTGCAGGGTCAGGGTATGTGACTCTATTTTCGAGAAATCGAGCACGTCGTCGATGATGGTCTGCAACAGATGCGCAGAGTGGGTGGCATGGCCGATGAGGGTCTGTTGCGGAGTGTCGAGCCGGCCGTGCTGCAGCAGATCCAGCATCCCCAGCACGGCGTTCATGGGAGAGCGGATCTCGTGGGTCATCATGGCGAGGAACTGGGATTTGGCACGGTTGGCCGTCTCGGCATCGTCCCGCGCCCGCGCCAGCTCCTGCTCGCGGCGGATCTGGCTGCCTATCTCCCGCGCCGTGCCCCGATAGCCGAGGAAGCGGCCACCGGCATCATGGCAAGGCTCCGCATTGATCTCCATCCAGCAAGGCCCGCCCGCCAGCATCACCTGGGCCCGCATTCCCCGCACCGGCAGATGGTGGGCGATCAGGTGCCGGTAGTGGCTCCAAGCCGAGTCCTGCTTGTCGTGAGCAAAATCATAGAGGCTTCTCCCCGTCTGGCGGGCCAGCACTTCCCCCTGATAGCCAGGTGCAGAGACATAGCTGAGCCTGTGCTGGGGATCGGTCTCCCAGAACCAGTCGGAGGCCATGGCGGCAAAACTGCGAAAACGCTGTTCGCTGGCCTGCAGGGCCAGGGTCTTGAGGTCAACCTGTTCTTGCAGGCGGGCCCGATAGGCGATGTTGACCAGGGCCTGGGAGATGAGCGGGCGACAACGCTGCATCGCCGCCTTGCTCTTGAGATCGAAGGTGCCCGCCACGCTGTGCCGGCAGATGAGCACACCGGAAAACCCCGGTCCCTGCAAGCCTGTCATCATGACGCTGGCCCAGCCCGGCGCCCCCGCCAGCGGCGCCAGCTCAGGCAGTTGGGCGGGATCATAGATGACCAGGGTCTCCCCCTCGATGGCCCTGGAGAAGAGCGGTGTCAGCGACCAGGTCCGGCCCACCTCGTCCGGCTGGGTGCTCAGATGGGTGCTGCCCCCCACGGACTCCCAGGCGACCACGTCCGCCTGTTCGAATCCGATAAAGGGCTTGAGAGCAAGAATGAGGCTCTCCAGTACCTGCTCCAGACTCTGGGCCTGTGCCAGGGTCGCCACCCCGCACAGCAGGGCTTGGGACTCCTCCCGATATCTGGCCTCCCGCTCCCGGCAACGCATCAGCTCCACCAGCGTGGTTTGCAGTTTGTCGCCCAGGGTTTCGAGTTCGCTATTGCCTATCATCTTGAATCCAGCACAGTGTCAGCTCTCGAGGAAGATTACGCTCGACACCATGAGGTTGCCGTGTGCCAGCTCACCATGGGGTAATCGTCCCTGTTCACCGAATGTAAAGGGCGTGATGAAGGGGATCTCACCCAGCCTCTGACTGAATTGACTGACGATGTCCCCCAGCCTGTCCCCCAGTGCCAGCCGACAACCGGCACAAAACACCACCAGGGCGCCAAAGGGGCGCATATTGCTCGCCATGCCATATTCAGGCTCGATATTCACCGCATTCAGGCTGCGCTGCAACAACCCTTCCTGGCTGCTGTACATGAGCAGCAGCCGCTCTCCCAGTCGGGTTTCGGTAAAGAGGCGCAGCCCCTCCCGCGCCGTCACCGCCTCGGGATGGGAGAGCTTGTAGTAGGGCAGGTCATCGAGCATGCCGACCTGACGGGCCAGTGGCGAGAGCGTCGTCTCCCTGAGGATGGGGCCCACCGGCCAGGGCGTCGCACGCTCGGTCCAGCGACCATAGACCCGGGCCGCCGGCTCGTGATCGATGGTCAGCACCTCCCGCCCGTCTATCCCGGTAATGATGCCGCGACACTCGGTGGGTACATAGCCTGAGTGAAACTGGAACGCCAGTTGGCAGTCGGGGTAAAGCACCGCCAACACGCACCCTTGTGATCCCTCCCCTTCGTCCCAGCACAGCTGCCACTGCCCGGCCACGCCGTCGTCTGCCGCCGACCCGCCGACGACGGGAACGGTCGCGCCAAACTCGGCGTCGATCCCCGCGAGCACAGCCTCCTCCAGCCCCGGGCTGGTGTGCAGCAACACGAGCTGCGGCAGCTCTCCCGGTCGGCCACCATCGGCGATGGCGCGGCGCAGCAATGCCCGCACATCCGGTTGATCCCCCATCTGGCCAGCCACGCCATAGGCCCCCTTGTCATCATAAAGGGCGGCGACCGACAGGCTCCAGCCATGCCGACCATGATGGCCATCCTGGGTCAGGATGCCGCCGCAGGAGCTGCAACCGATCAGTCGGGTATCGGGAAAACGTGCCTTGAGCGCACGGCGCAGTTCCGCCGCCTCGTGTGCTTGGGTAAAATAGACCAGCAACAGCGATGGAACATGGGATGACTGGGCATGCAACCGCTCTGTAACTTGTTGGGCGGCCAGTGGGGTCGTCTCGGCAAGCGAGTGAGCCGTCAGGAAGTTCAACATCGTCTCCTAGGGGTACGGGATGCTGGCATCAAGCAAAAATCATACCCTTATCAAACAATTACCTGGCCATGGAGACTAGAATGGTGCTCACTGGCCTCCCACGGGATCACTGCATGTGGCAGAAAAATATCAATGACTTCGACCGGGTTGTCGCCATCGGCGGCGGGCACGGTATGGGCCGGGTGCTCTCTTCCCTGTCGTTCTTGGGATCCCGGCTGACGGGCATCGTCACCACCACGGATGATGGCGGCTCCACCGGACGCCTGCGCAAAAGCCAGGAGTGCATCGCCTGGGGGGATCTGCGCAACTGCCTCAACCAGTTGGTGACCACCCCCAGCATCGGTAGCCAGCTGTTCGAGCACCGCTTTACCGGCCGCGGCGAGCTCGCGGGCCACAACCTCGGCAACCTGATGCTGCTGGCCCTCGACAACCTCTGCGTGCGCCCCCTGGATGCCATCCGGCTCATCAGCGACATGCTGGAAATTGAACCCAATCTGCTGCCCATGTCCGAGCATCCCACCGATCTGTGCGCCCACACCGTCTGTGGCGATCAGATCCTGGGAGAGGTCTCCATCGATCAGCTCACCACACCGCCACGGGCCCTGAGCCTGAAACCGGTCGTACCCGCCACGCGCGAAGCGGTCGAGGCGCTGAGCCAGGCCGACATGATCATCCTGGGGCCGGGCAGCTTCCTCACCTCCATCATGCCTCCTCTGCTGCTGCGTGAGATTGCGGAGGCGATACGCAGCAGCCGCGCCATCGTCGTGTTCATCAGCAATCTGGTGGACGAAGAGGGTCCGGCAGGCCAGTTGTCACTGTCCAGTCAACATCGTTGGCTGGAAGAGCGGATAGGCAGCGGCCGGATCGATGCCATTCTGGCTCCCGAGGGCCCCCAGGTACCCGAGCTGCAGCACTGCCTCGTTCGGGCCGAGCTGGGTGAAGCGGCCCTCCCCCACCGCCACGACCGCCTCAAGCTGCGGCTGGCACTCGACACCGTGATCCTGAGCAGGCTTGGCGAGCGCGACATGGCGGGCTGATGCCCTTCTGGATCAGTGAAACTGGGCCAGATGGGTGAAGACCTGGGGCAGGGAGTACTCCAGCTCAGCCAGCAGTCTGCCGGCCTCTTGCTCATCTTCCCGGCGACAGGCGGACTCCAGACCCATCACCTGCTGATAGCTGGGTTTGGCGCCATAGCTGCCACAGGACGATTTCATGCTGTGGGCAACACGCGCCAGGGCTGACCAGTCCCGCTGCTCAAAAAGCGGTCTTAATTGGGACAACTGCTCGCCTACCTCTTCGACAAACACCGAGATGACGACCGGCATCATCTCGTGACCGATATCATCTGCCAGTTGTCGCAGCACTTTCTGATCCAGCCACTCCATCTTCTCTTCCCTATGATGGTATTCAAACAGACCACAATATAGCGGACCCACAGCCCCGCTGTCACCCGCCCTTCGGGCATGCCCGTATCGCTCCGGATGCTCTTGGGACACCAGAATGTGAGCAGCTTCAAGTTATCGGTATGTCAGCCAGAATGGAGAGAGATAAAGGTTGTCACAAAATTAACATTAAAGTAACAATACAACCCATGAGAATGATGCGGCTCAGCAACACCTCTCTCATCCCTTTTTGCCTGTATGGCTGCTGCGAAGAACCAGGGTAGACATCTACCCTGGTATTTTTTATTTCTGGTTCAACAAGTTGGCTGCATTGCCATATTCCAGCTCACCCAGCCTGAACAGGCAGAACTCCCCGGGCACCATCTTCACCCAATTCTCGTTGCCGGTGAGCGGCCGGGTGGCGATCAGGGTCACCACATCGTTCGGCGTGGTTTCACTCTGAAAGTCGATGGCCACATCCTCATCCAGCAGACGGGCTTCGCCAAAGGGAGCCCTGCGCGTCAACCAGTAAAGGTTGTTGCTGCAATAGGTCATCACGAACTCTCCGTCCGACAGCAGCATGTTGAACACCCCGAGCCCGCGCAGCTCGTCGCACAGGGTCGCGAGGTAACGGAACATAGCGGGGAAATTTGCCGGCCGTTTGGGGTACTTGTGCTCCAGCCTGTCGAGCAGCCAGCAGAAGGCGTGCTCGCTGTCGGTGTCGCCGACCGGACGGTGGCGCCCGGTCGGCAGCTTCTTGTAACCGGTCAACTGGCCATTGTGGGCAAAGGTCCAGTAACGGCCCCACAGTTCGCGGGTAAAGGGGTGGGTGTTTTCCAGGGAGACACACCCCCGGTTCGCCTGCCGGATATGGCTGACCACGGCACGGCTCTTGATGGGCAGTGCCTGGACCAGCTTGGCGATGGGAGACTGGGCACTGGGTTCGGGATCCTTGAAGGTGCGAAAACCCCGCCCCTCATAGAAGGTGATCCCCCAGCCATCCTTGTGGGGACCTGTCTTGCCTCCCCGCAGCATCAGCCCGGTAAAGCTGAAGCAGATGTCGGTCGGCACATTGGCACTCATGCCGAGCAGTTCGCACATATACCATCCACTCCCTGAATATCTTGACTCTGGTTTCGTCAATCAACCGTCACGGCTGGACGAGAGGGCCGGGATGGTCGCCCATCACCCCCTCTCAATCCCGGATCGTTGATTACTTGGCCATCTCTTTTTCAACCAGCTGGATCAGGATGTGGATCACCTTGATGTGCACTTCCTGGATGCGGTCGGCATAACCGAAGTGCGGCACACGGATCTCCACATCGGCCAGACCAGCCATCTTGCCGCCGTCCTTGCCGGTCAGGGCAATCACCTTCATCCCTTTGGCATGGGCCGCCTCGATGGCTTTGAGGATGTTGCCGGAGTTGCCGCTGGTGGAGATGCCGAGCAGCACGTCACCACGACGGCCGACGGCCTCCACATAGCGAGAGAAGACATAGTCATAGCCAAAGTCGTTGGAGACGCAGGAGAGGTGGCTGGGATCGGAGATGGCGATGCCGGCATAGCCTGGGCGGTTCTCGCGGTACCGACCGGTCAGCTCCTCGGCAAAGTGCATGGCATCGCAGTGGGAGCCGCCGTTGCCGCAGGAGAGTACCTTGCCTTCCTGCTTGAAGGAGTCGGCGAGCAGCTTGGCCGCCGCCTCGATGTTTTTCAGATTTTGCTCATCTGCCAGGAACGCCTGAAGCACGCTGGCAGCTTCGGTCAACTCGTTGCGGATCAGTTCTTGGTACATGGTTTTTGAAATCTCGTCGTCCAACATAGGGTGGCGGCATTGTCGCACAAGCCAGTCCAATCGTCGCCCCCCGCCCGCCAAGATGGGGCGGGCAGCGCGTTATGCCGATCACAGAGCTAAGGTAACAGGCTTGTAAACAGCTTGATAAGTTTGTGCGTATGAATTACAACAGGGGCCATATCCAACAGGTCAGACCTCTGGATCAGTTAACGCCAATTTCCCAACCTCGGCAATTCATGCAAGGAGCAAACAATGACGACGACCCTCACTCTGCTCGGGGTGATCCTGGTGATCGGCGCCATGGCCTATCGCCGTGCGTCCCTGTTCACCGCCACGCTTGCCACGGCCGCCGCCCTGGTCGCCGGCACCTTCTATGGCCATGTGCCCCTGTTGGTGTGGGCGCTGTTCGCGGTGATAGCCCTGCCCCTCAATCTGGTGGAGTTTCGCCGCAACCAGCTGACCAAGCCGCTGTTCAAGATCTACAAGTCCATCATGCCGGAGATGTCCCGAACCGAGAAGGAAGCCATCGAAGCGGGGACGACCTGGTGGGAAGCGGATCTGTTTGCCGGCAACCCGGACTGGAAGAAGCTGCACGCCATTCCGGTGAGCACCCTCAGCGCCGAGGAGCAGGCCTTCATGGACGGCCCGGTTGAAGAAGTGTGCCGCATGGTCAACGACTGGGAAGTGACCCACGAACGTGCCGATCTCTCCCCCGAGGTGTGGCAATACCTGAAGGACAACAAGTTCTTCGCCATGATCATCAAGAAGAAATATGGCGGGCTGGAGTTCTCCGCCTACGCCCAGTCCTGCGTGCTGCAAAAGCTGTGCGGCGCCAGCGCCGTGCTCGCCTCTACCGTCGGCGTTCCCAACTCCTTAGGGCCGGGTGAGTTGCTGCAACACTACGGTACTGACGAGCAGAAGGATTACTACCTGCCCCGTCTGGCCGTCGGCAAGGAGATCCCCTGTTTCGCCCTGACCAGCCCGGAAGCAGGTTCTGATGCGGGCTCGATTCCCGACTTCGGCATCGTCTGCAAAGGCGAGTGGGAAGGGGAAGAGGTGCTCGGTATGCGCCTGACCTGGAACAAGCGCTACATTACCCTGGCTCCTATCGCCACCGTACTCGGCCTCGCCTTCAAGCTGCGTGACCCTGACCACCTGCTGGGTGAGGAAGAAGAGCTCGGCATCACCTGCGCCCTCATTCCGACCCACATCAAGGGAGTCGACATCGGTCGCCGCCACTTCCCGCTCAACGTGCCGTTCCAGAACGGCCCGACCCGCGGCAAGGACGTGTTTGTACCGCTCGACTTCATCATCGGCGGTCCGGCCATGGCCGGTCAGGGCTGGCGCATGCTGGTGGAGTGTCTCTCCGTCGGCCGCGGCATCACCCTGCCCTCCAACAGCACGGGCGGCGTCAAGATGCTGGCCCTGGCCACCGGAGCCTACAGCCGCATCCGTCGCCAGTTCAAGCTGCCGATTGGCAAGATGGAAGGGATTGAAGAGCCGCTGGCACGCCTGGGTGGCAACGCCTACATCATGGGCGCCGCCGCCAAACTGACGGTCACCGGCATCGATCTCGGTGAAAAACCCTCGGTCATCTCCGCCATCGTCAAGTACCACCTCACCGACCGCGCCCAGAAGTGCATCATCGATGCCATGGACATCCATGGCGGCAAGGCCATCTGCATGGGGCCGAACAACTATCTGGCCCGTGGCTATCAGGGGGCGCCCATCGCCGTGACCGTCGAAGGAGCCAATATCCTGACCCGCAGCATGATCATTTACGGTCAGGGAGCCATCCGTTGCCACCCCTACGTGTTGCCGGAGATGCTGGCCGCCAGCCACCCCGACAAAGAGCAGGCGCTGAAAGATTTCGACAAGGCGATGTTCAACCACGTGGGCTTTGCCATCAGCAACCTGGTGCGCAGCTTCTGGCTGGGGCTGACCGGTGCCCGCTTCGCCGCCGCGCCCTACAAGGATCAGACCAAGGGCTACTATCAGCAGCTCTCTCGCCTCTCCGCCAACCTTGCCTTCCTGTCAGACATGGCGATGGGCACCCTGGGTGGCGAGCTCAAGCGCAAAGAGCGGGTCTCTGCCCGCCTTGGCGATGTGCTGAGCCAGCTCTATCTGGCCTCCAGCGCCCTCAAGCGCTATCAGGATGAAGGACGCCAGCAGGCCGACCTGCCGCTGCTGCACTGGGCACTGCAAGACGCCCTGTTCAAGGCTCAGGAAGCGATCGACGAGTTGCTGCGCAACTTCCCGAATCGCTGGATTGGTCTGGCCCTGCGCGCCATCGTGCTGCCCCTTGGTCGCGACCTGAAGCGACCCTCCGACAAGCTCGACAGCCAGGTGGCCCGCCTGCTCCAGGTGCCAAGTGCCACTCGCAGCCGTCTGGCCGAGGGCCAATATCTGACGCGCGAGGAGGGCAACCCCTTCGGGCTGCTGGAACAGGCGCTGGACGATGTGCTGACCGCAGAGCCGCTGTTTGACAAGGTGTGCAAAGCCGAAGGGAGCAAACGCCCCTTCACCCAGCTCGACAAGGTGGCAGAGGCGGGCCTGAGCCTCGGTGTCATCAACCAGGCCGAAGCGGACCTGCTGCGGCGCGCCGAGGAGAGTCGCCTTCGCACCATCAACGTCGATGACTTCGATCCCGTCGACCTGGTGGCCAACAAGGCACTGTTTGAAGCCTCCGCCTATCACAGGGCAGCTTGATGCCTCTGATGCCAGAACGCCTCCCTTGTGGAGGCGTTTTTCATGAAAGGGCTGGTGGATGGCATCCGATACGAAGAAAGAGAAACCGACTGGATCATATTTTGGATATCAATCCGTTTCCTATATTGAATGAAGCGGTTAAGGTAAGCACAGGATCACACACAGGATTGCATAATGGATGATCAAATCCTGATTATTGATGATGAAGATCTTCCCCAATCAGCACCGCGTCCCGCCGGCTGGAAGGTGATGATAGTGGACGATGAACCCGAAGTGCATCGCATCACCAAAATCACCCTGAACAAGTTTGAATTCGACGGCAAGCCGATCGATTTTCTGCACGCCTACTCTGCGGCTGAAGCCAAAGCCTTGCTCGCCCTCACCCCGGATGTCGCCCTGCTGCTGCTCGACGTCGTCATGGAGGTCGATCATGCCGGTCTCGAGGTGGTCAAGTTCGTGCGCGACGAGCTGCAAAACAAGATGGTGCGCATCGTACTGCGAACCGGTCAGCCCGGCCAGGCCCCGGAAGATGACGTGGTGACCAACTACGACATCAACGACTACAAAGACAAGACCGAACTTACCTCCCAGAAACTGCGCACCCTGTTGCGCGCCAGCCTGCGTTCTTACCGGGACATCCGAACCCTTGAGAGCAATCGACAGGGGCTGGAGAAGGTCATCGAGGCGTCCAAGGGGATCTTCGAGCAGCGTGCCCTGCGCCAGTTCGTCGAAGGAGCCCAGACCCAGCTCAGCGCCCTGCTCAATCTGGAAGAGTCCCAGATTTACGATGTGAAGCACCTGGCGTATGAGGTGCGGGATCAGGTGCTCGAGCCTCTGCTCAGCGATGGTCCCATGCTGCGCCTCGTCGATGCGCCGGAAATCCTGCGCTGTGCCATGGCCAAGGGAGCCAATGTCTACGATGGCAACCAGATGGTGCTCTATTGCCAGAATGCCCGTCATCACCTGCTGTTCCACATCGAGACCACTCGCCCGCTCAGCCAGATGGATACCGGGCTGCTCAGCCTGTTCACCGAAAACATCATAGTGGCGCTGGAGAATATCCGGCTCAACGAGGTGATCGGTGACAACCAGCGAGAGATCATCTATCGCATCGGCGAACTGGTGGAGAGCCGCTCGAAAGAGTCCGGCTTGCACGTCAAGCGGGTGGCCCTCTACACCGAACTGTTCTGCAAGCTGCTCGGCATGAATGAGGACAGGTGCGAGCTCATCAAGCGTGCCTCTCCCCTGCACGACATCGGCAAGGTGGGGATCCCGGACGCCATCTTGCACAAACCGGGCAAACTCACTCCCGAGGAGTGGGAGATCATGAAAACCCACGCCCAGCTTGGTCAGGACATGCTCTCCGGCAGTGATCTGGCCCTGTTCCAGATAGGCGCCACCATCGCGGGCAACCATCACGAGAAGTGGAATGGCAGCGGCTATCCCCGCGGGTTGAAGGGAGAGGACATTCCGCTGGAAGGACGCATCGTCGCCCTGGCGGATGTGTTCGATGCCCTGGGCTCGGATCGTTGCTACAAGCAGGCCTGGCCGCTGGATCAGGTGCTGGCGCTGATCAAGGAGGAGAAAGGAGAGCACTTCGACCCCCTCCTGGTGGACCTGATGCTGGCCAATCTGGAGAAGTTCCTCGATATTCGCGAGCAGTACAAAGACATCTATATCGGCGCTCACTGATATCGGGTTCACCCCGTCCACTTGCCACCATGAAGAAGCCGCCCATTGGGCGGTTTCTTTGCAATGTGCGCGGAATTATTGCTCCGGCAGATTGAGATCCAGTTTGGGGGTTGCTGGCGTCTCTTCAAGTTGCGCCTTCTGCGCCGCCATCGCCTTGTGCAGGGTGCGGCGCTTTTGCAGCAGAATGAAACCACCGGCCCCCAGCAAGAGCAGCAACACGCCACCTCCCCCCAGCGCCCAGGGCAGCCAGACCGGACTCTCCCGCTCCTCGAACCGGTCGGAGGTGGCGGCGGATGCAGGCATGGCCGCAGAGGGTGCGGGAGGGGGGGGAGGCGGTGCTATGGTGAACGACTTGGCCGGCAATTGCAGTTGCACCTCGCGACCGAGCCGGGTTGTTCCAAAGAGGGTGGCCTCCACCTTGTACTGCCCTGCCGCCTTGAGGGCGGAGAGATCCACGCCAAAACGCGGCGCTGTCGCCACCTCGTTGAACGTCATGCTACTGCCGCCGCCGTCGATGGCCTTGCCCTGGATGACCACGGAGGCGGGATCCAGTTCATCCACATCGATGACCAGAGAGAGCTTGGCTCCCCCCTCCCCGGAGGGGGGATTCAGGGAATAGCTGACCGGCCAGGGGTAGAGCAGCACCTGCTGTGACTGGGCTCGTGAGAAGACCTCATTGCCGGTGCTGAAGAGGGCTCGGTATTTTCCCGCAGGGACGTCCAGTACCGCCTCCGCGGTCAAAATACCGTCCCCCGGCACTTCGTCCACCCCCTTGCCATCATCCATGTAGCGTCCCAGGGTCTCCTCGAACACGGGATCCCCGCTCTGGCTGGCATCGTTGAACTGCTGCAGCTTGACGGTCATGCCCAGATCGGTGAGGTAGTAACCCGCCCCAGGCGCCGCGCCATCGATCAGCAGACGGGATTGCAGTTTGACACGCTCACCCTGATAGAGGCGGGCCGGCAGCGGCTCGCTCTCGACCTGGATGTCGGTGAGCAGGCGCACCCGATTGTCGGGGTCCACCTCCCCGATCGCCTGCCAGGGGCCGGGCATGGGGTCGCGGATGGTGATGAGATCCTGATCCTTGAGGGGCAACCAGCCCACGTCGGGCGGCTTGACCTTGCCCACATAGAGCTTGCTGCCATCGGGTCGCACCAGGATCACCGAGGGCGTCCCCGGCTTGCGCTTGATGATGAAGGTGATCTCCTTCACGCCGTAATCGATGCGAAAGCGGTTGTCGAGCAGAGGAATGTCGGAAGGCGCAAACACCTCGTTGGCCGCGGCCGGGAGGGAGGCCAGCAGCAGCAGCCCCCAAAGCGATCTCATTGCCGCCACAGGCAGGCACCTCCTTTTTTCTGTACCAGATCCAGCCTCGCTTCATGGACAGCCGCCACCTCGTCGCTCGCGCGAACCACCCTGAGCGGCGGGCGATTGCTCTCCAGACGACGAATGCCGGTATCCTGGCTGGTCTCGCTCTCGCTGGTTTCGCTCGCCAGATTGAGTTTGGTCTGGCCACCCGTCATCAGGAGGTAGACGTCCGCCAGGATCTCCGCATCGAGCAAGGCGCCGTGCAGGGTACGGTGAGAGTTGTCGATGCCGTAGCGATCGCACAACACGTCCAGGTTGTTGCGCTTGCCCGGGAAGAGATCCCGCGCCATCGCCAGGGTATCCGTGATGCCGCAGATATCCGCCGTCTTGAAGTTCAGACCGAGCTTGCTGAACTCATAGTCCATGAAGCTCACGTCAAAGGGGGCATTGTGGGCGATGAGCTCGGCGCCGCGAATGAACTCGATGAAATCGTCCGCTATCTGGCTAAAAGAGGGCTTGTCCGCCAGGAAGGCATCCGTGATGCCGTGCACTGCGATGGCCTCGGGGTCCACCAGCCGATCCGGCTTGATGTAGACGTGAAAATGGTTGCCGGTGAGTTTGCGGTTGATCACCTCCACACAGCCGATCTCGATGATGCGGTGCCCAAGATAGACAGGGCCGCCCGCGGTGTTCATGCCGGTGGTTTCGGTATCCAGAATGATCTGGCGATTCAGTTGGGGTGTGCTCATGATCAAATCCATGTCAAACTTCGGTTTTACTCGCTAGTTTACCCCAAGCCTCTCGCTAAAACAGATTGATTGCTCATGTTGAAACAGATTGATTTATTCACGGATGGCTCCTGCTTAGGCAACCCGGGCCCCGGCGGCTATGGTGCCGTCATGGTCTATGGCAAGCATCGCAAGGAGATCTCCGCCGGTTTTCGATTGACCACCAATAACCGGATGGAGCTGATGGCTGCCATCATGGGGCTGCGGACCCTGAACGAACCCTGCCAGGTGCGGCTCACCACCGACAGCCAGTATGTGCGCCAGGGGATCACCCAATGGATCATCGGCTGGAAGAAGAAGGGCTGGATGACCGCCAACCGTCAGCCGGTCAAGAACGTCGATCTCTGGCAGGCCCTCGATGCGGAAGTGGCCCGTCACCAGATCGAATGGCTCTGGGTGAAAGGACACTCGGGCCACCCGGAAAACGAACGCTGTGACGAGCTGGCCCGTGAGGCCGCCAGCGGCAAGCAGCTTGCCGAAGACAGCGGCTACCAACCCTGATGCCCGCTAGCCGCCCTGGCGCGCCATTCCTGGCGCGGCCATCGACTCCGGCAGCCGCCAGCGGCGACGCACCGGTGTCACGGGGAAACGCCGCTTGCGGGCGGCAATCACGTAAACAGACGCCAGGGAGCGGCAATAGTCCCGCCCCAGACTCTCCCGCCACCAGCCGATCTTGCTCTGCCTGCCCATGAAGGAGAAACCGAACCGCTCGTCGAACATCACCTCGCAGCCGAGCAGTTGCAGCCAGTCGGTCACCCGTGCGGGCGTGAACATGCGGGCAGACCAGGGCAGATGCCGCCGCATGAAGGGCAGATAGTGACCCAGCCCCACCAGGCTGAGCGGGTTGTAACCGCTGACAATGAGCCAGCCATCGTCGGTCAGCACCCGTTCTGCCTCCCGCAGCACCTGATGAGGATCCGGCGAGAAATCGAGGCAGTGAGCCAGCAGGCAGGCATCCACGCTCCCCGATCGCACCGGCAAGGCGAGCGGATCCCCCTGGATGTCCAGCAGCCGTCCGCCGGGGGCGACACCGATTTGATGGCGAATGGTGGAACAACCGCAGGAGAGTTCGGCGCTCAGGGCTCCTATCTTGAGCAAGTGATAGCCAAAGAGGTGGGGGCACCAGTTGTCGAGGCGCTCCTGAAGCTCGGCGGCCACCCAGTCCCCCAGGGGCAGTGCGGACCAACTGGTCGGAAGCGCGATCTGTTGTTCGGTACGTGCCAGTTGCATAATGGGACCAACTCGGGGGCGAATGCCATCCAGTTATATAAGATCCCTTCCTTAAAGAGAACACAAGAGACCTCGACCCATGTATACCGTCATCACAGTTCCCGCCTTCAGCGACAACTACATCTGGTTGATCCGTCATGAAAATCACTGTCTGGTCGTCGATCCGGGCGAGGCCGCTCCCGTGCTGGAACGGCTGGCTGCGCTGGATCTGGTGCTGGATGCCATCCTCCTGACCCATCACCACCGCGATCACGTCGGGGGCGTATCCGAGCTGCTGCAACACTTCCCCCACGCTCGCCTCTATGGTCCCAAGCATGACCCCATGCCGGACCATCACGGCCAGTGGCTCGACGACGGGGATCAGATCAACTGGCATGGCCTGAGTCTGGATGTCCTCCATGTGCCCGGTCATACTCTGGGGCATATCGCCTATTACGGCCAGGGCATGCTGTTTTGTGGCGATACCCTCTTCAGCGCCGGTTGCGGCCGTCTGTTCGAAGGTACCCCGGCACAGATGCACACTTCCCTGCAACGGCTCGCGGCACTGCCCGATGAGACCCTCCTTTATTGTGCCCATGAATACACACTCTCCAACCTGCGTTTCGCCCATGCGGTCGAGCCCGACAACCTGACGATCCAGCGGCAGATCGGCGTGATCAGCAAACTGCGTCAGCAGGGCCTCCCGAGTCTCCCCTCCCGGCTGGGAGATGAGCGGAATTTCAATGTTTTTCTGCGATGCGAGCAGGACTCGGTAAAATTTTCTGCTGAGAAATACGCCCTTAAATGCTTGGAAAATCCAGAGGATACCTTCGCTGTTCTGCGGGCCTGGAAGGACGTTTTTTGAACAAACCTTGATCAGGGGGGCATTGCCCCTTATGATGCGAGCTGTTTTTCCACAGATGACCTGAGCGAGATGAAGCTACGAACGGCCTTATTGGCAGCGCTGTTTCTCAGCGGCTGTCAAAACCTGAGCCATCAGGATGACCGGGCGGTAACGGCAATCGAGCCGATCAAATCCCCCCAAGTCAGCAAGAAAACGTACAAAAAACACTCTTCGCGGATGCTGTTCGGCGACGAACAGATAGAAGAGCTGGATGACACTGATAACCTGTGGGTGCGTATCAGCGATGATATGCAGCTGGACTCGCACGATAATGCCCGGGTTCGCCAACAGCGTGATTGGTTGTTGCGCAATGATAAGCATATGGCGACCATTGCCAGCCGGGCTGAGCCCTACCTGTATCTGATGGTAGAGGAAATCGAACGGCGTGAGCTGCCAATGGAGCTTATTACCATCCCCATGATCGAGAGCATGTTCGATCCCAATGCCCGCTCCCGCAGCAATGCGGTCGGTCTTTGGCAGTTCGTTCCTGCAACCGGCAAGAATTTCGGCCTGCGCCACGACAACTGGTACGACGGTCGACGCGATGTCCTTGCATCCACCAATGCCGCACTGGATTACCTGGAGTACCTGAACCGGTTCTTCGACGGTGACTGGCTGCAGACCCTGGCCGCTTACAATGCCGGTGAAGGTCGGGTGCGCAACGCCATCACCCGCAACGAACGGGCTGGTCGTCCGACCGACTACTGGTCGCTGGACCTGCCCCGCGAAACCCGGATGTATGTGCCCAAGATCCTGGCCATGGCCGACATGATCCGCAATGCGGACAAATACAATGTCACCCTGCCGGTGCTGGCCAACAAGCCACAATTGCGAACCATCAATACCGGTGGCCAGATTGATTTGAACGTGGCCGCCCAGCTGGCTGGCGTTTCCGCCTCCCAGCTCAAGGCGCTCAATCCTGCGCTCAAGCGTGGCATGACCTCGCCGCAGGGCCCTTACAACCTGCTGGTCCCCGTCGAGTACGCCGACACCCTGGAGCTGGCCCTGGCCGATCTGCCCCAGCGTGAACGTACCCGTGGTGTGCGCTCCTATCAGGTCACCAGTGGTGATACGCTGTCACGGATCGCCCAGAATCACGGGGTGACCGTGCAACAGCTCAAGCTGGCCAACAACATGCGTGGCAACAACCTGCGCCGTGGCCAGAGCCTGATCATCCCCAATGGCGGGCGCGCAACCCAGGTTGCCCAGAGCAAGCCGCAGCAGCTCGCCAGCCGCAGTGGTGGCAAGGTGAACTATCAGGTGCGCTCCGGTGACAACCTGTGGAGCATCAGCCAGGCACACGGGGTCACCCACGCCGACCTGGCCAAGTGGAACGGCCTGAACGCCAAGTCGGCCCTCAAGCCTGGCATGAAGCTGGTGGTCTGGCCCAAGCAGGGCAAGAGCAGCAACAAGTCCATGGTCTATCAGGTGCGCCGCGGTGATTCCCTCTCCTCCATCGCAGCCCGCTTCCAGGTCGCCGTCAACGATGTGATGCGCTGGAACCAGCTCGGCAAGAGTGACTATCTCAAGCCGGGTCAGGAGTTGACCCTGTTCGTGAAGAACAACAGCTGATCGCTCGTCGCAATCCAAAAAATACCCCGCTTGATGCGGGGTATTTTTTTGTCTGCATGAACCAGCGGCGACGCCGCTCTCCCCTGAGGGATGACTCAGGGAGTGATGGCCTGGGCCGCAAAGCGCGCCAGAATGGGGTTGTGGTCAGAGGCATCGGTAGCCGGTGAACTCACCTCCAGCAGATCCAGATTGCGATAGTAGAGGTGATCCAGCGGGCGGCCAAAAGCGGTGCGACGCAGATCAGGCACAGGTATGGCCTCCTGCAGGCCAAGCTCGCCCACCAGCTTGTTCAACCAGAACGCGCGCTTGTCGCTCCAGGTGTTGAAATCGCCGCCCAGGATGACCGGCCCCTGGTGGCGATGGATCAACGCAGTCAGATCGTTGAGCTGCTCGCGGAAGGTCGCCATGCCCAGTTCGAAATTGACCGCATGGAGATTCACCACCAGCACGCCGTCAGGATCCCCCTGCAAGGGATAGAGACTGACCAGACCTGACTTGGGGATACGCAGCAGGGGTTCGGGGGAACGGACGCCACAAACAAACGCCTGCGGCGTTTTCGCCACTGTCATCACGCCAAAGGAGACACCTCCCTGGGTGAAGGCCTGCAACTGCTGCCACTGGAAATCGCCTCTCTTCAGCCAGTCCAGCATCTCGGGCCGGGTCGCCGACTCTTGCAGCAGCACCAGATCCTGGGACTTGGCATACTCATCCAGCCCTTCCCGCCAGTTCTTGCGTTGTCCCTTGTAGAGGTTCCAGACGGTGATGCCAAATTCCCTCGGCAAGGCCGTGGAGGCGAGCGCCACCAGAGGTGGTCTGTCACAGCTTGCGCCAGGTATGATACCTGCCGCAGTCACCAGATGATCTTGATCCGGTACCTCGAAGCAACCGACCAGCCCCAACGTCAGCAGGGACGTTCCCAGAATCCGATAACTATTTTTCATTGGCTAACAATCACCTGCCTCTGCAAGACGACATGGCCCTCACACAGGCCACGGTCGCCGACTAGTCTCATTATTCGTGTCCGGCCCGACTCATCCAGAAGGAATTCAACGATGGCGAGACAGCACCAGTACCGCGTGACATTTTACGATCAACAGGGAACCTGTCATCAAGTGGAGCTTTCCACCGTCTATCAAATCAGGCGGGATCCCCAATGTGATCTCTGTCTGTTCGACACCCGGCAGTGCGTGGGGTCGGAAGAGATGCTGGAGCGCATGATACGGCAAAAAACCGGGCTTGAGCAGGAAATATCCATCATCAATGCCCAGCTCATCTGAGCAGACTCAGACCGGCACGGGGCGGGATTTGCCCTGATCGTCGATGGCCACATAGGTGAAGACGCCCTCGGTCACGCAGTACCGCTGGGCTTCGTTCTCCCGCAATACCGGCTTGACCCAGACCTCCAGTTTGAGTCGCATGGAGCTGCGACCAATCTTGAGGCAGCGACCGTAACAGCACACCACGTCACCCACCTTGACCGGGCTGTGGAAGGTCATCCCCTCCACCGAGACGGTACAGATGCGCCCTTTTGCCAGCTCCTTGGCCATGATGCCCCCACCTATATCCATCTGGGACATGATCCACCCGCCGAAGATATCGCCATTGGGGTTGGTATCGGCTGGCATTGCCAGGGTTCTCAGCAACAGCTCCCCATCGGGGTGGCGCTTGGTCTCTTCCATCATTACCGCTCTCTTTATCATGGATGGCGGCATGATAGGGGGCGATCCCCCCCTTGGCAAACCTCAATTGTCCCGGAGCGCGCGCCGTATCTGGTTTGCACGCCAGATGACCGACTCCGGGGCCCGGATGGCGACGACCCGTTCAACCCTTCAAGGCCGCCCCGTCCGCAAACCAGTGGGCCGGATCCGGCCAGCGATAGACGAAACCAAGCTGCTGGCAGATGCGCTGACCTTCGATAGGAGCAAACTCCCCCGTCGGCTCAACGAACTGCGGCGGCACCAGCCCGAGCAGGCGGCTCGCGAAGGGGTAGAGCTGCTCCCGGCGCGGGTGAACGGGGGCACTCAGATTGTAGGCATCCCCATCCTGCCCCCGGACCAGCATCAGCTCACAGGCGGCCACCACGTCGTCCAGATGCACCAGGTTCACAGCCTGCCCTCCCCCGGCCAGCGTCTTGCCCGCCAGAAAACGGCCGGGGTGACGGTCAGGACCATAGAGTCCGGCCGGGCGCAAGATCATGGCGCAGTCAACATGCCCTTCCAGCACGGCAAGCTCGGCCGCCCGCATCCGCAAGCCTCTGTCATGGGCTGGAGCGGGCGTATCCTCCTCCCCCTGTCCGGCCCCCCAGACCGAAGTCGCGCTGATAAACAGAACCCTCTGAACACCCCCCTCCCTCGCCTGTCGACACAGGCTGGCCACGGACGCCGGGTAATCACCGGTCTTGCTGGGGGGCACGCAGATCACCAGGTCATGACAGCGAAAAGGCAGTGATCCCATGTCAGGGGTAAGCAACAGCGGCCAGGCGGCAATACCCTCCCCCCGCAGCCGTTCAGCCTTTTCGGCCGTACTGACCGTCACCGCGATAGATTGCCCCTGCTCTTGCAATGCCCTCGCCAGGGGCAACCCCAGCCAGCCGGCGCCCACGATACCCGTCTGATACTCAAATTCGTTCGTCATACCCGGATCCTGACAAAAAAAAAACGGCCATCCAATGATGACCGTCGAAAGTAACGAAGGAAATAGCCGGATTAACCGGTTACCTCCCACAGCGGGAAAATCGGGAGCGCACGCTCCTAATTCGTGGGCCTATCCTAGTGGCAGCGCGGTCAAAAAGCTTTGAAGCGGATCACAGTTGAAAAGGATTTCTGAAAGCGCTTTCAATGTTTTGCAAAAAAGTCGACCCGCACGGGGCCAACTTCATGACTCAGGCCACAGATTCCCGCCGTACCAGTTCGGCTTCGAATTTGAGCGCCAATCCCTCTACCGGCTTGTGATCCAGCAGCCTCAGGGCCAGCTCAGCAGCCCGCTCTCCCATCTCCTCGATGGGGTAACGTACCGTGGTGAGCTTGGGATAGATGTATCGGGCATAGGGGATGTCATCAAAACCGACCACAGAGACCTGCTGGGGTATTTTGTAACCCCGCTCCAGCAGACAGGAGATGGCCCCCGCCACCATGGCATCGTTGAAACCAAGCACAGCGCTGAACTCGACGCCGCGCGCCAGCAGCTCGCTCATGGCCACATAGCCACCTTTTTCGTCGGCATAGGCACGGCCTATGAGGGCAGGATCCAGCTCGATACCTGCCCGTTGCAGGGCGAAGCGATAGCCGGCCATCCGCTGCTGACCATCCACAAACTCCTCGTCATCGGAGGTGACGAAGGCAATCTTGCGATGTCCCGCGTCCAGCAGATGCTGGCAAGCCGTGGTGATGCCGGCCTGGTTGTCCAGCCAGACGCAGCGATCCTCGCAGCCTGGCACCTGACGGTTGATGAAGACGATGGGGGTCGTGCCCGACGCCAGCTCGCTGAGCTCTTCGTCAGGCAGCGCCTTGCTGTGCAGGATCAGGGCATCACACTGGCGCTGCAGCAGCGCCTGGATGGCGTGCCGCTCACGGGCCGCGTCGTGGTTGCCGGACACCACGATGGTGAACTTGTTCGCCTTGTCGACCATGCTTTCGATGCCGCGCATCATCTGAGCGAAGAAGGGGCCGCCACACAGATCCCCCACCAGCACACCGATACAGTTGGAGCGTTTGCTCACCAGGGCCTGGGCGAAGCTGTTTGGACGAAAGCTGAGCTCCTTCATGGCCGCGAGGACAGCCTCGCGCTTCTCGGGCGCCACCTGCGCCGTGTTGTTGATCACTCGAGACACTGTCGAAATGGAGACATTCGCCAGCTGAGACACATCTTTGATCGTTGCCACTCTCGATTCCTTTGTTGGAAAAGCCTGTCAGTGATGATCGGGCATTATATCGAACCTGACAGACCAAGACGCGGCGCCCGATCACCTGACAGGTTTCCTTTTGTAACAAAGCTTAAGGGATGATAACCATTCTGGGGCAAGAATGGGAGGCAGCCGCGACAACGACTGCCCCCGAACTCAATAGGCGTGATTCAGCTCGCGTTCCGACATGAAACGCAAGGGCTGCTGCAGCTTGTGTTGATAGATGAGATCGAAAGAGAGCACGTTCTGGACATAGTTGCGCGTCTCCCGATAGGGGATGCTCTCCACCCAGACATCCATCGGTTTGTTGTCGCTCTGCTCGCGCCAGCGCTTGACCCGGCCAGGACCCGCATTGTAAGCCGCCGCCGCCAGGATCCGGTTGCCGTCATACACATCCAGCAGGCGCTTGAGGTAGGCGCTGCCAAGACGAATGTTCATGGCCGGGTCGAACAGTTGCTGCTCGTTGCGATAGGGCACCCCAAGCTTGCCGGCCGTCTCTTTCGCGGTGGCAGGCATCAGCTGCATCAACCCCCTCGCCCCGACCGGTGACTGGGCCAGGGGATAGAGTGCGCTCTCCTGACGGGAGATGGCGTAGAGCAGACTGGTGTTCATGGTGCGCTCTTGTGCCATCTGGGAGAAGGTGCGCTTGAGGGGCAGCGGGAAGCGCAGGTCCAGCGCATCCCAGGCCTCGGCACGGATGCTGGAGAGGATCGCCAGCTCGTGCCAGCCCTGGTTGAGGGCGATGTGGCCAAACTCCAGGCGCTGGGCCACGCTGTTGCGATCCATGTTGTGGATCCACTCAGAGCGGGCCGCCGTGATCTCGTTCATCGCCAGCAGTTCACGCACCCGCAGCAGGAAGGGCCAGCGGCGGCTGGCACTTTGCCAGTCCGGCACCTTGTGCGCCACGCTCTGGTTCTTCATGCGATAGGGCACACCGGTGCGCTGGGCCGCCATGAAGCCGTAGAAGCCGCGCAGGTTTGCAGTCTCGAGATAGAGATCCCGCGCCGGTTTCTGCCGCCCCTGTTTCTCCAGCGAGCGCGCCATCCAGTAACGCCAGCGATCCTCTTTTTGCAGCCCCATGGGCATCCGCTTGACCCAGCCTTCGAGGCCGCGCCAATCCTGCTCCCAGATGGCAAGACGGGCCCGCAGCTCCACCAGCTCCGGATCCTTGAGCCGCACCAGAGCCGTATCCAGCCAGGCGCGCTGGTCAGAAGATCGGTCCAGCAACAGGCGGCGGGCGGCCGCCTTCTCCACCCGACTCACCTCGGCATGGTTCAGGCCGAAGCGACGGGTCATCTCCCCCAGCTGGCGCAGAACCGCGTCGGGCTCCTGGTTGGCATAGCGGGCCAGCCCCAGGGAGAGCAGATGCCGCGACGGGGGTGCCGCCGTGAAGTTGGCCGGATTCATCGCCCGCACGGGTTGGTCATACAGGGCGATCATCTGATCGCCATACCCCTTCATGCCGCTGCCGAGCTGGGCACCGAGATGGCGAATGAGGTTGGGGTTCTGGGCCTCGAAAGCCAGGTTCATGCGCTCCCAGATCTTCTCCTGGGTGCGCAGACCCGCTTGCTGCCAGAGCTGGAACAGGGGATCGCAGGCATCGGGCCTGGATTGGCCGCTCAACCAGAGCTTGCCTGCCTCCTGCAGGGCTTCACTTTTGTGCCCCGTGTAGTAGCGGGCCTGATAGTGCTGACAGAGCAGATCGGTGGAGCTTGGCTTGGCCGGATAGAAGCGCAGGAACTGGGACCACTGCTGGCTCTGGGCAAGATAGGTGAGATAGCTGCGCTCGAGCCGGTTGGACTGGGGGGTGTCCCCGTGCTGGCGGATGAAGCGGGTCACATCGTTGTAGTCTGCCGCCCCGGGACGGAACGCAAGCTGGTAGTAATCCAGATAGGGCAGCAGCGGATAGTGGATCAGGCGTGCCCGAAGCTGGCTGAATTTGACCTGATCATTGGCACGCACGGCCTCATGGGCCTGGCGATAGAGAGACTGCTCCATGGTCTGCGCGAAGGCAGGAGCCAACAGCCCCGGCATCCAGAGCGCAGACAAGATGATTCCCTGCACGACTTTCACGAATGGCATTCTCCCCTTGAAGGCATAACCACCGCCAAAGTGCGGTGGTGACATACCTTCATTCTACCCGCTAAGCACGGGGGCTACGCCACACTATTTTTATCGGTGCAGACGGGGCGATCACCGCGTACCTGGCGGCTGACATAGCGTTCAAGGTAGGGAACAGGGAGCGGCTTGGAGGCGAGGTATCCCTGGAAGAAATGGCAGCCCTGCGCCTGCAGAAACTCCAGCTGCTGGCGGGACTCCACCCCCTCCGCCGTCACGTTGAACCCCATGTGGCGGGCCATGGCGATCACGGCCTCGACGATGGCCATGTTGTCACCATCCTTCGGAATGTCCTGGATGAAAGAGCGGTCGATCTTGAGCTCGTCCGCCGGCAGCCGCTTGAGGTAGCTCAGGGAAGAGTACCCCGCCCCGAAGTCGTCGATGGCAAAGCTGATGCCCAGGGTCTTGAGTTCCGCCATCTTGCTGATGGTGTCTTCCGCATGACCCAGCACCACCGACTCGGTGATCTCCAGGTTGAGGCAGGCGGGATCCATGCCGGTGGCCGCCAGCACATCGTGAATGCGATCGACGAAGTCGGGAGCATGGAACTGTTTGGCGCTCACGTTGACCGAGAGCTGGGGGACGTGGATCCCGTTCTCCTCCCAGGAGACGTACTGGGTACAGGCTTCGTGCAATACCCAGTTGCCGATGTCGACAATGAGATCCGTCTCCTCGGCAATGGGGATGAACTCGGCAGGCGACACCAGGGCACGCCCGGGGGGTTGCCAGCGGATCAGCGCCTCGACACCGATGATCTCCCCCCCCGCCACCATGTGCTGGGGCTGGTAGTGGAGAGTCAGTTCCCCATTGTCGAGGGCACTGCGCAGCTCGTTGTGAATGTGCAGACGCCGGTCGGCCTGCAACTGCATGGAAGCATCGAAGAAGCGCCGGGTCTTGCGGCCCGCCGATTTCGCCTGATACATGGCGGTGTCAGCCTGCTTGAGCAGATCCCCCGCCTCCTGCTCCCGACCGGGAAAGAGGGTGATGCCGACACTGGCGCCGATGTGCAGCACCTGGCCTCTGAAATCATAGGGGGCAGCGATCTCACCGATGAGCCGCTCCGCGATGAGGTCGGCCTGCATCTCCGCCTGGGGCGGGCTGATGGAGAGCGCTGGCAGCAACAACACGAACTCGTCGCCGCCGAGACGGGCCAGACAATCCCCCTGGCGCACCAGCCGCTTGAGACGGCTGGCCACCTCCTTGAGCAGCCAGTCGCCGGTGGCGTGACCCAGGGAATCATTGATGGTCTTGAAATGGTCGAGATCGATGAACAGCAGGGCCCCGATGAGGTGACTGCGATTTGCATCGGTGAACGCCTGGGTCAGGGTTTCGTGCAGCTGACGGCGATTGGGCAGGCCGGTCAGCTCGTCATAGAAGGCGAGATCCTGAATGCGGCGCTCCGCCGCCTTGCGCTCGGAAATATCCTCGAAGAAGATGACATAGTGGCTGATCCCCCCCTTCTCATCCTGCACCGGCGTGACGATCTCCCACTGGGGATAGGCGTGACCGTCGGCGTGCAGGCGCAGGGTTTCCCCCTGCCAGCGATCCAGGGCGTTGAGCTCGTAACCCAGCCCTCCCAACCCCGACCAGAGATCATTGCCAAGATGCAAACCAATCACCCCCTGGTTGTCAAAGCCGGTGATCTGGCTGAAGGCGTAATTGACCCGCAGGATCTTGAACTCGGGATCCGTGATGATGATCCCTTCGTGAGTTTCAAAGGCCACCGCAGACAGCCGCATTAGGGCATCGCTTTGCAGACGCTCCAGCTCGGCCACCATGCGCACCGAGAAGATGGTCAGGACAGAGTCCAGATCCGTGGTCCGGGTCTGGCTCGGGAACAGCAGGGCGAGATGACCCAGGATCTGACCGTTGCGATCGAGCAGCGGCTGGGCGTAATAGTGCTGGCACGGGGGCAGGTCAGGATACCCGGTCAAGGGTTCACTCACGGGGACCGCGCAGGAGGACCCCTGGCGATAGAGCTGCTGGCAGGGCATGTCACAGAGGGCATACTCCTTGACGTCGATGCCGTGGCTCGCCAGCACTCTCAGCCTGTCGAGACCAACCCGCTCCGTCAGCCAGACGGCAGTGGCTCCCAGGATATGGGCCAGCTCGTTGACCAGGGTCTGGCAAAAATCGAGCCCCGTCTTGGCGGAGAGCGCCTGCGCCAGCTTGGCCAGCAAGGGGGCCTGCAACATGGGAAGCGGCGGTGTCACGCCTGCGGGGGAGTTGGCGCGATCCATCTCGCGATGCATCATTTCGAGGGGGGCAAGCCAGCCACAACAGAGCCCCTGTGCAGGCACATACTGACCGTACCAGAGCGCATGGTGTACCTTGCCGTCCTCATCGCGCAGGTGACCGATGAACTGGCCAGGCTGGCCGGAATCGTGGAGTCTTGCAAGAAAATCGGCGAAACCCGCTTCATCTTCCCGCTCAAGTTGGGTGGCCCAGGGGTGGGCTTCCTCCCCTGCCCAGGGTTCACAAGAGACATGATCAGACAGGCTCCATTGCCCATGCTGCCGATCATAAAACCACATCATCTGGGTGGCTTGCTGCTTCATCTACGACTCCAACCACTACAACCACGTTATCCACCCCGACTCCTGCAGAAAAGCATATCCGTTTGCGCGCATATCTCCACCGGCGCATGGCAATGATTTTGCGATGCGATGAGGCGATGTGGGTGGAGAAAATTCGAGACTATGCGGCAAAAACCAAACATCGGGTCGACACAAGGCGCTGCCGAGGGGGGACAGAAACGATCCTATTTGCTGATACTGCCTGCCTGTTTCACTGAGCTCAAGCGGTTTTTGGCATGAAACGGGAAAAGCTCACAATTTATGGACAGCGGGATTCCCAAGGGGACTTTTCGTGACGCAGATCACATTTTGATTTGGCAACATGGGTAATCTGGAGGTGAAGACACAAGCAAGACGACCCGAAGGGGGCCATTATGAAAATCGAAATGACCAGTAAAATCATCGACATCACCCCAGCCATCCGCGAGCGCATTGAATCCCGTTTTGAAAAGCTCGAGCGTCTTCAGGTGCCTCTTATCACACCCCATGTGATCATCTCCAAAGAGCGTTTGATGTATATCGTCGAAGCCACTATCGGCATTCCCAACGGCAAACTGTTTGCGCAGGCAGAGCACGAGGATCTCTATGCTGCCATCACGGACCTGGGCCAGAAGCTGGAACGCCAGCTCAACCGTCACACGGAAAAACCCATCGCCCGTCGTGCCGCCGGCAAGGAAGTGCCCCAACCGGACGAAGCAGACGCCTGACAAGGTTCACCACTCATAAAGCAAAAGGCGGGTTATCCCGCCTTTTTGCATTCTACCGTGCCGTCACCCCAGCCAGCGCAGCCTGGCATCCACCCCTTGCGCAAGCTCATCGAGCAGCGGCAGCATCATCAGCGGAGCCTCCTCCCTGGGGTCAGCGCCCATAGGGCGGGCCTGCCAGCGCTCGCGGCCCAGTGCCGAGAGGTTGTCATACACCGCGGGATCCAGCGCGGGCGTTCGGCTCACCAGTGGCGGGGAGCGCAGCGCCAGCCAGAGTCTCACATCCGTCATGCACCCGCCCTGTTGCAGACGTTCGTTGAGGCTGGTGGCATCGCTCTCTTCCACCCCGCCTTGCAGGGACGCCCGGGGCATCAGACCGAAACGAGAGCGCCAATCCATCTCACCCGACGCAGGCTTGGGCGGGGCATCAAACCAGGGCTGCTCTTCCACTGCATCAGTCAGCAGCGCCAGATGCAGCCTGAAGTCGGCACGGTCCCCCGCACGGAGATCCTGGTTGAGCCGTTGGCCCAACTGGGCCTCATCCACGAGCAAGCGGTCACGAATCGCACTGGGCAGCATGAGATAAATCTTGGAAATGAAGGTTTCATTGCTTATCGGCCATCAACCCGATCCTTTAAGCATTAAAAATCCCGGCAGAGGGGTTCACAAGCGCGACAGATCTGTTAGTATGCGCCTCGCACTTGGGGAGGGGTTCCCGAGCGGCCAAAGGGATCAGACTGTAAATCTGACGGCTCTGCCTTCGAAGGTTCGAATCCTTCTCCCTCCACCATTCAAGTGCGCACAATCAGGTCATGCCCCGTGGAGGGGTTCCCGAGCGGCCAAAGGGATCAGACTGTAAATCTGACGGCTCTGCCTTCGAAGGTTCGAATCCTTCTCCCTCCACCATCTTTCAGAAAGCCCGGCCTTGTGCCGGGTTTTCGCTTTTCTGCCTTCCACACATCCCCTTCTTCTCTACAAAAAAACGGGAGGCCAGGCCTCCCGTCAATATATGCACACTCTCACCCCGAACCTGCTGGCGACAGCTGTCATCAGCAGGTCGGGCAGGGGGGGATCAGCGTCCCCCCAGGCATCTGTCTTGTCATCCGCGCCCCTTACAGGGTGAAGCGATAGAAGATATCCACCGCCTGGGCCACCCCGCTCATGGCCTGCAGATAGAGCCTTGGCATCAGCTCGTAGCGCAGCTTGAATTCGGCGATGGGGCTGAACACCCCGACCCCGTACTGGAACTGCAAGCCGGGCAGCAGGTAGGCCGACAGGGTCACCTGGGTGTCATCGCCACTGCCTGCAGTATCGAGGGCCACGTCGCTCATGCCGAGGGACTCCCCGATGCTGGAGACCACGCCGCTCGCCTGGCTCACGGCCCCCGCCACCAGCAGGCCGTTGAAGCCGCCATCCTCGCCGCTGGTCTGCAATCCCTTGCCCCGCAACAGATAGGAGAGCTGTTCGGACTGCGCCATCTGCGGCTCGGAATAGACGGTGATCTTCGGCTTGGCGGCCGGCCCCGTCACCCGCACCCCGACGGTCACGTTGTCCTCGATGGTGTCCGGATCCCGATAGGTCTCGATGTTGAGATAGGGCTGATCGATGGGGCCGGAGAAGAGGATCCGCCCCTCCTTGATGATGAGGTTCTGGCCATAGGCCTTGAAGCGCCCGTCCCTGAGCTCCAGTTGCCCGTTGCCCGAGAGCGGCTTGGAGGGATCCTGGCGAATGTTGAGGGCCCCTCCCACCTTGGTCTTGAGTCCCATGGCTTCAAGGCGGACGTCGTCCCCGAGCCGGATGGCGAGCCTGATCTCCATGGGCAGCGGTGCCGCCTTGGGGACCGGCGGCAGATCGTCGTAGATGACGGTGACATCATCGGAGACCGCTACCGCGCTGTCTGGCAGGCTCTTGACCAGGATGCGCGACCAGGGGATGTCCACCTGCCCGGTCACCCTGGTCTCCTCCCCGAGAGAGATGGCGATGTCAGGTGTCACCCTGACCCGGCCCATGCCAGGGTACTGGGCTTCCAACTCCTTGCCCTGAATAGTGAGGCTGCCAGTCACCGGCTGCTGGGCCCAGCTCAGCCAGCCCCCCAGCACCAGGGGGCCCTTGCCCACCATCATGGAGCCGTCGAGTTCGGCCCGGTTGCCTTCTATCTTGAGGCGGGTCACCAGCTTGGAGAGGGTCACCATGTCGGAGTGGGTCTGAACCTCCCCCTCCTTCAGGTTCAGCTCGCCATACAGCAGGGGGGCAGCCAGGGTACCGTCGAAGCGGGCATCCGCCGAGATGACCCCTTGCAGGGAGCGCACTTCGGGAATGAGGGGCGCAAAGGTCGCAAGCTTCAGATCGTCAAACCTGAGTTGACCGCCGAGGTTGCCGCGTCCGGCGGGATCCCGGATCAGCAGATCGGTGTCGATGTTGCCGATCTGCTCGGAGGCGAAATCGACCCGGATGGCGGCCTGCTGGCGCTCGAAGTCGATCCCGAGCTCTAGGCGCTGGTAGTCGGTCTTGAGTTCGTCGGCGACGAAGGTCCCAGGCGTGGTGCGCACGGTGGCGTGCAGGGTCGGCTGGTTGCCGCGCCAGCTGGCGCGCCCGTCAGCCGACAGCACCGCCTGCCAGCGGAAATTGTCCGGCAACCAGGGGCGCAGCCGCTTGAGATCAAATTCGTTCAGTGCAAATTCCAGATTGCCCTGGGACTGGGCTATCCGGCTCCCCTTGACGCAGAGACTGGCCTTCTGGGACGCGAGGCAGAGATCCCCCATGGTCAACTGCTGCTTCGGCAGATCCAGGTCCAGAGACCAGGGGGCGGCCAGCGCCCAGCGCTTGAGGGGGGTCTTGAGCTTCAGCTCGGCAAGGGCGCCACGCCAGTGGTCACCGCGCAGGCTGCCATTCAGGCTGAGGTCTGCCGCCAGGGGATCCCCCTTCATGGTCAAGGTGAGCCCGTGGCGCTCGAGATCGCCGCTCAGGTTCAGGGCGATTTGCGAGAGCTTGGTCTCCCCCTGCGCCAGGCTCGCCACCGTCACCGCCACCTCACCGGCGGGCTTCTCCCCGACCAGGGCGTTGGCCTTGATGACGGTCTCCTTGAGGACGGTGCCCGCGTAGGCGAGTCGGCCCGACACCAGATCGGCATTCACGCGCGGCGCCTGCTGGTTGCCGGTGACGCGCACCTGGCCCTTGATGTCCCCTCCCAGACCCGGGTAGATACCCCCAAGCTTGGGCGCATCCAGATCCGCATCCAGCTTCCAGGCCTGGGTCGTGAGCGAGCCTTTGGCCTGCAGCCGGTTGGGGCCGCTTTGCAGCGCCAGGGCCGGGATGGTCCATTCCATCTTGTCGTTGCCGCTGAGCCTGCCCTGCAAGGCCAGAGGATACTGGTTGAGCTTGCCATCCACCTTGAGCTCGGGCAGGGCCAGCTGCCAGTGGCCCGCCTCATCCAGATCGAAGCGGCTGGTGATCTTGCCCGCCAGTGCCCCCTTGATCTCGGGCACCAGCTCCGCCGGGTTGATCCCCTTGAATTCGGTCGTCCCCTGCCACTGGACCCCCTTGCTCCAGGCCAGCTTGCCGTCGAGCTTGAGCTCCCCCTTGAGGGCCCCCAGCAGCAGCTCGATGCGGCTCAGCTGGTTGAGATCCCCCTTGCCCGAGAGCGCCACCTTGAAGGGGGGCACATCGGTCCCCTTGCCGGCGGTGTTGAGCGCAAACTGGTAACCAGAGAGCTTGCCCTTGGCGCTCAGGGTGCCCTTGTCCAGCCGATAGCTGGGCTCATCCTTGGCGGGCTTGTGCAGGGGCCAGGAGAGGCTCTTCCAGTCCAGCGCCAGATCGAAGGGCAGATCCGGGTCGAGGGCCGCGAGGGATCCTTTGAGATTGGCGCCCACCGGCCCCTTGGCCTTGAGTGCCAGCCCAAGCTTGCCCACAGAACCGTCCAGGACGAGATTGACCTGCTCCCCCTTGAGCTCCCCATCCAGCAGCCCTTGACGCGCCTTGGCATCCAGAGTCAGGGCGAGGGGGTAATCCTCGTGCAGGCGCACCTGACCACTCAAGGCCAGATCCGCCATGGCATGGCGCAAGGAGAGCTCCCGGATGTCGATGCGCTCCTCCTCGGCGGTGGCCGACAGCAACAGGTTGTCTAGCCCCTCCACCAGCTCACCTTGCTGATAACGGAACGCCGTGGCTTTCAGCCCCTCCAACTGGATGGGGAAAGGCAGGCGCACCGCCGGCAGCACCATGGGCTCGGGCTTGTTTGCGGCCTGCGTCTTGTCACCGGGGGCAGCCTTGCGCTCGCCGGCCGCCAGGGTGGCGCTTTTCTCATCCGCCGGTTTGGCGCCCTTGTCACTGGCCGCCTCCACCGGGGTCGGTGCCACCACCACGTTCAGGCCATCGAGCACGGGGCCGCGCACGATGAGCCCGGCGCGATCCAGGGCGGCGCCAATGTCCAGATCCTTGAGGGTGATCGTCACGCCGGGCACCGCCACATCGAGATCGGCAACCTTGAGGCTGTCGACCTGGATTTTGAGCGGCAACGGATGCCAGACGAAGGGCTCCGACGGCTCTTCCGGTACCGGCTCGGACTCCACCACCCGGACAACGGGGCGAGTCACCGCCAGAGACTTGATCCAGAGCTTGCCCTGCAGGAGCTTGCCCAGATCCCAGTCCAGCACGGCCCGCTCCACGGTGACATCCACCAGCTCGTCCTGCCAGCCAACCCCTTCGAAGGTCCAGCCATACCCGAGTTGCCCCGCCACCAGCTCCCCCTTGAGGGAGGGCAGCGCGGCTCTGGCCTGTTGCCACAGCCACTTGTTGCCCTGATGGGTGAAGCCCAGCAGGCTGACGCCGATGAGCAGCAGGAAGAAGAGGCCCATGAGCCACAAGAAAATGCGTTTTACCCAGATCACGATGCAGACCCCTGCAAGGAAAGCAGCCGCAGCGGCCAGAAAAGAGAAAGAAGAGGATATGCGCCTGGTTGCCGGGTCATAGTTCCGGCCCCAGCGCGAAGTGCAGCCGCAGCGGCTTGTCCTCCTCGGAGATGCCCACCGCCAGATCGAGCCTGACCTGACCGATGGGGGTGACCCAGCGCACCCCGACCCCGGTGCCTATCTTCCAGGCCTCGCTGTAGTCGACGGTGGCGGTCCCGGCGTCCACGAACAGGGCGCCGAGCCACTTCTCGCTGAAGCGGTAGTTGTACTCCAGGCTGCCGACGCTGGCGTAGCGTCCGCCGGTCAGCTTGCCATCGTCCCCCCGTGGCGAAATGGTCTCGTAACCGTAGCCCCGGACCGTCTGATCACCGCCGGTGAAGAAGCGCAGGGAGGGGGGGACCAGGGAGAAATCATCCCCGACGATGGCCCCCTGTTCGGCCCGCATCAGGAAACGGTGATCTTCGCCCAGGGTGCGCAGCCACTTGCTGCGCCCCCACACCCGCATGAAGCTGATGTCGGACCCCCAGTAGGGGCTCGAGAACTCCATCGTCAGTTGCTGGCGATCCCCCCAATCCGGCACCAGACCGCCGCGCACCCGCAGCCGTGACCAGGAGACGCCGGGGATCAGCAGCAGGCTGTTCCCCTCGTCCTGACCCTGGACGTAGCGCTCGTTCTCCAGGCGCACAAAGACGTCTCTGTCCCAGCTGTCCGGTCGGCGTGTCCAGCGGTGCACCCCGAAGGTGGCCAGATCGGAGCGGGTGTCGTTGTTGTCGGTGTATTGATAGCCCGCCTGCAGGGAGTAGTAATCCCGCAGCGGGTTGCCCACCGGGATCTGGTAGTCGAAGCTGAGCTCCGCTTCCGGCGCCGAGATCTTGGCGGTGCTGGAGAGGCGGTGACCATAGCGGTTCACCCAGGGTTTCTCCCAGGTGGCACTCAGGCGCGGCCCCACGTCCGTGGCATAACCGATACCGGTCTCAATCTCGTGATCGACCCGGTTGGAGAGGGTCACCTGCACCGGCACCCGGTTGCCCTCGGCCTGGCTGATCAGGGGTTTGATGTCCACCTGCTTGAACAGCTTGGTGGAGGAGACATCCTGGGACATCTCCGCCAGACGGATCGCCAGATAGGGGTCGCCGCTCTTGATATTGATGAGCGGGCGAATAAGGTGCAGCGCCTCCGGCGTCGCGTCATAGCGGATCTCGCCGAAATGGTAGCGCGGGCCAGAGCGAAACAGGATGTAGATCTCCGCCTTGCCCTGTTCCGGGAAAACCTTGACCTGGCTCTTGCTGATCTTGGCGTCAAAATAGCCGCGGGCCAGCCCCAGACTACCGAGATCCGCCTTGATGGATTCATATTTGCCGTGGTTGAGGGGATCTCCCTCCTTCAGGGGCAGCTTGTCCAGCAGCTCGCTGTACACCTCGTCGCTCCCCGCATCCCCTTCCAGCAGGATGTCGAGGCGCGAGATGATCACGGGTTCCCCCCGCTCAATCTCGATCACCACCTTGGCGGGCGTCTTCTTGTCGCGATTCAGGGTGATCTTGGGCTGGTAGTAGCCATAGACCTGCAGCGCCTTCTGTACGCTCTCGGTGATCTTGGCGCGGGCGGGGCGGTACTGGCGTTCCTGGTAGACGGGCAGGGCGTTGAGGTAGGCCTCGACGTTGTCTTTCTGCTCTCCCCTGACCCCCTTGATCTGGTAGGTCAACTTGGCCGCCATGGCGGGCATCGCCATCAGCCAGAGAGCGAGGGCGAACAGCAAGAGACCGGGCCCGGGGCGACGGGATCGCCCGGATGAAGTGCTCCCGGTGAGAAAAGTAGGATAGCATCCTGTCAAACGTCAGTTTCCCCGAATAACATGATTTAAAGATTGTGTTATTTAGTACGATACCGAGACTCATCCCGGGCGAGTGCCGCTCATCCTAGCATAATCGCGACGGCGAAATCCCACGCTCGGGGCCCCTTTGCGTGCCGCTCTGCCGCCCCCGGTGCGGGGATCGCTTCGGCCCAGCAAGGAGCCAGCCGGGTGTGAGGAGCCAAACTGCGCACAATCCGGGCAAGGGGCGAACAAAACGCCACCACCGACCCCGCCACGCCGGATCTCCCCTGGCGGCCTTGGGCTGGCAGCAGGGTCCGGCTCGTCGCGACAACCCTTGTCGGACAGCCCGCATCCGGCGGGTTTCGTCAACCCGTCCCCCTCGACTTGCTCCGTGCCCTCTTCCCCACCCTGCCTGCTATTGAACAGGAAAATAAGTTTAAATCAATCACTTGAATAGATGGCACTAAAGCTTCGTTCAATTCAATCGATTTATCCCGCTGCCCCTGCGCTCCTGCCTGTCCCACACTGATCCCAATCATCGCAGGAGAGACCCCATGCACCTACGTAGCGAACAACTGGCTGACTACATCGCCGACCGACTCGAGTTCATCACCTTCCTGGCCTGCTGCAGCGCCCTGCTGGCCCTGCTGACCGGCATGAACGGTCAGCAGACCCTCGCCTTCACCGCGCTCAATCTGCCCTTTGGCCTGGCCCTGCTGCTGGGCATGGCCCTGCTCGCCCCCCTGCCTGTCCACTGGCGCCTGCCCGGGATAGTCCTGCTGCTGGTGAGCGCAGCCCTGGCCACCCTGCAGATGGGGGGCAACTGGCTCAACCCCCTGGCCATCTGGAGCCTCTATGCCCTGCTGGGGCTTGAGATCCTCTGGCAATCCCGGGCCAGGGTCCCCCTGGCCACCGGCCCCCGGAGCCGGGTCTCGCGCCCGAGGGGCTGACGCGGAGGCGCAATTGCAGTAATCTTGCGCCCCCTTTCCCCTCGCCGAGGAGCATTCCGATGAAAAAAGCCTGTGCCCAGCACATCCTGGTCAAGACCGAGAAACAGTGTCTGGAGATCAAGGAGAAGCTCGCCAAGGGCGCCGACTTCAGCCAGATGGCCAAGCGTTTCTCAACCTGCCCTTCCGGCAAGCGTGGCGGCGATCTGGGGGAGTTCTCCAAGGGGGACATGGTCAAGTCCTTCGATGATGCCGTGTTCAAGGGGGAGCTGCTGACCGTGCTGGGGCCGGTGCGTACCAAGTTCGGCTTCCACCTCATCAAGGTGCTCTATCGCAACTGATCCAGGGCGACGAGGCCATCGGCTCTCCGAGGCGCAGGCCTGGGATTGATGATCATTTACTAACGTTATCAGGCAATTAAGTTTATCCTTCTGGGCATAGTTCCATCCTGACCCGTGGATCCCTCATATGCACAGCTCTTTGTGGTGGCCGCTGCTGACCTGGCTATTGCCCCTTTGCGGGGCCCTTGGCAGCCGCGCCCATCTCTGGCCCTGGTGGCTCGGCTTCATCCTCTGTCTCGCCAGCGCTCTCCTCAGCCTCGTGCTGCTGCTGCGCCTGCCCTGGCGTTATCGCCGCACCACCAACCTCTGGCCGGATATCTGGGGCATTGCTCCCCTGCTGTTGCCCCTGCTGTTTCTCGTCCAGGCGCTGCGCTCCCCCCTCACCAACGACGTCAGCACGGATCCCTACCATCCGCCACGGCTCCAGTGGGCCGAGCAGCTCAGAAGCCCGGAGGATCTCCCGATCTCCCCCCCGCCCCTGCAACTATTTCCCGGCAACCCCGGTCCTCTCTATACCCGGGCATCCCCGGTCGAAGTGCTCGCGGAAGCCGAGGAACTGATGACGGAGCTGGGCTGGCAGGTTCATCCGGGCAGCGAGGGTATCGATGCCGTCGTCACCACCGGCTGGTTCGGGTTTCAGGATGACGTGGCCCTGCGGGTCTTTACCGGGCCCAAAGAGACCCGTATCGACATGCGCTCCGCCTCGCGCCAGGGGCGCAGCGATCTGGGGGTCAACCGGGCACGGATCATCGATTTCCTGAATCGGTTGAACGAGCGCCTGGGCGGGGCCTACAAGCCCAAGATGGAGAAGCTCAAAGAGGAACAAGATGCGCATTGAGGTCAAACCGGACCGGGCCTACGCCTGGTTCATCCGCCCCTTCTTCTGGCTGCAGAAACGCAACTACGGTCAGGTGCTGATCCCGGGCAAGTGCTGGGGGCGCTCCCCCAGGCTGTTCGCCGCGGTCGCCACCCTCTACGGCGTCATCAACCGCAAGCGCTCCCCCATCGACCCCGTGCTGCGCTCCCTGGTGACGGTGCGGGTCTCCCAGCTCAACTGGTGTCGTTTCTGTGTCGACATCAACGCCATGACCCTCGTCAAGCGGGCAGGCTCCAGCGACAAGGTGGAGGCGCTGGCCCGGTGGCGCGACAGCCCCTTGTTCGACGAGCGGGAGCGGGCCGTGCTGGACTATGCCGAGGCCATGACCGGGCTGGATGGCGTGAGCGACGAGCAGGCCGCCCGCCTCAAGCCCTGGTTCGATGACGACGCCCTGGTGGAGCTCACCGGCCTCATCGCCTTCCAGAACATGTCCGCCAAGTTCAATGCCGCTCTCGACATCGCTCCCCAGGGGTTCTGCCAGTTGCCGGTGCAACCCGAGCGCCCCCTCGACAAGGGACAGGGATGAACCGGGCACGCCTGCTGCTGTTGCTGGCGATGGGGGCCCTGGTCGGCACCTTCTTTGCCCTCGACCTTGACCACTATCTGAGCCTCACCCAGTTGCAGGCACACCAGGCGCGCCTGACCCTTTGGGTCGACCGCCATGTTGTCGCAGCCAGCCTGCTGTTTCTGGTGATCTATGTGCTCACCACCGCCCTCTCCCTGCCGGGGGCTGCCCTGCTCACCCTGGCGGGCAGCGCCGTCTTCGGCATCCTGTGGGGGCTCTTGCTGGTCTCCTTTGCCAGCTCCATAGGCGCCACCCTGGCCTTTCTCAGCGCCCGCTTCCTGCTGCGGGACTGGGTCGAGACGCGCTTTGGCGACAAGCTGGCGAGCGTTCAGGCCGGCATGCAAAAAGAGGGGGCCTTCTATCTGCTGAGCCTGCGCCTCATCCCCCTCTTCCCCTTCTTTCTGGTCAACCTGGTGATGGGGCTCACCCCCATCAGAGTCAGTACCTACTACTGGGTCAGCCAGCTCGGCATGCTGCCGGGCACCCTCGTCTACGTGCTGGCGGGGAGCGAGCTGGCTACCCTCACCAGCACAGGCAACCTCTTCTCCCCCGGCCTGCTGGCCGCCCTGACCCTGCTCGGCCTGATGCCCTGGCTGATGCGTGCCTTGCAGCGCCGTCTCGCCCTCTACCGGTTGCACGCCCCCTACCGCAAGCCGGCGCGCTTTGACTACAACCTGCTGGTGATAGGCGCCGGCGCCGGAGGTCTGGTCACCAGCTACATCGCCGCCGCGGTGAAAGCCAGAGTGGCCCTCATCGAGCAGCACAGGATGGGGGGGGATTGCCTCCATACCGGCTGCGTCCCCTCCAAGGCGCTGATCCGAAGCGCCCGCTTCGCCATTGAACAGCGCAAGGCCACAGAGCTTGGTTTTACCCCGAGCCAGAGCTGCGCCGACTTCGCCGCCGTGATGGCGCGGGTCGCCCGGGTCATCGAGGAGGTCGAACCCCACGACTCGGTGGCGCGCTATGAAGGACTCGGGGTGGAGTGCATCCAGGGGCGGGCGCGGGTCACCTCCCCCTGGGAGGTGGAGGTCAACGGCAAGCGCCTGACCAGCCGTCATATCGTGATCGCCACCGGCGCCCGCCCCCGGGTGCCCGCACTGCCGGGGCTGGACAGGGTTCCCTACCTCACCTCCGACACCCTCTGGCAGCGACTGCGTGAGCCCCCCCGCCATCTGCTGGTGCTGGGAGGGGGCCCCATCGGCTGCGAGCTGGCCCAGAGCCTGGCCCTGCTCGGTATCCCCGTCACCCTGGTGGAGCAAGGCCCTCAGCTGCTGCCCCGGGAAGATAGGGACGTCGCCGGGGCCCTGGCCGCGCAGCTGGAGCACGACGGCATCACCCTGCACCTCGGCTGGCAGGCTACCTCGGCCGGGTATATGGACGGTAAAGGCACCAACCTGCCCATCCGGCTGCACCTGCGCCGGGGGGACGAGACGCTGGTGGTTGAGGGGGACCAGCTGCTGCTGGCCCTTGGCCGGGAGGCCAACGTGAGCGGTTTCGGGCTGGAGGCGCTGGGGGTTGAACTGGCCCCCGGCGGCACCCTGGCCATCGACGGCTTCCTCGCCACCAACTACCCCAGCATCCTGGCGGTGGGAGACGTTGCCGGCCCCTACCAGTTCACCCATTTTGCCGCCCATCAGGCCTGGTATGCCGCCATCAACGCCCTCTTTGGCCAGTTCAGGCGCTTTCGGGCAGACTACAGGGTCATGCCGGCGGCCACCTATACCAGTCCGGAGATAGCCCGGGTCGGCCTCAACCAGAAAGAGGCTCGGGCCCGAGGCATCCCCTTCGAGTCGACCCGCTTCGAGATGGCCGAGCTGGACAGAGCCATCGCCGACGGCGAGTCAGGGGGCTTTGTCGAGGTGCTGACGGTGCCGGGCCGTGACAGGATACTCGGGGCCACCATAGTGGGTGCTCACGCCGGCGAGCGGATCGCCGAGTTTGCCCTCGCCATGCGCCACCGCCTGGGACTTGGCAAGATCCTCGCCACCGTTCACCCCTACCCCACCCTGATGGAGGGGAACAAGTACGTGGCTGGCGCCTGGCGCCGTGCCCGCCAGCCCGGGCGCCTGCTGGCGCTGCTGGCCCGTTATCACCGCTGGCGCCGCGGCGCCTGACTCTGACGAGGCAACCATCATGTTCACGACCCGACTTCGCGCCCTGCTCCGTCCCCTGATGGCCGCTGTCCCCCTGCTGCTGGCCTCCCCGCTCCACGCCAATGACGCATCGTGGCAGCAGACCCTGCTGGCCGCCAGGGGGCAGACAGTCTACTTCAACGCCTGGGGGGGCAGCCCCGAGATCAACGCCTACCTGGTGTGGGCCAGGCAGGAGATCGCTCGCCAGTACCAGGTCGAGCTGGTGCAGGTGAAGGTGGATGACATCGCCCAGAGCGTGAGCCAGTTACTGGCCGGCAAGCAGGCTGGCAAGACGTCTAACGGCCCCATCGACCTGCTCTGGGTCAACGGCGAGAACTTCAAGGCGCTCAAGGAGCAGGGGCTGATGGGGGCCCCCTTTACCGACGAGCTGCCCAACATGGCCCTGGTGGACACCGCCCTGCCGGTGAGTGAAGACTTCACCGTGCCGGTCGAGGGGCTCGAGGCCCCCTGGGGCATAGGCCAGCTCAATCTGATGGTGGATGGCGACCAGGTAGACGCACCTCCCACCTCGGCGGCCGCCCTGCTTGCCTGGGCCAAGGCTCACCCCGGCCGCTTCACCTACCCCAAGCCTCCCCAGTTTCACGGCTCTAGCTTTCTCAAGCAGATCCTTCTGGAGCTGACACCGGATCCGGCGCCCCTCTATCGGGAGGCGACCGATGCCGACTTCCTTCGCATCACTGCCCCTCTCTGGGCCTGGCTCGACCAGCTTCACCCCGCGCTCTGGCGAAAGGGCAGGCTCTTCCCCACCGGCGCCGCCGAAACCAGGCAGTTGCTCGATGACGGCGAGCTGGCCATGGCCATCAGCTTCAACCCGGGGGAAGCCCAGAGTTCGGTGCAAAACGGCACCCTGCCCCCCACCGTCCAGGCCATCGCCATGGAAAAAGGGGCGCTCACCAACAGCCATTTCCTCGCCATCCCCTTCAATGCCTCCGCCCGGGCCGGGGCCAAGGTGGTGGTCAACTTCCTGCTGAGCCCCGCCGCCCAGGCGCGCAAGAGCGACCCAGCCTTCTGGGGGGATCCCAGCGTGCTGCGCCAGGAAGCGCTGCCAGGCCAGACCCGTCCGGCATTGCGCTTCAAGGGAGTGGCAGAGCCCCACCCCAGCTGGCAGACGCGGCTGGAAGCGGCCTGGGCCGAGCGCTACGGCCACTGATCCATCATGCAGGTGCGCGCCCCTCTTCTCCTCCTGCTGCCCTTTTTGATGCTGGGAATCCCGCTCGCCGGGGGCCTGCTGTTGCTGGTCATCGAGGGGCTCGCCCCCGCCAATCTATCCCTCTTGCTCCCCCAGCCCGGACTCTGGCACTCCGCAGGGTTGAGTCTCTGGGTGGCGGGGGCCTCCACCCTGGGGACCCTCGGCGCCACCGCCCTGCTGCTCGCCCAGGGGGACGGGCGTCCCTGGATGCGCTGGCTGCGCCGCCTGCTCTCCCCCCTGCTGGCGCTTCCCCACGTCGCCTTTGCCATCGGCATCGCCTTTCTGATCGCTCCCTCCGGCTGGCTGCTGCGCCTCGTCGCCCCCCTGCTTGACCTCACCCATCAACCCCCGGACTGGCAAACCCTCAAGGATCCCTGGGGGCTTGGCCTCATCGTGGTGCTCATCCTCAAGGAGACCCCCTTCCTGCTGCTGATGGCGCTGGCGGCACTGGATCCCGCCAAGGTGGCGCGCCAGCAGTGGCTGGGGGCCAGCCTCGGCTTCAGCGCCCCCCGGATCTGGTGGCGCCTGCTGCTGCCCGCCCTCTGGCCCGCCCTGCGACTACCCCTCTACGCGGTGGCCGCCTATGGTCTGGCGGTGGTGGATCTCGCCCTGCTGCTGGGGCCGGATGCCCCGCCGCCCCTGGCGGTGCGACTCTGGCTCTGGTATCAGGATGCCGACCCCGCCTGGCGCGGCGCCAGTGCCAGCGGCGCCCTCTTGCTGCTCGCCATCAACCTGCTGTTGCTTGGCGCCCTCAGGCTGCTGGAGCGGGCCCACCTCACCCTCGGCAAGGCACGCTGGCTGGATGGGCGACGCGCCCCCGCCTCGCCCTGGCCCGCACTCATTGCCCGCATCGGCGTGTGGGGGCTGCTCCTGACCAATCTGCTGGTGCTCGCCGCCCTGCTGCTCTGGTCCCTGACCCGGCGCTGGTCCTTTCCCGCCCTCTGGCCGAGCGAATGGAGCAGCCACCACTGGCTGGCCCTGCTGCCGAGCCTGGGCCCGCTGCTGTGGCAGAGTCTGTGGCTGGCCCTGCTCTGCGCCGCGCTCTCCCTGCTGCTGGCGGTGCTCTGCCTCGAGGCGTTGCCTGCGCGCCGCGCCACACGCACCCTCTGGCTTGTCTGCCTGCCTCTGCTGCTGCCCCAGGCCAGCCTGCTGTTTGGATTGCGCCTTCAGACCGACGGGCTGGGATTCACTGGCATAGGCCCAGGCTGGGTACTCTGGAGCCAGTTGATCTTCGTCTTTCCATACGTCTATCTCTGCCTGCACGGCCCCTATCGCCAGTTCGACGAGCGCCTCACCCGGGTGGCCCTCACGCTCGGGGCCAGCCCCTGGGGGGCCTGGTGGCGAGTCAAGGGCCCCCTGCTCGCCCGTCCCCTGTTGTTCGCCTTCGGTGTCGGGGCGGCGGTGAGCCTGGCCCAATACCTGCCGACCCTGCTGTTCGGGGGCGGGCGGGTCATCACCATCACCACGGAGGCGGTGGCCATCGGCAGCGGCCTCAACCGGCGGCTGGCGGGGCTCTACGGCCTGCTGCAACTCCTGCTGCCCCTTTTCATCTATGCCCTGGCGCTCTGGCTGCCGCGGCGCATCAACCCCGCCCTGAGGCCCTGACCCGATGCTGCATACCTCCGCACTCACCCTCTTCCTCGACGGCGCCCCCCTGCTGACGCTCCCCCCCCTCAGGGTGGCCCCGGGCGAGGTGCTCACCCTGATGGGACCGAGCGGCTGTGGCAAGAGCTCCCTGCTGGCGGCCCTGGCGGGAGTGCTGCCACCCGGGGGGCCCATCAGGCTGACCGGGGACATCCTGCTCGGCGCACGTCGCCTCACCCCGCTGCCCCCTCAGGAGAGGGGGGTCGGCATCCTGTTTCAGGATGACCTGCTGTTTGCCCACCTGACGGTGGCCGAAAATCTGATGTTCGGCATGCCGGCGCATCTCAAGGGGATGGCGGCAAGGCAGACCCGGGCCCGCGAAGCGCTGGCCGAGGTTGGGTTGGAGGCTCAGGTGGACAAGCTGCCCGGGGCGCTCTCAGGTGGCCAGAAAGCCCGCGTCAGCCTGCTGCGTGCCCTGCTGGCCGAGCCCAGGGTATTGTTGTTGGACGAGCCCTTCTCCCGCCTCGACAAGCCGCTGCGGGCCGCCTTTCGTGAACTGGTGTTCGCGCAGATCAAGGCACTGGCCATCCCCGCCATTCTGGTGACCCACGACGAAGATGACGCGCCGGGCACCATCTTGCAGCTGATCCCCCCAGCCATCCCAGAAGAGGAGCACCACCTTGTTTGATCGCCACCTGATCCCGGTTATCCGCCGCCCCCTCGCCGCGCTCGCCCTCCCACTGTGCCGGGCCGGGGTGAGCGCCAACCAGGTGAGCCTCGCCGGCTTTCTCATCGGCATGCTGGCGCTGCCGCTGCTGGCCTTTGGCTGCTATCAGTGGGCGTTGGCGGCGATTCTGCTCAACCGGCTGCTGGACGGGCTGGATGGCGCCGTGGCGCGGGAAACGGGCATCACCGACTGCGGTGGGTTTCTCGACATCACGCTGGATTTCATCTTCTACGCCGCCGTGGTGCTGGGCTTTGCCCTCGCCGACCCGGCCAACGCCCTGGCCGCCACCACCCTGCTGTTCGCCTTCATGGGCACGGGATCGAGCTTTCTGGCCTTTGCCATCATGGCGGGCAAACGGGGCATCGAGAGCCCCGTCTACCACCACAAATCCCTCTACTATCTGGGCGGGCTCACCGAGGGGAGCGAAACCATCGCCCTCTTCGTGCTCATGTGCCTCTGGCCCGCCGCCTTCGTGCCACTGGCCTACGGTTTCGCCCTGCTCTGTGCCATCACGACCCTGACCCGGCTCTGGAGCGGCTACCACTCCCTGCGCTGACGGGATCCCGGGGGGCGCGCCGGCACGGAGCACTTGCGCCTGCACGCCAATGTTTTACCATGACGGCACTCTTTTTCAGGCTCACGAGAACCCTATGCGTCGCCTTGTCTGTGTCCTCTCCCTGTTTCCCCTGATCTACGGCTGCAGCAGCACGCCGGCGCCCAAGCCCGTGGTCAAACCCCAACCCAACAGCGCCTTCATCAACCAGACGCCGCCGAGCAAACCCTTCTACGGACAGGTGAGCCAGCCCGGGGTCAGCAAGGGGGACTTCGCCAATCGTTCCAACGTGGACAACTTCGTGCAGCGGATGGTGCAAAAGCACGGCTTCGACAGCGCCGAGCTGCACCGGGTACTGGCCCAGGCCGAGCGTTATGACTGGATCATCAAGCTGATGGACGCCCAGGCCCCCACCACCAGACCGCCCACCGGTCCGACCGGCGCCTGGAACCGCTACCGCGCCAAGTTCATCACCCCGGACAACGTACAGAACGGCGTCAACTTCTGGCGTGAATACGAGAGTGAACTCAACCGGGCGCAGCAGATCTACGGGGTGCCACCCGAGATCATCGTCGGCATCATCGGGGTGGAAACCCGCTGGGGTCGGGTGATGGGCAAGACCCGCATTCTCGACGCCCTGGCGACCCTGGCATTTGACTACCCGCGCCGCGCCGACTTCTTCACCGGCGAGCTGGAAGCCTTCCTGGTGATGACCCGGGATGAAGGGATGGATCCCACCGAACCCAAGGGCTCCTATGCCGGGGCCATGGGCTACGGCCAGTTCATGCCGTCGAGTTTTCGCAACTACGCGGTGGACTTCAACGGCAACGGCCACACCAACCTGTGGGATCCGGTGGATGCCATCGGCAGCGTGGCCAACTACTTCAAGGCCCACGGCTGGGAGAAAGGGCAGCCGGTGGCAGTACGCGGTCAGGGACAGCTGCCGGGCTATGAGCACGGCTTCCAGACCCGCTACCCGGTAGCCACCCTGCGCGGTGCCGGGCTGGCTCCCACCGGCTCCCTTGGCAATCACAAGGAGGCGAGCCTGCTGCGTCTGGATGTCGGCACCGGTTACCAGTACTGGTACGGCTTGCCGAACTTCTACGCCATCACCCGCTACAACCACAGCACCCACTACGCCATGGCGGTATGGCAGCTTGGCCTTGCCGTCAGGGATGCCAGAGGCGGCTACTGAGTCAGCCTCAATGCCAACGAAAACGGGCCCGATGGGCCCGTTTTGCTATTCGTTCTCCAGCAACCAGCGCTTGAGCAGGGCTGCCAGCAGCTCCTGTTCGGCCAAGGTCAATGGGGCCAGCAGGCGGCGCTCGTTCGCCACGTGCTGTTCCACCGCATGGTCAACCAGCTCCCGCCCCGGCTCCGTCAGGCAGACCAGCAGGCTGCGCCTGTCATCGGGGGAGGCTTCACGTCTTATCAGGCCACGCTGCTCCAGTTTGTCGAGCCGGGCCGTCATGGCCCCTGAACTCAGCATGGCGGACTGGTAGAGCGCGGTCGGGGTCAGCGGCTCGCCGGCCCGACGCAGGGTCGCCAGGATATCGAAATCAGACCCCAGCAGACCGCACTCCTTGAGGGTCTCGCTCACTTCGCGCCCGGCGATCGCCGCCATGCGCGCCACCCTCCCCAGCACCCCCATGGGGGAGCAGTCGAGGTCCGGGCGCTGCCGGGCCCACTGGGCCAGCAGCTGATCTACATGATCACTCTCCATTCGGGCTCCATTATCTTTACATGAAGATACTTGATAATAAACCAACTCGCGGCTAATGTATCTTTACTTAAAGATACTTTATTGCGAGATAACCATGCCACTGCTGATCGCCCTGCTCGCCCCCCTGCTCTGGGGCAGCACCTATGCCGTCGTCAGTCTCTACCTGACCGACTACTCCCCCTACTGGGTGGCCGTGTGGCGCGCCCTCCCCGCCGGGGTGCTGCTGCTGTTGCTCCATCCCCGCAGGCCGCCTCTCGTCTGGAGCAGGCAGTTCCTGCTGGCGTTTTGCAACATCACCGCCTTCTTCGCCCTGCTGTTCGTGGCGGCGTTTCGCCTGCCCGGCGCCGTGGCGGGTACGTTGGGAGCGACGCTGCCCCTCATCCTGATGGGGCTGGCCTGGCTGCAAGACGGTGTCAGACCGACGCTCAAGTGGTTGTTGCTGGGGGTGATGGGGCTCGTCGGGGTGCTCTTGCTGCTCAATCCCTCTGCCAATCTGGATCCCGTCGGCGTGGCGTGCGCCCTGCTCGCCACCCTGCTCATCGGCCAGTCGAGCCGCTGGATGCAACGCTGGCCGGTGGACGATCTGCTGGCCCTGACCGCCTGGCAGCTGCTGCTGGGCGGCCTGATGCTGATCCCGCTGGCCTGGTGGCTGGCCGGCCCCATGCCCCTGCCCCGGGCTGACGCCACTCCCGGGCTTATCTGGCTGGTGATCCTCAATACGGCTCTGGCCTACTGGGCCTGGCTCTGGGGACTCAAACGCCATGGCCCGGAGGTGATGGGGATGCTGGCCCTCACCAACCCCATGGTGGCGGTCTCCTGCGGTGTGCTGATGGTGGGAGAAACCCTGGATGGCCGTCAGTGGCTCGGCATCGGCATCATCCTGCTCTCTCTCTTCCTGATGAAGCTGCCGGCCCGCTCCTTCCTCAAGCGCTGGCAGAACCGCAAGGCCGCCACCGGCAGCGTCGACAACGGCTGATCCGCAGTCAACCCGACACCAAAAGAAGAGGAGCCACCAGGGCTCCTCTTTCACATGGGTTGTTACCGTAAGGGTCAGACGCCGGCCTTGGCCAGGGCGGCGGAGACAATCTGCTGGGCTTCCTGCTGGATGAGGTCCAGGTGCGCCTCCCCCTTGAAACTCTCCATGTAGATCTTGTAGATGGACTCGGTACCGGAGGGGCGCGCCGCGAACCAGCCGTTCTCGGTCACCACTTTCAGGCCGCCGATGGCGGCATCGTTGCCCGGCGCCTTGGTCAGCTTGGCGAGGATGGGCTCGCCAGCCAGGGTGGAGGCTTCCACCAGGGCCGGATCCAGCTTGGAGAGCACCGCCTTCTGGGCGCTGTTGGCCGGGGCATCGATGCGGCGGTAGCTGGAGCGGCCGAATCTGGCTTCGAGCGCATCGTAGTGGGCCTGGGGATCCTTGCCGGTCACCGCCAGGATCTCGGCCGCCAGCAGCGCCAGGATAAAGCCATCCTTGTCGGTGGTCCAGACGGTACCGTCCTTGCGCAGGAAGGAGGCACCCGCGCTCTCCTCGCCGCCAAAGCCGAACTCGCCGCTGTAGAGACCGTCCACGAACCACTTGAAGCCGACCGGCACCTCTTTGAGGGTGCGACCGATCTCGCCGGCCACCCGGTCGATCATGGAAGAGGAGACCAGCGTCTTGCCGACGGCCGCCCCCTTGGGCCAGCCGGTTCTGTGGGTGAACAGATACTGGATCGCCACCGCCAGATAGTGGTTCGGATTCATCAGGCCCGCCTTGGTGACGATGCCGTGACGGTCGTAGTCAGGGTCATTGCCAAGGGCGATGTCGAACTTGTCTTTCAGAGCAATCAGGCTCGCCATGGCGAACGGGCTGGAACAGTCCATCCGGATCTTGCCGTCTTTGTCCAGGGTCATGAAGGAGAAGGTCGGGTCGACCTTGTAGTTCACCACCTCGATGTCCAGACCGTAGCGCCTGGCGATGACGTCCCAGTAGGCGACGCCGGAGCCACCCAGCGGATCCACGCCGATCTTGATGCCAGCCTGCTTGATGGCGGCCAGATCCAGCACGTTTTCGAGATCATCCACATAAGGGGTGACATAGTCGTGTTCCACCACGAACGGGCTCTTGAGGGCCTCGGCAAACGGCATCCGCTTCACGCCGGCCAGGCCCGCTTCCAGGATCGCGTTGGCGCGGTCTTCCACCCACTTGGTGATCTCGCCTTCGGCAGGACCGCCGTGGGGCGGGTTGTATTTGAAGCCACCGTCTTCCGGCGGGTTGTGGGACGGGGTGATCACCACGCCGTCCGCCTGGGCCACGGGTTTGCCTGCGTTGTGACGCAGGATGGCATGGGAGATGACCGGGGTCGGCGTGAAGCCGAGGCCGGCCTGAATGCGGGTCTCGACACCGTTGGCCGCCAGCACTTCCACCGCGCTGGCAAAGGCGGATTCAGACAGGGCATGGGTATCCATGCCGACGAACAGCGGCCCCGTGATACCGGCCTGCTGGCGGTACTCCACCAGCGCCTGGGTCACCGCCAGAATGTGGGATTCGGTGAAGGCGCTGTGCAGGGCGCTGCCGCGGTGACCGGAGGTGCCGAAGGCGACCCGCTGCTCAGGGCGGCTCATGTCCGGCTTGTTGAGGTAGTAGGCGCTGACCAGACGGGGAATGTTGGTCAGATCGCAAAGACGAGCCGGCTGACCGGCGTGGGAATGCTGTGCCATGGCGTTTTCCTTGAGCTGAGCCTTGCCCGGCAAGGCCTGAAGTCATTGATGGGTTAAACGGCGCCGCACACCCGAGCCGTCAGATCCTCGTCATAACCCATGCTGTTCATGAGCTGGGCCACCATGTTCTGCTTGCGGCTGGTATTGGTATTGGTGATCACCCAGAACGGGGTCTCCGGTACCGGCTTGGGCTTGGTGGTGCTGCCACTGGCACGCAGCGCTTCCGGGTCACGGGAGAAGTAGACGCGCTTGCGCCCTTTTATCTCGGTCGCCTGGGTGAAGCCTTCCGGGTTGTCCCGATAGAGGGTGCTCAATACCAGCATGAAGCGGTTGATGGACTTCTCTTCTTTCTGCAGCTCGCCGGAATCCAGCAACGCCTCCAGCCCCAGGGCATCGGCCACGGGTTGCGGTTGCATCGCAGGCGCGGCCGCCACGGTTGCCGTGCCAGCCTGGGCGGGTTGCTCCAGCAGGCGACGCAGAATATCGGACGCACTCTCGCCGATGTGCCGGGTCTGGCTCGCGATAAAGAAGTAGAGATCGTCATCAAGCTCGATGGTTTTCATAGGGATGCGCTGGACTCGTCGAAATTCGGATGCGGCGATTATACATAGGCAGACCCGGCAGCCCAAGCAAGGGGCGGACAGATGTGCATGAATCTCCTTGAGAATACGGCATAATGACGGGCCAAGTGTGTGATCCCCCGCACTGATAGCCGATCCCGGGGAGATATTTTTGAAAAAAAACCACAAAAAAATCCCCCATCAGGAATGAAATCCTTTTCTTTCAGTGTGTTAAAAATTATGGCGATAGAGCCCACGACCGATAAGGTGTCATTTTGCAACAATACCCACGATTGAACTTCAAGGATCAGGGCGAAGGCCCGACTGTCGTACTGATCCATGGCCTCTTTGGCAGCCTGGACAACCTCGGCCTGCTGGCGCGCCCCCTCAGTGAACAATACCGGGTCATCAGCGTCGATCTGCGCAATCACGGCGCCTCCTTTCACTCGGACGAGATGAGCTACCCGGCCCAGGCGGCGGACATCCTGGCCCTGCTGGACCATCTTGGACTTGAACAGGTGGCCCTGGTGGGTCACTCCATGGGGGGCAAGGTCGCCATGCAGGTCGCCAAGCAGGCCCCTCACAGGGTCAGCAAGCTGGTGGTGGCGGACATCGCCCCGGTGGCCTATCCCCACGCCCGCCACAAGAACGTGTTTGCCGGGCTCAATGCCACGCTGGCCACGCCCCCCCAGAGCCGCAGCGAGGCGGAAGCCATGCTGGCCGAGCACATCGAGATCGCCGGGGTGCGCCAGTTCCTGCTCAAATCCTTCGCCAAAGGGGAGTCTGGATGGGGGTGGCGTTTCAACGTGCCGGCCCTTGAGCGCAACTACGCCAACATCATGGGCTGGCCTGACGATGAACGCCTCTTCGAAGGCGCGACACTCTTCATCAAGGGGGGCGACTCCGACTATATGCTGCCCGAATACACCGGGGCCGCGATGGCCCAGTTCCCGGCCGCCAAGGCCCGCGTCATCGCCGGCACGGGTCACTGGCTGCACGCGGAAAAGCCGGTTTTGTTCAACAAACTGGTTGTGGATTTCCTGTCGACAGGCGGTTAACAGTTTCAAATCCTTTGTGATATAGTGCGCCCGTCTTAAGGAGTGCGCGCAATCCATGCTGAGTGAACACATCGATCTCATCGAGAGTCTGGGCCTGAAACTGTTCTTCGTGGCCATCTTCCTGCTGATTGGTCTGGCCATTCAGGACGTGCTCAAACGGGGCAATGTGCCCCGCTTCGGCCGCTTCATCGTCTGGCTGGTGCTGTTTCTGGGTTGCGCGGGTTTTGTCGCCAAGGGGCTGATCGAAATGGGCTGGGAAGGCTCAGGGATCGGCTAACTACTTTTCATCTGTGATGTATGGCCAAACAGCAAACTGATCGAACAACACTGGATCTGTTCGCAACTGAGAAGCGCCCCGGCAGGCCAAAGACCAATCCACTCCCCCGCGAGACCCAGCTCAAGATCAACAAGCGCAACCAGCTCAAGCGCGATCGTGAGAACGGGCTGAAACGGGTCGAGTTAAAGGTGGAAGCCGAGTTGCTGGAGCGCCTGAACCAACTTGCGCTGCAACAGAACGTCAGCCGAGCCGAGCTGATCCAATCTATCCTGAAGCAACAGATCGAGTCTGCTCATGCAGCAGGCATCGCAATCTGAACCGTCAAGCATCAACACCAGATACGGGTAACGAAACACTATGGCTAGTGTAGGTCTGTTTTTCGGCAGCGATACCGGTAATACCGAAGCTGTCGCCAAGATGATCCAGAAAGAACTGGGCAAACAACTGATTGAAGTCCGTGACATTGCCAAGAGCAGCAAGGCCGACATCGACAGCTTCGATCTGCTGATGTTCGGCATCCCGACTTGGTACTACGGCGAAGCCCAGGCCGATTGGGATGACTTCTTCCCCGAACTCGAAGAGATCGACTTCAACAACAAGCTGGTGGCCATCTTCGGATGCGGCGATCAGGAAGACTATGCCGAGTACTTCCTCGACGCCATGGGCACCCTGCGTGACATCGTCGAAGCCAAGGGCGCCATCATCATCGGCCACTGGCCGACCGCGAGCTACGAGTTCGAAGCCTCCAAGGCGCTGGTGGATGACAAGCACTTCGTGGGCCTGGGCATCGACGAAGATCGCCAGCCGGAGCTGACAGCCGAGCGCGTCAAGGGCTGGTGCAAACAGCTGCACGAAGAGATGTGCCTGGGCGAGCTGGAGTGATCTGATCTCCCTCCCTCTTCATGCAACAAGGGCCCCGACGGGGCCCTTGTTGCATCTGCAGCAGGCATTCAGCCCCCCCTGTGCTGGGGCTTGGATCTGACATAGAGGGTGCGCTTCACCTGGGCCACCAGCTCGCCCTGGCCATCCTGCACCTGCACCTCGAACTCGGGAAAGTGCTTCTCCCCCCCCTCGGTCGCCGCCACGATCGATGCCAGCTTGGCGTCGCTCAGGGTGAACTCCGCCACCAGTTTGCCCTTGCCCGGCTTGATGAAATTGATGCTGCCCGCCTTGTCCCACACGTAGTAGCGGTTCTTGAAATAGCCCATCAGCATCAACGGGTAGATGGGATCCGTCATGGCGAACATGCTGCCGCCGAACTGGGTCCGGTTGGCATTCTTGTTCCACCAGCGGGACTTGAGAGTGACCCGGCAGAAGCGAAAATCGGGGCTCAGGGTTTCTATCTTGATGCCTGCGCCCCAGAAGGGGGGCCAGGCGTTGAGGGCGCAGCGCACCCAGGCGGCATTGCCGAAAAGCCAATCCATGGATCTCATCCGACCAGACTATAGAGAAGTCACATAGTATCAACATTCTCTGGTCGAGCAAGCGGGCCTGAATATTCCCATGACGGGTTTGATGAGCTAAAGCCCTTGAATTGCTGGGTTTATTTTTAACTTGGCTACGACCTATAATGACAGGCCAAGCGAGTTCGTGGTTGCCATTACAGCGGCAGTCAATCAGAATAACCACACCTTCGAGAATGCGAATAAATAGAAATGGCAGACAACAACCAAGCGTTAAAAAAGGCCGGGCTCAAGATCACCTTGCCCCGTGTCAAGATCCTGGAAATCCTGCAACAGCCGGACTGCCAGCACACCAGTGCGGAAGATCTGTACAAACGGCTGATCGATCAGGGCGAGGAGATTGGTCTCGCTACCGTTTATCGCGTTCTCAACCAGTTTGATGATGCCGGTATCGTCACCCGTCACCATTTCGAAGGGGGCAAGTCGGTGTTCGAGCTGGCCACCCAGGAGCACCACGACCACCTGGTCTGCCTCGACTGCGGCAAGGTGATCGAGTTCTCCGACGAGGTGATAGAACAGCGCCAGCGCGACATCGCCAAGGCGCACAACATCCGCCTGACCAACCACAGCCTTTACCTGTATGGCCACTGCGCCAACGGTGACTGCAAGCACGACGATTGATTCGGCCGGGTCGGCGCAATAAAAAAGCCAGCATGATGCTGGCTTTTTTGTGTCCGCAATCCGGACCAGAAGCGGCAGGGTTTCCCCTGCCCTCTTCTATCAGACCTCGGCCTTGCCCCAGACGTCACGCAGGGCCACGGTGCGGTTGAACACCAGGCGCTCGGCGCTGGAGAGCTTGTTGTCGGCGCAGAAGTAACCTTCACGCTCGAACTGGTAGGCAAACTCCGGCTTGGCATCCTTCAGGGAAGCTTCCACCCGGGCCCCTTCGATGATCACCAGGGATTCCGGATTCAGAGCAGCTTCGAAGTCATCCTCGGCGCCCGGGTTCGGCACCTTGAACAGACGGTCGTAGAGACGCACTTCGGCCGGCAGGGAGTGAGTGGCGCTGACCCAGTGGATCACCCCTTTCACCTTGCGGCCGTCCGCCGGATCCTTGCCCAGGGTCTCGGGGTCGTAAGAGCAGTAGATGCAGGTGACCTTGCCGTCCGCATCCTTCTCGACCCGTTCGGCCTTGATGACGTAGGCGTTGCGCAGGCGCACTTCCTTGCCCAGCACCAGCCGCTTGAACTGCTTGTTGGCTTCCTCTTTGAAGTCCGCCTCGTCGATGAAGATTTCGCGGGTGAAGGGAAGCGTGCGGGTCCCCATCTCCGGCTTGTTCGGGTGCGCAGGGGCGGTCAGCACCTCGTCGGCCGCCAGGTTCTCGATCACCACCTTCACCGGGTGCAGCACGGCCATGGCGCGCGGGGCGTTCTCGTTGAGATCGTCGCGGATGCAGGCTTCCAGCATGCTCATCTCGACGATGTTGTCCTGCTTGGTCACACCGATGCGCTTGCAGAACTCGCGGATGGAGGCCGGGGTGTAACCACGGCGGCGCAGACCGGAGACAGTCAGCATGCGCGGATCATCCCAGCCGTTCACGTGCCCCTCGGTCACCAGCAGGTTCAGCTTGCGCTTGGACATGACGGTGTATTCGAGGTTCAGACGGGAAAACTCGTACTGACGGGGGTGACAGTCGATGCTGATGTTGTCCAGCACCCAGTCATAAAGGCGACGGTTGTCCTGGAACTCCAGGGTACACAGGGAGTGGGTGATCCCCTCCAGGGCGTCCGAGATGCAGTGGGTGAAGTCATACATCGGGTAGATGCACCACTCGTCACCGGTCTGGTGGTGGTGGGCAAACTTGATGCGATAGATGACGGGATCGCGCATCACCATGAAGGGGGATGCCATGTCGATCTTGGCGCGCAGGCAGGCGCTCCCTTCGGCCATCTCACCGTTCTTCATCTTGGCGAACAGGGCCAGGTTCTCTTCCACGCTGCGATCGCGGAACGGGCTGTTCTTGCCAGGGGCGGTCAGCGTGCCGCGGTATTCACGCATCTGCTCCGGGGAGAGCTCGTCCACATAGGCCAGTCCCTTCTCGATGAGCTCGATGGCGTAGCCGTGCAGCTTGTGGAAATAGTCGGAGGAGTAGCAGATCTCGCCGCTCCACTGGAAGCCCAGCCACTGGACGTCCTGCTTGATGGACTCCACGAACTCGATGTCTTCCTTCGCCGGGTTGGTGTCATCGAAACGCAGGTTGCACTGACCCTGATAGTCGCGGGCGATGCCGAAGTTCAGGCAGATGGATTTGGCGTGGCCGATATGGAGATAACCGTTCGGCTCCGGCGGGAAACGGGTATGCACGCTGCTGTGCTTACCGCTGGCCAGATCTTCATCAATGATCTGACGAATAAAGTTAGTTGGGCTGTTCGCCTGACTCATGGCTCACCTCAAAAATGCGTCACTGGCGGACGTTGTGCCGGCTGGCACCCTCATACCCCCGCCGTCAAGCCGGGTATGATCCCTCATTACGCGCCCTGCCTCAACCTGAATTTGGCCAATTCGGGTCATTGGCGCACCAAAAACGGCGAAACGGGAGAAATTGCAGAGATCCTGGTCAAAAAAAGCCCCGCACGGGGCGGGGTCTCAAGTGATGAAAAACAGACAAAACACACACAACAAAGGTTCACACGCAGAGTCAACCTTTCCCAAACCCGATGGCCATCGACCTTGGGAAAGGCGGGTCTTGCGACCCACCTTGCGTTATGGATTGAGAGCTATCAGTTCAGCTCGGTGACGCGGCTGGTACGCTTGCCATCGAAGCTGGTGGTACGCAGGTAGACCTTGCCATCCACGGTCGGCTTGGCGGCAGCGTCGTAGGCGCTCCAGCTCTTGCCATCCAGGCTGTACTGGATGGGCAGACCCGGCAGATCCACGTTCGCTTCCAGCACACCGTTCACCACCTTGGCACCCGGTACGGAGAGGCGATATTCCACCCCGGCCTGGTCCAGTTTCGGCAGCACTCGCTGACCCAGCACGTTGGCAAACTGGTTCCACTCCTTGTTCAGGGTGGCCTTGTTGACATGCTTGGTGGTGCCGGAGAACTCGCGACCCTTCACGTAATCGAGCTCGAAGCCGCCCTTGTGCCAGGCGCGCTCGGCCACGGAGAAGATGCGCGGATAGACCATGTATTCGTACTGGGCATCGGTGCGCACGGTTTCACTCCATTGCTGGCCGGAGATCCCCTTGAACTTGACCGGATCCTGGTCACCCTTGGCCACGAAGGCGTTGCCGTCGCGGTCAACCGAGGTCTCGGCGTTCTGCGGCAGGTTTTCCGGGGCGAAGGCGAACACCTTGCGGGTGTCGTTGAAGCGGGTTGCCCAGTAGTAGCCGCGCTCGGCAGGGTGTACCTCGTTCGGGAAGTCGAAGTAGAGGTAATCCGGGTTGGAGAGCACCACGTCATAGCCCTTGTGCGCCCACTTCATCGCCTCGTTGAAACCACCCCAGTAGAGGGTTTCCCAGAAGTTGACCCGGGTCTTGTCGGTGGCGAACACGCTGGCATCCGTGGCGTACTTCAGGCCATCTTCCCACGCCTGCAGGGTGGAGAAGCCGTGGCCCTTGACCATCTCGCTCACTTCCTTGGCAAAGTAGACCGGCAGCTCGGCCACGTCCTTGATCTTGCCATCGTCGATCATCTTCTGGCACATGGGGGACTTGCCGAACGGCTTGTCCTGCTTGCTGGAGTCGACGTTGCCCTTCCAGGCCACCAGATCTTCTTTCTTGGTGACGGCCGGATCCTGGTAACCACCGCCCTGCATGATGTTCTTCGCCTCGTCACCACCGTAGTGCCAGGCGGTCAGCGGCTGGCCGGCGGCCTGGTGCATCTGGGCCACTTCGTCCATCACCTTGGCAACGAAGGTGGCGGCACCCGGCTGGCAGGGGTTGATGAAGGACATCTTGTCGTAGAACTGCACCGAGGTGACGTTGGAGGTATCGGCCGGGTCAGTCAGACGGAACTGGTTGGCCTCGGCTTCTTTGCCCTCGCTCATCAGACGCTTGTAGCGTGCCTCCATGGAGACCACGGCGGCACGGGCGTGGGCCGGCATGTTGATCTCGGGGATCACGGTCACACCGCGGGCCTTGGCGTAACGCACCAGGTCGATGTAGTCCGCCTTGCTGTAGAAACCGGAGCCCTGGTTGTCGCTGGTGGGGCCGGAGCCAAGCTGCGGCATCAGGCACTTGGTTTCGGACTCGTCATGACAACGCTGGCTGCCGACGTCGGTCAGCTCCGGCAGGCCCGGGATCTCCAGACGCCAGCCTTCATCGTTGGTCAGCCCCAGGTGCAGCACGTTGAGCTTCATGGCGGACATCTGGTCAACCAGCTTCTTCATGGTCTCCGGGCTTCTGAAGTGACGGGCCACGTCGGTCTGCATGCCACGGTATTCAAAGCGCGGCGCATCCTCGACGCTCATCTGGCTCACCAGCTTGTCGTCAACCCCCAGCAGAGAGATCAGGGACTGGGCGCCCCAGAAGGCGCCGTCAACGTCGTGCCCCTGAATGACGGTGCCCTTCTTGCCGATGGTCATGTCGTAGCCTTCGGCCTGCTTGAGCTTGCTGCCGAGCTTGATGGTGACCGGGTAGCCGGTGTCGGAGAGGGTAACACCCAGCTTGGTCAGTTGCGCCTTCAGGGCCTCGGCGCGATCGCTCGGCAGGTCAAGGGCATTGAGCTTGATGGTGGAGAAGTCGATTTGCGGGCCGGCCTTGACCACCTGCTTCATCGGGCTTGGCAGGATGCGGTCGTCAATCTTGCCGGCAGGCAGCAGGGTGCTGGTCTGGTTGGCGGCGAAACGGGTCTCGCTGTTCATCAGGATGTTGTTGTCATCCTTGGTGCGCTTCCAGCCATCGGCCGGCATCGGCTTCTCGTAGGTGCTGGCATCATCGATGTTGCTCATGCTGGCCAGCACTTTCGGCTCGGCCCCTTCACTGGCGACATACCAGTTCGGCATGATGTCAGATTCGAACAATACCCAGTATTCCACCACCAGGGGCACCTCGACCGTGGCGTCCTTGGCAAAGCCCTGGAACTTCTCGGTCGGCGTCAAACGATAGAGGTCGCCGGTCAGGTGGGTGATGGTGAACTGATCGTTGTCCACCCGCTGGATGCGGCGGATGGAGGAGACATAGATGCTCCAGTCCTTGGAGGTGACGTCGGCACCGGTATTGGTCAGGTGCAGCTTGGCAACGCCGCAGCTCGCCCACTCGGAGCCCAGCGCCTGGCAGTCGAGACCGGCGCCGGCACCGTCATTGGTGACGACTTCGTACTTGACGACGAGGTTGCTGGCGAGGGCGTCGACCACCGCTTGCCTGGCAGCATCGGCTGCAAGTGCGGGACCGGCGAAAACGGTAGACATGGCAATGGCTAACAGAGAATGTTTCAAGTTCATAACTGCTGCTCTCATTTGAAGTAAAGGTTGGATTTTCTTGGCTTTTTTTATATGGGGCCCCGAGGCGGGGCCCTTAGTTATGTCAACAATGGACTTAGACTTGAGGTGAGCGAGTCGCTCGATTAACGCAGGGCTTTCATCTCACCGGCGATGATCTCGGCCAATGGGCCCAGAATCACCTGCAGGTTCTGCTCACCGAGCTTGACCACACCGGCCGCGCCCAGGGCTTTGAGCTTGCGCTCGTCAACGATGCTGCGGTCTTTCAGGGTCAGACGCAGACGGGTGATGCAGGCATCGATGGTCACCAGGTTCTCCTGACCACCCAGCACTTCCAGATACTGCTTGGCCAGCTCGGTGCGGTCGGTGGTTTGAGCCTGTACCGGCACGGCTTCGTCATCTTCACGACCCGGGGTTTTCAGGTTGAACTTGGCGATCACGGCGCGGAAGACCACGTAGTAGAGGCCGAAGAAGACCAGACCCTGTACCAGCAGCATGTACCACTGGGTCGCCAGCGGGTTGCGGCTGGAGAGCACCATATCCACCAGACCGGCGCTGAAGCCGAAACCGGCGATCCAGTGCATGGAGGCTGCGATGAACACGGAGATACCGGTCAGCAGGGCGTGGATGACGTACAGTACCGGCGCCACGAACATGAAGGAGAACTCGAGCGGCTCGGTCACCCCGGTGAAGAAGGCGGCAAAGGCGGCAGCGATCATGATGGACGCAACCTTCTCTTTGTTCTCTTTCTTCGCGCTGTGGTAGATGGCCAGTGCGGCACCCGGCAGACCGAACATCATGATGGGGAAGAAGCCGGCCTGGTACATGCCGGTCACGCCCACGACAGCCTTGCCGGCGTCGATGGAGGACTGGCCACCCAGGAAGTTCGGGATGTCGTTGATGCCGGCCACGTCGAACCAGAACACGGAGTTCAGGGCGTGGTGCAGACCGACCGGGATCAGCAGACGGTTGAAGAAGGCGTAGATGCCGGCACCGGTGGAGCCCATGCTGACGATGGATTCACCGAAGCTCACCAGGCCACCGTAGATGACCGGCCAGACGGCCATCAGGATGAAGGAGACGACGATCATCACCACGGAGGTCACGATCGGCACCAGACGACGACCGGAGAAGAAGGCCAGCGCCTTGTGCAGCTCCACGCTGCTGAAGCGGTTGTACAGCTCAGCGGCGATGACACCACACAGGATGCCGACGAACTGGTTGCTGATCTTGGCAAAGGCTGCCGGCACCTGGTCGGCCGGGATACCCTTGATCTGGGCCACGGCGCCCGGGCTCAGCAGAGTGGTGACCACCAGGAAGCCGACCAGACCGGCCAGCGCGGCGGAACCGTCTTTATCCTTGGACATGCCGTAAGCGACGCCGACGGCGAACAGAATGGGCATACTGTCGATGATGGCGGCGCCCGCCTTGATCAGAAACGCAGCCAGAGGGCTTCCGCCACCCCAACCGTTCGGGTCAATCCAGTAGCCAATCCCCATCAGGATCGCGGCGGCAGGCAATACCGCTACCGGCACCATCAGGGCACGGCCGATCTTTTGCAAATAACCGAGAATGTTCACGGTTCCTCTCCTTAGTTGGTGTTTTTCTAGAAATTAAGTGCTTATCACGTTCGACGCATAAGCCATCAAGGCTTGATTGGCAGTCTATGTGTTTTATTTCGCTGCGCAAATTAATAAACCAGCTTTCGTGATCATTATCACTCAACAGAGATAAAGGTAGCCGATAGATGTGGCTTAGTTCGCAATCTTTATTTACGCTATAAAACAACTTGAATCCGTGTCTGGTCCCTTGCCGTCACTCCCTGTGTGGCAACCGTACTGAGGTATATAAAATGCGCCTGATCCCGTTGAAGTCTGCCAGCCAGGTGGGTCTCTGGTCTGCCCGTTACATCGTTGACCGCATCAATGCGTTCAAACCCACTGCCGAGCGCCCCTTCGTGCTGGGTCTGCCCACTGGCGGCACCCCGCTCAACACCTACAAGCGTCTGATTGAGCTGCATAAAGCCGGCGAGGTGAGCTTCCAGAACGTGGTCACCTTCAACATGGACGAGTACGTGGGGCTGCCCAAGGAACACCCGGAGAGCTACCACAGCTTCATGCACAACAACTTCTTCAATCACGTGGACATTCGCCCGGAAAACATCAACATCCTCAATGGCAACGCCGAGGATCTGGTGGCCGAGTGCCAGCGCTACGAAGACAAGATCAAGTCCTACGGCAAGATCCACCTGTTCATGGGCGGTGTGGGCAATGACGGCCACATCGCCTTCAACGAACCGGCCTCTTCCCTGGCTTCCCGTACCCGGGTCAAGACCCTGACCGAAGACACCCGCATCGCCAACTCCCGCTTCTTTGGCGGCGACATGGAGCAGGTGCCCAAGCTGGCCCTGACCGTGGGTGTCGGCACCCTGATGGACGCCGAAGAGATCCTGATCCTGGTGGTCGGTCACGCCAAGGCCCAGGCCCTGCAGGCCACCGTGGAGGGCAGCGTCAACCACATGTGGACCATCTCCACCCTGCAACTGCATCCGAAAGGGATTGTGGTGTGCGACGAACCTTCCACCATGGAGTTGAAGGTCAAGACGGTGCGCTACTTCCAGCAACTGGAAGCCGACAACATCAAGCACCTCTGAGGAGCTCCCATGTACGCTCTGACTAATTGCACTCTCTACACCGGCAGCTGCGTGCTGACCGGTTATGGCGTGGTCATCGATGGCGACAAGATTGTCGCCATCTCCCGCCAGGCAGAACTGCCCGCCGGCATCGAGCAGATTGACCTCCAGGGCGCCAACCTCAGCGCCGGCTTCATCGACGTCCAGCTCAACGGCTGCGGTGGCGTCATGTTCAACGGTCACATCACCACGGACACCCTGGCCACCATGCAGGCGGCCAACCTGAAATCCGGGACCACCAGCTTCCTGCCGACCCTGATCACCAGCCCGGATGCGGACATGAAGCAGGCCGTCGCCGTCACCCGCGACTACATGGCCGCCCACCCCAACGAGGTGCTTGGCGTCCATCTGGAAGGGCCCTACACCAACCTCAAGCGCAAGGGGATCCACCCGGCCGAACAGATCCGCCAGCCTGCCGACGAGATGATCGACTTCTTCTGCGACAACGCGGACGCCATCGCCAAGATCACCCTGGCGCCGGAGCGCAACAAGCCCGAGCACATCCGCCGTCTGGTGGAGGCCGGCATCCTGGTCTCCGCCGGCCACACCGCCGCCAACTACGACCAGGCCATGGCGGGCTTTGACAACGGCATGCGCTTTGCCACCCACCTCTACAACGCCATGACCCCGACCCTGAACGGTCGCGAGCCCGGCGTGGTCGGTGCCATCTACGATCACAAGGATGTCTATGCGGGCATCATCGTCGACGGCCACCACGTACACTGGGCCAACGTGCGCCTGGCGCACAGGATGCTGGGGGAGCGGCTGGTGCTGGTCACCGATGCAACCGCGGCGGCAGGTGCACCGGAAGGCTTTGAGAAATTTGATTTTTGCGGCGCAACCGTCTATTTCCGCGATGGTCAGTGCGTCGATGAGAATGGTACACTCGGCGGCTCCGCCCTCACCATGATCGAAGGGGTGGAAAATCTGGTCAAACAGGTCGGATTGCCGCTCGACGAAGCACTGAGAATGGCCACCCTTTACCCCGCTCGCGCCATTGGATGGGACTCGCGTCTCGGTAGTATCCAGGTCGGAAAAATTGCCAACCTCACCGTCTTTGATCAGGCCTTCGCGGTCTGCGGGACCGTGGTTAACGGACACTACACAACACAGTGACACTATGACTGGCGGACAAATAGCAAACGTAGATCTTATCAAGCAGGTAAACAGTGCGGTCGTCTATCGCCTCATTGACCTGCAGGGGCCCATCTCGCGGGTCAAAATTGCCGAGTTGAGTCAGCTGGCCCCGGCCAGCGTGACCAAGATAACCCGGCAACTGATCGAGCACGGTCTCATCAGGGAAACCTCGCCGCAAGCCTCCACCGGCGGGCGCCGCGCCATCTCCCTGACCACCATCAAGCATCGCTTCCAGTTTGTGTCCGCCAAGCTGGGTCGCGGCTACCTGCAGCTCTCCCTGTATGACCTCGACGGCAAGGAGCTCGATCAGCACATCACCCAGGTGACCGAGATCGAGCAGCAACCGGTGGTGGACATGCTGCTGCGGGAGATTGGCGCCTTCATCGACGCCAATCAGGATCGCAGCCGCAACCTCATCAGCATCGCGCTGACCATGCCGGGTCTGGTCAACCCGGAATCCGGCATGGTCATCTACACCCCCACCTACCAGATCCGCAACCTGGGGCTCGCCAAGCTCCTGGAGCACCACTTCAACCTCCCCTGCTACGTGGGCAACGACACCCGTTCGCTGGCGCTGGCCGAACACTTCTTCGGCGAGTCCCGCGACTGCATGGACTCCATCCTGGTGAGTGTCCACCAGGGGACGGGCTCGGGCATCATCACCAAGGGCAAGGTGTTTCTCGGCCAGAACCGCAACGTCGGTGAAATAGGCCACATCCAGGTCGAACCCCTTGGCAAGCGCTGCCACTGCGGCAACTTCGGCTGCCTCGAGACCATCGCCTCCAATGAGGCCATCGTCGACAAGGTGAAGGAGCTCATCAGCCGCGGTCACCTGAGTTCGCTGCAAGAGAAGCACATCACCATCCAGGAGGTGTGCAAGGCGGCGGTGGCCGGTGACGAGCTGGCCCGCAGCGTGATCGAGAACGTGGGGGAGCACCTGGGGCGCGCCATCGCCATCACGGTCAACCTGTTCAACCCCCAGAAGGTGCTCATCGCCGGTGAAATCACCGCCGCCGAAGAGATCCTGATCCCGGCCATCCGCCGCTGCGTCGAGCACCAGTCTCTGCCAAGTTTCCATCGCGGCCTGCCCATCGTGAAGGCGCGCTTCCAGAACCAGCCCACCATCGGCGGCTTCGCCCTGGTCAAGCGCTCCCTGCTGGAAGGGGATCTGCTGCAGATCATCATGGAGCAAAAGTAAGCTCCACCCCTTCGGATACGAAAACGGCAGCCAGTGGCTGCCGTTTTTTTATGGTCTGTTTTCTCAGGTTCACCCCGCCCGGCACGGTTTGAACAGATCCAGCTTGCCGTCATAGACCTGGGTCTGCACATCCATGATGCCGAGCATGGTGCGGGGCAACAGGTTGTCGTGCCGCTCAACCGTTCTGGCCCATTCACCCCGCCCGGCACGGTTTGAACAGATCCAGCTTGCCGTCATAGACCTGGGTCTGCACGTCCATGATGCCGAGCATGGAGTGGAACAGGTTGTCGTGGGAGAAGCGCTTGCTGGCTGCCTCCTGTTGCAGGCAATCCAGATTGAGCTGACGGTCTGCCTGCAACTGGGGAGAGAACCAGGTCAGGAGCGGCACCCGGGTCTGATCGTCCGGTGCGAACTTGTAGGGGGTGCCGTGCAGATAGAGCCCCATGGCGCCGAGGGATTCGCCGTGATCCGACAGATAGACCAGCCCCACGTTGTACTGGCTCTCCAGGCTCTTGAGCTTGTCGATGAGCTGGGCCAGCACCTTGTCGGTATAGCGGATGGTGTTGTCATAGGTGTTCACCAGCTCTTCGTTGCTGCAGTTCTCGATGTCGCTGCGCGGGCAGTCCGGCAGGAAGACGCGATCGGCGGCCGGGTAGCGGCGATAGTAGGTCGGACCGTGGCTGCCCATCAGGTGGAAGGCCACCAGCTTGCTGCCCTGCTTGCCCTGCATGTCGGCGATCTGCTGATCCAGCCCCTGCAACAGCACCTCGTCATGACAGGCATTGCCGGAGCAGTATGCGGGGAATGCCTTGGGCTCAATCTCGATGGTGGGAACGTTTTTGCACACCCCCTTGCAGCCGCCGTCGTTTTCCTTCCAGAGCACCGAGATCCCGGCATGTTGCAGCACGTCCAGCAAGCCATCCTGGGACTGGGCCCTGGCCTCGTCATAGCCGCGCCGGGTCATGTTCGAGAACATGCAGGGCACGGAGAGCGCAGTGGCGGTGCCGCAGGAGCGCACGTTCCTGAACGAGACGACATTGGCCTCCTTCTCGGTGAAGCCGTTGGTCTCCTTCTTGTAGCCGTTGAGGGAGTAGTTCTGGCTGCGGGCCGTCTCCCCCACCACCAGGAACATCAGGGTCGGCTTCTCATGCTGGCCGATCACCCTGGCATCGGTGCCGATCTGCTGGTAGGGAATGGGAGTGGCGAAGACCACATCCCTGGCGTACTTGTAGAGCCCGTGCACATAGTTGGCGGGCACTATCTCCTTGCCGAGGGACTTGTTGTTGCGCCCGACCGAGGCGTAATCCTGGTAATAGAGGGCGGCAGCCCCCATCAGAAACAGCAAGGAGAGGGCGATGGAACCGAGGCGCAGACCCAGCCCCTTGTACCAGGGACGGGGGTACTCAATCTTCACCCACAGCAGGACCAGCACCGGCAGCAGGCCGGTCAGCAGGAACCAGAGCACCACGGAGCCGTTGAGGTAGGAGCCCGCCTCCCCGCTGTTGGTCTCGATGATGTTCTGCATCATGCCCATGTCGAAGATCACCCCGTACTTGAGCATGGCGTAGCTGACCAGGGAGCCGGTCAGGATGAGCAAGGCGAAAAAGGGCTTGAGCAGATAACGGAAGGTAAAGGGCAGGAACACCGCGTTGAGGGCCGCCACCAGTACCAGGGGAATAGAGAGGACAAACCCCGCCTTGACGTGTTCAAGGGCGCTGAGAATGCGATAAAAGTGCAGGAAAATGGGCCAGTTGAAGACCAGTGCAAACAGCAGCACCAGCAACAGATTGACCTTCATCACTCCCAGAGTGAGACGCATAGAGAGACTCCGACAAACCAGTGGAACTAACAACCTGCCAGCAGGCTTCGTGGTGACCATCCCGACACTCGGCCCTGAAAAACAGGAAAAGAGCCAGGGAGGTCCAGATACGGGGTCATCCTAGGACGGCAAACTTAAGCGAACATTAAGAGAGGAAATCGAACCACAAGGGGAGGTGCGCGGTCTGGCACATAAAAAAACGGCAGCCCGGGCTGCCGTTTTTGCGAAGGTGAACAAGATGTCACACCTGTGTTTTCACGAACCTGAACAGGGTCGCGAGAGGCCGGCGATCTCGCCGGAGCCGGGGAAGAGGACCGTTGTGATCGCCCTCCCCTTGCCCTGGGGGATCACAGGGTCGCGGCAATCTCGTCGGAGATGGAGCCGTTGTGGTACACCTCCTGCACATCGTCCAGATCTTCCAGCATGTCGATGAGGCGCATCAGCTTGGGCGCGGTCTCGGCATCCAGTTCCGCCTCGGTGGAGGGGATCATGGTCACTTCGGCGCTCTCGGGCTTGAAGCCGGCGGCTTCCAGACCGTCCAGCACGGTGCCGAAGTCGTTCGGGGTGGTGTAGACCTCGATGGTGCCATCTTCTTCGGTTACCACGTCGTCGGCACCGGCTTCCAGCGCGGCGTCCATCAGGGCGTCTTCATCGGCGCCCACGAAGGTCAGCACCCCCTTCTTGGTGAACAGATAGGCCACGGAGCCGTCGGTCCCCAGGTTGCCGCCGCACTTGCTGAAGGCGTGACGCACTTCGGCCACGGTACGGTTGCGGTTGTCGGTCAGGCACTCCACCATGACGGCGGAACCGGCCGGGCCGTACCCTTCGTACACGATGGTCTCGAGCTGCTCACCGTCACCGCCGCCGGCCCCACGGGCGATGGCGCGGTTGATGGTGTCGCGGGTCATGTTGCTGGTCAGGGCTGCCGCCACCGCCGCACGCAGGCGGGGGTTGTTGGCAGGATCGGCATCACCCAGACGCGCGGAGGTGGTGATTTCGCGGATCAGCTTGGTGAAGATCTTGCCGCGCTTGGCGTCTTGCGCCGCCTTACGGTGTTTGATGTTGGCCCATTTACTGTGACCTGCCATAGGGACTCTCCGTTATAGTTGGAAATTTCAGTAACACTGGTTGCGCCCAGAGGGAAACGGGAAAGGCCGCATCGCTGCGGCCTTTGTTGCCGATAACGGCTTATTCGTCACCCTTGACGGTGGTCGCAATCGCCAGCTCGCCCAGTTGGGCCGGGTTGGCAAAGCTCGGGGCGTCCGTCATCAGACAGGCGGCCGCCGTGGTTTTCGGGAATGCGATGACATCCCGGATGTTGTCGGTGCCGGTCAGCAGCATGCTGAGGCGGTCCAGACCGAAGGCCAGGCCGGCGTGGGGCGGGGTGCCGTATTTCAGGGCATCCAGCAGGAAGCCGAACTTCAGGCGCTGCTCGTCCGGGGTGATCCCCAGGATGTCGAACACGGTGGACTGCATCTCGCTGTTGTGGATACGCACAGAGCCGCCACCCACTTCGTAGCCGTTGATTACCATGTCGTAGGCGTTGGCGTAAGCACCCACCGGGTTCGCTTTCAGCTCGGCCGGGCCCAGGTTGCTCGGGGCGGTGAAGGGGTGGTGCATGGCCGCCAGGCCGCCTTCGCCATCTTCCTCGAACATGGGGAAGTCGATGACCCAGAGCGGCTTCCAGACGTTCTCCACCAGGCCCAGATCGCGGCCCACCTTCAGGCGCAGGGCGCCCATGGCATCGCACACCACTTTCTTGGAGTCGGCGCCGAAGAAGATGATGTCGCCATCCATCGCGCCGGTGCGGGCCAGGATCTCGCGCACGATGGCGTCAGAGAGGAACTTGGCCACCGGGGACTGCACCCCTTCTAGGCCGCTCCCGGCGTCGTTGACCTTCATCCAGGCCAGGCCCTTGGCACCGTAGATGCCGACGAACTTGGTGTACTCGTCGATCTGCTTGCGAGACAGCTCCGCGCCGCCCGGTACCTTCAGGGCCGCCACACGGCCTTTCGGATCCTTGGCAGGACCGGCGAACACGGCGAATTCCACCTCGGTCAAGAGATCTGCCACGTCCACCAGCTCCATCGGCAGGCGCAGGTCCGGCTTGTCGGAGCCGAAGCGGCGCATGGCCTCGTCGAAGGTCATGATGGGGAAGTCACCCAGGTCCACGTTCAGGATGTGCAGCCAGAGCTTGCGGATCATCTCTTCCATGATTTCACGCACCTGGGGCGCGGTCATGAAGGAGGTCTCCACGTCGATCTGGGTGAATTCCGGCTGGCGGTCGGCACGCAGGTCTTCGTCGCGGAAGCACTTGACGATCTGGTAGTAGCGGTCGAAGCCGGACATCATCAGCAGCTGCTTGAACAGCTGGGGGGACTGCGGCAGGGCGTAGAACTTGCCCTTGTGCACGCGGCTCGGCACCAGGTAGTCACGGGCCCCTTCCGGGGTCGCCTTGGTCAGCATCGGGGTCTCGATGTCGAGGAAGCCGTGCTCGTCCATGAAGCGGCGCACGAAGGCACTGGCCTTGGCACGGGTCTTCAGGTACTTGGCCATCTCGGGACGACGCAGGTCCAGATAGCGGTACTTGAGGCTCACCTCTTCGCTGTTGACCTGGTTGAAGTCAAGGGGCAGCGGCTCGGCACGGTTGATGATGGTGAGCTCGTGGGCGAACACCTCGATGGCACCGGTGGCCATGTCGCTGTTGCGCTGGGAGTCGGGGCGGGTACGCACCACGCCGGTCACCTGGATGCAGAACTCGCCGCGCAGCTCGGAGGCCAGGGCAAAGGCGTCCGGCTTGTCCGGATCGAAGAACACCTGCACGATGCCCTCGCGGTCGCGCATGTCGATAAAGATGAGGCCGCCGAGATCACGACGACGATGGACCCAACCGCACAATGTAATGGTCTGCCCGGCATGGGCCTCATTGACCTGTCCGCAATAGATAGAGCGCATGGACTTCTTCCTTCGAAATGGTAGAGAGACGGTTCATCCTGGGTCGCCGGGCACGACTGGCAAGCACCGTCTGTCTCACAGCTGGCCAGATCCTGCTTCTTGCCCGGTTTGAAATCTGTCTCGGGTCATCCGGCTCCCCGAGCCGGATTCTTGCCGCCGTCCCAGGCATGCCCCCGCTCCCGACCGGGATGACGAGTGGGCGCCGGGGTATCGGCTGGCGTCGTTGTCTGGCCACTGCCGGGCCGCGATCATCGTCACCCGGGGGCTCGGTCGCGCGCATTACGACAATGTGGCAAACAAAAGGGTTGGCATTATAGAGGAAAACCTCCATTTGGGTAAAATGGCCCGCAGCCCCCTTTACCCTGTTTTTTGTTGTTCTGGCGCAAAAAGGAGGGCAAAAGTGCGCCAACCTGCCGACAGGAACCATCATGAGCCTCTATTTGGGCCTGCCCCAGTGGTCACACCCGGCCTGGCCCGGCCAGTTGCTGGGGATGAATGCCAGGCCCGCCGAGCACCTCGCCGACTATGCCCGGGTGTTCAACTCCGTGGAGGGCAACACCACCTTCTACGCCTCGCCGACCCCCGAGACGGTGCAGCGCTGGGCCGATGCGGTCCCCGACCACTTTCGCTTCAGCTTCAAGTTTCCCAAGGAGATCAGCCACCAGAGCGATCTGGTGAGCGCGGACAAACAGGTGACGGCCTTCATCCGCCTGCTGACCCCCCTGCATGACAAGCTGGGGCTGCTCAAGCTGCAACTGCCCGCCCGCTTCGGGCCAGAGGGGCTGGCCCGTCTGGCGGCCTTCTTCGCGCGGCTGCCCCAGGATTTCACCTATGCCCTCGAGGTGCGCCACCCCGATTTCTTCGCCAAGGGGGAGGCGGAACGGGCCCTCAACCGGATGCTGATGGCGCGGGACATCAATCGCATCATGCTCGACAGCCGCCCGCTCTTCTCGGTGCCCGCCACCACGGCCGCCATGATCGATGCCCAGGGCAAGAAACCCAGGTTGCCGGTCCATCTGCTGGCCACGGGGGGTGCCCCGGTGGTGCGCCTGATTGGTTTGCCTCAAATCGAGGACAATCATCCATTTTTGCCACCATGGTTGCCACATTGGAAACAATGGCTCCAGGAGGGCAAGGATCTCTACCTCTTTGTCCACACCGCCGACAATGCCCGGGCCCCCGAACTCGCACGGCAGATCAGCCGCCTGCTCGGCCAGGAGATGGCCCCCTGGCCGGGAGAAAACGATCGCGCCCGCCAGGGGGTGCTGCCCTTTTGAGCGGCCCCCTCCCCGCCCCTTCTCCGTCCCCAAAAAAAGCCGCTTTTTTTGTGGTCCCACCGGGGTTGGCGTCAAGACAAACGCCCGCCTTTCCTCTACACTAGCGCCCCAAGTAAGGTCCCGGGCCTGGGTGCATGGCAATGCGTTGCCCACCCCAGCCCGGCACCCTGAGGGCCCGGACCATGGCCCGTTGCGAACAGGGGCAGCCCGAAGGATCCCGGAGCAAGCCACCCCGTTCGTCAACCGGTGACGACGCCATTTCGATGCCCGTCCACCCAAGATTCAATTGAATAAAACAGCCGCCCACCACACCGGCTGTCAGGTTGCGTCAGCATGCACGATCAGATTTTTGCCGCCCCCATCGCCCGTCTGGGAGACTTCTGCTTTGACGAGCAGGTCGTCGATGTCTTCCCCGACATGATCCAGCGCTCGGTGCCCGGTTACAGCAACATCATCTCCGCCATCGGCATGATGGCCGCCCGCTACGCCCAGCCCCAGAGCCGCCTCTACGATCTCGGCTGCTCCCTCGGCGCCGCGACCCAGGCCATGCGCCGCCACGTCACCCAGCCCGGCTGCCAGATCACGGCGGTGGATCTCTCCCACCCCATGATCGAGCGGGCCCGCGCCCACCTCTCGGGCTTCAAGTCCGAGGTGCCGGTGGCGCTCATCGAGGCGGACATCTGCGACATCCCCATCGAGAACGCCTCCGTGGTGGTGCTCAACTTCACCCTGCAGTTCGTCGCCCCCGAGAAGCGGGCCGCCCTCATCGCGCGCATCTTTGACGGCCTGCGCCCCGGCGGCATCCTCATCCTGAGCGAGAAGTTCCGCTTCGATGACGAGCAGGTCAACGAGCTGCTCATCGACTTGCACCTCGACTTCAAGCGGGCCAACGGCTACAGCGAGCTGGAAATCAGCCAGAAGCGCACCGCCCTTGAGAACGTGATGCGCACCGACACCCTGGCGGTCCATCAGGCGCGCCTGCGGGACGCCGGCTTCACCCACCTGGACCTCTGGTTCCAGTGCTTCAACTTCGGCTCCATGATTGCCATCAAAGCCAGCGACACCAACTAAGCCATGATCGATTTCGCCCATTTTTATCAACTGATCGCCAAGAACCGGTTGAGCCACTGGCTGCACACCCTGCCCGCCCAGCTGCACGCCTGGCAGCACGACAACCTGCACGGGGATCTGCCGCGCTGGAACCGCGCCCTCGCCAAGCTGCCCGTCGTGGCCCCCGGTCGGATCGAGCTCAAAGAGCGGGTCGCCATCGGCGGCCCCGATAGCCTGGGAGAGGGTGAGCGCAAGAAGACCGAGAGCCTGCTGCGCCAGCTCATGCCCTGGCGCAAGGGCCCCTTCCATGTGCACGGCATCCACATCGACACCGAGTGGCGCTCCGACTGGAAGTGGGATCGGGTGCTGCCCCACATCAGCCCGCTCCAGGGCCGCTACGTGCTGGACGTGGGCTGCGGCAGCGGCTACCACCTCTGGCGCATGGTGGGGGAAGGGGCGAAACTGGCGGTCGGCATCGACCCGAGCCCGCTGTTCCTCTGCCAGTTCGAAGCCATTCGCCACTTCATGAACAACGACCAGCGCGCCCACCTGCTGCCGCTCGGTATCCAGGAGCTGCCGGCGCTGCGGGCCTTTGACACCGTCTTCTCCATGGGGGTGCTCTATCATCGCAAGTCCCCCATCGAGCACATCGAGCAGTTGCGCAACCAGCTCAAAGACGATGGGGAGCTGGTGCTCGAGACCCTGGTGGTGGACGGCGACGAAAACCAGGTGCTGATGCCCTCCGATCGCTACGGCAAGATGCGCAACGTCTGGTTCCTCCCCTCGAGCGCGGCCCTCACACGCTGGGTCGAGCGCTGCGGGTTCACCGATGTGCGCATCGTCGACGAGAATATGACCAGCACCGACGAACAGCGTCGTACCGACTGGATGATTAACGAGTCCCTGAGTGACTATCTGGATCCACACAATCCTGCACTCACGGTCGAAGGATACCCGGCACCCAAACGTGCCGTACTGATCGCCAGAAAGGCCAAAGACTAGCCGATGGCGGCTGTGGAAGTTACACTGACCCAATTCCAGGAAGCACAGTTAAATGAATGACATGAAAAGCAAATTAAAAGGAATGACCCTGCTCTCCCTGCTCAGTCTCGGCGGGTGTGTCACGATGGAAAAAGCGCCCCCGGTACCTACCCTGACGCTGGCCGAGCTTCGCAACGAGATCAATCTGAGCGAGCAGCGCCTGCAAACATCCATGGAACAGCAACAGAAGCAGTATGTGCAGCAACAGCACCTGCTGGTTCAGCTCAACACCGATGTCACCAACATGAAAGAGTCCGTGAAGAAAGTCGACAGCAAGCTGGCTACCCTGCCTCCCGAGCCGCCCAAGGCCATGCCCATTCCCACCGAGAAGTGCCCGGCGCCGAGCCAGGGCCACACCGTCGATGGCAAGCTGCTGGTGGGTGAAGCGGAGTGGATCTGGGTTGACGCCGCCAACGACGCCTTCCAGGCCCGGGTCGACACCGGCGCCACCACCTCCTCCATCAGCGCCCAGGAGATCACCATCTTCGAGCGCAACGGCAAGAACTGGGTGCGCTTCTTCCTGAGCCACCAGGAGATGGACGACAAGATCCAGATTGAAGCGCCCCTGGTGCGTCACGTGCGGGTCCGTCAGGCTTCCGCCGACGATCTCGACCGTCGCCCCGTGGTTCGCCTCGCCGTGCGCATCGGCGACATGACCGAGAAGGCCGAATTTACCCTGAAGGACCGCAGCGACATGACCTTCCCCGTGCTGCTGGGCCGTGAATTCCTCAAAGACATCGCCGTGGTCGACGTGGCCCGCGAATATATCCAACCCAAACCCAAGCTCAAGGATGTGAAATAATCCATGGTTTCCCGTAAGCCGTTCTATCTGCTGGTCGCCCTGCTCTACATCGTCGGCCTGGGGATGACCTTCTATCATCACATCGCGCTGGACGTCCCGCTCACGCCGGGTGAAAAGCGCCAGATCTGGTCCATCGAAGCCAAGCTCGAGTTCGAGGCCACCGGCGAGCCGGTGATCGCCTCCCTGGCCATTCCGGGCACCCAGCCCGGCTTCACCCTGATGAACGAGAACGCCGCGAGCCCGGGCTATGGCCTGTCGTTCGTGGAAAAAGACGGGGATGCCCGCGCCGAGTGGTCCATCCGCACCGCCTCCGGCCGTCAGGAGCTCTACTACCGGGTCGACATGATGGCCGATGCCCATGCCAAGCCCGCCGCCAACCCGCAGCCGCCCGCCATCGAGAAGCAGATCGAGAGCGAGCCCTACGCCACGGCCATGAAGCAGATCCTGGAGCGCGCCCAGGAGCGCTCCGCCGACGGCTACACCCTGACCCGCGAGATCATCAAGGAGATCGAGAAGCAGGAACAGAACGCCGAGCTGCTCAAGTCCCACAAGAGCCGCGCCAATCTGATTGCCGAGCTGCTCAACAACGCGGACGTCCCGGCCCGGGTGGTTCACGCCCTCAGCCTGGAAGATGGCCGTCGCCGTCAGGAGCTGGTGGATTACCTGCAGGTCTTCAACAGCCCGACCGACTACAAGCTGTTCAACCCGCAAAGCGGTGAACAGGGTCAACCGGCCAACCTGCTGCTGTGGGAGTACAACTCCGGCGCCCTCCTGGACGTCACCGGCGGTCACAACTCCCGCGTCACCTTCTCGATGATCGAGCAGGAGCAACCGGTCAACGTGGCCCTGGCCCAGAAGTTCGAAAAATCCGAGATGATGAACTTCTCCATCCACAGCCTGCCCCTGGAAGAGCAAGCCCTGTTCAAGGGTCTGCTGCTCATCCCCATCGGCGTGCTGATGGTGGTGTTCCTGCGGGTCATCGTGGGGATCAAGACCTCCGGCACCTTCATGCCGGTGCTGATCGCGGTCGCCTTCATCCAGACCTCGCTGGTCACCGGCCTCATTGGCTTCCTGCTGATCGTCGGCACCGGCCTGGTGATCCGCTCCTACCTCTCGAGGCTCAACCTGCTGCTGGTCGCCCGAATATCGGCGATCATCATCATGGTGATCTCGATGATCGGCATCTTCTCGGCGTTCGCCTTCAAGCTGGGGCTGACCGACGGCATGAAGATCACCTTCTTCCCGATGATCATCCTCTCCTGGACCATCGAGCGCATGTCCATCCTGTGGGAAGAAGAGGGTCCCAAAGAGGTGTTCCGCCAGGGCGGCGGCTCCCTGCTGGTGGCGGTCATCGCCTACCTGGCCATGGACAACGAGCTCATTCGTCACCTCACCTTCAACTTCCTCGGCCTGCAGCTGGTGCTGATGGCGACCGTGCTGTTGATGGGTAACTACACCGGCTACAAGCTGAGCGAACTCAAGCGCTTCAAGCCGCTGGTGGACGAGATGAAGTCTGGTGCCACCCCGGGTAAGGACAAGTAACAGATGTGGTTCTGGCAGAAATACACCAGTCCGTGGAGCCTGTCCCAGGCAGGCATCCTCGGCATGAACAAGCGCAACCACTCCTACATCAGCCGCTACAACCCGCGCCGCCTCTATCCGCTGGTGGATGACAAGCTCAAGACCAAGCGCATCGCGCTGGATGCGGGGGTGACGGTGCCTGAACTCATCGGCACCATCCGCGAGCAGCACGACGTGACTCGCATCACCGAGCTGGTGAAGGACTGGCCGGGCTTCTGCATCAAGCCGGCCCGCGGCTCCGGCGGCAAGGGGATCCTGGTGATCCTGCGCCAGGAGGACGGCCTCTTCTACAAGCCCAACGGCAGCGCCGCCAACGGCCAGGATCTGGAGCGCCATGTCTCCAACATCCTGGCGGGGCTCTATTCCCTCGGCGGCAAGCCCGACGTGGCGCTGGTGGAAGGGCTCATCAACTTCGACGACGTGTTCGACGGCTACTCCTTCGAAGGGGTCCCCGATGCCCGGGTGATCATCTTCAAGGGGTTCCCGGTGATGGCCATGATGCGCCTCTCGACCTCGGCTTCCGATGGCAAGGCGAACCTGCACCAGGGCGCCGTGGGGGTGGGCCTGTGCCTGCGCACCGGCCGCGCCCTGCGGGCGGTGCAGTTTGGCAACCCGCTGCGCCACCACCCGGACACCGGCCTGGATCTCTACGATCTGAAGGTGCCCCACTGGGACACCCTGCTCAACCTGGCGGCCTCCTGCTACGAGATGTCCGGTCTTGGCTACATCGGGACCGACATGGTGCTGGACAAGTTCCGCGGCCCCATGCTGCTGGAGCTCAACGCCCGTCCGGGCCTTGCCATCCAGATCGCCAACGGTCGCGGCCTGGTGCCCAACCTCAAGACCATCGAGAAGCTGGGTCAGGTCAAGATGAACGTGGAACAGCGGGTCAACTTCGCCAAGGATCACTTCGGTATCTTCGACGAATAGTCCGCCCCCCTTCTGCAAAAGCGCGCCCCCCGGCGCGTTTTTTTATGGCCGCTCCTGCGCGCAGGGCGCCCCGCCCGAAGGCCGATCCCCGTCACATCCCATGGCGGCGCCCCTTCAATGGCGCGGCACAAGGGGATAAGCTCCTGACCAATGAGGGGTGGCCAGCCCATCGGAGCAGGCCACCCCATGTGCGTGAGGCAGTGCGCCTGCCAGGGGGCACCGATTTGTCGGCGACAACGGGGCTTCTCGATGGTAGATTAATCAAATCAAATAGATAGCATCGATCGGGTTTCTCCTATGCAACGTTGGCCCAGCCTGAAGCAGCTCCAGTATCTGGTCGCTCTGGACGAGCACAAGAATTTCAACCGCGCCGCCAAGGCCTGCCATGTCAGCCAGTCGACCCTGAGTACCGGGATCCAGACCCTGGAGGACATGATGAACCTGCAACTGGTAGAGCGGGATCACAAGAGCTTCATCATGACGCCGGTCGGCATGGAAATCGTGGCGCGGGCGCGCAACCTGCTCTCCGATGCCCGGGACCTGATGGAGCTGGGACAGCAGCAGGGGGGCGTCATGCACGGCACAGTGCGCCTGGGCTGCATCCCCACCATCGCCCCCTTCCTGCTGAGCAAGCTGCTGCAGGTGTGCGGCAAGGCCTATCCGGATCTGGAGCTGCTGCTGCGGGAAGACACCACCACCAATCTGCTCAAGCAGCTGGAGCAAGGGCAGCTCGATCTGCTGATCCTGGCGCTGCCGGTAGAGATCGGCGGCTTCCACAGCAAGACCGTCGGCCAGGATCCCTTCCACATGGTGATGCCCTCCCACATGGCGGCGGGCCTGCACATGCCGTTCGACTACAAGGAGCTGCCCAACCAGAGCATCTTCCTGCTGGAGCGGGAGCACTGCCTGACGGAGCACGCGGTGAGCGCCTGCCGGCTGCGGGACAAGAGCAAGATCAACCCGTTCGCCGCCACCAGCCTGCACACCCTGGTGCAGATGGTGGGGGCCGGTCTTGGCACCACCTTCCTGCCCCAGATGGCCATAGATGCGGGCATCCTCGACAACACGGACCTGGTGGCCATTCCCCTGCCCGGGGAGAAACCCTATCGGGAGATAGGCCTGGTGTGGCGCCCCAGCACCACACGGGTGCAGACCTTCTACAAGATTGCCGAGCTGCTGACGCCGCTCATTACCCCCAAACCGGCGGGGTGATCCAGTGGCTGCCCCCACAGGCGGCCACTCGTCAATGCCGTTGTCATTCAGGTTCCAGGCAGGATCATCGTCTATGATGAACCCCGTGCCCTATCAAGGAGTTGAGATGTTTCGCACCTTGCTGCTGCCCCTGCTGGCCCTGCTTCTCGCCGCCTGCTCCAGCACGCCGGAGCCTCCCCCTCCCGTGCGCCAGAGCGGCGCATTCGACAACTTTTATCAGCAGTGGCGCGGCGTGCCCTATCGCATGGGCGGTACCAGCCGCGCCGGTCTCGACTGCTCCGCCTTCACCCAGCTCGCCTACAGCCAGGTGCTGGGTTTCACCCTGCCCCGCACCACGGAATCCCAGGCGAGCCTCGGCCGCCCGGTGGACAGATACCGTCTCCAGCACGGGGATCTGGTCTTCTTCAAGACCGGCTGGCAGCAGTACCACGTCGGGGTCTACACCGGGGCAGGTGAGTTCATCCACGCCTCCACCAGCAAGGGCGTGATCCGCTCGCGCCTCGACAACGTCTACTGGAACAGCCGCTACTGGCAGGCCCGCAGGCTGGTCCAGTAGGTGCGACCCCAAACATGAAAAGGCCCCGAGGGGCCTTTTCATGTTGTTGCCGGGTCAGTGCTTGCGGTGCCAGCGGGGCGAGGTGGCGCGCTCTCCCCAGGGGGTCATGCAGGGCAGCAGGGCCCCCTCGATGACGTCCTCATGGCTCGCCAGCGCCAGGGCAATCTTCTCGTGGAGCAGGCGCAGCAGGTTCTTCTCCTGGCCCGCCAGGGAGTGGCCCGCGGCGAAATACTCCTGCTGATGTTGCAGCGCCAGCTTCTGGGCAAACTCATAGGTATTGAAACTGTCCGGCATGCGCGCGATCACGTCATCCAGCCGGGCCAGCAGGCTATGCAATTCCCTGGTCATGTGCGGTTCTCCCTCCGAGTTGGTGACCCACAATTACCCCTTATTAGATAGAAGACCAATCCGGATGCCTCAAAAATGGGAGCCCGGACACAGTTCCGGACAACGCTGCCCACTGGCAGCCACCCTCTGCCCTCGCCCGGTTTACAAGTCGGCAACGAATCGCTAGATTTGGACCGACTAATCAGTCGGTCACTTTTCGTGCGGAGCATGCCATGGACACCACCGTCACCCCCGCCTCACCGGACAAGTTCTCCCTCCCCGAGCAGCTGCATCGGCTCAGGCAGGCCAGCCAGGCCACCCCCATGCCGGATCTGGCGTCCCGCCGCGCCAGACTTGATTCCCTCAAGCAGGGGCTGCTGCGCCACAAACAGGCACTGTGTCAGGCCCTGGCCCGGGACTACGGCCAGCGCAGCGACTACGATAGCCTGATCGCCGATGTGCTCCCCTGCGTCATGCAGATCAACTACACCCTGAAACGGCTCAAGGGGTGGATGAAACCGGAGCGCCGTCATTCCGGCCTGCTGCTGGCCCCCGCCAGGGTCGAGGTGCACTATCAGCCCCTCGGCGTGGTCGGCATCATGGTGCCCTGGAATTTCCCGGTGATGCTGAGCCTCGGGCCCCTCATCGGCGCCCTCGCCGCCGGCAACCGCGCCATGATCAAGCTCTCCGAGTTCACCCCTCACACCAACGCCGTGCTGCGCACCCTGCTCGATGAGGCCCTCGGCGGTGACGAGGTGGTGGTTATCGAGGGGGATGCGGGGATCGCGGCCGCCTTCAGCGCCCTCCCCTTCGACCATCTCATCTTCACCGGCTCCACGGCGGTGGGTCGGCTGGTGATGGCCGCGGCCGCCCCCCAGCTCACCCCCCTCACCCTGGAGCTCGGCGGCAAGAGCCCCTGTCTCATCGCCCCCGACATGCCCCTGGCCCTGGCGGTGGAGCGGATGATCTTCGGCAAGAGCCTCAACGCCGGCCAGATCTGCGTGGCCCCCGACTACGTGCTGCTGCCGAGGGGGCAGGAGCAGGCCTTCATCGAGGCCTATCAGGCCCATTTTCGCCGCCTCTACCCCAAAGGGCTCGAGAGCCCGGATTATGGCGCCATCATCAACGCCCCCCAGTACGAGCGGCTCATCGCCTGGCTGGAGGAGGCGAGGCAGGCCGGCGCCCAGATCCACCCCTGCGTCACACCCGCCCGGGATGACGCCACCCGCAAACTGGTGCCCCACCTGCTGACCGAGGTGCCCGGCCACTGCCAGGTGATGCAGCAGGAGATCTTCGGCCCCCTGCTGCCCCTGGTGCCCTATGACGACATCGAGGAAGCCCTGGCCTATGTGGCGGCCCGGCCCCGCCCCCTGGCGCTCTATCTGATGAGCCTGGACGAGACGCTGCAGCGCCGCCTCATCCGGGAGACCCACGCCGGGGGCATGGCCATCAACGAGAGTCTGTTCCAGGTGGCGGCGGACGATGCCCCCTTCGGCGGCATCGGTCCCTCCGGCATGGGCCACTATCACGGCCGCGAGGGGTTTCTCACCTTCTCCAAGGCGAAAACCGTGCTGCGTCGCGGACGCTTCAGCACAGGCTCCCTCATTCATCCCCCCTATCGGCGCTGGTACCAGCGGCTGATGATGGCCCTGTTCCTGCGCTAGGAGGCGAGATGCGAGAAACCATGACCGACAAACGCCGCCAGATCCTGGATGCCGCCCTGGCCCTGTGCGCGGAGGATGGCCTGCAGGGCGCCGCCACCGCTCGCATCGCCAAGGCGGCCGGGGTGGCCAATGGCACCCTGTTTCATCACTTTCCCAGCAAGGAGGTGCTGATCCAGAGCCTCTACCAGGACATCAAGCTGCGCCTTGGCGCCGCCATCACCGAGGCCGATGCCGCCCTGCCGCTCCAGGAGCAGGCCCGCCACTACTGGCACCAGGCCATGGGCTGGATGCAGGCCCACCCCCGTGAGCTCAGGGTCGTGCTGGGCTTTTTCCACTCCCCCCTGCTGGCCCGCCCCCTGCGCAGCCAGATCCTGGCTGAGACCCTGCATTTTCTGCCGAGCCTGCTCGCCCGGGGCCAGGCCAGAGGCGAGCTGATGTCGGCCCCGCCGGCCCTGATGCTGGAGGTGTGCCAGGGCCAGTTTCTGGCCTGCGCCTCCCTCTTTGTCGATCAGCCTGAACTGGGAGAAGACCCCCACTGGCAGGAGAGCGCCTTCACCCTCTTCTGGTCCGCCATCAGCGGAGGTTCCCATGCGCCCTGACGCCCTGCTTGCCACCGGCAGGCGCCTCTGGATTGGCAGCCTGCTCTGGATCATCGGCCGCACCCTGTGCCGCGCCGCCCGGGTCGACGAGGCGGTGCGCCGCGAGCTTGCCCCCCTGCCGGACGGTCTCACCATCAGGCTGGAGGTAAACGGCATGACCCGGGGGCTGAGTCTCTACAAGTTCGCGGGGCGCTGGCACTGCGGTGAGGAGGCTGGCAGGGCGCATTCGACCTGTGCCCATGACGGCCCCCACCCCCTGCGGGTGCGCTTCAAGCACCCCGCCGTCGCCTTTCGCGCCCTCAGTTTTCGCCTCGGCATCAACCAGGCCTTTTGCGAAAACCGGCTGCTGGTGGAGGGGGATCTCGACGCGGCCATGCACCTGGTGCGAGCGCTTGAGCAGTTGCAGAGCCTGATCCTGCCCGCCTTCATCGCGCGGCCCCTGCTTCGCCACTACCCGGACCCGCATCGCAAGCTAGCGCGGGCCTGCCACATCTATCTGGGTCTTCTGACCGGTTGAACACGAGGAGAACGGGATGAGCCGTTATTACGATTTTTTCTGTCCGGTCAAGCTGATGGCGGGGGAGCAGGCGCTGGAGCAGTTGCCGGATGCCTTGAGGGGATTGGGGGCTGGCCGCCCGCTGCTGCTCACCGACAAGGGGGTCAGCGGCAGCGGGCTCGCCACCCTGCTGGCCCATGTGATGGCCGAAGGGGCCTTGCCGGTCGCCGCCATCTGGGACGAGATCCCGGCGGACTCCTCCACCGCCGTGGTGGAGCGGATCGCCCGCCACTACCGGGAGCTGGGCTGTGACAGCCTGCTCGCCCTTGGCGGCGGCTCCGTCATCGACACCGCCAAGGCGGTGAACATACTGGCGACCCTGGGGGGCGAGCGGCTGCTCGACTATGCCGGAGCGGATTGCCTGACCCGTCCCCTCAACCCCCTGGCGGTGGTCCCCACCACGGCGGGGACCGGCTCCGAAGTGACCCTGGTGGCGGTGATCAAGGACGAAGGGAGCGGGCGCAAGGTGCCCTTCACCTCCCCCTTCCTGCTGCCCCGGCTGGCGGTGCTGGATCCCCGCCTCACCCTGGGGCTGCCGCTGCCCATCACCGCCGCCACCGCCATGGATGCCATGACCCACGCCATCGAGGCCTTCATCGGCAACGGCAAGAACCCGGTCAGTGACGCCCTGGCCCTGATGGCGGTGGAGAAGATTGCCACCGCCCTGCCCAGGGTGCTGGCCCACCCGACGGACAAGGGCCTGCGGCTGCAACTGGCGGAGGGCTCCACCCTGGCGGGCATGGCGTTTTCCAACTCAATGGTGGGGCTGGTGCACGCCCTCGGCCACAGTCTGGGGGCACGCTGCCACCTGCCCCATGGCCTCTGTATGAACCTCTTCCTGCCCACCGTGCTCGACTACAACCGGCCCGGCATCGACCCCGAGCTGGCCCGCCTGCTGCTGCCCCTGGTGGGGCCGGAGCGCTTTGCCGCGACCCCGGCCGAGGGGCGACCCCAGGCCACCATCGAGGCGTTGCAGGCACTGCGCGATACCCTGTGGCAGACGGTCAAGCTGCCCCGCACCCTGCGGGAGGCGGGCCTCACCGACAAGGCGCTGCTGCCCGGGATCCGGGATCTCGCCATCAACGATGGCGCCCTGCTCTACAACCGCAAGGATGCGAACAGGGACCAGTTGCTGGTCCTGCTGGAGCGGGCCTGGGAGTAGCGGGCCCTTGCCCGTCAGGCATCGGGGGTGAAGACCCCGGTGGAGAGGTAGCGATCCCCCCGATCGCAGATGATCGCCACCACCACCCCCTGCCCGATCTCTGCCGCCACCCGCAAGGCCCCGGCCACGGCGCCACCCGAGCTGACACCGCAGCAGATCCCCTCCTCCCGCGCCAGGCGGCGCATCATGACGAGGGACTCTTCCAGTGTCACATCCAGCACCCCATCGACCCGCGCAGGCTCGAAGATGGCGGGCCGGTAGGCCTCGGGCCAGCGGCGAATGCCGGGGATCTGGCTCCCCTCGGCCGGTTGCAGGCCGATCACCGCCACCGCCGGGTTCTGCTCCTTGAGGTAGCGGGAGACCCCCATGATGGTGCCCGTGGTGCCCATGGCCGAGACGAAGTGAGTGACCGCCCCGCCGCTCTGGCGCCAGATCTCGGGGCCGGTGGAGCGGTAGTGGGCATCCGGGTTGGCGGGGTTGTTGAACTGATCGAGCACCAGCCCCTCCCCCCGCGCCTGCATGGCCAGGGCGAGGTCTCGCGCCGCTTCCATGCCCTCTTCCACCAGCACCAGCTCGGCGCCGTAGGCCTGCATGGCGTCGCGCCGCTCCTGACTCATGTTGCTCGGCATGATGAGTCGCATCCGGTAACCCCGGGACGCCGCCACCATGGCCAGCGCGATGCCGGTATTGCCGGAGGTGGCCTCGATGAGCCGGGCCCCTGGCGCTAAGTGACCACTCGCCTCTGCCTGCCTGATGAGGTTCAGCGCCGCCCTGTCCTTGACGGAGCCGGCGGGGTTGTTGCCCTCCAGCTTCACCAGCAGGGTGACGCCGGGGTGCGGATTGATGCGGCGCAGCGCCAGCAGCGGGGTGTTGCCTATCAGCTCGTCCAGGGTGGCGAAGGCCATGACGGATCCATCCTCTCTCAATGTTCTATACCTTGCCTTGCGACCATTCGCAGGCCGGCCAGTGTAAGCGAGCCCGCCATGGGCGCAAAGAATGGCGTTGGCAAACCCTGTCCGCCATGTTCTGATCTTCCCATTCACCCAAAGAGGACCCCCGATGAGCGACATCCTTCACCAGGCCGATCAGCAGCAATTTGTCTGCACCGTGGACGGCAAGCTCTCCCGCCTTGCCTATCGCCGGCTGGACGCCACCACGGTGGACGCCTACAGCACCCAGGTTCCCCCCGAGCTGCGCGGACAGGGGATTGCCGACAAGCTGGCCCGCCGCTTCTACGACTGGACCCTCTCTGAGGGGCTCACCATAGTGCCGAGCTGCAGCTACATCGACGTCTGGTTGCGCCGCAATGCCGGTTGAAGCCGGGGCGCTGCGGGAGGCGCACCTGCGGGCCTGCACCGAGGCCCTGCTGCGGGCTGATCACCCGCGCATGGATTGCCTCCGGGCTGCGCGGGAGCTGGCCCTGCCCGACTGGGCCCTGGGGGCGGGGTTTGTGCGCAACCTCATCTGGGATCACCTCCATCACAAGGCCGAACCCACCCCGCTCAACGACATCGATCTTATCTATCTGGACAGCGCTGATCCGACTGGATTGAAGGAGGCCGATCACGAAGCCTGGCTCGCCGCCAGGATGCCGGGCCAGTTGTGGGAGGTGCGCAACCAGGCCCGCATGCATCTGCGCCAGCAGGTGCCTCCTTTTGCCAGCTCGCTCTCGGCCCTCAGCCACTGGGTGGAGATACCCACCTGCATCGGGGTCCGCCTGTTGGCAGATGATGCGTTCGAGTGGCTGGCCCCCTACGGCTTTGCCCCCAACTGGTCCCTGGTGGTGAGCCCCAATCCGCGCTGTCGCCAGGAGAGCCGTATCTTTAGCGAACGGGTCAGGGCCAAGGAGTGGCAACGCATCTGGCCTGACCTTGTGGTGAACTGGCCATGAGCGGATTGCAAAGGGTCGACAACCTTGGGCACACTAAGAAAAAGATGTTTGTAACTCAATGGGTTAAATAATGCGCGACTTCTTCTCTCTCGAGCGCTGGCTGCCGGGGCTCGCCGCCTTGCTGCAATACCAGCGGACCTGGTTGATGCCGGATCTTCGCGCTGGCCTCTCGGTTGCGGCCGTGGCCCTGCCCGTGGCCATCGCCTATTCGGAACTCGCCGGGGTGGGCGCCATCGTCGGCCTCTACTCCTGCATCCTGCCCATGGTGGTGTACGCCCTCTTTGGCACCTCCCGTCAGCTCATCGTCGGTCCGGATGCCGCCACCTGCGCGGTGATCGCCGCCGTGGTAACGCCGCTCGCCGCCGGGGATCCCACCCGTCACTGGCAACTGGTGATGACCATGACCGCCATGACCGGCTTCTGGTGCCTCATCGCCAGCCGCTTCAAACTGGGGGTGCTGGCAGACTTTCTCTCCCGCCCCATCCTGATGGGGCTGCTCAACGGGGTGGCCATCACCATCATGGTGGGCCAACTCTCCAAGATCTTCGGCTTCACCTTCAGCGAGCGCTATCTCATCGAGCGGATCCTGAACGGCACCAGCTACATTACCCAGACCCATCTGCCCACCCTGGCCATGAGCCTGACGGCCCTGCTCACCCTGTTGCTGGCCAAGCGCTACAGACCGGCCTGGCCCTCCTCCATGGTAGCCATGGTGGTGACGGCGGGCCTGGTGTGGTTGTTCAATCTCGGCCGCGTCGACATCGCCACCCTGGGGACCATCGGCTCGGGGCTGCCCGCCTTCCAGATGCCGGACTTTCCCCCCGGGCTTATCCGTGAGCTGGTGCTGCCCGCCCTCAACCTCGCCATGGTGAGCTTCGTCTCCATGATGCTCACCGCCCGCAGCTTCGCCGCCAAGAACGGCTACGAGATTGATGCGGACAAGGAGTTTAGGGCCCTCGGCATGGCCAACCTGGCCGCCGCCGCCTCCCAGGGGTTTGCCATCAGCGGGGCGGATTCGCGCACCGCGGTCAACGACGCCAACGGCGGCAAGAGCCAGCTGGTCTCCATCATCGCCGCCGCCGTCATCGCCCTGGTCACCTTCTACCTGACGGCGCCGCTGCAGTACATTCCCACCGCCGCCCTCGGCGTGGTGCTGGTGATGGCCTCCCTGTCGCTCACGGATTTTCGCGGCCTCTGGGCCCTGCGCGACTCGGACCGCGCCGCCTTCTGGCTCGCCCTGGTGACCTTTGTCAGCGTGCTCACCATGGGGGTCATTCCGGGCATCACCCTCGCAGTCCTGCTGGGGCTGTTCCAGTTCCTGCGCAACGTGATGCGCCCCACCGACCAGCTGCTCGGCATGGACGACGAGGGGGTGGTGCGCACCCTGGGGGACAACGAGCAGGCCAAGGCGATTCCCGGCATCCTGGTCTACCGCTTCAACTCCCCGCTCACCTACTTCAACGCCCCCTACTTCAAGCGGCGGGTGCTGGCGCTCCTGGTGCAGGATCCCCACAATCCCAGGTGCCTGGTGGTGGATGCGGTGGCCTGCTTCACCCATCAGGACATCAGCGTCATGAGCATGGTGGGAGAGCTGCACAAGGAGCTCAAGCGGCGCGGCATCCACATGGTGATGGCCGGTCGGCACGGCCAGATGAGCCAGTGGTTCAAACAGGCGGGGATCCGGGTCGGCGAGGATGGCATCATCCTCTGCCCCGACATGTACCAGGCCCTGCGCATGACCCGCTGCTACCGGGAGCCGGTGTTCCGGGACGACGAGGGGGTGGAGAGCACCACGGATGCCCTGATCACCCGCTGGCCGCACGATGACGACCTGCCCGACTCGGCGCGCCTCACCCGCCCCAGCGAGCAGGAGGCCGGCGCCACGCCGGTCTGAGAGACATCCCCTGGTCGCAGGCCCCCTCCTCCTGCGACCAGGATTGCACCCCGCCCCCGCTTGGTGTTAAATGCCCCTCCAGTTGGCCCTGACGAGGGCCATCGCCAGCACCTGGATATTCCATGCAGACTCAATCCCACGCGGGCCCGGGCTCCCTATTCGCCCTGACCTGGCCACTGTTCATCGATCTGGCCCTTCACTTTCTGACCGGGGCCCTCAACACCTTCATGGTGGGCCATGTCTCCTATCAGGGGGTGGCGGCCCTCGCGGTGGGCAACCAGGTCTTCGATCTCGCCATCACCCTGTTCAGCTTCGTCAGCATCGGCACCAGCGTGGTGATCACCCAGTATCTGGGGGCGGGAGACAAGGAAAAAGCCCGCATCGTCATCCACACCGCCATCGGCTTCAACCTGCTGGTGGGACTGGTGGCCGCGGTCGGCGTCATGGCGGGGGCCGGCACCATGCTGGCGCTGATGAACCTGCCTGCCCACCTGATGAGCGACGGCAGCCTCTACCTGCAGATCATCGGGCTTTGCCTGCTGCCGGAGGCGGCGGCCCTCTGTCTGGCCGCCACCCTGCGTGCCCACGGACACACCCGCCAGGCCATGTACGTGACCCTCATCGTCAACCTCATCACCTTCGTCGGCAACCTGCTGCTGCTCTATGGCTGGTTCGGCCTGCCCCAGCTCGGGGTCGCCGGGGTCGCCATCAGCACGGTGGCGGGGCGCATCGTCGGGGTGGTGCTGCTGGTGTGGCTGGTGGCGCGCAAGACCGGCATCCGGCTGCGTCTGCCCGAGATCGTCCGCCCAAGCCGCGCCATGCTGGACAAGGTGCTGCACATCGGGCTGCCGGCGGCGGGGGAGAACCTCTCCTGGATGCTGCAGTTCATGGTGGTGACCGCCTTCGTCGGCCTGCTCGGCGACAAGGCGCTGGCGACCCAGTCCTACTTCTTCCAGATCTGCCTGTTCATCCTGCTGTTCGGCCTCTCCATCGGCCTTGGCAACGAGATCATCATCGGCCACCTGGCGGGGGCCCGACGCTTCGATCAAGCCTATCGCCAACTGATGAAGAGCCTGAAACTCGGCCTCATCGTCACCGCCGCCATCGCCATCGCCGCCGCCCTCAACGGCCGCGCCATCATCAGCCTGTTCACCGACGACGCCGACATCATCACCCAGGTGGCGCAGCTCTTCCTCATCAGCCTCATCCTCGAACCCGGTCGCACCTTCAATCTGGTGGTGATCAACGCCCTGCGCGCCACCGGGGATGCCCGTTTCCCGCTCTACATGGCGCTCGTCTCCATGTGGGGCATTGCCGTTCCCCTGGCCTATTTCCTTGGTATCATGCAGGGCTATGGCCTGGTAGGCATCTGGCTGGCCCTCGCCTGCGACGAGTGGGTGCGCGGTCTGGCCATGTTCTGGCGCTGGCGCAGTCGTCGCTGGCAAAACAAAATTCTTGTCGAAACATAAGCGGAATCACCATGAAGAAAATCGGACTCTTGTTGACGGCCATCCTGCTCAGCCCGCTCGCCATGGCGCAAACCGCCCCGGCGACCCCCAAGGCGCAGGCTCCCCAGACCTGGTATGTGGCCCCCATCGTCATCGACGAGACCAGCGAAGCCCAGAAGGCCCTGACCAAGGAGTTCACGGCCCAGATGATCAAGACCATCAAGATCAACGAGTACCAGACCGGCAAGGCGGTGGGCAAGACCAAATCGCCCAAGTGGCTGATCCGCACCAAGCTGATGCCCGCAAGCCAAGAGCCCCTGGTCGGCAAGAAGCACCCGCAGGGCCTCACCTACGGCAAGGGCATCCCCACCCAGGAGATCGTCGGCGAGCTCATCATGAACGGCACCCTGGTGGCCCACATCGGTCAGGGCTGGCGCGAACCCATCGTGCCGGGCACACCGGTGGCGGAGAAGATCTCCATCGCCAACTACCAGTACGCCATCGGCAACGAGGCCAAGGCGCCGGATCTGGAAGAGCTGGCGGCGCAGATCGGTTTCGAGGCAGGCAAGGTGATTGCCAGAGACGGCAAGCCCCTGCCCGAGAAGAAAAAGAAAAAAGAGTAAACGGCTCACCCGTTTCCAGTCAGGGGCCTCGCGCCCCTTTCTGTTGCCCGCCCCGTTGCAGACCCCCTCTCCCGAATGTGAAGCGGATCCCGCTTCTTTCCTCTGCTGCCCCAGGGCCTGCAGGCAATCATCTTGTAATTCAAACAGTTAAAAATCGCCCTTCCCATGCAGCAAATCCGTGGCCCCGAATTGGATCGGGATCACGTTTCTCCCCGGCAGTAAGGGGTACTTTGGTCTTGCAGGCACAATCAAACGACAACAAGGAGGCTTCATTACATGTTTCCGGAGTACAGAGATCTCATCTCGAAACTGAAGAGCAGTGATGTCCATTTCCAGAAGAAGTTTGACTTGCACAACGACCTGGATGCGGAGATCAGAAAGCTGGAGAAACACCACGCCAGCGACTACAGCTCCGAGGTGAAGGATCTGAAAAAACAGAAACTTAAACTGAAAGAGGAGATATACGACATCCTCAAACAACATCCACACTAGACGCCTCGACGAATACCTGGATAAGCAACTTATCCTGCCAGCCCGGCCCGACGCCGGGCTTTTTATTGCCCGCCTCAAGACACGGCGACTGCCATATCCGGCCGCCAGTATCGGAACTTCTAGGGGGTCAGGCCTGTGTCAGGGGATAACTAGAGCTCTATGTTTTGAAGTTGTGCCATAGCCCCCAAGAAACTTTCATTACGTTCACGCTTAAGTGATGACATTTCTACTTCAATACCCAAGCCATACTCATTACATAGCTTCTGAATGCAATCTTTAAACCATGAATCTGAATTTGGAGAAACCACAACTCTATCTATTAGCTTAGGAAGGGAATGAATTCTTATGTTTACGCCAGCCTTTTCATTTTGTTCAACTCTTGCCAAATCAGTCTTCGAGTCGAAAGCTACAATACGCAGCTCTTTTTCAAAACTGAATGGCAAGGATTTTGACAGGAATGGATCAAGACAATTAGAGCCGAACTGAGCCTTTGCATGATCAATATAGTTGACATCTTCAAGCTTTAGATTATCAAGCAACTCATTATGAATGATTTGCTGTTCTAGTTTTTCAATCGAGGTAAAAATACAGACTGAGTTTTTCTCAGCACCATACAATTGCCACATAGCACTACATTCAAAATAAGAGCGATGCCAACAGCTTACATAGAGATACTCGCGACACTTTGGAAAAACAGTCTGAATGTCACTTTTCAGGTATTCACCAAATGGAGTCATGAATTTTGCATTATCTAGTTTCTGCTTAGAAAACTCATTGACATTTAATCTTTTTTCCCTTTGCTCTGCTGACTCAGCATATACTGGAAGAAAATTCATAGTAAGTTCAAGAATGCCTGGTTCATTAGACTTATTTAAATAGTCAGTTGCCGTCAACCCACCTTCAAGCTGGTCATCAAAAATAGACATTTTAGGCAAAAAAAAGGTGCTATTTTGCAAGAGATATAGGAATTTCGATAGATTCATATATCGTTGGATAACGTTTTTTGGTTCCATTAAGTTTCCACACCATGAAGATATAACAAAGGTTGATTATGCATGGAGCATCTGCATTAAAATATATTGTGATGTATATCCTGCCCGGATTTCCCTAGCATATCAACCCATCATTATGGTGCGGAAAATATTTCACCACTACAGTAATGGTACTTGATCTCAGAGATCAGAAATAGAATATCCATCACTATCCAATACAAAGAAGCGGGCCAATGGCCCGCTTCTCTATACAGAATTAACCCCATCATCAAACCGGCGGATGGAAATGGCTGGCCTCGCGGGTGGCCATTTCCTCGTAGGTGGCCCACTTCTGCCACGCCACTTGTTGTGCCACCTGCATCAGCCGCTCGGCTTCCTGTGGATGGCTCTGGGCCAGCACCCTATAACGGGTCTCCTCCTGCCGATATTCAGCGAGGGGGATGGAGGGGCGCAGGCTGTCGAGGCTGAAGGGGTTCTGCCCCGCACTGCGCAATACCGGGTTGTAGCGCATCAGCGGCCAGTGACCGGAGGCCACCGCACGTTTTTGCTGGGTCAGGCCAAACTCCATATCGATGCCGTGGGCGATGCAGTGGCTGTAGGCGATGATCAGCGACGGGCCCGGATAGGCCTCCGCCTCACGCAAGGCTTGCAGCGCCTGCTGCGGGTTGGCACCAAAGGCGATGCGGGCAACATAGACGTTGCCGTAGGAGATGGCCTGCAGCGCCACATCCTTCTTGGCCAGCGTCTTGCCTCCCGCCGCGAACTTGGCGACGGCACCGAGCGGGGTCGATTTCGACATCTGACCGCCGGTGTTGGAGTAGACCTCGGTATCCATCACCAGCACGTTCACATCGCGGCCGGAGGCGAGCACGTGATCGAGCCCCGATGAGCCGATGTCATAGGCCCAGCCATCGCCGCCGATAATCCAGACCGAGCGCCGCACCAGCTGATCAATCAAGGAGAGCAGCTCGCGAGCCTTGCCGGATTTCACCTCCTCCAACCGCTCCCGCACTTGCGCCACCCGGGTACGCTGGGCGCGGATCTCTGACTCCAGCCGCTGCGGGGCGCTGACAAGTGTCTCCACCAGCTCGACCCCGATCTCCCCCTTCATCGCCTGCAAGGCTGCCACCGCCTGACCGTGGTGCTGATCGGCGGTGAGGCGAAAACCAAAGCCAAACTCGGCGTTGTCCTCAAACAGGGAGTTGGACCAGGCGGGCCCCTTCCCTTCGCCGTTCTTGGCCCACGGGGTAGTCGGCAGGTTGCCGCCATAGATGGAGGAGCAGCCGGTGGCGTTGGCCACCAGCATGCGGTCACCAAACAGCTGGGTCAGCAGCTTGAGGTAAGGGGTCTCGCCACAGCCGGCGCAGGCACCGGAGAACTCGAACAGCGGCTCGAGGAACTGGGCACCGCGCACCGTGGAGAAGTCCACCCGCTCGCGGGCAGGCCAGGGCAGGCTCTCGAACCAGCGCAGCGCCTGTTTCTGGCCCGCCAGATGGGGCACCTTGTCCATCATGGTGATGGCCCGCTCGCCCTCGTGTTCCTCATCTGCTCCTGCCCGCACCGGACAGGCCTGCACGCACTGGCCGCAGCCGGTGCAATCTTCCGGGTAGAGCTGCAAGGTGTAGCGGCTGTCGGGGAAGCCCTTGGCGGTGACGGGCACCGACTGCGCTGCCTCGGGGGCGGTCGCCAGCCAGTCCTGATGGTAGAACTTGGCCCGCAGCGCCGCGTGGGGGCAGACAAAGACGCAGTTGCCGCACTGGATGCAGATGTCCGAATGCCAGATGGGGATCTCGCGGGCGATATCGCGCTTCTCGAAGCGGCTGGTGGCGGTGGGGTAAGTGCCATCCACCGGCAGCATGGAGACCGGGATGCGATCGCCGCGCCCCGCCAGCATCTCGCCGGTCACCCGCTGGACAAACTCGCTTCCACCCGGCGCCAGTGGCAGCGGATAGTCGCTGATCTGCTCCTCACCGGCCGGGATGACCACCTGATGGAGATGAGCCAGGGTGTCGTCCACCGCCGCAAAGTTGCGCTCGACCACCTCGGGCCCCTTGCGGGCATAGCTCTTCTCGATGCTCTCCTTGATAAGGGCGATCGCTTCGTCCCGCGGCAACACCCCTGCCAGCGCGAAGAAGCAGGTCTGCATAATGGTGTTGATGCGGTTGCCCATGCCGTTGCGCTCGGCCACCCGATCCCCATCGATGCAGTAGAGGCGGATATCGAGGGCTCGGATGCGGGCACGCAGCCGCTCGGGCAGCTCGGCCCAGACCCGGTCAGGCTCATAGGGAGCATTGAGCAGCAGGGTCGCCCCTTCGGCGGCATGCTCCAGCAGATCGACTGACTCGACAAAGCCCCACTGGTGGCAGCCGATAAAGCTCGCCTGCTCGATAAGCCAGGGGGCATCTATGGGCTCGGGGCCAAAGCGCAGGTGGGAGACGGTGCGCGAGCCCGACTTTTTGGAGTCGTAGACGAAGTAGCCCTGAGCGTGGAACCCCTCCAGCTCGCCGATGATCTTGATGCTGTTCTTGTTGGCGCCCACCGTGCCGTCGGCACCAAGGCCGAAGAAGAGCGCCCGCACCCGACTGGCGGGCTCCAGATCGCCGATGGGGTGCCAGGCCAGACTGAGGCCCGACACATCATCCACTATCCCCACGGTAAAGCGCGGGCGCGGCGCATCGGATGCCAGCTCCTCGAACACCGCCGCGCACATGGCAGGGGTGAACTCTTTGGAAGAGAGGCCATAGCGACCGCCGCTCAGCCACGGCAGCCGCTTGATAAGGCCGCGCTGCAAGCCGTCGATGAGGGCGCTCTGCACATCCAGCAGCAGCGGCTCGCCGCCCGCCCCCGGCTCCTTGGTGCGATCCAGCACCGCCATGCGCCGCACGCTCGCGGGCAGCGCATCAAGCAGCGACTGTACCGGGAAGGGGCGATAGAGGCGAATGACCAGCACGCCGGTCTTGCGATCCTGCCGGTTGAGCCAATCCACGGTAGTGCGGACGGTGGCCGCCCCCGAGCCCATCAGCACGATGACATCGGTGGCATCGAGCGCGCCGTGGTACTCCACCAGCCGGTAGTGGCGGCCGGTCAGCTCACCGAGGCTCTCCATGCACTGCTGCACCCGCGCCGGTACCGCCTCGTAGAAGGGGTTGACGCTCTCGCGGGACTGGAAATAGGTATCCGGATTCTGGGCGGTGCCGCGCATCACAGGGTGATCGGGGTTGAGGGCCCGGGCACGGTGGGCACGCACCCAGTCGTTGTCGATAAGCGCCCGAATTTCATCTTTGTGCAACGCAGTGATCTTGTTCACCTCGTGGGAGGTGCGAAAGCCGTCGAAGAAGTGGATGAAGGGCACCCGGCACTGCAGGGTGACGCTGTGGGCGACCAGGGCCAGGTCCTGCGCCTCCTGCACCGAGCCGGAGGCGAGCATGGCAAAGCCGGTGCTGCGCGCCGCCATCACGTCCTGATGGTCGCCAAAAATCGACAGCCCCTGCGCCGCCAAGGATCGGGCCGCCACATGGAACACCGCCGAGGTCAATTCACCGGCGATCTTGTACATGTTGGGCAGCATCAGCATCAGCCCCTGACTGGCGGTGAAGGTGGTGGCGAGCGCCCCCGCCTGCAGGGCGCCGTGCACCGTGCCGGCCGCCCCCCCTTCGCTCTGCATCTCCACGACTGTGGGGATGTTGCCCCACAGGTTGGTCTGCCCCTGTGCAGCCCAGGCGTCGGCCAGTTCGGCCATGGTCGAGCTCGGGGTGATGGGGTAGATGGCACACACTTCGCTCAGCTGATACGCCACCCGGGCCGCGGCTTCGTTGCCGTCAACCATGATCAGTTCATGTTTCATTGGGACTCCTCCGGTTGGCGCAACTCGATGGCGTGGCAGGGACACTGGTCATGGCAGGCACCGCAACCGGTGCAGCGCTCGGCATCCACCAGATACCCCAGACCCGGCCCCAGCTTGGCGATGGCCTGCTCGGGGCAGCTGCCATAGCAGCCGTCGCACTCGAAGCAGTTGCCGCAGGAGTAGCAGCGCGCCGCCTCGTAACGGGCGGCCACCTCATCCAGTCCGCCGATGATCTCGCCAAAGTCGTCCCGCGCCGAGGGCGGTTTGACCGGCTGACTGCTGGCCGGCGCATGGGTCTGGAACCAGAGTTGCAACTGCTCGGGCCCTACCAGCGGCTTCCCTGCCTGCAAATGGGAGAGCGGCTTGTGGTAGAGGCGACCACGCAGCCAGGCATCCATATGGCGCGCCGCCTTCTTGCCGTGGCCGGTGGCGATGGTGACGGTGCGCTCGGAGGGCACCATGTCGCCGCCGGCAAACAGACCCGGCACATCCGTCATCAGGTTTTCGCCAACCTGTACCACCCCCTCCTTGTTGACCCGCACGCCAGGGATGCTCTCCAGCACGCTCAAGTCCACCTCTTGACCCAGCGCCAGAATGAGGGAGTCCGCTTCGAGGGTTTCAAACTGGCCGGTGGGCACCGGCTTGCCCTCGGCATCCAGCGCCATCACCTCCACTTCGATATTGGTGCTGTCGAGCTGGCGGATGGTGCGCAGCCAGTTGATCTTGATCCCCTCCTCCTCTGCCTCGTCGGCTTCGAAGGCGTGGGCCGGCATATGATCGCGGTCGCGGCGGTAGATGATCATCGCCTCCTCGACACCGAGGCGGCGGGCAGTGCGGGCCGCGTCCATGGCGGTGTTGCCACCGCCGTAGATGGCCACCCGCCGCCCCAGTTTGGGTGGCGGCAACCCCTGCTCTTCGGCAAGACTGGCCTGCTCGAGGAAACTCACCGCATCGAGGATCTTGCCCGCCTCCCGGGCCGGAATGTCGACCCGCTTGGCCAGATGGGCGCCGATGGCCATGAAGACGGCGTCAAAGCCCCCCTCGTCGCGCTCGCACAGCACATCCTCCACCTTGTGGTTGAGGGTCAGGGTCACCCCGGCCGCCACGATGCGGGCCACATCCCGATCCAGCACATCGCGAGGCAGACGGTAAGCGGGAATACCGAAGCGCAGCATGCCGCCGGCGAGCGGGCCCGCTTCGCGGATCTCCACCTGATGGCCGAGCCGGTTGAGGTGCCAGGCGCAGGAGAGGCCGGAGGGACCGGCGCCAATGACCAGCACCTTCTTGCCGCTGGCGGGTGCGGGGGGCGCAGGCTGCCAACCTTTGGCCAGCGCTTCGTCGCCGAGGAAGCGCTCGATGGCGTGGATGGAGACGGCATCATCCACCTGGGCGCGGTTGCAGGCGCTTTCGCAGGGGTGATAACAGACCCGCCCGTGGACCGCAGGCAGGGGATTTTCTTCGATCAGTCGTTGCCAAGCCGCCTCAAAACGGCCCGCTTCGGCCAGGGCAAGCCAGGCCTGGATGTTCTCGCCAGCCGGGCAGGCGTGGTTGCAAGGTGGCAGGGCCGGCCGCCAGACGGGCAGCCGGGTACGGACCGGGCCTGTTCCCGTTTTCTGGGAGAGATCCGGCTGTGGGGTCATATCCAGTTGTTTGCTCATACATTGCTTTCTTCTTTTTGTGTGACAGGCCCCATCCGAATGCGCTTGATACCGTTTTGCCTGGGCAGACGGTGGCCGGAGAGGGAAGAAGCGAAAGCGTCAGAAACTGGAAACTGGCCCGATGATGGGCCGTTTTTTGTACGACATGGTGGATCAGGATCAATAAATGTTGCGCTTTATGGGTCGCCCCCTTCACAACCGGATCCCCGTCACACCCCGCAGCCATTCGGGCCTGTCGCCCGAGCCCCCTCGCCGTCCTCGACGTGGGCAGCAGGAGAAGATTGCCGCCCGGGGCAGGAATCGTTATCTTCCCCTCTTCACAGGAATCGCCACAGCACAAGGACCAGGACATGCCGACCCTCGCCAGCATACATCTCTACCCCATCAAATCGACGGCAGGCATGCCGCTGGAGCGCGCCCAGGTGACCCAGGAGGGACTTGCCGGGGATCGCCGCTACATGGTGGTCAAACCGGATGGCACCTTTATCACCGCCCGCACCCATCCCCAGTTGCAGCAGGTGGTGGCCACCCCCGTCGAGGGGGGGCTGCAACTGCGCTATCCGGGTCTGCCCCCCCTTGCCCTCATGGAGGCGGCATTCAGTCGCGCCCCTCAGCACACCGGTGTCTGGGGGGATCGCTTTACCGCCCTGCACACCGGGCCCGACGCCGATGAGTGGCTGAGCCGGGTGGCGAGGGAGCCGGTGCGCCTGCTCTGGCTCGGGGAGGCATCCGATCGTTTTCGGGAGAAGACCGGCACCCGGGTGAGCTTTGCGGACGGCTACCCCTTGCTGCTCATCAGCCAGGCTTCCCTTGAGGATCTCAACCTGAGATCCGATGCCTTGCACCAGATGAGCCAGTTTCGTACCAACCTGGTGGCGAGCGGCACCCGCCCCTTCGAAGAGGATGGCTGGAAGCGGATCCGCATCGGCGAGGTGGAGTTTCGGGTGGACAAGCCGTGCAGCCGCTGCATCATGACCACGGTGGAGGCAGGCACGGAGCGCTTCAATGCCCTGAAAGAGCCGCTGGCTACCCTCACCCGCTACCGCCGTGGCGAAGATGGTGAGGTCTATTTCGGCCAGAATCTGGTGGCCCTGAACGAGGGGTGGATTGAAGCGGGCAGCGAGATCGAGGTATTGGAGCGGGCCCGGGCGCCGGTCTACCCCAACGCGGCCCCGAAAAAACGGGAGCTGGTGTGCGTCGCCCGGGAACCCCTGGCCCGGGATCTGGAAACCTTCTGGTTCGAGGCCGCCGACGGCGAGCCCCTGCCCGACTACCAGCCTGGACAGCACCTGCCCATCAGCCTCGATATCAAAAACACACGGGTTCAGCGCCGCTACACCCTGAGCTCCACGCCGGAGCGGCCCGAGCGTTACAGCATCAGCGTCAAGAAGCTGGCCGATGGCCGCCTCTCCCCCTGGCTGCACCATGAGCTGAAAGTGGGCGACCGGTTGCTGGCCGCCCCCCCGGCCGGCGAGTTTCACTTAGGGTCCGAGCGCAGGCTGCTGCTGCTCTCGGCGGGATCCGGTGTCACCCCCATGCTTTCCATTGCCCGCACTCTGGCACTACGGGGGGAGCTCGGTGACGTCCACTTCATGCACCTGTGTCGCAGCGAGGCAGACATTCCTGCCGCCAGCGAGCTGCACGCCATGGCGCAGCAGGGAATGACCCTCACCCTGATCCTGAGCCAGCCTGACAAACACTGGCAGGGGCTCAGCGGCCGTCTGAATGACGATCACCTGGGCCGGATCCGGGGTTTGCAGGAGCGGGAGGTGTTCATCTGCGGCCCCCACGGCTTTATGGCCGATGCAGCCAACCGGCTGACCGCCCTCGGCGTACCGGCCGGGCGCATCCGCCAAGAGAGCTTTGGCGGGGCCCTGCTCTCGGTGGCCCGCCCCCATCAGGCGGTGCAACTGCGTATCGGCGAGCGGGAGTTTGCGGGCAACAACCAGGGCACAGTGCTGGATCAGGCCAACAAGCAGGGGGTAGAGCTGCCCTGGAGCTGCCGTGCCGGCATCTGCGGCAGTTGCAAGCAGACCCTGGTCTCGGGCGAGGTGGATCACCCCGATGCCCCCGCCATCAGCGCCGCCGAGCGTGCCGAGGGCAAGATCCTCACCTGCTGCGCCGTGCCCCTGACGGATCTGGTGATCAAATAGGGTGATCGGGGGACAAAACCCCGTCCCCGGAATGCAAAACGGCTGCCCGAGGGCAGCCGTTTTCTTTAGATGACTGGCTATCAGCCACGCAGGGCGGCGATGCGCTGCTCGATGGGCGGGTGGCTCATGAACAGCTCGCTCATGGAGCGCTTGCCGTTGATGCCGAACGCCATCATGGAACCCTCCATCTGCGGCTCGGCACCGCGGGCGAGACGCTGGAGCGCGGCAATCATCTTGTCGCGGCCGGCCAGCTTGGCGGCACCGGCGTCGGCACGGAACTCGCGCTGACGGCTGAACCACATGACGATGATGGAGGCGAGCACGCCGAACACCATCTCCAGCACGAACACGGTGATCATGTAGGCGAAACCGCCGGTGCTGCTGCTCTCTTCCTCGTTGTTGGAGCTGAAGAAGTTGCTGATGACGCCGGCCACGATGCGGGCGAAGAACATCACGAAGGTGTTCACCACCCCCTGGATCAGGGTCAGGGTCACCATGTCGCCGTTGGCCACGTGGCTCACCTCGTGGGCCAGCACGGCTTCCGCCTCGTCGCGGCTCATGCTGTAGAGCAGACCGGAGGAGACGGCGACGAGGGAGTCGTCACGGCGGGCGCCGGTGGCAAAGGCGTTCATCTCGGGGGAGTCGTAGATTCCCACTTCCGGCATCTTGATGCCAGCCTCACGGGCCTGACGGGCAACAGTGCTCACCAGCCAGTGCTCGGTCTCGTTGCGGGGCTGCTCGATGACCTGGACGCCATAGCTGCGCTTGGCCATCCACTTGGACATCAGCAAGGAGATAAAGGAACCCCCAAAACCGAACACGGCGCAGAACACCAACAGACCGGAAATGCTGGACTTGTTGATCCCCAGAACCGAGAACAGGATATTGAGTACCACCCCCAGCACCAGCATGACGGCCAGGTTGGTCACCAGGAATAGCATAATTCGCTTCATATTGACTCCTTGTGAGATATGGATGCATGGTTCGGGGCGCCCCAGGGGAGACCGATGCCACACTTGCCCCAGATAATAGACAGACTCGATGAATGTTTGCTGAATGTCTGGCCTCAGAGCAAGGGCGACACATCGAGACAGTGGTGCAAATCCACCTCATTCACCGCGTCCACGAAGGGGAGCTCCCCCAGAAATGGGGCCGGCAACATGGCTTTCAAGGTGTCCAGGTTCTCCTCGTAGCGGCTCATGTGTGGATCCACCCGGTTGATGACCCAGCCCGCCAGGGTCAACCCCTGCTGGCGAATGGCGCTGACGGTGAGCAGGGCATGGTTGAGGCAGCCCAGCCTGGCCCCCACCACCAGGATCACCGGCAGCCGCTCCTGGGCGACCCACTCCGAGAGCAGACGCTGATGATCCAGCGGCAGGAACCAGCCCCCCGCCCCTTCGACAATGACGAGATCGGCCCCAGCTCCCTCAATCTCCCGCAAGCCGGCGGACAGCCCCTCGAAGGGGATGCTCACCCCCCGCTCACGGGCGGCGATATGGGGGGCGATGGGCGGCTCGAAGGCATAGGGATTGACCTGCTCGTAGGGCAGCGCAACCGTGGCCGCCTGCTGCAACAGCAAGGCATCCAGATTGCGAAGCCCCTCCGGGGTGCGGGTGCAGCCCGCCGATACCGGTTTGTACCCGGCGCAACGAATGCCTCTGGCGGCAAGCGCCAGCAACAGGGTGCGGGCCACCAGGGTTTTGCCCACGTCGGTGTCCGTGCCCGTGATGAAATAGGATGTCCCCATGATGATTCCTCGATGCAGTGCAGGGGCGCAGAGGCGCCCCGATATCCATGGTGAAAGGCAGGCGCGCGTCCTGCCGCTGAAGGGGTGGGTGCGCCGGGTCTTTTTGTGTCAGCGCCGCACCAGGCGCCCGAGGCAGACCTCGTAGCTGGCGGCCAGCAGGCCGTCCGGTTGACGGTGGCGCTCGTAGGCCTCCTCCAGTCGCACCAGGCGCTGGCGATGACCCAGGCCCGCAGACCGCTCGTCGTTGACCTGGCTCGCACCTATCCCCTTGAGGTCGCGCAGCAGTCCGCTGAGCGCCGGGTAGGCGAGGGACCAGGTCAGCGGGCAGAGCGCCGGGGCCTCGAAGCCCCCGTCACGGGCCGCCTGCTGCAACTGGGGCAACGTCAGGAAGCGATTGACATGGTCACGACCATCCACGGCCCGCCAGGCCTCCCGCAGTTGCCATAGTGACCCCGAAAGCAGGGTCGAGAAGAAGACCTGTCCACCGGGTTTGAGCACCCGGTTGAGCTCGGCAAAGGCCTGGGCCGGCCGCTCGCACCACTGCAGGGCCAGGCTGGAGAAGACCCAGTCCAGGCTCTGGTCGGCAAAGGGCAGCCCCTCCGCATCGCCGCACACCAGGCGGGCTCCGCTGCCGCGAAGGGCCGCCTGGGCCAGCATGCCGGGAGCGAGATCCAGCCCGGTCAGCGTCTCGCAGCGCGGCGCCAGGGCAGGCAGGAAGAAACCGGTGCCGCAGCCCAGATCCAGCCCGGCCCCTGAGCGCACCTCTTTCACGCCCCCCTCGTCCATGCGCGCCAGCAGCATCTGCCCCACCTCCTGCTGGAAGCGGGCGTGGGCGTCGTAGTGGCGAGCCGCCGCCCCGAAGCGGCGGGCGAGCTGCGCCTTGTCCACCGACTGGAAACGCTCATGCACCATGGGCGCCCCCTCTCTCGTCGGTGGATGGGCGGGGCCCTAGGGCCTCGAGCAGGCGATCCACGTCATCTTCGCCATGGGCGGCGCACAGGGTGATGCGAAGGCGCGCCGTGCCGACCGGCACCGTGGGCGGGCGGATGGCGCCGGCCCAGACACCGCGCTCCCGCAGCCGCTCGGCCAGTTGCAGGGCAGCGATGCTCTCCCCCACCAGCAGCGGCTGGATGGGGGTATCGCTTGCCCCAAGCCGCCAGCCGAGCGCCTGCGCCCCCTGCCGGAACCGGGCGACAAGGCGAGCCAGGTGAGCACGGGCCTCGTCGGCTACGCGTACCAGCTCGATGCTCTGGCGCACGGCGCACGCCTGGGCGGGGGGCATATGGGTGCTGTAGACATAGTGGCGGGAAAAATTGACCAGGTACTCCACCAGCTCGCGACTGCCGCCCACAAAGGCGCCGGCCACCCCGAGCGCCTTGCCGAAGGTCCCCATCTGGATGTGCACGCTGGCCGGGTTCACCCCCTGGGCCGCCAGGGTGCCACGCCCCTCGGCACCCAGCACGCCGAGGCCGTGAGCATCGTCAATCATCAGCCAGTTGCCGCTTCGGGATGCGAGTGTGGCCAGCTCAGCCCAGGGGGCCTGATCCCCGTCCATGCTGAAGACCCCTTCCGAGACGATCAGGCCCCGGTTTGGCTCAAGCAGCCGCTCAAGGGCCGCCATGTCGTTGTGGCCGAAGCGCTTCATCTTGCAAGGTAGCTGGCTCCCCATCTCCTGCAGGGAGGCGTGGTTGAGCTTGTCCTGCCACAGCAGGTGATCCTTGCCGAGCAGGGCCTTGAGCACCGCCTGATTGGCGGAGAAGCCACAGTTGAACAGCAGCACCGCCTCCACGCCGAGCCAGTCGGCAAGCGTCTCTTCCAGCTGCTGGTGAGCGCGGCTATAGCCGGTCACCAGGGGCGAGGCGCCTGCCCCTGCGCCATATTGCGCCACCCCCGCCGTGAAGGCGGCCTTGATGGCGGGGTGACCCGCAAGGCCCAGGTAGTCGTTGCCAGAGACGTTGAGGTAATCACGCCCCCCGACCCGGATCCGCCCACCGCTCGCCACATCCACCGGGGTGCGTCGGCGCAGCAGGGTGGCCTGTTCACGCTCGGCCAGCGCCTCCCCCAGGGCAAAGGGGCCGGTAACAACGGGCGTCATCATGGACGGAGGACATCTGCGCGGGAACGGGTGGCATCGTAGAAGAGTTCGCTCGGCTCGCTCTGGCGGTTCACCTCGGCCAGCAGTTCCTCCTCTTGAACCTGATCCGGCTTCTGGGCCCGCTGGGCGGGGCGAATGCCAAGGCGCTTGAAGAGCTGCATGTCGCTGTTCTCGTCCGGATTGGGGGTGGTCAGCAGCTTGCAGCCGTAGAAGATGGAGTTGGCCCCGGCCATAAAGCACATGGCCTGCATCTGCTCGTTCATCTTCTCCCGCCCGGCGGAGAGGCGCACGTGGGAGGCCGGCATCATGATGCGCGCCACGGCGATGGTGCGGATAAATTCGAACGGGTCCAGGTTCTCCTGGTTCTCCAGCGGCGTCCCCTTCACCTTGACCAGCATGTTGATGGGCACGCTCTCGGGATGGCGCGGCAGGTTGGCCAGCGCCATCAGGAGTCCCGCCCGATCTTTCGCCTGCTCCCCCATGCCGACGATGCCGCCGGAGCAGACCTTCATGCCGGCGCCGCGCACATGCTCCAGGGTGTCGAGCCTGTCCTGATAGGTGCGGGTGGTGATGATGTCGCCGTAAAACTCTGGCGAGGTGTCGAGGTTGTGGTTGTAGTAATCGAGCCCCGCCGCCCCGAGACGCGCCGCCTGATCGGCGGTCAGCATCCCCAGCGTCATGCAGGTCTCCATGCCGAGCCCGCGCACCTCTTCAATCATGCGCAGGATGTAGGGCATGTCCTTCTCTTTCGGGTTGCGCCAGGCCGCCCCCATGCAGAAGCGGGACGAGCCGTTGGCCTTGGCCTCCCGGGCCCGCTCCAGCACTTTTTCCACCTCCATCAGCCGCTCGGTCTCGAGCCCGGTGTGGTAGCGAGCGCTCTGGGGACAATATTTGCAATCTTCCGGGCAGGCCCCGGTCTTGATGGAGAGCAGGGTGCTTACCTGCACCTCGTTCGGGTCGAAATGGGCGCGGTGCACCGTCTGGGCCTGGAACAGCAGATCGTTGAATGGCAGGGCAAAGAGATCCTGAACCTCGGACAGGGTCCAGTCGTGACGAAGGGCGTGGGCACCCGCGGTGAGAGCATTCATACATGGCTTCCGGTTGTTATTGGTGGGATCCTGCGCCGCGCTCAAGAGAGCGTTCGCCGCAAGACCCGCCAGCTGGACAGCGCGACGCCAGGGCGTGTGCGAAGCCAAGTGGCTGAAATTGTTGGCTAGTGTAGAGAGCACGCGTAGACTGTCAACACCGACCAGATCAAATCAATTGACAACAGAACACAAAATGACCAACCAAGAATTCGACCTGCACCACGTCTGGCACCCCTATACCTCCCTCACCCATCCCCTGCCCTGCTATGAAGTGGCCAGCGCCAAAGGGGTAACCCTCACCCTGACGGACGGGCGCGAGCTGGTGGATGGCATGAGCTCCTGGTGGGCCTGCGTTCACGGCTATCAGGTGCCGGAACTGGACGCGGCCGCCACCGCCCAGCTCGGCAAGATGTCCCACGTGATGTTTGGCGGCCTGACCCATGCCCCGGCGATCGAGCTCTGCCGCAAACTGGTGGAGATCACCCCGAAGGGGCTGGATCGGGTCTTTCTGGCGGATTCCGGCTCCGTGGCGGTGGAGGTGGCACTCAAGATGGCCCAGCAGTACTGGCATGCCAAAGGGACGCCCCGCGCCAAATTCGTTGCCCTTCGGGGCGGCTATCACGGCGACACCTTCGGCGCCATGAGCGTGTGCGACCCGGATGGCGGCATGCACGAGCTCTACCAGGGCTTCCTGCCCGAACACCATTTCGTCGAAGCGCCAAGCTGCCGCTTCCACGCCCAGTGGGACGAGCAGAGCGTGGTGGAGCTGGCCACCCTGGTGGCGGATCATCACGAGGAAATTGCCGCCATCGTGCTAGAACCCATCGTCCAGGGGGCGGGCGGTATGCGCTTCTACCACCCCCGCTACCTGCAGTGGGTGCGTGCCCTGTGCGACGAGTTCGGCCTGCTGCTCATAGCAGATGAAATCGCCACTGGCTTTGGCCGCACAGGCCAGCTCTTTGCCTGCGACTGGGCGGGGATCAGCCCCGACATCCTGTGTCTGGGCAAAGCGCTCACCGGCGGCTACCTGACGCTGTCGGCCACCCTCACCACCGAGCATGTCGCCCACACCATCTGTGACGGCAAGGCGGGCGTCTTCATGCACGGCCCCACCTTCATGGGCAACCCGCTTGCCTGCGCGGTAGCCAACGCCTCCATCGAGTTGCTGCTCGCCTCACCTTGGCAGGCGCGGGTGCAAGCCATCGAACACCAACTCAAAACCGAACTGGTGGAGCTGACCCTGCACCCGGCGGTGGCGGATGTGCGGGTGCTCGGCGCCATCGGGGTGGTGGAGATGAAGGAGCGGGTGGACGTGGCGCGCATCCAGCGCAAGTTCGTGGAGCTGGGCGCCTGGATCCGTCCCTTTGGCAAGCTCATCTACCTGATGCCCCCCTTCGTCATCACCCCTGACGAGCTGCGGGTATTGACCGGCGCCATCCACGAGGCCATCACCAGCGGCGAATATTGAGTCCGGATGAACGGGCCCTGCATGAGAACGCAGGGCCTTTTGGCGCTTTTTCATCAGAATGTGAGCAAGACACCAAAACCCGTCCGGCGAGGAGAGTAGACTGCGCGGGTTTTACCCAACAGATGTACCAGTCCCATGCGCCTCTCCATTGCTGCCAAGATCAACTTCTTCCTGCTCTTCATCTTCTCCATGGTGTTGGTGTTTTCCGCGGCCTATCAGGCGGTGCGCGAGCGTGACCTCATCCTGACCCTCATCAAGGAACAGAGCCGCGAGCAGACCGAGGCCTACTTCGACGGCCTCAACATGCTGATGCTGACCGGCAAGATGGACGCCCGCGACACCCTGCGAGCCAAGTTTCTCGATCACGCCCACGTGGAAGATGCCCGCATCGTGCGCGGGGCGGCGGTCAACAAGCAGTTCGGGCCGGGCCGTGACGACGAGGCCCCGAAGGACAGGTTTGATGCCCTGGCGCTGGCGGGCAAGGGGAGCCTGGAGGTAGAGCATGAAGGCATGCACAGCCGGCTGGTGGTGACCCGCCCGCTGCTGGCCAGAAAGGATTTTCGCGGTACCGACTGCACCAGCTGCCACCAGGTACCGGAAAACACCGTGCTGGGAGCGGTGCGTTTTGACTACTCCCTCGACACCCTGTTTACCCGGGTGGAGCAGAACATCCTCACCTCGGCCCTGAGCCTCACCCTCATCTTCGGGCTGGGACTCCTGCTCACCCTCTGGGTCATCCGCACCTGGATAGTCCGCCCTCTCAACCAGCTGACCCGCTCCATGGAGGAGGCCACCGATCGCAACGACTTCGGCCACAGGCTGGAGGGGGATGAAGGGGACGAGATTGGCCGGGTGGCGCTCGCCTACAACCAGATGCTCGACAGCGTGGAGCGCCAGATAGGCAAGCGCCCCGCCTCTCAGGGGCTGGATGACGGCGACGGCCCTCAGCCCCGGTAGTAAAGCAGCAGGCAGGCCACCAGGATCAGCAGCAGGATGAAGAGATTGACGTGGCGGGCATCTTCCTGCCGACGGCTGCGGCCACGGGCCAGCACCAGCACCACCAGGGTCAGCAGGCAGCAACCCCAGAGCCCACGCTCCAGCCAGGGGGTAAGCAGGGGGTCCCAGCTCTGGCGCACCTTGACGCCCCCATAGACCAGAAAGCCGTAAGCCACCTCTGGCCGGGCGAAGTGATAGAGGGAGAGCAGGGCGACAAAGCCGCCCCAGCAGAGGATCACCAGCCCCTGCAACACCCGTATCCAGCCATCCGGCCCCCGCCTGCGCTCCTTCACTTTCACCCCCCGTCCAGCCGCCATGATCCATGCACGATGCATGGGGAAATCCCCGCAAGGGTCCGACATTTTTGCTTGTTTATCAAACCTGCGCGGGTAAGATGAACGGCTTAGTCTGCCATGGTGGGCCAACTGCGCCCGGGCCAGACCCCTAGTGTTGCAAATAGCGCTGCAAGAACAAGCTGGAGACAATATTTCGATGACGCACGCATCCGTAGTTGATGTGCTGGCCGGTAAGTATTCGGTCGGCACCACCCTGACTGTGAAAGGGTGGATCCGGACCCGCCGCGATTCCAAGGCGGGGATCTCATTTTTGGCCGTTTCCGATGGCTCCTGCTTCCATCCGGTGCAGGCCGTCGCCCCCAATACCCTGGCCAATTACGAGAATGAAGTGCAACGTCTGACCACAGCTTGCTCCGTCGAAGTGACCGGCACCGTGGTCGAGTCCCAGGGCAGCGGCCAGGCGTTCGAACTGCAGGCCACCGAGGTCAAGGTGGTGGGCTGGGTCGAAGATCCGGACACCTACCCCATGTCTGCCAAGCGCCACAGCATCGAGTACCTGCGCGAGCAGGGCCACCTGCGTGCCCGCACCAACATCGTCGGTGCCGTGACCCGGGTGCGCAACTGCCTCTCCCAGGCCATTCACCGCTTCTTCCACGAACAGGGCTACCTCTGGATCGCGGCGCCCCTCATCACCGCCTCCGACACCGAAGGAGCCGGCGAGATGTTCCGCGTCTCCACCCTGGACATGGAAAACCTGCCGCGCACCCCCGAAGGCAAGGTGGACTACGACAAGGACTTCTTCGGCAAGGAGACCTTCCTGACCGTGTCCGGCCAGCTGAACGTCGAAACCTACGCCTGCGCCCTGTCCAAGGTCTACACCTTCGGCCCGACCTTCCGCGCCGAAAACTCCAACACCAGCCGCCACCTGGCCGAGTTCTGGATGGTGGAGCCGGAAGTGGCCTTCGCCGATCTGGAAGACAACGCCGCCCTGGCCGAAGCCATGCTGAAGTACGTCTTCAACGCCGTGCTGACCGAGCGCCGCGACGATCTGGAGTTCTTCGCCCAGCACGTGGACAAGGACGCCATCGGCCGTCTGGAGCGCTTCGTCGCCTCCGACTTCGCCCAGATTGACTACACCGACGCCATCGACGTGCTGCAAAACTGCGGCAAGAGCTTCGAGTTCCCGGTCTCCTGGGGCATCGACCTCTCCTCCGAGCACGAGCGCTACCTGGCCGAGGAGCACTTCAAGTCCCCGGTGGTGGTGAAGAACTACCCGAAGGACATCAAGGCCTTCTACATGCGCCTCAACGACGACGGCAAGACCGTTGCCGCCATGGACGTACTGGCCCCGGGGATCGGCGAGATCATCGGCGGCTCCCAGCGTGAGGAGCGTCTCGAGGTGCTGGATGCCCGTCTGGCCGAGATGGGTCTGAACAAGGAAGACTACTGGTGGTACCGCGATCTGCGTCGCTACGGCACCGTGCCCCACTCCGGCTTCGGTCTGGGCTTCGAACGCCTGGTGGTCTACGTGACCGGCATGGGCAACGTGCGCGACGTGATCCCCTTCCCCCGTACTCCCCGCACCGCCGAGTTCTAAGGCGACCCGCCCACTCGCACCGTGCAAAAGCCGACCCCCGGGGTCGGCTTTTTTTATGCCCGCCTCGCTCTTCCCGCACGTGTCATTCCCGCCTTTTGCATTCCAAACCCTGTGATCTCCCCCATCTTTCCCGTCATTTATCTGGTGTGCGCCAGGAAGCGGTCCCCTGTTCAAGGGCTGAACCGTAGTTTTTATGCACTTAAATCGGAAAAAAGCCGGTTGTTGAAGCAACGCAATTTTTTACCCCTTTAGGGGTGACAAAATATCCATTAACCCTTCAGGGGTAATTGATGACAGCGGATCCCGGGCAGCTGGCCGATGGGGACATGGATAAAACACACGAGGTAATGGAATGATCTTGATGGAATTTTTGGTGGTACTCGGCTGCTTGCTGCTGGGTACCCGCTTCGGGGGCATGGGGCTGGGTCTTATCAGCGGCATTGGTCTGTTCCTGCTGACCTTCGTCTTCGGCCTGGTACCGGGCGAGCCGCCGGTGCAGGTGATGCTGACCATACTGGCGGTCATTGGCTGCGCCGCCACCCTGCAGACCGCCGGCGGTCTCAACCTGATGATGCAGGTGGCCGAGCGTCTGCTGCGCCGCCACCCCCAGTACATCACCCTGCTGGCGCCGCTCACTACCTGGACCCTCACCTTCCTGTGCGGCACCGGCCACGTGGTCTACACCATGTTCCCCATCATCGCCGACATCGCGCTGCAGAAGAACATCCGTCCGGAGCGCCCCATGGCAGTGGCGTCCGTTGCCTCCCAGATGGCCATCTGCGCCTCGCCGGTCTCGGTGGCCGTGGTCTCCATGGTCTCCATCCTGGCGGCGGCTCACGGCGTGGGTCAGGCCTACGGTCTGCTCGACATCCTGATGGTCGCCATCCCCTCCTCTCTCACGGGTGTCATGATGGCGGCCCTGTGGAGCCTGCGCCGCGGCAAGGATCTGGACAAGGACGAGGAGTTCCAGGCCAAGATCAAGGACCCTGCCCAGCGGGACTTCATCTACGGCGGTGGTGAAACCCTGCTCAACACCAAGTTCCCGAAAGAGGCCTACTGGTCCACCTGGATCTTCTTCGCCGCCATCGCTGCCGTGGTGCTGCTGGGGGCCGATGAGGCGCTGCGCCCCATCTTCACCATCAAAGAGAAGACGGGTCCCCTCTCCATGAACCTGGTGATCCAGATGATGATGCTGATCGCCGGCGCCATCATCCTGATGCGCTGCAAGGTCAAGCCGGGGGAGATTGCCAACGGCGCCGTCTTCAAGGCGGGCATGGTCGCCATCTTCTCCGTGTTCGGGGTCGCCTGGATGAGCGAAACCTTCTTCCAGGCCCACATGCCGCTGCTCAAGGAGACCCTGGCCCACGTGGTACAGGCCCAGCCCTGGACCTACGCCCTGGTGCTCTTCCTCATCTCCAAGCTGGTGAACAGCCAGGCCGCGGCGCTCACCGCCATCGCCCCCATGGGGCTGGCGCTGGGGGTCGAACCCAAGCTGCTCATCGCCTTCCTGCCGGCGAGCTACGGCTACTTCGTGCTGCCGACCTACCCGAGCGATCTCGCCTGCATCGGCTTCGACCGCTCCGGCACCACCCGCATTGGCAAGTTCATCATCAACCACAGCTTCATCATTCCGGGCCTCATCGGGGTGGTGACCTCCTGTACCCTGGGCTTCATCCTGACCAGCATCCTGCCGTAACAGGCATCCAGTGCGAGCGGCTCCCCCGTGGGAGCCGCTTTTTTATCCCCGCATCTCCGACCCGCGCTTTGCCATCGCCCCCCACTCTGGGTAGCATGAGCCCTCTTTTATTCAGCGGAAATCCCCCATGTCTCGCGTCATCCTGCTCTGGAGCGGCGGCAAAGATGCCATGCAGGCCCTCTGCCACGCCCGGGAGGCGGGCCATCAGGTGGTGGCCCTGATCACCTTTGCCCCGCCAGCGCCCCGCTTTCTCGCCCATCCCCTGTCACAGGTTCGCCGTCAGGCGGCGGCCCTCGCGCTGCCCCATCGGCTGGTCACCATCGAGGCGCCCTTCGATCTCGGTTATGAGCGGGCCCTGGCGGCATTGAAAGAGGAGTGGCAACTCGATGGGGTCGTCACCGGCGACATCGACAGCGTGGGGGGCGCGCCGAACTGGATCCGCGAGCGCTGTCGCCCCCTGGGGCTCACCGTTCACACCCCGCTCTGGCAACAACCCCGCGAGGCGTTGCTGGCGGACATGCTGACCCGCGGCATCGTCGCCCACCTCTCCTGCGTCGATACCCGGGTGCTGGCCCCCGAGTGGGTGGGGCGCAGGCTCGATGCGGCCACCCTGGCCGAATTGCAGCAACTGGCGGCAACCCGGGGCTTCGATGCCTGCGGCGAGCAGGGGGAGTACCACACCATGGTGACCGACGGCCCCGGGTTTGCGGCGCCGCTGACGCTCGGCCACTGGCAGGTGGCGCGCCAGGAGCACCTCGCCTATCTGCAAGAGGAAGAGGAATGACCTCTCACGAGGGCGGCACATAAAAAACGGGAGGCACTGGCCTCCCGTTTTGCTTGTCCTTAACGTTGACCTATCTGACCAGCTTGCCCAGCACCCGCTTAAGCAGGCGGATGCGCGGCTCGATGCTCTCCAGCAGCAGGAATTCCGCCTCCGAGTGAAAGCCCCCACCCATGGGGCCGAAGCCATCGAGGGACGGCACCCCGGCCGCCGCGGTGAAGTTGGCATCCGAGCCGCCACCGGCCTCCAGCCAGGTGAAGGGGACTCCCTCCTCCCTGCCTGCCGCCTCCACCAGTGCCATCAGGGCCTCGGTGTCGCCGCTCGGGCGCATCGCGGGCTTGAAGCTCTGGCGCGCCACCTCGACCCGGCAACCGGCGAGGAAGGGGTTGTTGGCCATGAAGGTGAGCCGGTCGTGCACCGCCTGTGCCTCTTCGTTGCGCCAGAAGCGCAGATCCACGACCGCCTCGGCAAAGTCGGGCACCACGTTGACGCCGGTCCCCCCCTGCACCACCCCCACGTTCATGGTGGTGCCGGTCTCCATGTTGACCTGCTGGTTGATGGCGAGCACCCAGTGGGCCAGCTCCGTGATGGCGGAGATCCCTTGTGCCAGGGCCGAACCTGCATGGGAGGCTTTGCCGTGGAAGGTGATGCGGTACTTGGCATTGCCCTTGCGGGCGCTGATGAGATCCCCGCTCGGGCGGGCCGCCTCGGCCACCAGCACGCAGCCGCTCTGTTTGGCTTTCTTCACCAGCCATTCTTTGGACCAGGGGGAACCAATCTCCTCGTCGCAGTTGCAGCAAACCAGCACCTTGAGCCTGGCCAGCACGGCCGGGTCCAGCTCTTTCAAGGCATACCAGGTGGAGAGCAGGCCGCTCTTCATGTCCGAGACGCCGGGGCCAAAGGCCTGATTGCCTTCGATTTTCAGCGGTCGCTTGGCCGCCGTCCCCTCGGGGAAGACGGTGTCCATGTGGCCCACCAGCATGACGTCGTAGTGATCCGCCCCCGGGGCATTGGTTGCCTCGAGGCAGGGGCCGCACTCGGCGGCGAACTGGTGGCGGGTCACCTGCCAGCCGATGGCCTCATATTTCTCGGTCATGATGTCGGCGACCCGGGCCACCCCGGCCGGGGTGCGGGTGCCGCAGTCGAGGTTGATGAGCGGGGCGAGATCCGCCAGATAGGTATCGAGGGAAAATGGGCGCGTGAGGTCGTTCATTGTCTTCTCCATGGAACAATCTGCGTAAAACACAGACTGTTTTTGCAACGATAAGAGTGGGCGGGCACTCGACGCCGCCTCGTCAACGGCGGTCGGCCAGCGTGGATCAACTGGCCGCCACCTCTACACCAGAGCCTTTACATGAACAGCAGATAGTTGAGGAGCAGCGCCGTCACCAGGGCCCCCGCCATGGGCACGCTGGTGCGCTTGACCACCACGAAGGGAGAGACCTTGGCGATGCCCGCACAGGCGATGAGCACCGCCGCGATGGGGGAAACGGTGCGGCCGATACTGGAAGCGAGCTGCATCGGCAGCAGCATGGTCACCGCCGGCACGCCAAACTTGGCCGCCACGGCGGGGGCCAGGGAGGAGAAACTGAGGAAGGCCGCGTTGCCCGAGCCCATGATGACCGCCGCCACCATGATGAGCCCCACCATCACCAGGGTCATCAGGCCGCTGCCGATGCCGGCATTGCTGGCAGAGTGCAGCAGGGTGTCGATGGCGCCGATGGCCTTGAGGGATTCGGCGAAGAGCTCGGCACAGACGATCAGCGCCACCACGGGGCCGAACACCTTGCCCATGCCGTCGAGGAAGCTCGACAGCCCCGCGAAGGCGGTGCGCACCGAGCGGGTGCGCAGCAGCTCGCACAGCATGCCGATAAAGACCGACAGCAGCATGGCCACCTCCACGCTGACGCTGATGCTGGTCACCAGGAGCTTGGAGAAGGTCATCATCAGTACGAAGGGGATGATGGGCAGCAGGCCGTACCAGGTCGGCGCCGCCACCTCGTCCGCCCCTTTTTCGTCAAGCTCGGCGTGTTCGCCGCGATGCAGGGCCGGATCCCAGCCCTCCTGGCGGTCACAGTGCCGCTGCCAGAAGAAGTGCAGCACCATGGTCACCAGCAACATGGGAGCCACCAGCCAGATCTGGTAGTCGACGAAGTAGCTGGTGGGATCCATGCCGGATTGACCGGCGGAGAAGATGGCGTTGGTCTGGGTCGGGCCGATTTCAAACGCCTGGGAGGTGGCGATGACGCCGCAGGCGGAGGCCGGGCTGATGCCGAGGTTGCGCATCACCGGGTACATGGTGACCATCAACAGCAGGCCAAGGCCGGTGGCGGAGGTGACGAACAGAGAGACAAAGACCGCCACCAGGTAGCAGATGGCCAGCATCAGGTAGCTGGACTGGATGCCCGCCACCGGTTTGACCGCCACCCGCACCAGGGACTGGGAGGCGCCGATATGGGACATGTAGGTGGCAAAGCCCGCCACCGCCATGATGGTGAGGCCAAGGCCCGCCGCCCGGTAGGAGAAGATCCCCTTGAACACCTCGAACAGGTCGAACAGGGCGAAGCCGGTGCTCTTGTCGGCGGGCAGAATGGGGTGCAATCCCAGCCAGTAGGCCACCGCAAAGAGGGCCATGCCCGCCAGCGCCAGCACCGCCTGCGGGTTGTAATCCTTGATGATGCCGTAGACCACGGCGATCAGCACGAGCAAGACGAAGACGAGTTCCAAGGTGCACTCCTGACAAGATTATCGAGAAGCGCAATCTAGTGGTGGATCTCCCCTGTCCTCTTGATCACCATCAATAAAGATGGAAAAAGCAAACGGTTGTAGATTTTTACTCCAAAAATAAAACTAAAAACGACATTTAACATCAAGGAACTGGATCTAGAATGCTCCCCAGGGTATCCCTGACCGACAACCGCCACTTTGTTTGCGTTGGATCAACATCCCGCCGGGGTGAACTGGCCAAGATGCCCGTCGACACAGAGCGACCATTTCGCACCGGAGAGAGTTATGACAAACCAAGCCACCGCAGGCACCCCGACCTGCGACTGCAAGCTGTGGGACATCCTCGTCGAGTCTGCAAAGGAACGCACCACCATTCGTTACTCCAAACTGGCTAGGCAGGCCGGGCTGGAGCAGTGCCAGGATGAACTGCGCACCCTGCTGCAACGCATCCGCATGTATTGCACCGAAAATCACCTGCCCATTCTCTCCGCCATCGTGATGGATGACGTGGGCAAATACGCCGGCCTCTCCTCCAGCCTGCCGGATGCCCCCTGGGAGCGGGCACGGGTCTTCGATCACGAGTGGACCACCTTGCACTGAGTGCCGCCCCCTGAATCCGGAACGCGCCCAGACCAGCAGGCGCGTTCTGGTTTTTGGCCCCCGCCGTTTCTTCCCCGGCCCCAGCGGCCCCATCCGGCCAGGCGTGCAGCATAAGGGCCTCCTACCCCCGGTCTCCCCCTTTGATACCGCAGCGCATCCCGTCCCAGACCAGCGTGTGCTGGCGCGCGGCCCCTCCCTTCTCCACTCGGCCTGACTGGTAAAACCAGCCCATCCGGCCATGAGCGTTGCCATGGGGGGGCCACAATGCCAGAATCGGGCCCTTGCACGATTTCAGGGCCGCCGGCCCGCAGACAAAGGATCCCCCATGGCCACCACCCTCTATGGCATCAAGAACTGCGACACCATCAAGAAGGCCCGCAAGTGGCTGGAGGAGGCGGGTATCGATTACCGCTTTCATGATCACCGCGCCGACGGTCTGAGCCCGGAACAGCTCGATCTCTGGCTCGCCAAGCTGGGCTGGGAAGCTCTGCTCAACACCCGTGGCACCACCTTCCGCGCCCTGCCGGAAGCAGAAAAACAGGGGCTCGACACCGCCAAGGCCCGTGACCTGCTGCTGGCCCACCCGGCCATGATCAAGCGCCCGCTGCTGGACCAGGACGGCACCCTGACCCTGGGCTTCAAGGCAGACCTCTATCAATCCCTCTTCTCCCGTTAACTTTTTCTGTTAAGGAACACCGATGTCGGACGTCATCACACTGGCCAAGGATCTGATCAGCCGCCCCTCCGTGACCCCCCTGGATGAAGGGTGCCAGACCCTGATGGCGGAGCGCCTCGCGCGCCTGGGGTTCGTCATCGAACCCATGGTCTTTGAGGACACCACCAACCTCTGGGCACGCCGTGGCAGCGAGGGTCCCCTCTTCTGCTTCGCCGGCCACACCGACGTGGTACCCGCCGGCCCCCTGGAGAAGTGGGACACCCCGCCATTCGAGCCGACCATCAAGGACGGCATGCTCCATGGCCGGGGCGCCGCCGACATGAAGGGGTCTCTGGCCGCCATGGTGGTGGCGACCGAGCGCTTCGTGGCCGAGCACCCGGACCACAAGGGCTCCATCGCGTTTCTCATCACCTCGGATGAAGAGGGGCCCTTCATCAACGGCACGGTGCGCGTCATCGACACCCTGGAGGCACGCAACGAGAAGATCCGCTGGTGCATCGTCGGCGAGCCCTCCTCCACCGCCCAGGTCGGGGACGTGGTGAAGAACGGCCGTCGCGGCTCCATCACCGGCGATCTGCTGGTGCGCGGGGTGCAGGGCCACGTCGCCTACCCCCATCTGGCGGACAACCCCATCCACAAGGCGGCCCCGGCGCTGGCGGAGCTCGCCGCCATCGAGTGGGACAAGGGCAACGCCTACTTCCCCCCCACCAGCTTCCAGATCGCCAACATCCAGGGCGGCACCGGCGCCTCCAATGTCATTCCGGGGGAGTTGCAGGTCCAGTTCAACTTCCGCTTCAGCACCGAACTCACCGATGCGGCTATCCGCGAGCGGGTCGAGGCGCTGCTGACCCGTCACGGCCTGGACTTCGAGCTGAAGTGGACACTCTCCGGCCAGCCCTTCCTGACGGACACCGGCGCCCTGCTGGACGCCACCGTCGCCGCCGTGGCGGCAGTGAACGGCCAGCAGCCGGCCCTGCTCACCACGGGGGGCACGTCCGATGGGCGCTTCATCGCTCCCACCGGGGCGGAAGTCATCGAGCTCGGCCCGGTCAACGCCACCATCCACAAGGTGAACGAGTGCGTGAAGGCGGACGATCTGGATCTGCTGGCGGACATGTACCAAGGGGTGCTGGCACGACTGCTGGCATGAGCGGCGCTCCGGACAAGAGAGACCAGACCATGAATCAGGATCAACTGCTTGGGCTGGATGAGAGCCACCTCATCCTGGTGGGGCGCGGCCCCCATCGTCTGACCGCCGCCACCGCGGCGGCCTTCAACGACATTCAGGTGGCTGCCGCCCATGCCGGTTTCAACCTGCAGGCGGCCTCCAGCTGGCGCGGCTTCGAGCGCCAGCTCGCCATCTGGAACGGCAAGTGGCGCGGGGAGCGCCCTCTGTTGGATGCGCACAACCAGCCCCTCGATGCCCTGCAACTGGGCGAGACCGAACGACTGCACGCCATCCTGCACTGGAGCGCCCTGCCCGGCACCAGCCGCCATCACTGGGGCACGGATCTCGACATCTACGATCCGGACTGCCTCCCCGCCGGCACCCGGCTCGCGCTGGAACCCTGGGAGTACGAGGCGGGCGGCTGGTTTGCCGATTTGCGCGAATGGCTGGACGATCACATGAACGACTTCGGCTTCTTCCTGCCCTATGCAAAAGGGGAGCAACCGGATCAGGGGGTGGCCTACGAGCCCTGGCACCTGAGCTTCGCGCCCGAATCCGACGGGCTGGCACTGGATCCGGCGGCGCTGGCGCTTTGTCTGGAACGGGCGGATATTGAAGGCAAGGAGTGCATCCTGGCTCATCTCGACGAGATCCTGGCCCGCTATGTCACCCCGGCACACCACGAAAGGAGATTCTGATGAGCTTGTGGTTATGGATAGGCTTGCCGCTGCTGTTTCTGCTCGGCCTGTTTCTCAACGCCATCAAGGACATGAAGCAGCTCGAGAAACAGCTGCCCAAGTACAAGGACAAGATCCGGGAGGTCAAGGACGACGAGGACGACTGACCCCCTCGCAGGAGCCCGTCGGCGCTCCTGCACCCTTCCCGTCCACGGTATTTTTTCGCCCTCTGCCGCCCCCCTCGGCCTGCACTGAAAGCCCCATCCATTGCCCCCTTTCCCTGCGCTTTCCCGCGCGGGCACTCCGCCCTCACCCTGCTTGAAAACTGCGCAACAAACGTAAAAAACTGCAAAACAATGCACAATTAAGCCACACAAAGGGGGTCAATCTGCATATAATGTGCCTGTTTTGCAGCCCGCCATAAGGAGTTCGCCATTGGATGCCACCACCGTCAACAGTTTCTTCTTCATCGGTGCCCTGTTGGTGGGTGCCAGTGTCCTGTTGAGCGCACTCTCCTCCAGAGTCGGCATCCCCATTCTGGTCATCTTCCTCGCCGTCGGCATGCTGGCGGGTGAGGATGGTCCCGGCGGCATCCACTTCGCCGACTACTCGGTCGCCTACCTGGTGGGCAACCTGGCACTGGCCATCATTCTGCTGGACGGCGGCATGCGCACCCGGGTCTCCTCCTTTCGGGTCGCGCTCTGGCCCGCGCTCTCGCTGGCCACGGTCGGGGTGGCCATCACCACCGGCCTCACGGGCCTCGCCGCCGCCTGGCTGTTCGACCTCAACCTGATGCAGGGGATGCTCATCGGTGCCATCGTCGGCTCCACCGATGCGGCGGCGGTCTTCTCCCTGCTCGGCGGGCGCAGCCTCAACGAGCGGGTCAGCGCCACCCTGGAGATAGAATCGGGCAGCAACGATCCCATGGCGGTCTTTCTCACCGTCACCCTGATCGAGGTGCTGGCCACCGCCCAGCAGGGGCTGGATGCCGGCTTCCTGCTGCTGCAACTCGTCAAGCAGTTCGGGCTGGGCGCTGGCATCGGCCTTGCCGGGGGCTGGCTGCTGTGGAAACTCATCAACACCGCTCGCCTCGCCCCCGGTCTCTACCCCCTGCTCACGGTGAGCGGCGGCCTGCTCATCTTCGCCCTCACCACGGCGGTGGGGGGCAGCGGCATCCTCGCCATCTACCTCACCGGCCTGCTGCTCGGCAACCTCTCCCTGCGCAGCCGCAGCACCACCCTCTCCGTGCTGGACGGCCTGACCTGGCTCAGCCAGATCGGCATGTTTCTGGTGCTGGGGCTGCTCGCCTCTCCCCACAAGTTGCTGCCTATCGCCCTGCCGGCGCTGGCCCTGGCCATGTGGATGATCCTGTTTGCCCGTCCGGTGTCGGTCTGGATTGGACTGCTACCGTTCAAGAACTTCGCGCCGCGCGAGCGCTGGTTCATCTCCTGGGTGGGGCTGCGCGGCGCCGTGCCCATCATCCTGGCGGTCTTCCCCATGATGGCGGGGCTGCCCAATGCCCAGCTCTACTTCAATGTCGCCTTCTTCGTGGTGCTGGTTTCGCTCATCCTGCAGGGCAGCTCGCTGCCGCTGGCATCAAAGCTGGCGCGAGTGGAGGTGCCCGCACCGCCCTCTCCCATCAACCGCTCTGGGCTGGAAATCGATCTCGACAGCCAGTGGGAGACCTTCGTCTATCGCCTGAGCGCCGAGAAATGGTGCATCGGCTCCCCCTTGCGGGAGCTGCGCATGCCCCAGGGCACCCGCATCTGCGCCCTGTTCCGCGGCCAGGAGCTGCTCCACCCCTCGGGCAGTACCTGCCTGCAATCCGATGACATCCTGTGCGTCATCGGCCACGAGCACGACCTGCCCGCCCTCGGTCAGCTCTTCAGCCAGGCGCCGGAGCAGGATCTGGGCCCGCGCTTCTTCGGTGACTTCCTGCTGGAGGCCAACGCCAGGCTGGTGGATCTCGCCCCGCTCTACGGGCTGGATGTGAGCGAGGTGGCGGATCAGAGCCTCGGCGATTTTATTGCCCATCAGTTGGGCGATAATCTGGTGGTCGGTGACCATGTCGCCTGGCAGGGACTGCTCTGGACGGTGGCGGAAATGGAAGAGGGTGAACCCCGCAAGATAGGGGTGCGCTTCCTGGAAGAAGACCCCGTCTAGGCGCCGGCCATCGTAGCCCGCATTTGTGTGAGAAGGGAGTGAACCATGCCTTATCAAACCCTGTTGTCCGGTCTGTATCCTCCCTCGCCCAAGCTGGGCCTCATCGAGGGTTTCTTTGGCAAGGGCTGGAGCTGGGAAGCCCGTGCCCGCTACGCCCAGTGGCTGCCCCGCCACGGCTATGGCTTCTACCTCTACGCCCCCAAGGAAGACGGCTACCTGCGCAAGCACTGGGCCACCCCCTGGCCCGCCGAGCAGCTTGAAGCCCTGTGCCAGCTCGCCCGCCAGTGCCGGGAGAACGGTCTGGCCTTCGGGGTGGGCCTGAGCCCCATGGGAGCCCATCACGACTATGCCCGCCAGCGACCCGCCCTGCTGGAGAAGGTGAGGCTCATCGAGGAGGCGCTCAAGCCCGATATCCTGGCGATCCTGTTTGACGACATGAAGGGGGACACCCCGGATCTCGCCCACTGGCAGCTCACCATCGCCCACGACATCGCGGCCCACACCGACGCAGGCCGCCTGCTGTTCTGCCCCAGCTACTACAGCACGGATCCGGTGCTGGAGAAGGTGTTCGGTGCCATGCCCCCCCACTATCTGCAGGATCTGGGTCAGGGGCTCGACAGGCGCATCGATGTCTTCTGGACCGGCCCCAAAGTCTGCTCCACCGAGTATCCGGCTGCCCACCTCAAACAGGCCGCCGACTGGCTCCATCGCAAGCCCTTCCTGTGGGACAACTATCCGGTCAACGACGGCAGCAAGGCGAGCAGCTTCCTGCACCTGCGCGCCTTCGAAAACCGTCCGGCAGAGCTGGCGGATCTCGTGAGCGGCCATGCGGTCAATCCCATGAAGCAGGCGGCCCTCTCGGCCCTGCCGCTCGCCACCCTGCCCATGAGCTACAAGCTCGGCAAGCAGTACGATCCTGACAAGGCGCTGCACGCCTCCCTCAACGCCACCTGCGGGCCGCAGATCTCCGCCATGATCCAGGCAGACCTGCCGCTCTTCCAGGACATCGGTCTGGCCCAGCTCACCCCCGAGCAGGTCATCCATCTCAAGAGCCGCTACCTGCCGTTCCAGGATCAGGCCTGCGTGAACGAGATCCTGCGCTGGCTGGCCGGGGAATACGTGTTCGATCCGGACTGCCTGACCGACTGACCCCATGAGTCCATGAAAAGTGGGGTCATGAAAAAACGGGCCCATGTAAAAGGCCACCTCCCGGGCAGGGAGGTGGCCTTTTTGCATGATCTCTCTTCAGGTGCCCCATGGCGTCACATAGGGCGGCAGATTGAGCGGGTGTTTAACCGAAGGCCAGCCAGACCCCGACAAACAGCATGAGAGAGCCCGCGATCCGGTTCATCAGAGTGACATTGCCGCTCTTGGCGAGGAAATGGCGCAAGGTGCGGCCACCGCTGGCATAGAGCATCAGGCAGGAGAACTCGATGACTAGGATGAGCGCGACCAGGGCACCTATCTGGGGTGCCATCGGCTTGGCCGCATTGATGAAGGGGGGCAGCAGGGAGACCATGAAGGCCCACCCCTTGGGGTTGGCGATGGCGGTCACGAAACCCTGCACGGCCAGTCCCATGGGGCTGGTCTGCTGGCCCGCCGAGAGATCCGCCGGGATGGCCATCTTGCCCTTGGCCTGCCACATCTGGATGCCAAGCCAGACCAGGTAGGCGCCACCTACATATTTGAATGCAGAGAACAGGGCCGGGTAGTTGAGCATGACTGCCGCCACCCCGACTACCGACAACACGGAGACCAGGCCGACGCCGACAAGCTCCCCCCACATCATGTGCAGGGTACGGCGCACCCCCAGACTCATGCCCAGGGTCATCGCCAGGGTCATGCACATACCGGGGGTTACTGAGACAAAAAAGAACGTGGGAATAAAGAGCGCCAAGATGGCGGGATCAATCCAGTCGGACACACTACACCTCCAGGGTAACAAGCAGACGATCTTGCCTATCACACTCTTTTAACACAAGAAAAACCTTTTCATTCAGCAAGAATTCAGCATTAAAAACCCTGTGACAAGGATTGTCGCGCCTGTGTAAGATGCCGCCTCACTCCTCTTTCGGGTTAGGATCTTTCATGTCATTGAATAATCTGTCCATTCGTCTTCAAGTGCTTATCCCTCTCCTGCTCGCCAGCCTGTTGATGCTGCTGATGGCCGTGATCAGCAAACAGGAAATCGACGGTGCCATTCAGGACATGAATGAAACCACCGCCAGCGTCACCCGCCACAAGGACGACATCGCGGCCCTGATCCACGCCACCTACCGGCTGCGCACCAACGCCATCTACGGCCTGTACGATGAGGCCCTCTTCGCCCAGTTGCCGGCCCAGCTCTCCGCCGCCGAACAGGAGATTGGCGCCATCCTGACCAGACTGGTTGTCACCGGAGCCGAGCAGGACAACCGTCAGGTCGCGGCCGCCCTGCAGGCCTACCTCGGCCATACCCGCAGCAGCATGCTGCCCCTGCTGACCGCCAAGTACCAAGGCAGTGGCGATCCCGCCGCCTATGAGCAGGCCCGCCTGCACTTTCGCGATCTGGGGGAGACGCTCATCAAGCAGATCGATGCCATGTCCGTCCACATCAATCAGCTGACCCAGACTGAGATTGCCGAGGAGCAGGCCCACTACCGCGCGACCCTGCTGCGCACCCTGCTGCTGATGGGGGGCACCCTGATCGCGGCCCTGCTGGGTGGCTGGTGGATCTCCGGGCGCATCGTGCAGCCCATAGGCCAGTTGCAGGAGGTGATGCACGCCGTCGCCCTCGGCCGCTTCAACGTGCGTGCCAATGCCGAAGGCAACAACGAGCTGGGCCAGCTCGCCAGGGATATCAACCGGACCCTGAGCCAGCTTGCCAACACAATCCAGACCCTGACCGGCATCAGCGGCAATGTGGCCTCCGCCGCCACCGAGCTTGCCGCTGTGATGACCCAGGCAGAGGTCAACGCCCAGCAGCAGCGCGGTGAGACCGAACAGGTGGCCTCCGCCGTCACCGAGCTGGCCAGCACCGCCGACAACGTCAACCACAACGCCGCCCTGGCCGACGAGCTGGCCCGGGATGCCAACAGTCGGGTCGAGCAGGGGCTGGCCCTGTTTGCCGAAAGCATCGAGGCCAACGGCCGCATGGCGGGCAGTCTGGAGAACGCCGCGACTGTGGTGGCCAGGCTCAAGTCCCAGTCCGAGCAGATCGGCAAGGTGATCGAAGTCATTCAGAGCATTTCGGAGCAGACCAACCTGCTGGCCCTCAACGCCGCCATCGAGGCGGCCCGCGCCGGTGAAAGCGGCCGCGGCTTTGCGGTGGTGGCCGACGAAGTGCGCCTGCTGGCCGCCCGTACCCAGGACTCCACCAAGGAGATCCAGGCCATCATCGAACAGTTGCAGAGCCAGTCCCTCTCCGCCAACAGTGGCGTGCAGCAGACCCTGGAGATCCTCGGCCACAACCAGCAGCTCTCCGCCGAGGTACAGGCCTTGCTGGGGGGCATCACGGACGCGGTCAACCAGATCAACGGTGCCAACGCCCAGGTGGCGACCGCGGCAGAACAACAATCCTGCGTCACCGCCGACATCAGCCGCAACCTCACCAACATCCACGAGATCGTGAACCAGAACGCTGCCGGCATCAGCCAGAGTGCCGCCGCCAGTCACGAACTGTCACAGCTCGCCGAGCAGCAGCGCAGGCAGCTCGCCCAGTTCCAGCTCTGATCCCGAGAGGGTCTCTTCGATACCGCGGGGCCCGGCGCTGGCCCCGCACTTGCCCCTCCCCCTTCACGCCTCCTGTTTAAAACGGGTTTTTGCCATCAAGGTGTCATTGGGGGCTGGGCTGCCTTCGCAAATGTGGGTATGGTAGAGGCACGTCACTCCCCCTCATCGAGAGATCATCATGAGCCTGAAGTTCAAGAAACCCGCTTTTATCACGCTCGGCCTCATCGCCCTGCTCTCCGCACTCTGGCTCGATTTCTATCTGCCGGAGCACACCATCGCCACCATCACCGGGGTGGAGGTGAAGCGCACCGACAAGGATGGCCCCATCAGCCAGAAGAACCCGGCTGACGGCCCCACCACCGACGTCTATTACATCTACACCGAGCGCCCCGGCGAGAAGATCCGGGTGTTTCGCAATGAAGACACCGAATGGGGCTGGCCCTTCTACTTCAAATTCAACGCCGCCGACGTCCAGGCCAAGGCCAAGTCCATGGAGTTCGAAAAACGCCTGGCCATCATTACCTCCTACGGCTGGCGCGTGAACATGTTCTCCATGTTCCCCAACGTCACCAAGATCGCGAGCACCGAGCCCGATGCCTCCACCTGGAGCTTCTTCCGCTGGTTCTGGTTCGGTGTCTGGGCCCTGGTGATGGGCAAGGCGGCCATCGCCACCTGGCGCTACTTCGATCGCCTCGAGGACGAGATATGAGCGAGCCGAGCAAGACCCGCACCAGCTTCTATCGCCGGCTCTACGTGGCTCACCTCATCAGTCAGGGCACGGACACCGTGCCCGCCATCATGGAGGCGACCGGCATGCCGCGCCGCACCGCCCAGGACACCCTCAGCGCCCTGGCTGAGCTCGACATCCAGTGCGCCTTCGAGCAGACCGAGGGGGCTCGCCATCTGCAGGGGCACTACCGCATCAACGACTGGGGCCCCATCAATCCGGCGTGGATCAAGGCCCAGCTGCCTCTTATCAAGGAGACGCTGAGCTACCCCTGATCCTTCATGAGAGCGGCTATGCATAGACAAACAAGGCCCCTTCCGGCCCACATCAGGTGGCACTAATGAAGGCTATACGCATCATTTTGCAACTCGTGATTCTTGCCACCGGGAGTGTCATGCTTGCTGCTCTCTTTGCTGGGCCAGCACCAGACTTCACGGCCATTGTCGTTTTACTTGGCTTTGTGGCACTTCTCCTTGCTCTGACGCTGGTACTAAAAGAGCACACGGAAAACCGCTTAAGCCCTGACCATAGGCTAAGTGTCAAACCAATGGGAATGGTTCTGATCTTGTCTGGTGTGTTTGCCATGATCTACGGCACGAGCATTCTCAGCGGACATCAACCTCTACCTAATGGCAGCGATACATGTCGTGCTATGTGCGGGATCATCTTGTTAGCATCCGAAGCATTTGGCCAAGCAGTTGCCAAACTGTTTGCCTTCGGCCTGTGGTCAGGAGTGGGACTATTTCTTTGCTTTATTGGTTACCACCTAGTCAAGGGAAGGAAATAACCTTACGAGAAGCAACCATGTAGGCTTTGTTGACTGATTGCCTTCATAAAAATAGAGGGGCCAGCCGGCAAGGCTGGCCCCTCTATTTCAGGCCGATAGCGTGACAGGCAGCCCTACTCGGGCATGGCCGAATCCTCAAGCTCCCCGTCAGACTCGCCGCGGGTGCAGTCGATGATGGAGCGCTTGGGATTGTTGGGGTCGCGCAGCAGCAGAGGGGCCATCCCCTCGTCATGCAGCCTCTCGTCGGAAAATTCGCTGCCATAGGCGTTGTGTGTCAGCCTGCGGGCATTGGCGATGGGGGTATCCACGAAGAGGGCATGTACCTCGAAGGTGGAGGCCGGCACCAGGAAACCGACGATGGGCAGGCCGTGCAACTCCTGATGGACCTTGTACCAGGCAAAGCCCTCGCTCACCTTGTCAGGGGTATACATGGCGAGCTGCGGATTGGCCGGGCGCCCGGTCTCGATGTCGAGATGAAGGGTGTCCAGCTCGCAGGTCGCCAGCCCCTGCCACATCTTCTCGAACGGGGTCGCGCAACCCGTCAGTTGCATGCATGTCAGCAGCGCCAACGTCCCTTTCCACATTCCCAACCCCTTATCCGATGTCCAGGATGTCAACCAAATGAGCGCAGTCGCTGCACCAGCAACTCGATGAAACCGACCCTGTCGAGCCCCAGCAGCACCAGGGCATTGGCCGGTTTGCCGGTCAGGTCGTAGCGATCCACCACCGTCATGCCCAGGGTATGGGTTCCGCCGGTTTCGATATCGACCCGGCACTCCACCCCGTGAAACAGGGAGGGCGCCAGCAGCCAGGCGATGGTACAGGGGTCATGGAGCGGCGCGCCAGCAAATCCCCACTTGGGATCCCGATGATAGATCATGAAAAAGTCGAGCAGCTGTGCCACGCACTGCGCCACCGGGTTGGGAATGGCGCGTACCCGCTCGATATCTTCGTCCATCACCTGGGCCTCGTGAGTTACGTCCAGCCCGCACATGGTGATGGGCAGCCCCGACTTGAAGACCATATCGGCCGCTTCGGGATCCACATAAATATTGAATTCCGCCGCGGGGGTCCAGTTGCCCGCACCGGCGGCGCCCCCCATCAGCACGATGCGGGCGATCTTTTGCTTGAGATCGGGGTGGGCCGCCAGCAAGAGGGCAATGTTGGTGAGCGGCCCGGTCGGCACCAGGGTGACCGGCTCCGGGCTCTCGCGCAGACACCTTGCCATCAGTTCAAGGGCGCTCATAGCCCGGGGAGCAAAGGCGGGATCCGGCAGCTCTGGGCCGTCCAGCCCCGATTCGCCGTGGACGTTGTCGGCAATGATAAGCTCACGGGCCAGGGGCTTGGCAGCCCCCGCCGCCACCGGGATGTCGTCGCGGCCGAGCAGGGTCAGGATGCGCAGGGCATTGTTGAGGGTCTTGTCCGGGGTCTGGTTGCCCGCGCTGGTGGTGACCGCCAGCACCTTCAGCTCGGGGCTCGCCAGCGCCAGAATGAGGGCGATGGCATCATCGTGGCCAGGATCGCAATCGAGAATAACGGGCAACGCCATGGACAGACTCCTTACAACATGACAGGGAGCCATACCTTAGCAAGAGATGGCCAGATGAACTCAGGAGGGAGTCACAAAACGCCTCAACCAACGAGATCAAGTACTTGGCGACAGGCCTTGGGAGCGGACATCCAGATTCGCCGCGCCGCCATCGTTCGGGTATGATCCCTCCCCCCTTCATCGTCCGGCTGCCCCATGTCCGTCATCGTCGACACCTTCATCGCCCCGCCCTGCGCCGCCGCCATCGAGATCCTGTTTGAGGATGCGCATCTGCTGCTCATCAACAAGCCGAGCGGCCTGCTGAGCCTCTCGGGCAAGAACCCGCAGAACCTCGATTCGGTCCATTACCGGCTGGTACAGAATTACCCCGGCTGCACCCTGGTGCACCGCCTCGACTTTGGCACCTCGGGCGTCATGGTGGTGGCCAGAAACAAGAGCATCAACGCCCTGCTCTGCCACCAGTTCAGCCAGCGCACCGTGAGCAAGGCTTACGAGGCACTGCTCTGCGGCCATCTGGCGGCGGATGAGGGCGTTATCGACGCATCCATCGCCAAGGATCCGGCGCTGTTCCCGCTGATGAGCATCTGCGCCGCCAGCGGCAAACCCGCCCGCTCACGCTATCGGGTGATGGAGCGGCTCACCCTGGAGGGGGCAGGCCAGCCGGTGCCATTGACCCGGGTCAGGCTGGTACCGGAAACCGGGCGCACCCACCAGCTGCGCATCCACAGCCAGTGGCTGGGCCACCCCATCCTGGGATGCGATCTCTATGGCGGCCAGCTCCCGCCCGGCTGCGAACGAGCCCCCAGACTGATGCTGCACGCCAGTGAACTCGGTTTTGTGCACCCGGTGAGCGGCGAAGCGGTACAGATCCGCTGTGAGGCACCCTTTGCGCAGGCACTGGCGGCCATGACGGGGCAACAGGGGTAACGAAGAAGGGGGAAAGCAGGGCCAGGAAGGCAAAAGAGGCAAACGGCGGATAAAGATAGGGGCCGCGCTTTCGCAACGGCCCCCACCCCCCACTCGGTGTGGTGCTATCAGATCAGCTTGCGGGCGGCGCCCAGCACGATCTTGATGGCATCAGATTCGGTTTTCGCCATGGTTTCGGCGTTCGGGATTTCCTGCTGGGTACGGTTCACGATGACACCGGCCACCATGCCCGCACGCAGGCCCTGGCTGGTACACATGGTCAGCAGGGTCGCGGACTCCATCTCGTAGTTCAGCACGCCCATGGCTTGCCACTCTTTCATGGAACCCTGGAAACGTTGTACCACGCGACCGGATACGGTGTCGTAACGCTCCTGACCCGGGTAGAAGGTGTCAGAAGAAGCAGTGACGCCCACATGCAGCTTGGAGCCCAGCTCCTTGGCGGTGTTCACCAGGGCGGTGGTGCAGTCAAAGTCGGCCACTGCCGGGAACTCCATCGGCGCGAAGTGCAGGCTGGCACCGTCGAGGCGCACGGAGCCGGTGGTGACGATCACGTCGCCCACGTTCAGGTGCGGCTGGATGGCGCCGGTGGTGCCGATGCGCAGGAAGGTACGGATACCCAGCTGGGCCAGCTCTTCCACCGCGATGGAGGTGGACGGGCCACCAATACCGGTGGAGCAGATGATCACGGCCTTGCCGTCCATCTCGCCGCGCCAGGTGGTGAATTCACGATGGCTGGCCAGGTGCACCGGGTTGTCCAACAGCTCTGCGATGCGCTTCACGCGCTCGGGGTCACCGGGGACGATCGCCAGGGTGGCGCCTTGCAGATCCGCTTTTTTCAAACCCAAGTGAAATACATCAGACATAGTGGACTCCTGGTTGCGCCCCGCCGCATGGCAGCCGAGTGCAGTTAAGGTGATTCTTTACGGTACTTTCAAGCCGGTGTCCCCTCATCCGGGGAGGCGCCAACTATGGTCGAAAGCGCTTTCCAATTCCTTGATGCGCCTCACACTTCTGCGCTTCAAAGCTGACAAAAATAGCGCGAAACGTTTGCTAAGATGATGAATTTCTTGAAAAACGTTTTTACGTTCCTTTTGCACTACCATCCCTTGTCAAGCCTTGAGCGACCGTCCATTTAAAGAGCGCGATCGAGTCCACAAAGTTGCAAACGAGATACCATTGACCCCTTCTCATCCCCTCCGACGCTGTTATGTTGGCGCCCGCATACCACTTAATGGCTAATCATACGGAGTCCATCATGGCGACATTCAAGTTCTACATTCCCGCAATCAACCTGATGGGGGCGGGCTGCCTGCAGGAAGCGGCAACGGATATCCAGGGACATGGCTATCGCAAGGCGCTCATCGTCACCGACAAGATCCTGGGCCAAATTGGCGTGGTGGGCCGGCTTGCCGCCCTCCTGGCCGAGCACGGCATCGATGCCGTGGTGTTCGATGAGACCAGACCCAATCCCACCGTGGCCAATGTCGAGGCGGGTCTTGCGATAATCCGGGCCCACGGCTGCGACTGCGTCATTTCGCTCGGCGGCGGCTCACCCCACGACTGCGCCAAGGGCATCGCCCTGGTAGCCGCCAATGGGGGCAGCATCAAGGATTACGAGGGGGTGGATCGCTCCGCCAAGCCGCAGTTGCCGCTCATCGCCATCAATACCACCGCCGGCACCGCCTCCGAGATGACCCGTTTTTGCATCATTACCGACGAATCCCGTCAGGTGAAAATGGCCATCATCGACAAGCACGTCACGCCGCTGATGTCGGTCAACGACCCGGAACTGATGCTGGCCAAGCCCGCCGGCCTCACCGCCGCCACCGGCATGGATGCCCTGACCCACGCCATCGAGGCCTATGTCTCCACCGCCGCCACCCCGGTCACCGATGCCAGCGCCGTGATGGCCATCGCACTGATTGCCGAACACCTTCGCACCGCCGTGCATCAGGGGGAGGATCTCCATGCCCGCGAGCAGATGGCCTATGCCCAGTTCCTGGCCGGCATGGCCTTCAACAACGCAAGCCTGGGCTATGTGCACGCCATGGCTCACCAGCTCGGGGGCTTCTACGACCTGCCCCACGGGGTGTGCAATGCGGTGCTGCTGCCCCATGTCCAGGCCTACAACGCCCGGGTGTGCGCCGGTCGGCTCAAGGATGTGGCCCGTCATATGGGGGTGGATGTAAGCGCCATGAGCGATGAGCAGGGTGCGGCGGCAGCCATTGACGCCATCCGGCAACTGGCTCGCGACGTCAAGATCCCCGCCGGTCTGGAGCAGCTCGGGGTCAGGGCCGACGACCTCGACGTGCTGGCCAACAATGCGCTCAAGGATGCCTGCGGTCTCACCAACCCCAGGCAGGCGACTCACGCGGAGATCGTCGCCATCTTCCGCGCAGCCATGTAAGGGGGGCAAGATCTGCCAGGGCCGCCACGCGGCCCTTTTTATTGGCTGATGGATCAATGGCTTTTTACTTCCGCACGGGGAGTGGGTATGATTTGCCGAGCTAAAAAGACTGTATGGATGATCTGAACCCGATATGCGGATGAAACACCTGATTGCCGCGGCCCTGACCGCCCTCACCCTGTCCGGTTGCAGCCTGGTCTATCGCATCGATATTCCCCAGGGCAACTATGTGGAACAAAAGCAGGTCGACAAGCTGCGCCAGGGCATGACCCGCGAACAGGTCGAGTTCGTGCTGGGTTCTCCCATGTTGCGCGACAGCTTTGACCCCAACACCTGGTACTACCTCTATGAGTTCCAGCCCGGTCGGGGCGACAAGGAGCGCAAGGAGCTGACCCTCAACTTCGTGGGTGACAGACTGGCCACCGTGACCGGTGATTTCCCTCTCCCTGCCGCCTTCACCACACCGCTCTAGATGACATCACAAAACCGGCTTCTGCCGGTTTTGTTCTCTCTGGCCCCGGTGATGTCGCCGGGCCACACTCTGGATGCCTCATTGCCCCGAGGAGATCATCATGAGTCGATTCCTGATTGCCGGCGCCACCGGTCTGATTGGCAAAGCCTTGCTGCGCGAGCTGGGGACGGAGCACGACCTCCTCCTGCTCTGCCGCAAAACGGGCGACCCCGCTCCGGGACGCACCTGGCTGCCCACCTCGTTCGACGCGCTGGATAGATTGACGCTGCCCTCCCCTGTGGACATTGCCTTCTGCTGCCTTGGCACCACCCGCAAGGATGCCGGCTCGGCCGAGGCATTTCGCCGGGTCGATCTCGACTATGTGCTGGCCTTTGCCGCGCTCGCCCGTCGCCACGGCTGCCGCCGTCTGCTGGTGGTCTCCAGTCTGGGCGCCAACCCGGGTTCCCCTGCCCTCTATCCCCGCACCAAGGGCGAGATGGAGCAGGCCCTGCTGGCCCAGGAGTGGCAGCGGCTCGTCATCCTGCGCCCGGCCATGCTGCTCGGCCATCGCGAACCTGCGCGCCGTTCGGAGCAGATCATCCAGGCCATCTATCCGCTGGTCAAGCCCCTGCTGCGCGGGTCGCTGCGCCGCTGGCGTGCCATCGAGGCCAGTCAGGTGGCGCACGCCATGGTGCGCCTTGCCATCCAGGAGAGCGGGATAGAGACGGTGGAAAACGAGCGCCTGCTCACCCTGTGATGCCCCGTGCCGGGCGAGACGATCACAAAGGGGCGCCACGGCGCCCCTTGTCACAACCCATCACCCGTCAGGTGCCGGCATCGTCTCGCTTGCGGTGCACATCGGGCCGCCCGCCGGTGACCACATCGGCACGCCCCTCTTCCTTGGCTTTTTCCGCCCGCTTCTTGCGCATCTCCTTGGGGTCGGCGATGAGAGGGCGGTAGATCTCGATGCGATCCCCCTCCTGCACCGACTCTGTGCCCTTCACCGGACGGCTGTAGATACCGAACTTGTTGACCGACAGGTCGATCTCCGGGTGCTTTTGCAGGATGCCGGACTGTTCGATGGCCGCCAGCACGCTGGTCTCGGGCGCGACCCGGATGCACAGCACCGTCTGCCGCTCGGGCAGGGCATAGGCCACTTCGATATTGAGGAGCTCAGACACCGTAAACCACCTTGGCACGATTGGAGAAGGCAAGCACCATGGAGCTCACCAGCTCGCGGAAGATCTGGCCAAAGGCCAGCTCAATGAGCTTGGAGGTGAACTCGAAGTCGAGATCGAACTCCACCTTGCAGGCATCCACGTCCAGGGGCGTGAAGGTCCACCAACCCGCCAGCTTGCTGAAAGGCCCCTCCACCAGCTCCATCTTGATGGTGCGATTGGCATCGAGCTGGTTGCGCGTGGTAAAGGTCTTGGCGATACCCGCCTTGGCCACATCGACCGAGGCCATCATGTAGTCTTCACCCGACTCATGAACACGGCTGCCGACACAGCCGGGCAGGAACTCAGGATAGGCATCAACATCATTGACCAGCCGGAACATCTGTTCCGCGCTGAACATCACCAGGGCACTGCGAGTAATACGGGGCATGGGTTTTCCTCATCCAATCGGCCCGATTTTATCACCTTGTCAGCCAAAATCACCGCCGAAACTGTTCGCGGGTCACCAAGCAGGGCAATCGCACACTTTCCGGCCAGTGTGGTCCGCTCTCGCACCGCCCTTCCCTCAAAATCGTCATCAAACTGCTCACAAAGCCGCCACTCGGAGCGCTGTGCGTTTTACAGCCGCCGCCACCCACGTATAATGCGCCTTCCTAAACATTGCCTAAGGCCCCCGTCATGAGCAAAAAGAACAGTAAAAACAAAGCCGGGTCCAGCACCATTGCACTCAACAGAACCGCCCGTCACGAGTACTTCATCGAAGAGCGCTTGGAAGCCGGCCTGTCCCTGCAAGGGTGGGAAGTGAAGTCCCTGCGGGCGGGCAAGGCCAACATCAGCGAAGCCTATGTCATCTTCATGCAGGGGGAAGCCTTCCTGTTCGGCTCCAGCTTCCTGCCGCTGAACGCCGCCTCCAGCCACGTGGTATGCGATCCGACCCGCACCCGCAAATTGCTGCTCAGTCGCCGTGAACTCGACAAGCTCGAGAGCCTGACCGCTCGTCAGGGCTACACCATAGTGCCGCTGGCCCTCTACTGGAAAGCGTGCTGGGTCAAGGTCGAGATCGGCCTGGTGAAAGGCAAGAAAGAGCACGACAAGCGGGAAGACACCAAGGCACGGGAATGGGACCGTGAGAAGGCCCGCATCATGAAGAACAAGCACCGCGGTTGATTGTGCGCCGCCGGCCCCCATGCGGCGACCAATAAACCAGCAATCGACCGGCCAAGGCCGGTCGATTGCCATCAACGCCTTGCCATGACAGGATTTTTGCGTACAATCCCTTTTGACAACTTGGGGCTGATTCTGGATTCGACAAGATTCACGAAACCCAAGGTGCATGCCGAGGTGCGGTAGGCCTCGTTAATAAACCGCAAAAAAATAGTCGCAAACGACGAAAACTACGCACTCGCAGCTTAATAACCTGCGCTGAGCCCTTCTCCCCTAGCTTGCCTGTGTCCTAGGGAAATGGAAGGTCATCCTTCACAGGATCGTGTGGAAGTCCTGCTCGGGGCGGAAGCATTAAAACCAATCGAGCTAGTCAATGCGTGGCGTGTCTCTCCGCAGCGTGTTGGCGAATGTAAAGAGTGACTAAGCATGTAGTACCGAGGATGTAGTAATTTTGGACGGGGGTTCAAATCCCCCCAGCTCCACCAAACGTTTGGAAAGGGCCACTTCGCAAGAAGTGGCCCTTTTTGTATCCTTTTACTCACCTTCAGAGGCTGTATCCGCCCCGCGAGTGCTGTGCATCTCCAGACCAAGGGCCAAAGGCTCTGCGGGGGGTGGCTGCATTTGGCATGGGCCAGCTCCAGGTGGCGTCGCCAGCAAAAACCGGCGAGTGGAGCAGCAATTTGCCCGGGAGCTGTGGGCCACGCCATCAGCCCAGCGCCTCCATGGGGTTGAAACAACCTCGAGGGTTCGCCCCCGAGAACCTTCCACTAGCCGTTGGCTGTGGAAGGCTGGGTCAGATGAACGACGGGATTTTCGGAGAAGAGGTAGCGGTCATCCTCCATTTCGTCATCGAAGATGGTGGCCTGGAAGCGCATCTGCTTGGTGTTCTCTAGGTGCTGCCACATGGCCAGCTTGGCCGCCTGCGGATCCTTGCGCATCAGGGCCTTGAGGATCTGGTCGTGATCGTCGCACCAGCTGGAGATGGCCTTGTCGTCGATATGCTCGTGGAGCTTGCGCCAGTAGGGGTTGCGCTCGCAATGCAGCCAGGGAGCCAGGGCTTCGGGGTGGGCGAGATCGTCGTCAAGCGCGGCTCTGAGCCTTGCCTGGTGGTCACGGCAGCGCAGCGGATCGAAATCGCCGCCCTGCGGTTGTCCGCCGAACAGGTGATCGACACCACGGCGGCGGGCGCCGACTTCATCGTCAGCCCCGGCTTCAACCCGACCACGGTGCAGTACTGTCTGGACAAGGACGTCACCATCATCCCCGGGGTCAACAACCCCAGCCTGGTGGAGCAGGCCATGGAGATGGGGCTTCGCCACCTCAAGTTCTTCCCGGCCGAGCAGTCTGGCGGCACCGCCATGCTCAAGGCCCTGGGCGCCGTCTATCCGGTGCGCTTCATGCCCACCGGCGGCGTGACGCCGGCCAATCTGAAGGAGTATCTGGGGCTGAATGCCGTGATCGCCTGCGGCGGCACCTGGATGGTGCCGGCCAAGCTCATCGACGAGGGCAGGTGGGAAGAGCTGGCCGCCCTGGTAAGAGAGGCCGTGGCGGCCCTGTGATCATCGGTTGAGCGGGGGAAGGTCTGCCCTCCCCCGGATGTGTTGAAGAGCCACTTCCCGCGAAGTGGCTTTTTTATGCCCTGCCAGGGCTGGAGATCAATGTGCGGTGCGGTTGCCGCAGTCTGCCAGCGGCTTATTCCCCTGCGTCATCGGGCGTCAGCACCAGCCTGCGCCAGGGCCCCGTGATGTCGCAATGACCCGTCTCTTCGGTGTTCTCCCAGCCCAGGCGATGATAGAAAGCCATCGCCGTGGTGTTGCGCATGGCCACCTTGAGGGAGGCCGGGGAGGGGTATCCGGCCAAGCCGGCGGCAAGCAAGGCCCGCCCCATGCCCTGCCCATGCCAGTCCGCCACCACGTAGAGATGATGCACGAAGCTCTCGGCCCCCCAGATTGAGACGAATCCGCACGGGCTGCCCCCTTTCTCCGCCACCCAGATCTCCTCGCCCCGGGTCTGCTCGGCAAAATCCTCGAGCCGGAACAGGGCGGGATCAACCCAATGGAAGGCCTGGCGCCTTCCCTTGAGGAAGAGCTGCGCCAGCATGGGCTCGTCAGCTTCCGTCATCATTCTGATCATGACACCATCCTTGCGTTGCGTGCTTGTCGCTTCCCACTCTCGATGGATCCCGCCGTGCTGTCAAATCGGCAATGTGGACCCTCTTGAATACGTAACCGTGTGACACAGGGCTGCCTATTTTATCGCCTCAGGGGCTATACTGCCGAGGTCCCGTCCATGACTGGTTTGAGGTTCACTGATTTATGGATAACAAGCAAATTGAAGGCAGTATTCTGGTACCCGCCCACATTGACGATGTCTGGCGGGCCTGGACCACGGAGAGCGGGCTGCGCAGTTTTCTGGCGCCGGAGTGCCTCATGGTCCCGGAACCCAACGGACCGTTCGAGATCTATTTCAGACCCGATGCTCCCCTCGGCGAGCGTGGCAGCGAAGGGTGCCGGGTGATGGCGGTCATGCCCCATGATCTGCTCAGCTTCAGCTGGAATTTCCCTCCCCAGTTTCCCCACATTCGTCAGCAGAAGACCCAGGTCAGCCTGCGCTTCGTGCCGGAGGGCCAGGGCACCCGGCTCCACTTCCTGCAGACCGGCTGGGCGCAGGATCCGGACTGGGACCAGGGTTATGCCTACTTCCGGGAGGAGTGGCTGGAATTGAGTCTGCCAAGGCTTCAGTACCGTTTCACCCACGGCCCCATCGACTGGAACAACCCGCCGGGCAAGCAGCAGCTGAAATCCCTGGCCCAGTGACGTCCATTCAAGCGATGGGCATGGCACGAAAAAGGACCCGCTCAGGGTCCTTTTTCATGGATGGGCAGGCGGTCACTCCACCGGCTCTTCATCGAACAGGGGGTGATAGAGCACCTCGCCCCTTACCCCGTCGAGCCCGCCGGGTTGCAACTCCATCGCCATGAAACACTCCGCCGGCACCTCGTAGATGCAGTGCAGGCCGAAGTCGCTGGCAGGCCGAAAGCCGAAACGGGCGTAGTAGGCGGGATCCCCGAGCACCACCACCGCCTTCCAGTCCATCTCCAGTGCCGTGTCCAGCCCTTCCCGCACCAGATCCGAGCCAATGCCCTGTCCCTGCCAGTCGGGATGCACGGCCACGGGTGCCAGTCCCAGCCAGGGCCCTTCCTGTCCCTCAATGGTGATCGGGCTCAGCATCAGGTGCCCCATGAACTCGTACTCTTCCTCCTCGACCATGGTGACCACGGCGGCCCCACATTCTCGCAGGCGGTTGACCAGTTCGGCCTCGTCGGGACGACCAAAGGCGGCACTCACCAGCTCATAGACTGGCAGCATGTCGCCGGGACGCTCGGTTCTCAACATACAGCGTTACTCCTCGTACAGCAGGGCGGCCATTATTCCACAGAAGTGGGGCGCCTCTTCACTGCCTTTGTCTGAAAATGGGAGGGCGGACTCAGGAAAACGCCTGACAGACCCCGCACCAGGCTTCGCGATGACCGCCCTTGCGCAAGCCATCAGCGTCCGTCGTCAGGCTGTCGCAATCGCCGCAGATAGGCGAGGCCCAGATCCCCGCACTCCTTGAGCAGGGCGCCACCACCATGGGCCTGCACCCCGGGTGCCTCTGGCGCCAGCATGGCCAGGGGATAGCGCCGCACCGTCAGCCCGCTGAGTGTCTGCTCGCCCTCTGTCGCCTCCCCCGCCATGAAGAGCGCCACCCCCTCATCGTGCAGTATGGCCACGACCACTTCCTCGTCATCCAGCCAGGGGGCCAGCGCCTCTTTGCGTGCATCCGTCAGGCGCGCCGGGCGATCCAGCCGCCAGTGATCGAGCTCGAGGGCGCCATCGGCCGGATCTGGCCGACGCCCGTCATGGTGCATGCCAGTCTTTTCCATCACCCGGCCTGAGGCGAGGTTGCCCGGCATGTGGCGGGCGGTGAGGGCAGGCAGGTGCCACTGCTCGAAGGCAAACGCCCTGACCAGGCTCGCGGCCCGGGTGGCCAGCCCCCTGTTCTGCCAGGGCACGCCGACCCACCATGCCAGCTCCCCGTGCCAGTGCAGGGAGAGGGAGCCGACCAGGGGAGCGGGCTCGTCTTCACGCCCCTGGGGCAGAGTCAGGGCCCAGGTGCATCCCAGCCCGAGAGCAGCCTTGCGCCCGCTCAGGGCAAGCCAGTCCCGCGCCGCCTCCGGCGAATAGGGGTGGGGGATGTTGAGGGTATAACGGGCGAGCGCCGCATCCGAACAATAACGCAGGATGGCGCTCTCATCGCCGGGCAGCAGGGGGCGCAGCACCAGCGCGTCCTGCCCGCCAGGCTCGCGCAGCACCGGGGTCATCAGGCGGCGGGCAAGCAGGCGTTGCAGGGCAACCCCGAGGTCGTCATCGGCACCGAGGCGATGATCCGCCCCCGCGGGCCCCAGGGTGAGCAGGCCGCTCTCTCTGGCCAGGGTCAGCAGGGAGCCGGAGGCAGCGATCAGGATCTGCCGGTCCGGCTGTGTCGCCATCAGCGGGGAGGCGGCCTCACCCAGCCAGGCGGCAAGCAGGTCGCGGGCACGGAGAATGCCATCTGGCGGGCTGACCGACCAGGGAGCCATCTCCCTCGCCTCCCCTTTGCCAAGCAGCAGCCACCAGCGGTTTCCCTGGTGCTGCCAAGCCTGCAACGCCGCTTGCCAGGAGGGGCGCCAGAGCGCACCCTCGATCAACAGATCCATTCCTTCCTCCACATCCGCCCCCCGGATCAGGCACCGGGTGCCCGGGCGGCACCACACTCCTGTCTGAGGCAGCATAAGCCGCTGCCAATGAGTTGTTAAACCATATGTTTACCATGGTTAAACGGCATACCCCATGAAAAAATGCCATATGGCTGACTTGATGGCGGTCACATTCCTTCCCCTCCTCGCTTCCTATCATGCCCCCATCATGGCGTGACCAAAGACGCCCATGAAGGACAACGGATAACAAGAGAACACACTATGCAGCCAACCAGCCCACTCAAAACGGTAGTAGTCAGTACCCTGGCGACCGCCCTGCTGATCTTCGTGGCCCAATCCCTCATCGGGAAGCAGGAGATCAGACTCGGCATCGCCATCATCCCCATCCTGCCCATGCTCTTTGCCGTCATCATCGGCATGATCGTCTCCGCCAAGCCCGTCAAGGATCGCATTCCCGGCTGGAAGAGACTCTTCACCGAGCGAGAAGAGGGCTTCTGCGGCAAGATGGTGGGTTTCAGCCTGCTGATCCTCGGGACCCAGTATGCGGGGATGATCATCCCCAACCTCAAGATGATCCTGAGCGTCGGCGTACCGCTCTTCCTGCAGGAAATAGGCAACCTCCTGCCCATCCTCATCGCCATTCCGCTGGCGGTGAAGTTCGGCTTTGGCCGCCGCGCCATCGGGGCCTGCTCCTCTATCAGCCGTGAACCCTCGGTCGCGGTGATCCAGGGCAAGTTCGGCACCGGCTCCCAGGAGTACATCGGCGTGCTCGCCATCTACCTGTGCGGCTCCGTCATCGGCACCCTCTGGTTCAGCGTGCTCGGCAGCATCGCCCCCCTCACCGGACTGCATCCTCTGGCCCTGGCCGCCGGTTCCGGCGTGGGATCCGGCTCCATGCTGAGCGCCGCCTCCGGTGCCCTCATCAACGGCCTCGACGAGGCGATGGCCCAGCAGGTGCTCAGCATCGCCGCCGCCTCGAACCTGCTCTCGTCGGCCCTGGGAGCGCTCTCCCTCACCTATCTGGGTCTGCCGCTCGCTGAAAAAATCTATGCCCTGACAGCCAAAGGAAAGAAAGCATGAAAAGCATCGTGATGGATATGCGCTTCGTCTTCCTGGCGATCCTGCTGGCCATGTTCACCCAGACCCTGACCTCGGGCCTGCCGCTGTGGCAGATGGGGGACAGCTTCATCGCCATGTCCCTGGTGGTGTTTGCCTCCCTGGTGACCAAGCGCTACCTGCCCTCCTCCCTGCCGGCCTTTGCCTATGCCACCATCATCGGCATTCTCATCTGCCTGCCCGAGACCCCGGTGCGCGGCCTCTTCATCGATGCCGTGGCCAAGATCTCCTTCCTCTCCTGCTGCGTGCCGCTCCTGGCCTTCGCCGGCCTCTCGGTGGGCGGTCAGCTGGAGGAGCTCAAGAAGATGTCGTGGAAGGTGATCCTCATCTTCATGATCGTCTCCACCTGCTGCTTCTTTGGCGCCTCCCTGGTTGCCCAGCTCGGTTTCTCCATTCAAGGGATCATCTGATGAACCACTACCATATCGAACCTGACCTGTTGGCTCTGCGCGACTTCAGCTACGAAGTGCGCCACCACCTGCACCGCATCCCGGAATACTCCGGGGCCGAGTTCAAGACCTCTGCCTACTGCCGTGGGTTGATGGAAGAGTTCGGCTACAGGATCACCCTGTATCCCGGTTTCACCGGTTTTCACGGGGATCTGGCGGTCGACCCCACCCTGCCCACCATTGCCTTTCGTGCCGACATGGATGGCCTGGAGATGCACGACATGAGCGAGGTGGCGTTCAAATCCACCCATGAGGGGATGGCCCACAACTGCGGCCACGACTCCCACATGGCGATCGCTCTGACCGCCGCCAGGTTTCTGGCCGCCAACCGCGATCGCCTGCGGTACAACGTCCGCTTCATCTTCCAGATGGCGGAAGAGGACATGCGCGTCCCCGGGGCCGAAAAGATGGTGGAGCTTGGCTGCATGAAGGGGGTGGACGAGGTCTATGCCCTGCACAACGACGGCGCCATGGAGACGGGCACCATCAAGTTCAACCAGGGGGTCATGTCCTCCTGGGGGTCAGCCTGGACGCTCGATGTGCACGGCATCTCCGCCCACGGCTCCACCCCCCACAAGGGGCTGGATGCCATCCGGGAGGCAGTGCGGATCATCGAGGACATGGACTACATCGTCGCCAAGCGCACCAGCCCGTTCAGCCCGGCGGTCTTTGGTTGCGGCATGATCAACGGCGGCACCATTCCCAACGCCATCGCCGATCATGTGCAGGCCCGTGGCACCATCCGCGCCATGGATGCCGAAACCGACCAGATCCTGAAAAACAGCTTCAGGGACATCATCGCCCAGAGCGAGCTGCGCGGCTTCAAGACCACCATGGTCCATGCCGGCTACCCGGCGGTGGAGAACCACCCCCAGGCCTGCGAGCGCCTGCAACAAGCCGCCTCGGATGTGTTGTCCAGCGACGGGATCAACGCAAAGGGCCAGCCCATGACCGGCAGCGAGGACTTCAGCTACATGATCAACGCCACGCCAAGCCGCATGGGGGCCATGTTCTTCCTCGGCAGCGGCAATCAGGCCAAGGGGATCTGCAACTACCTGCACGCGAACCCCTATTACCTGGACGACGACTGCCTGCTGATCGGTGCCCAGATCTTCGTCAATCTGGCGACCCGAGCCGCCTGAGGGGTCAGTACAAGGGGATAGCAATGCAAAGAGAGGCCAACGGCCTCTCTTTTTTATGTCTCGGCGTCAGAGCCAGGGCAGAGTCGCAGACGGAGCGGGCGTTCCCTGGTTGAGCAGCGCCAGCTGCACCGTCTCCCGGCTCACATGGGGGGCATAGAGGTGGATGAAGTCGTACATGTAGTCCCGCAGGTGGGCGTGCCTGCGCAGGCACACATGGGCCACGCTCGAGGCGATCAGATGATCGATGTTGAGGCAGACCAGGCTCTCCCTGTCCCCTTCGTCGAACGCCGAGGTGGCGATCACTCCGACTCCCATCCCCAGGCGCACATAGTGCTTGATGATGTCGCTGTCGGTGGCTGTCAGCACGATGCGGGGGCTGAGACCATGGCGACCGAACGCCTTGTCCATCTTGGAGCGGCCGGTGAAACCGAACACATAGGTGATGAGGGGATACCGGGCCAGATCCGCCATGGCCAGCGGCTGGCAGTCCAGCAGCGGATGGCCGTGGGGCACCACCACGCTGCGCCCCCAGCGATAGCAGGGCACGGTCGCCAGCTCGTCGAACAGGTGCATGGACTCGGTGGCGATGGCCATCTCCACATCCCCGTTTTGCGCCATCTGCGCCAGTTGGGCAGGGGCTCCCTGATGCAGCTGGATGCTCACCTCGGGGTAGCGGCGGGAGAATTCGGTGATGACCGCCGGCAGCTTGTAGCGGGCCATGGTGTGGGTGGTGGCGATGCGCAGCACCCCGCTGGTGGCCAGCTGATCCCCGAGGGAAAGCTGGCCAATTTGCTCCACCTGGGCCACCACTCCCCTGGCCAGCTCCATCACCTGCTCCCCCATGGGGGTCAGGCCCGCCAGGTTCTTGCCCTTGCGGGTAAACAGCGCCAGCCCCAGCTCCTCTTCCAGCATCTTCATCTGCTTGCTAAGGGTCGGCTGGGAGGTATAGAGCTTCTCCGCCGTCGCCGAGATGTTGAAGTTGTTCTTCACTATCTCGGTGAAATTCTTGAGCCGGGCGATGTTCATCAGGGCGCCAGGCGCTCGATGTGCCAGCCGTCCCCCTCGCGTGTGTAATAGAAGCGATCGTGCAGACGATGCTCCCCGCCCTGCCAGAACTCGACGGTGTCGATGCGCACCCGGAAACCACCCCAGAAGCTCGGCAGCGGCACTTCGCCATTGGCAAACTTCTGCTTGAGTTCGAGGAACTTGGCCTCCAGCACGCCACGGGCCGAGATGCGGGTCGACTGTTTGGAGACCCAGGCGGCGATCTGGCTGTCCTTGGGACGGCTGTGGAAATACTTCATCACCTCGAAGGTGCTCATCTTCTCCACCCGACCGGTCACGTGCACCTGTCTGTCCAGGGTGTGCCAGGGGAAGAGCAGGCTGATACGGGGGTTGCCCTCCAGCTGATGCGCCTTGCGGCTGCCCATGTTGGTGTAGAACACCATGCCGTCGGCATCGTAGTGCTTGAGCAGCACGGTGCGCTGCCAGGGCTGACCATCAGCATCCACGGTGCCCACCACCATGGCGGTGGGATCGGTCAGTTTGGCCTCGCACGCCTGGGCCAGCCACTTCTCGAACAGGGCGAGGGGCTCGGCCGGCAGATCGGCCCGGTGCAGTCCACCCCTGGTGTATTCGCGACGCAGATCAGCCACATCCATCATCTTGATTTTCCTTCTCTCTTTCTCTGCCGCCCGTGCGGCGATGGGTGCAGGCATTGTGCGACGAGCGCGCCATGGGTACAAGCCTCGGGGCGGCCAAATGGCGGAGCAAAAAGAGAGGGAGGCTCATGCCTCCCTCTTTATGCCGATGACCGTCAGCCTACTGCTTGCCGTCAACCGGCGGGCAATGGGCCAGCATGCGCCGGTTGTAGTCCGCCGCATAGGCGCTCAGCCTGGCATGGGCCTCCTTCTGATCCGGCTTGATGACATCCCCGAATCCATCGAGATAGCGCACGCCGCAGCGCGCCTTGGCCGCCGCCTGCTGATCCGCCGCGATCCCGGGCGCCACCTCGCCGCGCCCGGCCCGCACGATCAGCCGGTAATCCTGCCTGGCAAGGCTGGCGCTGACCGCCTGATCCAGGGTGTCTGCATCGGCCTGACAACCGCCGAGCAGGGTGAGCAGCAGCACCCCGGCCAGTCTCATGCCCGCCTCCGCTGCCAGCCCAGCAACGCCAGGGCCAGGGTCCAGAAGCCGAGGGCCCCGCCGCCACCGCTTCCTCCCTCTTCACCGCGCTGGGTGACCGAGAGCTTGAGGGGACTGATGGCGAAGAAGATGTTGTCGCTGCACGCCACCTTCAAGCGTGCAGTGCCATCCTGGCCCGCCGGGATGGTGACGCTCGCCGAGCCCGAGTTGGGTTTGCCGCTGGCAAGGGAAGTCCAGTTTGCCCCCTCGTCCCGGGTCATGAAGAGATCCACCTTGCTGCAGTTGATGGGGGCTGCATTGGTGCCGGCCACTTCCCAACTGATGGTCTGCGTCTTGCCCGCCCCCAGGGGGGTCACCACCGGGCTGGTCAGGGCAAAGGCCTTGCCGGTGTTGACCACCTGGATCTTCATGTCATCGCTGGCGACACCGCCCTTGCCGTCCCGCGCCGTGAGGCGGAAGTTCAGGTCCCGGTTGGTGGCAGGCCAGGCCTCCCCTATCGCCAGGGTGTTGGTGAGCAGGGAGGTGAGACTCGGCAGGGTGCGCTCCGGCACGCTGGTCGGCGCCACGAAACGGAACAGCGGACGGCTGCCGTCGTCCACCATGGTGGCCGGGCTGCTCGACTCCGTCCCCAGATCGATCTGCTCCCAGGTGTAATTCAGCGGATCGCTGTCAAGATCGGCCCCCGCCCCCTTGAGCACGAAGGGGGTGTTGGCGGGGATGACGTAGTCATTGCCTGCCGCCACCTGGGGCGCATTGTTGACCAGCGCCAACGGGGTGCCGCAATTTGGCTCCGTGGCCATGTGGGCCCGCATCTGCTCGATGGACTTGCTGTGGAAATAGGGCTCGCTGTGGGGCTGCAGATCTTCGTCTCCGCAGATCCCCGCATAGGCCATGATGGAGCTGCCGCTGCCCGGCTCCCAGGCTTGGCTTGCCTCCCGGTTGCCGCCGCCACAACTGCCTGTGGTGCCGTTGAAGGTGTGGTCTGCCCCGAACTGGTGACCGATCTCGTGGGCCACGTAGTCGATGAAGAAGGCATCCCCCACCGGCTCGGGGGAGCCCGTCATCCCCGCCGATTTGTCAGGGGTGCAGAGTACGCCCAGCCCCGCCAGGCCGCCGCCACCGGTGTTGACCACATGGCCGATGTCGAAGGCCCCCAGCCCCTTGGTCAGGGCATCGGCCTGCACCTGCATGTTGGCATCGATATCGCCGTCATCATTGTTGAAGGGATCGTTCACCACGTCGGTGAAGATGATGGTGTCGTTGCCGCTGGCGAGCTGGAATTCGGCCGCCACGTCACGCTGGTAGACCTCGTTGACCCGGTTGAGCAGGGTGGTGATGGCGCCAAGACCCGCCTCCACGGTACCGCCGTGATACTGGGTATACTCCCCCGCCGCCGAGATGGCGATGACATAACGCTTGCGCTCGTTGCCATCCACCAGCACCTGGCGGGCCAGCTTTTTGGCCTCGCCCCCGATCACCTTGTCCGCCTCTTCTTCCAGCCGGCTGTGGGCATCCTGCTGGTAATAGACGGCATAGCCTTCCCCATTGCGAAGGGGATCGACGAACACCATCTTCCCTTCATGGCTGAACATGGCGTGGAATCCCTGGGGACCGAGATCGAAGCGCCCGGTCTCGCCCGGCGCCGCTTCGTTGTACCCCTTGAAGGCCAGGATATCGGGATATTTGGCGGCCAGATCCGCCGGCAGCAGATCATAGGGTTGCAGACTGAAGGTCACCTCCTTGCCATCCGGCAGAGGCAGAGTCAGGCGGCGCTCGCCCCCCTTCAGGGCAGCCAGGTAATCGGTGGAGACGGTGACGATGCGATACTGGCTGGCCCTCACCTCGTATCCATCGGCGGCGGTGGCCCGCGCCGTGACCGTATGCCACTCGCCGGCCATCAGGTTGCCGGACGTCATCAGACCCGCCACCAGCACCGCCAGCGGAGAATATTTCATCAACTGCATCTTTTTAATTCCTTTTTAAACGGATTCACCTGAACTGCCACGGCATCATTTGCCCGCTGGTCCAATTAGTCCAGCAACATCCTCTGTACATTCCCCGAATGGGGAAGGTTGCACCAATGCAGACTAGCCCCTATCATGGCGCGGATTTGTCCGTTTCAGAACCCCTCTTCGACGGGGCCGGTTCACTCTTTCTTTGGCCAAGGTTAATCTCATGCTCAAGTCCCCACTGTTGCCCCGTTTCGGGGATCTGGTCGTTGCCATCGTTGACGATGTGCTGGGTCAGGGTCTTACCCTCGACCGCTCCTATGCACGTCACTTCTCCGGCATCGAACTCAAACCGCAAGAACAGGCAAGGATTGCCCTGGTCACCGGCGATCTGCTGCGCCGCCTCAGCCTCTACTGCTTCCTCACCGGCATCCAGGTCCGTCAGGCGGAGAAGAATGTCTGGCCGCTGCTGCACAGCTGGCACGCCTTTCACAAGATAGATCAGCCCAACCACCCGACCCTGGATCGCTTCAACGAGGAGGCGTTCCGCCGCCGCCTGACCGAGGCCAAGAAGAACCCGGTGCTGATGGACGGCTGCCCTGCCTGGCTGGAAAAGCTCGGCAGCGAGCAACTGGGCGACGCCTGGCCGGCCGAGCGTGCCGCCCTGGCCTGGATGCCCAAGCGTTACCTGCGGGTCAACACCCTCAAGTGCACCCGGGACGAGCTGCAAGCCATGCTGGCCAAAGAGCATGTCACCACAGTGCCCGTCGACGGAGTGGAGACCGCCTTGCAAGTGACCTCGGACGCCGCCCTGTTCCGTACCCAGGCCTTTGCCGACGGCTGCTTCGAGCAGCAGGATGCCGGCTCCCAGCTGGTGGCCGCGGCCCTCGACGTCAAGCCCGGCATGCGGGTCATCGACGCCTGTGCCGGTGCCGGCGGCAAGACCCTGCACCTGGCCGCCATGATGCAGGGCAAGGGCCGTCTGCTGGCCATGGACGTGGAAGAGTGGAAACTGGAGAACCTCAAGCAGCGCGCCCGCCGCGCCGGTGCCCACAACGTGGAGACCCGGGTCATCACCAGCAGCAAGACCGTCAAGCGCCTTAAAGAAAGCGCCGATCGCGTGCTGCTGGACGTCCCCTGCTCCGGCCTTGGCGTGCTCAAGCGCAACCCGGATGCCAAGTGGCGCGACACCGCCGAGCGCCTGCCGGTGCTGGTCGCCCTGCAAGAGGAGATCCTGCAGCGTTACAGCCAGATGGTGAAGGTGGGCGGCCTGCTGGTCTACGCCACCTGCTCCATCCTGCCCGAGGAGAACCGCCAGCAGGTGGACAAGTTCCTCGCCGCCAACGAGCACTTCCGCCTGATCGGCGATCACAACGTCAGCCCGGCCGAGACCGGCTTCGACGGCTTCTACATGGCGCGCCTCGAGCGCATCGCCTGATGTCTGTCGTGGGCACAAAGAAAAGGGGAGCCAGTGGCTCCCCTTTTTGCATGGTATGGATGCGGCCTTATTCGGCGGCAGCGTCATCCTGCTTGTGCTTGGCGGCAGTTTCCTTGATCAGGGTCTGCAGCTCGCCGGCCTGGAACATCTCGATCATGATGTCGCAACCACCGACCAGCTCACCCTCGACCCACAGTTGCGGGAAGGTGGGCCAGTTGGCGAATTTCGGCAGCTCGGCGCGGATGTCCGGGTTCTGCAGGATGTCGACATAGGCGAAAGGCTCGCCGCAGGACATCAGGGCCTGGGAGGCCTGGGCAGAGAAACCGCAGCTGGGCAGCTTGGGGGATCCCTTCATGTAGAGGATGATGGGATTCTCAGCCAACTGCTGTTTGATCTTTTCAATAGTTTCCATAAATGCCTCACTGGAGCGATTTCGGCGGCCATTCTACTGCAATCCGGGCAGACCACAAACTGGCAAACCGTTGCGAATGAAAGAAGTCATGCATCAATACGCCGCAGCTTGATCCGGATCATGGCAAGAATCAAGGGTTGTTCGCCCATCTTTGATACTGCTACAATCGTCGGGCTTTGGGCCGTCTGGCCCCCTCATTTCAAGAACAATTCTTTTCAAGATAGAAAAGAGTACGCAATGTCTTGCAACCGTCGCCTTCGCACGGACCAGCCAATGGAGAGTAGAAAATGGCTTTCGAACTTCCCGCTCTGCCCTATGCAATCAATGCTCTGGAACCGCACATCTCCCAGGAAACTCTGGAATACCACCATGGCAAGCACCACAACACCTACGTGGTCAACCTGAACAACCTGGTGCCGGGTACCGAGTTTGAAGGCAAGTCTCTGGAAGAGATCATCAAGACCTCCACTGGTGGCGTCTTCAACAACGCTGCCCAGATCTGGAACCACACCTTCTACTGGCACTGCCTCTCCCCGAACGGCGGTGGCGAGCCCACTGGCGCCCTGGCCGATGCCATCACCAAGGCCTTCGGCTCCTTCGCCGAGTTCAAGGATGCGTTCACCAAGTCTGCCATCGGCAATTTCGGCTCCAGCTGGACCTGGCTGGTGAAAAAGGCTGACGGCTCCCTGGCCATCGTCAACACCTCCAACGCCGGTTGCCCGCTGACCGAAGCCGGTACCACCCCGCTGCTGACCGTCGACCTGTGGGAACACGCCTACTACATCGATTTCCGCAACCTGCGTCCGAAGTACATGGAAACCTTCTGGGCCCTGGTCAACTGGGAATTCGTGGCCAAGAACCTGGCTGCCTGATAAGCCTTTCTTGCCAAAACGCCCCGCACTTGCGGGGCGTTTTTTTATGGTCGAATACCTGCCATCGACAACAAAGGCGCCCGCAGGCGCCTTGTGGAAGATGACCGTGCTTACTGGTCTATCTCGTCCATGTAATCGTCGAGGTTGCCATCATCCGCCGCCTCTGGCTTCTGCTCCTGGAGCTCGGGTTTGCGGCCCGTCACCTTGCCATCGTTGTACTGCAAGTAGAAGTCCTTGGTCAGGGCGTAAGGATCAAGCGCGTTGTCGATGATACGCTCCTGATCGATCAGCTTGGAGCGGGTACCGAGGCCATCCAGCGCCCAGTGCACCACCTTCAGCGGGAAGGTCAGCAGGGCATAGGGGAAGTAGATGGTATCGATGGTATCCCCCACCAGTTGCCGGGTGGTGGTGGGACCGTAGACCGGCACCATCAGATAGGCGCCATCCCCGATGTCGGCCTTGCCGAGCACGGTGTCCATCTCCAGCGTGTTGCGAGCCAGGCCCGCATGCTTGGCCACGTCGAACAGACCGAGCAGGCCCACAGTGGTGTTGAGGGTGAAGCGGCCCAGGTTGGTACCGGCCCCTTTCAGATCACCCACCAGCAGGTGGTTTACCATGCTGCTCGGCTCGTCGAAGTTGTCCACGAAATTCTCGATGCTGTCCCTCACCCCTTGCGGAACATAGCGGGCATAGCCGTGTACCACGGGGCGCGCCACATAGGGCTCCAGCACGTCATAGTTGACGGCCCACATGGCACGGTTGGGCCCCTGGAAGGGGTCGCGAGGATCGCTGGCCGTGCTGGATGCCCCGGGGCGGCTCGGGGTCTCGCCGAGATCCAGGCTCTCCGGGCCCGGCTTGGGAGGGCCGCCCGCACAGCCCGCGAGCAGCAATGCCACCGCCAATGCTCCTGAACGCAGATACATATGAAAGTCCTAAGATTTTTTTGGGTATTGATATGAATTATACAGGGGGCCCACCCCAAGGAGTGGGCCAAAAGCGTATTAGAGGGCGTGATCGATGCGGATGTCAATCGGCGCTGTGGGGATGGTGCTGGTCGGCACGGTGACCGAAACCCCTTCAAAGGCGCCTTCCTTGTTCATGACGTTGCCACCTCGGGAGAGGCGCGCCTTGAACTGCAGCTCGGCATGGGCCGCCAGCTTGCTCCCCTCCATCATGGCATCCCCGTCCCCCAGGGAGAGGGTGAGCGGGAGATGCGGGCCAGCAATGCGCTTGACCGCGATGGGCATGGGCGGACCGTTGGGGATCACCGCAAAGACGAACAGATGGGCATCTTCCGGCATCTTGATGCCCGGCGCCAGGGTGATGTGCAGGGGGAACTCCCCCTCTTTCACCGCCAGCACCTCGGCTTGTGCCTGGCCTTCGGCAGACGGGGTGGTCACGGCGATGCCACGCTGGCCAAGCTGCTGCCTGGCGTACTCCATGGAGCGCTCCACCATGGTGTAGCGGGCCGAGCCCGGCTCCAGCAGCGGCAACATCCCCTGCCAGCGGTCGAGGGCGGTCTGGAAATCCTCTTTTTGCAGGGCCATGAAGGCGTGGACGGAGCGGGCCTCGATGTTGGCCGGGTCCTCGGCAATGACCGCCTGCAACAGCTGATCCGCACGGGCTTCCTCCCCCGTCATCATCAGGGCCTGGGCATAGGGCACCGCCACCATGGCCTTCTGGGGCGCGAGGGCGTAGGCACGCTCCAGCGCCTCGCGGGCCATCTCGGGATCATTGCCATCCAGGGTCAGGCGCCCCAGCAGCAGCCAGCCACGGTAGTCGTTCGGTTCTTCTTTCAGCCGGGTTCGCAGGGCCAGGGTGAAGTCCAGCAGATCCTGCTCGGTCACCCGGGCATCACGCTCCACCAGGATGCGATTGCTGAGCTCCCCCAACCGGCTGCTGGCATCCTGCCAGCGGCTCACTTCCTGCCAGGCGCCGAGCTTGGCGTAGAGGCCGATGCTCACCACCGCCAGCACCAGCACACCGGGGATCCAGATCAGGCTCTTGCCGCCACGGGCGGTCTGCTCCACGTCGGGAATGTCGTCCAGGAGGCTGCGCTGCAGCTCCACCAGGGATTCCGGCTCCTCCGCCAGTATCCCCTGCTCCCGCTCCTCCCCTATCTCCAGCAGGCGCTGGCGATAGAGCTGCTTGTTGAGGGCCGAGCGACTGATGCTCTGCCTGCCCTCGCCGCGCCACAGCGGCACGATCAGCGCCAGGCTCGCCAGCACCAGCAGGGCCGCACCCAGTATCCAGAATGGGGTCATGGTTTCTCTTCCTCTTTGAGCAGGGCGGACAGCCTGGCCTGCTCTTCTGCACTCAGGGTGCCTTCAGGCTGTTGCAAGGGAGCAGGGGCATGGCGGCGGCTTCGCACCACCACGGTGACGACGCCAATCACGATGACCAGCAAGGGGCCAAGCCAGAGGATCAGGGTCGAGGCCATCAGGGGGGGATCATAGAGAATGAAGTTGCCGTAGCGGGCCACCATGTAGTCCACCACTTCCTGCTTCTCCTTGCCCTCGCGCACCATCTGGTAGGTCTTGTCCCGCAGATCCTTGGCAAGCCCGGCGTTGGAGTCCGCGATGTCCTGGTTCTGGCACTTGGGGCAGCGCAGCTCCTTAGTCAGCTCGCGAAAGGTCTGCTCCTGGGCATCGCTCTCGAAAGTGTAGACATCGATGGCGGCGCGGGCCTGTCCGGCGCAGACGAGACCGGCCAGCAGCAACAGGGATGCAATCAGTGTTTTCATCGGGGAGGCCTCACTTCATGGCATCGAAGATGGGTTTGAGGGTACTGGCCCAGACGTCTGGGTTGATGTCCCCCACGTGGCGATAACGGATGATGCCCTGGCTGTCGATGAAGAAGGTCTCGGGCGCGCCATAGACACCGAGATCCAGCCCCAGCATGCCGTCCGGATCGTAGAGGTTGACCTGGTAGGGATTGCCAAGCTCCGCCAGCCACTTGATGGCCTTGTCACGCTCGTCCTTGTAGTTCATGCCGACGATGTAGATCCCCTGCCCCGCCAGCTCCTTGAGGTAGGTGTGTTCCCCGTAACAGGTCGGGCACCAGGTGGCCCAGACGTTGAGCAGCATGGGGCGCCCTTTGAGGATGCTCCTGTCATGCTGCTTGCCCAGGTCATAGATGTCCTGCAGGGTGAACACGGGCACCTCCTTGTCCACCATCACGGATTCGAGCTTGGTGGGATCGGAGCCAAGTCCCTTAAGAAGAAACCCAAGCATTAATAAAAACAAAATAAAGGGGATTAAAAACAACCAGGTCTTTTTGTTCATGCCTTGGCCTCCTCGTCACGACGTCCGAAGCGGTAGCGCTTGTCCAGCATGGCCAGCACGCCGCCGAGGGCCATGAAGACGCCGCCGAACCAGATCCAGCGCACGAAGGGCTTGTAGTAGATCCGTACCGCCCAGGCGCCGTTGTCGAGCTGCTCGCCGAGCGCCGCATAGAGATCCCGGGTAACCCCCGCATCGATGGCCGCCTCGGTCATCGGCATGCGGCTCACGGTGTACATCCGCTTCTCGGGCTTGAGCAGGGCTACCTGCTTGCCATCCCGGTGCACTTCCAGCACGCCCTTGAAACCGTCGTAGTTGGGGCCGTTCTTCTCCTTGATCCCGGTGAAGACGAACTCGTAATCGGCGAACTGGACGCGATCACCGGCCTGCATCCGCAGGTCCTTCTCGATGCTGTAGTTCTGGGTGCAGGCGATGCCGATGATGCTGACCGCGAGCCCCACGTGCCCCAGGATCATGGCCCAGTGGCTGTTGCCAAGCTTGCGCACGCCGGTGGCAAAACCGTGTTTGTGGGTGGCCCGCGCCCAGGTCTCCTGCACGCTGGTGACGATGATCCAGACGCCAAGCCCGATACCGAGCGCAGCCCAGGGTTTGAACGCCTCGGCAAAGAGTTTGGGCAACAGCAGAGCCGCGGCCAGGCTCAGCGCCAGGGCGAGCATCACCTTGACCTTGAGCTCACCGAGATCCTGGCGGCGCCAGCGGAACAGGGGGCCCACCCCCATTAGCAGGGCGAAGGGGATGATGAGCCAGCTGTAGATGTGGTTGAAGAAGGGGGTGCCGATGGAGATGCTGCCAAGCCCCAGCTCCTTGTGCACCAGGGGCAACAGGGTGCCGAGCAGCACGGTGAGCAGGCCCGCCACCAGCAGGATGTTATTGCCAAGGAGCAGGGTCTCGCGGCTCCACAGCTCATGCTTGCCGTGGCTCTTCACCTGGGAGCCCTTGAAGGCGAACAGCAATAGGGAGCTGCCTATCACCGCCAGCAGGAAGCCCAGGATGAACAGACCCCGGGTCGGGTCCGAGGCAAACGCATGGACCGACACCAGCACGCCGGAACGCACCAGGAAGGTGCCGAGCAGGCTCAGGGAGAAGGCCGAGAGCGCCAGCAGCACGGTCCAGGCCTTGAAGGTGGCGCGCTTCTCGCTCACCGCGAGGGAGTGGAGCAGGGCCGTGCCCGCCAGCCAGGGCATGAAGGAGGCGTTTTCCACCGGGTCCCAAAACCACCAGCCACCCCAGCCGAGTTCGTAATAGGCCCACCAGGAGCCGAGCACGATGCCTAGCGTCAGGAAGACCCAGGCCGCCATGGTCCAGGGACGGGACCAGCGCGCCCAGGTGGCGTCCAGACGCCCCGTCATCAGGGAGGCGATGGCGAAGGCGAAGGCCACCGAGAAGCCCACGTAGCCCATGTAGAGCATGGGGGGGTGGAAGATGAGACCGGGATCCTGCAGCAGCGGATTGAGATCCCGCCCGTCCACCGGGAAATACGGCAGGGTGCGGGTGAAAGGATCCGAGGTGAACAGCACGAAGGCGGTGAAGCCCACCGAGATAAGGCCGAGCACCCCGAGTACCCGCGCCACCGCATCGAGCGGCAGGCGGCGACTGAAGAGGGCCACCGCCGCCGTCCAGCCCCCCAGGGTCAGCACCCAGAGCAGCAGCGAGCCTTCATGGGCTCCCCACACCGCCGAGATGCGGTATTGCAGGGGCAGCAGGCTGTTGGAGTTGGTGGCCACGTACTGCACGGTGAAGTCGTTGTCGATAAAGGCCCAGGTGAGGCAGAGAAACGACAGCAGCAGCAGCAGGAACTGGCTGTAGGCGAGCGGGCGGGCCGCCGACATCATGCCAAGACGACCGAGATGGGCCCCGATCAGCGGGTAACTGCCCAGCAGCAGGGCGGTGGCGAAGGCCAGGATCAGTGAGAACTGCCCTAATTCCGGGATCATTGACTATTCCCTCTCGATTGCACGGAGAAACCTGCCGATTTGGCGGTATAAAGAAGTGAATTCTTGGCGCATACCGGCATCATTGCTTGGCTCCCTGCAACTGCGCCTCTGTGTATTCGGGCTTGAAGTGCATGCCGTTGGTGGCGTCGGCCACTTCCGGCGGCATGTAGTTCTCGTCGTGCTTGGCCAGCACCTCGAAGGCGGCGACCGTGGTGGCATCCTTGAGGGTGCCCTGGGCGACGATCCCCTGCCCTTCCCGGAAGAGATCCGGCAGAATGCCGTCAAACTCCACCGTCACCAGATGGCCGCCGTTGTCCACCAGCTTGAAGGCTACCTTGAGGCTCTGGGGATCCCGCACCACAGACCCCGGCACCACCAGGCCACCGATGCGCAGGCGCTGCCCCTCCTCGGGCCTGATCTTCTCCGGCCCCTTCCCTTCCACCAGCTCGCTCGGGGTGTAGAAGAGGTCGATGTTCTGGCTCAGGGCATAGAGCACCAGGCCAGTCACGCTGGCAAGGCCCAGGCTGATGGCCAGGATGATGGTGAGGCGTTTCTTGCGGCGCGGGTTCATAGGGTGTTCTCCATCTGCTGGGCTGCCTTGCGGCGTGCCTCCCGAGCCTGCTTGTTGCGCAGTTCGCCGAGCAGGCTGCGGGTCTTCAACCGGGTGGAAATGACGATGCCGACCAGGCAGAGCAGGGTCAGACCGAAGGAGAGCCAGACGTAGAAGGCATAGCCTCCCATGGCCATGAAATCACTGAACGAGGCAAAGTGCATGCTTACTTCTCCTGCCTGGCGATGTCGGCGACCCAGGGGCGGTGCCACTCCCGCATCAGCAGCTCATTGCGAAAACGCATCAGGGTCAGGGCACCGAGAAACGCGGCGAACGCCAGGATCATGATGAGCAGCGGCCACAGCATCTCGGGGGAGATGGAGGGTTTGTCAAACTTGGTGATGGTGGCCCCCTGGTGCAGGGTGTTCCACCACTCCACCGAGTAGTGGATGATGGGCAGGTTGATCACCCCGACCAGCGCCAGGATGCCGGCGGCGCGGCCCGCCACCACCTTGTCGCTGAAGGCGTTGTAGAGGGCGATGACACCCAGATAGAGGAACAGCAGGATGAGCTCGGAGGTGAGCCGGGCATCCCACACCCACCAGGTGCCCCACATGGGTTTGCCCCAGGCGGCGCCGGTAAAGAGGGCAATGAAGGTGAAGACGGCCCCCACCGGGGCGATGGCCGCCACCGTCATGTCTGCCATGCGCAGCTGCCACACCAGGCCAATGAAGGCGGCTACCGCCATGGTGGAGTAGGCGCCCATGGAGAGGATGGCGGAGGGCACATGGATATAGATGATCCTGAAAGAGTCGCCCTGCTGGTAATCGGCGGGAGCGAAAGCCAGCCCCCAGACGGTGCCGATGATGAAGGCAAGCAGGCTTGTCACGGCAAACCAGGGCAGCAGGGTGCCGGCCAGCCCATAGGCGCGCTCGGGTTTGGCATAAGGGTGCAACCATTTCCACATAGCTCACGAAACCTTTCAGTTATTAATTTTTAAGTGGCGAGGGCTACCATACCCATGGGGGAAAAACATCATATCCCCCGAAAGCAATAAGCAGCCATCCCCTTGATCTATCTCAACTATCTCGCCCCTAACAAGGCTTCAAACGAAAATCTTTTCACCAAATCAATCAGTTGACACTCACCCGCAACGCCGCCGAGATGGCCAGGGGCGTCAGGGTCAATGCCCCCACCAGCATGGCCCCCAGGATGGCGAGCTGACCGGCATAGGGCAGTCCCATGCTGGCCGCGTCGATGGCGGACGTGGCGAAGATAAGCACCGGAATATAGAGCGGCAGCAGCAACAGGCTGAGCAGCACGCCCCCCTTGCGCAGCCCTGCGGTCAACGCTACTCCGACCGCCCCAAGCAGGCTCAGCACCGGCGTACCGAGCGCCAGGGTGGCCACCACGGCCAGATAGGTCTTCAGCTCCAGGGAGAGCAGGATGGCGAGCAAGGGGGAGACCAGCAACAGCGGCAGACCGGTCAGCAACCAGTGAGCGATCACTTTGGCCAGGGCCAGCAACCCCAAGGGATGGGGCATCAGCATCATCTGCTCCAGGGCGCCGTCACTGAAGTCGTCACGAAACAGCCGCTCCAGGGAGAGCATGGCCGCCAGCAGGGCCGCCACCCAGATGATGCCGGGAGCGATGCGGGCCAGCAACTGGGGCTCGGGCCCGATCCCTAACGGAAACAGGGTGATGACGATGAGGAAGAACCAGAGCGGGTTGAAGATGTCGGCGCGCTGGCGCAGGGCCATCAGCAACTCGCGGTGAATAAGGTGTATGACGGCGCGCAGCATGGGCTACTCCTGCAACAGCGAGGTCAGAGAGAGGGTCTTGAGCCGTCCCTGCATCAGGGTCAGATCCTGGTGGGTCGTAAGGACCACCATGCCCCCCCTGTCCGCGTGGGCGAGGAACAACTGCTCCAGCACCCTGACCCCCTGCTTGTCGATGGCGGTGAAGGGCTCGTCCAGGATCCAGAGCGCCGGTCGCTCGCTCAGCCACAGCCTGGCCAGCGCCACCCGTCGCTGCTGCCCGGCGGAGAGCTGTCCCGCGGGATAGTCTTCGAAACCGGCGAGGCCGACCTGGGCCAGCACCCGCCAGAGATCCACGCCGTCCCCGGCAGGGCCATGAAGCTTCTGGTAGAAGGAGAGATTCTCAAGGGGGGTCAGGGTCGCCTTGACGCCGGGCTGATGGCCCAGGTAAAGCAGGCTGGCGTGGTATTCATCCCGGCAATGGCGGATATTCTCCCCATTCCAGCACACCTCGCCAGCAAAGGGCTGGGAGAGGCCGGTGAGCAGGCGCAACAGGCTGGTCTTGCCCACCCCGTTGGGACCCTCAATCTGCATCAAATCCCCGGCACGCACCGCGAAGGAGAGATGTTCAAACAGGGTGCGATCTTCACGCACGCAGCTCAGATTGTTCGCTTGAAGCAGCATGGGGATGTAATCGTTGAAAATGAGGCGGCCTGCATCTTAACACAGGATCCGGAGGCGTCTTTTCAAAGATGCCAATAATCAACAGGATTTGTGGGGAAGATCGCGCCCCCACCAAAGAGATTGATGCCAAAGGATTATCCACCGTCCCGGCATCGAGGAAGAGGTGGCCACGGGTCGAACAGAAAGCGGGGAGGCACCGGCCTCCCCGCGACACATCCGTCAGCTGCGTCCCTTTCGCAGGGAAATAAGCAGCTCCGCTTCCGCCTGGGGCAACTCGCACTCGCTCATCACCTCGTCCAGATCGGCACCAAGCTCCACCATCTTGGCGGCGCGGCTGTAGAGGCGGCGCTCCGGATCCTGCAACGTCAGCTCCTGCTGGCTGTCGTGGATCTTCTGCATGGCCCCTTCTGCGGCTTGCAGACGCTGACCCATGCCGATGGCACCCGTGTGCAGCTCCATCATCTGCTTGCGCAGACTCTCGAGCTGCCCCTGCAGCGCTTCCACCCTGGCCTCGGACTCTCGCTGGCGACGACGGTGCCCCAGGATCCCGTAAAGGGCCAGCACCAATGCGAGCAAGGACAACCCCAAGGCTGCAAATTCAATCATCAAACCATCACCTTACCGTCACAGGGAGGCGGACAGGTGCCATCGCCCCCGTCCGCACGTTCCCGTCCCTGTTACAGGGAACCAATGTCTTCCCACTCTTCGTCGGAGAGCAGCTTGTTGAGATCCACCAGGATCAGCAGTTGGCCGTCACGGTTGCTGACGCCCTGGATGAACTTGGCGCTCTCCTCGGTGCCCACCGCCGGGGCGGCATCGATCTCGGAGGAACGCAGATAGACCACCTCGGCCACGCTGTCCACCATGATGCCGATCACCTGCTTCTCCGCCTCGATGATGACGATGCGGGAGTTCTCGCTCACGTCCCCGGCCGGCAGGCCGAAACGGGAGCGGGTATCGATGACGGTCACCACGTTGCCACGCAGGTTGATGATACCCAGCACGTAGTCAGGTGCACCCGGGACCGGAGCGATCTCGGTGTAGCGCAACACTTCCTGAACCTGCATCACGTTGATGCCATAGGTCTCGTTTTCCAACTGGAAGGTCACCCACTGCAGCACTTCGTCTTCGGCCAGATTCTGTGCAATATTGCGCTTCTCTGTCATCTTCTTGATCCTTGTATGAACCCGTCAACGGGTAAAATTAGCAATAAAACCATGGCGATGCCGACGTTGTCAGCGGCCTTCGATGTTCACGCCCCGGCCAAGCAGCAGCAAGAGCTCCCTGACGTGCAGCAGGGCACACATCTTCTCCTTGACCATGCCGGCCAACCAGGGGCGCTTGCCCTCCTGATGGCGCCACTTCACCTGGTCCCGGTGCAGCAGTTCTGTGCCCTTCAACTGGTGACAGGCCAATCCCCAGGGTGATTCTCCCAGCATAATCAGATATTTGTAATCGTCCATCTCCAGATGCTGGCCCGGCATGACCCACTGGGCCGTGTCCACCACGTTCATCTTCTGCTCGCGGGAGGTCATGATCCCCTTGTACCAGCCTGGTTGGCCGAAGAGAGAGGTCACCTCCCCCAGTTGATGGATGCCCCCCAACTCGGTCAGAGGCACCGCAAACGTCACCCCAGCCACGTCGAAGAAGAGCGCCTGAAACTCGTTGCCGGTATCCAGGTTCTCCCAGGTCGACGGTGCGGGCGCCGCCTCAAGGGCGGGCGCGGGTTCCGCCACCGCGAGGGCGACGGGCTCGACCTCCTCCACCACGGCTTCCACCACCGGCTCTGCCAGGGCGACCAGAGGCTCACTGTCAACCACCTCCGCCTCGAGCTGGAATGGCTCGACATGCACCTCTTCGTGGCTCAGGGCATCCATCTCGAACTGGACCTGTCCCACCTGGGCAAGCAGCTCGCTCAGCTGGGCCAGCCGGGTATCGGCTTCAAGATAGGGGGTGGCAGCCACCTCCGGCACGGCGACGGTCTGACGTTGCAACGCAGGGGCCGGTGCTTCGTCTTCGGGATCTTCCCGCAGCAGGGCATCGTCCAGCAGCAGGGAGTGGAAATAGTCGTCCATGGCCCGAACCTGGGTGGTCTCTCTCACGGCATCACCTCCTGGGTCCGTTGACGCTCCAGCGCGTCGAGATGGTTGAGCAGGGTCTCATAGGCATAGGTGCCCCGGCTGCCCGGTGCATAGATGGAGGGAGGAATGTGCACCAGACTGGCATCCCTGAATTTGGTGTCGATGGGAATGACCGCATTCCACACCGCCTCCCCATACTGCTCCTTGATGGACTGCAATGTCATCAGGGAAGCGCGGGTACGCTTGTCAAACATGGTCGGAATGATGGTGTAGCGGAACTTCTCCCGCTTGGAGCGCTGCATGATCTCGAAGGTCTTCATCATCCGCTCCAGCCCCTTGAGGGCCAGGAATTCGGTCTGTACCGGCACCAGGATGCGATCGCAGGCCGCCAGCGCGTTCACCATCATGACCCCCAGTACCGGCGGGCAGTCGATGAGCACGTAGTCGAACTGATCCTGCACCCGCAGCAGAGCGCGCTTGAGCACCAGCCCCATCCCTTCCCGGTTGCCCATCACCCGATCCAGCGTGGCCAGGGTAATCGAGGCGGGCAGCAGGCTGATGTTCTCGAATCGGGTCTTGAGGGTCATCCGGTTGACCAGCTCGGCGCTGGGTTTGGCCGCCTGGAACAACTCGTACAGGGTGCCTTCCAGCCTGTCCGAGTCGAAATCGAGATAGGAGGTCAGGGAGGCGTGGGGGTCGGTGTCGATCAGCAGTACCCGCTGGCCACGCTGGGCCAGAATGCCCGCCAGGGAGACGACCGTGGTGGTTTTACCGACTCCACCTTTCTGATTGGCAACCGTCCAAACAATCACTGTATCAATCCTGCCTTGTTGTTATGCGTATGCCCCCACCGGGCAGCGCGATCACCCTGATCTTTTCACTGTCGACACTCTGCGGTGCGTCCTGCACCGGTGCCACCGTCAGCAGTTTGACGGGGGCTGGCGGCACCCAGGCGAACCTGGATATGGCGACCACCACCTTGCGATTCTGTAATCGTCCCTGCTCGGTGCCATTGTCGACGAAGGGGGAGAACTCTCCGTACGCCTCGTAGGCGAGCCGACCGGGAGCCACCCCCTTGCCCACCAGGGCATTGAGCACTGCCTCGGCACGGGCCGCTGACAATGTCCAGTTGGAGCGGAAAATTTCGTTGTTTATCGGTTGGTTATCCGTGTACCCCCGCACCCTGACATAGTTATCGACCGGTTTGAGAATACCTGAAAGCGTATCAAGCACGGGTGCGGCATTGTTCCCCAGAAAAGCGCTGCCACTGTTGAACAGGAGACCTGAACTCAGCTCCACCGTCAGCCAGTTGTCATCCTGCGCAAGCTTCACCACCCCCGCATCGACCAGGGCGCCCATGGACTCCTGGATCTGCATGTCGATCTGCGCAAGAGCCGTGCCATCTTGCGAGACGGGCGTACCCGTGATGGGGGCCCGCGAAGGGGACGCAGAGGCCTGGCTCTCCAGCAGGCTGGGGGCGGCCGAGACCGGGTTGTCCAGCAAGGAATTGCCCCGCCCTTCCAGCAGGCCGTCGCTGCGCGGCACCTGGTTGAAGGCCTGGGTCATGCCCTCGATGACGGCGCGGTACTCCTCCTTGTTGACGATGGCAACGGAGTAGAGCACCACGAAAAGGGCGAAGATGAGCGTCATGTAATCGGCATAGGAGACCAGCCAGCGATCGAGATGCTCTCGCCCTTGCAGGTGCAAACGATAGCGCTTGCGCATGGCTACTCCCCTTTCAGATAAGCCCGTAACCGCCTTTCAACCTGCGGGCCGTTCTCCCCGTGGGCGATGGCCAGAAGCCCCTCCAGGGTCATCTCCTGATAGAGGCCGTAATGGTAGTGGAAGGCGCGCAGCCGATTCGCAATCGGCAGATAGAGCAAGTTGGCAAAGCCCACCCCGTAGATGGTGGCGACGAAGGCCACGGCAATGCCCGCCCCCAGGGTGCCTGGCTCCTCCAGATGAAACATGGCCTGGATGAGGCCAATCACGGCCCCGATGATGCCGATGGTGGGACTGTACCCCCCCATGGACTCGAACACCCTGGCCGAGTGCTCGTTGCGCTCCTGCTCGATGTCGATGTCCGCCTCCAGCAAGCTGCGGATATCCTCGATGGAGACGCCATCAACAATCATGGAAAGCCCCTGGCGGGTGAAGGGATCGGGCTCGGCCTCGGCCTGGTTTTCCAGCGCCAGCAAGCCTTGCTGGCGGGCGAACTGGGCCCACGCCTTCAGGCGCTCGGCCTGCTCCGCAAGATCCAGCTGCGGCGGAAACAGCATCCAGGTTGCCTGCCTCAGGGCACTGAGCAGGTACTTGCGGGGAGTCTGCAAGATCACCGCCCCCCAGGTTCCCCCGACGACGATGACAAAGGCCGGGCCATCCAGCAGGGTCAGCAGGCTCCCGCCATGCCACCACTGGGCGATGGCGACGGCCCCCAGCGCCAGCACCAGGCCGAGCATGCCCATGGTCAGCGACCCAACTCGACCAGAATGCGCTGGGCCACTCGATCCAGCGGCAGGGATTCGCTTGCTATGCCCGCCTTGGCAACAGCCTGGGGCATGCCATAGACCACGCAGGAGGCTTCATCCTGCGCCCAGATGGTCGCCCCCTGCTCCTTGAGCAGACGGGCACCGTCGCGGCCATCCGCGCCCATGCCAGTCAGTACGATGGCCAGCACCTTGTCGCCATAGGTCTTGGCGGCGGAGGCGAAGGTGATGTCCACACAGGGTTTGTAGTTGACCTTGTCATTGCCATCGATGATGCGAAGACGGGCACCGGGCCCGCGCCCTTCCAGCAGCATCTGCTTGCCACCTGGGGCAAGATAGGCCTGACCCGGCTTGAGCACATCGCCGTCCTGCGCCTCCTTGACGCCTATCTGGCACAGCCCGTTGAGGCGGGCGGCAAAGGCAGCGGTGAAGGTGGCCGGCATGTGCTGGATCAGCAGAATGGGATGAGGGAAATCTCCCGGCAGCTTGGTCAGCACGTTCTGCAGTGCCACCGGCCCGCCGGTGGAGGTACCGATGGCAACCAGCTGGTAACTCTTGCCACTGCGCTTGAACGCGGCGGGAGCCGCCGCTGCCCGCGCAGGCTCGGGCTGGCGTTCGGCCAAGGGACGATTCAGGGTCCCCGTGACGGCGGGCCGTACGGCAGGCTCGGGGGCACGGGGCCGGGTCGCCATCAGGAAGCGTTTGCGAGCGATCTCCTTGACCCGCTGCTGCAGCAGGTTCACGGCTTCGTCCTTGTCGCGGGCGATGTCTTCAAACTTCTTGGGCAGAAAATCGAGGGCGCCCGCATCCAGCGCATCCAGGGTTGCCTTGGCTCCCTCGTGAGTCAGGGAGGAGAACATCAGGATGGGGGTCGGACACTTGGCCATGATCTCGCGCACGGCGCTGATGCCGTCGAGCACCGGCATTTCAATGTCCATGGTAATGACATCGGGCCGCAACTGCTGCGCCTTGTCTACCGCCTCCCGCCCGTTCTGAGCCGTGTCGATCACCGTCATCAGGGGATCCTGATTGATGATTTCGCTGACCCGACGGCGGAAGAAACTCGAATCGTCGACCACTAATACCTTGACTGCCATTGTTATTCTTTTAACTCCTTGAGCCTGGCGCTCAGTGGCGACGGGCATAGGCCTTGAGCAGGCTGGGCACATCCAGAATGAGGGCGATGCCGCCGTCGCTGGTGATGGTGGCGCCAGCCATGCCGGGGGTTCCTTGCAGCAGGTTGTCCAGGGGCTTTATCACCACCTCTTCCTGACCGATGAGGTTGTCTACCACGAAGCCGACCTGCTGGGTGCCGATCTGGACGATGACCACGTGGCCCTGGTCCTGGCGGGCCGTCTTGCCGGCACCGCGTACCAGCCACTTGTGCAGGTAGAACAGCGGAATCGCCTTGTCACGGACGATGATGGTGAGCTGGCCATCCACCACGTTGGCCTTTTTCAGATCCAGGTGGAAAATCTCATTCACGCAACCGAGGGGCAGGGCGAAGGTCTGTTGACCCACCTCCACCATCAGGGTCGGCAGAATGGCCAGGGTCAGGGGAACCTTGATCTCGAGACGGGTGCCCTTGCCCCAGGTGGAATCGATGTGCACCGAGCCATTGAGGCTGACGATGCTGGTCTTCACCACGTCCATGCCTACTCCACGGCCGGAGATGTCGGAGATCTCCGACTTGGTGGAGAAGCCGGGGGCGAAGATCAGGTTGTAGGCATCGTTGTCGCTCATGCGCGCCGCGCTGTCAGCATCGAGCACGCCACGGCTGATGGCGATGGACTTGAGCTTCTCCGGGTCCATCCCTGCGCCGTCATCCTCGATGCAGAGCAGAATGTGGTCCCCTTGCTGGGAGGCGCTCAGGGTGATGGTACCCTGACGGGGTTTGCCCGCTTTCTCGCGCACGTCCGGCATCTCGACGCCATGGTCGCAGGAGTTGCGCACCAGGTGAACCAGGGGGTCGGCCAGGGCCTCCACCAGGTTCTTGTCCAGATCCGTGTCCTCACCCACCATCACCAGCTCGATCTCCTTCTTGAGGGTACGAGCCAGGTCGCGCACCACACGCGGGAAGCGGCCGAATACTTTCTTGATAGGCTGCATGCGGGTCTTCATGACCGCGCCCTGCAGATCGGCGGTCACGACGTCGAGGTTCGCGACAGCCTTGGACATCTCTTCGTCATTGCTGGCGATGCCGAGGCTCACCAGGCGGTTTCTCACCAGCACCAGTTCACCCACCATGTTCATGATGACGTCCAGGGTCTTGGTATCCACCCGCACCGTGGTATCGCTCTGTACCGCGCTGCTCTCGGCGGGAGCGGCCTGCTTGGCAGGGGCGGCCTTGGCTGGCGTTGGGGGCTCTGCCGGCGCGGGTTTGGCGGCCACCGGCGCCTTGGGCGGCGTCACCGGGGCTGCGGGGGCAGCGGGTGCCGGAGCCTTGGGTTCGGGAGCGGGCGCAGGAGCAGATGCCAGACTGTGCTGGGGCCCCTGCCCACGGCCGTGCAGTTCATCCAGCAGGCGCTCGAACTCATCGTCGTCGATGAGCTCGTCCACCTCTTTCTGGACCGACTGCAAAGGTGCCAGATCGGGGGCACCACCGTGCTGGCCCTGACCATGGAGCTGGTCGAGCAGGGCTTCGAATTCGTCGTCTGTGATGTCACCTGAACCGCTCAGCACGGGGGCGGCTGAGACCGTCGGCGCTTTGCCGACACCGTGCAGCTCATCGAGCAGGCGTTCAAATTCGTCGGCGGAGATCTCGTCGATGGAGCCACCGCCATTGACGGCGACAGGCGCCACCTCGGCGATGACCTCGGGTTCTGGTGCGGGTTCGGGCTCAGGCTCGGGTGCTGGCTGGGCCGCCACGCTGGCGGTACGCAGCTGCTCCTGCCCTTCCGGCTTGCACAGCTCGTGCAGATCGTGCAGCAGATCGGGAGAAGCGGGGCTTATCTCTTCGCGGTTCTGGACCTGGGCAAACATGACGTTGATGGCATCCAGCGCCTGCAAGATGACATCCATCAGCTCGGCACTGAGGGTCCGCTTGCCGTTGCGCAGCATGTCGAACAGGTTCTCGGCACCGTGACAGACATCCACCAGTTCGGTGAGGGAGAGGAAGCCCGCTCCCCCCTTGACGGTGTGGAAGCCGCGGAAGATGGCGTTCAACAGGTTCTTGTCATCGGGCCGCTTTTCCAAGTCGACCAGTTGTTCAGACAACTGTTCCAATATTTCTGATGCTTCGACCAAAAAGTCTTGCAGTATGTCTTCATCAACTTCGAAGGCCATGCGTCACTCCATTAGAATCCCAGGCTAGACAGCAGATCGTCCACATCATCTTGACCATTGACCACATCTGAGCGGGTCTGCGGGTTCATGATGGGGCCTTCCGCTTCGATGCCGCTCACTGGCAGGCTACGTGCCGAATTGTCGCTAACGCCCTCACCGAACATGGTCAGCATCTCTATCAACTTCGTTTCAACTTCCTGCACCAGTTTGATCACCTTGCGGATCATCTGACCGGTCAGGTCCTGGAAATCCTGAGCCATCAGAATTTCCGTCAGCAGTTGTCGTAACTTATCGGCATCCGTCTCAGAAGCCTTAATAAAATCATTCAGTTGATGGCACAGCGCCTTGAATTGACCCAGCTCGAGATCCCGGCTCATCAGGGCATTCCAGTTGGGCATGACCAGCTGAATGTTGTCGTTGAGTCGATCGGCGATGGGAAGGCTTGCCTCGACCGCATCCATGGTGCGATTGGCCGCCTTGTCCGTCATGTCGATGACATAGCTCAGACGCTCCCGGGCATCCGGGATCTCATGGGTGGCCAGGTCGGGGATCCTGGGATCCAGGCGAAAATCCTGCAATGAGTTGTGCAATTGGCGGGTCAGCTGCCCCACCTTGTCAAACAGGGCCGCCGCATTGGGGGCACACACATCGGCGAGGATGGTATCGGCCTGTTCAAACTCTTCCCGCTCCAGGTGGGCAACCAGCATCCTTGCCTGGTCAAGCGAGATCATGGCACTCGTTTTGGCCTTCATCCCTGCCGCTCCTTAGCCGATACGTTCAAAGATTTTGTCGAGCTTCTCTTTGAGGGTGGCAGCGGTGAACGGCTTGACGATATAGCCATTGACCCCGGCCTGGGCGGCTTCGATGATCTGCTCGCGTTTGGCTTCGGCAGTCACCATCAGAACCGGCAGGTGCTTGAGCTTGTCGTCGAGGCGAATCGCCTTGAGCAGGTCGATGCCCTGCATGCCAGGCATGTTCCAGTCGGTGACCACGAACTGGAAGTCGCCATTTTTCAGCATCGGCAACGCCGTGTTGCCATCGTCTGCTTCATGGGTATTGTTGTATCCCAGGTCACGCAGCAAGTTCTTGATAATCCGGCGCATCGTTGAAAAGTCATCGACGATGAGGATTTTCATGTTCTTGTCCAAAGTTCCTCCTAAATAGCCGCCAAGACGGCTCACTTACATGATGCAGATCGCAGGTTTTATGGTGCGGATTATGCCTTAGAGTTGTGCTCCAGTGTAGCCAGTACAACCACTTATAAATTCCAATCTCGCAAACGGGCGCGCAGCCTGTGCATGGCCTGACTATGAATCTGGCTCACGCGAGACTCACTCACACTCAATACTTCACCGATCTCGCGCAGATTCAGCTCTTCATCGTAATAAAGGGAAAGCACCAGCGCCTCCCGCTCCGGCAGGCGGGCGATGTGCTCCGCCAGGGCCCCCTGGAAGCGCTCGGCCGCCAGATCGTCGAATCCTCCCTGACCGTTGCCTTCATCGGGATGACCGATGACATCCTCGCTGACGCCCAGATCCTCGATGCCGATGATCTTGCCGCAGGAGACATCCTGCAGCATGGCATGGTACTCCCCGAGGGACACCCCCATATTGGCGGCCACCTCGGTGTCTCTGGCATCCCGGCCATGGGCCTGCTCCACGTTCTCGATCGCTTCTGCGATGGCACGGCTGTTGCGGTGCACCGAGCGGGGCACCCAGTCTCCGCGGCGGATCTCGTCGAGCATGGCACCACGGATGCGGATGCCGGCATAGGTTTCAAAGCTGGCGCCCTTGCTGCCGTCAAAGTTGCGGGAAGCTTCGAGCAGCCCAATCATACCTGCCTGGATCAGGTCATCCAGCAAGACACTGCTTGGCAGGCGAGCCAATAAATGCTGGGCAATCCGCTTGACCAGCGGAGCGTGTCGCTCGACCAGCACGTAGGAATCCTGATGACGCAAGTATGCTTGGGCTTTATTCACGGGAGTCTTCCTGTGTTATGACCGGCTTTTGCAACAAGTTTTCCAGGAAAAATTCGAGGTGGCCGCCCGGCTGATTCGGGATGGGCCAGCTCGCCGCCTTGTTCGCCAGAGCACGAAATGCCAGGGCGGCAGGGGATTTTGGAAACGCCTCAACTATCAGTTTCTGCTTGCGCACCGCGGCCCGCAGGTTGGTGTCGTAAGGCACGCAGGCCACCAGCTCCAGGGAGGTATCCAGGAAGCGGTCGGTGACCCGGGTCAGCTTGGCGAACAACTCCTGCCCCTCGCGCAGGGAGCGGACCATGTTGGCCACCACCTTGAAGCGGAACACACCGTGATCCTTGGAGAGGATCTTGATGAGCGCGTAGGCATCCGTGATGGAGGTGGGTTCATCGCACACCACCACCATGATGTCCTGGGCGGCACGGGTGAAACTCAGCACCATGTCGGAAATCCCCGCCGCCGTGTCCACCAGCAACACGTCCACCTGGGTCTTCATCTCGCTGAAGGCGCGGATGAGCTCGGCATGTTGTACCGGGGAGAGCTCGACCATGGACTGAGTGCCCGAGGTGGCCGGCACTATCATCATGCCGTAGGGCCCCTCGACGATGATGTCGTCTATGGTGCACTCCCCGGCCAGCACATGGGAGAGGTTGCGATGCACCCTCAGCCCCAGCATGACGTCGACGTTGGCCAGACCAAGGTCGGCGTCCAGCACCAACACACGCTTGCCCTGGGCGGCCATGGCTCCCGCCACGTTCAGGGTCACGTTGGTCTTGCCGACGCCCCCCTTGCCTCCGGACACGGCGATCACTTTCACTCGATTGTTTTGACGCATTTTGCGCAGACCACTCGCCTGATCCATATACATGTTACTCATAAAACTCCGAATCTTCGGATTCGCCAAAACCCGATCCCCAGAAATAGGGATCTTCTGCTTCCCGTTCCAGCGACCCCATGGCGGCACCGACCAGCAGCGCCGCGTTGGCAACTTGAATATCTTCCGGCACCCGTTGCCCGTCGGTGATGTAACTGATGGGCAGGGCGTTTTGAATGCACACGTTGATCACTTCGCCCAGATTCAGGCTCTCGTCGAGCTTGGTCAGAATGCAGCCGGAGAGCGGGATGCGCCGGAAGTGATCCACCGCCTCCTGCATCACCCGTCGCTGGGAGGTGGCCGACATGACCAGATAACTGCGGATGCGCACCTTGGCATTCTTTACCAGGGTGTCGAGCTGTTCGGTCAGGCGGATATCCCGCTGACCCACCCCGGCGGTGTCGATGAGCACCAGCCGGCGATGGCGGAACTGATAGAGGGCACTGGCCAGCTCTTCGGCGTCCCGCACCTGACGCACCGGGCAACCCATGATGCGACCATAGGTCTGCAGCTGTTCGTGGGCCCCGATCCGGTAGTTGTCCGTGGTAATGAGCGCCACCTGCTCGGCGCCATACTTCATGGCAAAGCGGGCCGCCAGCTTGGCGATGGTGGTAGTCTTGCCCACCCCGGTCGGTCCGAGCAGGGCCACCGCCCCCCCCTGACGCAGGATCTCGTCCTCGCTGATCTTGAGCTGGGCCGTCAGCACCTCGGCCAGCTGGGCCATGGCTTGATGGATCGGCATGTCTTCGGGGATGAGGCCCGCCAGCTGATCGGCGAAGGCGTCGTCGAACCCCATCTTCTTGAGTTCCTTGATGAGCAGGGCGCGCATGGGTTCGCGGCGCTCCACCTCCTGCCACATCAGGCCGGAGATCTGGTGCTCCAGCAGCTTGCGGATGCTGGCCATCTCCTTGCGCATCCCCTCCATCTCCTGATCCCGCTGGGCGGACTGGGCCTGGCGCGGGGCGGCGGCAGGACGGGCCTTGGGCTTGGCGGGCTCGGGAGCGGCGCCCCACTGGCCCTGTTCGGCCAGGGTTCTGGGAGCACTGGCCGCGCCCGCCAGTCCGGCGGACTGGGTGCCGGCAGCGCCATTGGCGGGCCAGGAGGCCGAGGCTGGCTGACCGTTACCTCCGTTGCCAGACCATGATCCCGGTGCGGCATTGCCACCCGCCGGGTTGGCCGGATTGAGCTTCTGCTGGCGTGCCAGCAGGGCCGCCAGGGTATCGGCGTAGTATTCGTTCTGTTCCTTGGGTGGCGCCGACCTCGTCATCTGCTTGCCCGCAGACGAGATATTGACGCTCTCTTCATTCAACTGACGGCGAACCGGCGCGTCTTTGGGCCCCGGTACCTGGGATTGATAATCGACGGCCGCGACTATCTCCACCCCACCGGTGACCTTTTTGTTGGACATGATGACGGCATCGGGTCCGAGAGTCTCCTTGACCTCGGCCAGCGCCGTGCGCATGTCTTTGGCAAAAAACCGCTTAATCTTCACCCGTCATCTCCGCTAACTAGCCCTGTCCCACCGCACTGACGATGCGGATCTGCTTGTCGTCAGGCACTTCCTGATAGGACAGCACGCGTAATCCAGGAATGGCATTCTTGACAAATTTCGCCAGGGTATTGCGCAATATCCCCGATGTCAGAAGCACGGCCGGCTGGCCTTCCAGTTCTTGTCGTTGAGTGGCTTCCACCAGGGAGCGTTGCATCCGCTCCGCCAGTCCCGGTTCGATACCGGCGCCATCTCCCCCACCTGCTTGCAGGGATTGATGCAATATACGTTCCAGTTCTGGTGACAAGGTGATCACCGGCAGCTCGGGTTCGGGGCCGGCAATCTCCTGCACAATCAATCTGCGCAGGGCGATCCGGCAGGCTGCGGTCAGCACTTCCGGGTCCGGGCTGCGGGGCGCATATTCCACGAGGGTCTGCAGGATAGTGCGCATATCGCGAATTGGCACGCCTTCATTGAGTAAATTCTGCAATACCTTCACCAGGTTGCCCATGCTGATCACCTCGGGAACCAGTCCTTCCACCAGCTTGCTCTGATGCTTCCCTATCATGTCGAGCAGTTGTTGCACCTCGTCATGACCCAGCAGCAGCGCCGCATGGTTGGAGAGGATCTGGCTCAGGTGGGTAGCCACCACGGTGGCCGCATCGACCACGGTGTAGCCAAGGGTCTGGGCCTGGGAGACCTGCTCCTTGGCGACCCAGACCGCCTCCAGCCCGAACGCCGGGTCCTGGGTAGCGATACCGTGGATCTGGCCGAACACCTGCCCCGGGTTGATGGCCATCTCCTTGTCGTGATAGACGGTGGCTTCCCCCGTGCTCACGCCCATCAGGGTGATGCGGTACTGGTTGGGGGCAAGATCCAGGTTGTCGCGAATGTGGACGGCAGGCACCAGAAAGCCCAGCTCCTGGGAGAGCTTCTTGCGCACCCCCTTGATCCGGTTGAGCAGCTCGCCCCCCTGATTCTTGTCCACCAGAGGTATCAACTGATAACCCACCTCCAGGCCGATGATGTCCACCGGCATGACGTCGTCCCAGCTGAGATCCTTCTGCTCCACCGGGGCATCCCCCTGGGCCGGCATGAGTTCGCCGCTCGCCGCCTTCGCCTTGTTCTGCTTCTCGCGGCGCAGCAGCCACCATGCGCCCGCCGCCGCCACCGCCCCCAGGCTCAGGAAAGCCAGGTGCGGCATGCCGGGTACGCTGCCCATCATCAGCAGGATGCCGGCGGAGATCACCAGCGCCTTGGGATTTTCGAACAGTTGGCCGAGTACCGCTGTCCCCATGTCCTGGTCGGTATTCTGACGGGTAACGATGATGGCCGCGGCAATGGAGAGCAGGAGCGAGGGGATCTGGGCGACCAGACCGTCACCGATGGCGAGCAGGGTATAGACCTGGGCCGCTTCGCCGAAGGTGAGCTGGTGCTGCATCATGCCGATGATGAAGCCGCCGATGATGTTGATGAAGAGGATCATGATGCCGGCGATGGCATCCCCCTTCACGAATTTGGAGGCACCGTCCATGGAGCCATAGAAGTCCGCTTCCTGAGTCACGTCCTGACGGCGCTTCTTGGCCTCTTCCTGGTTGATGAGACCGGCGTTCAGGTCCGCATCGATGGCCATCTGCTTGCCGGGCATGGCGTCAAGGGTGAAGCGGGCGCTCACCTCGGAGATCCGGCCCGCACCCTTGGTGACCACCACGAAGTTGATGATCACCAAGATCATGAAGACGATGATGCCCACGGCATAGTTGCCGCCGATCACCACGTTGCCGAACGCCTCGATCACATGGCCTGCCGCCGCGCTGCCGTTGTGGCCTTCCAGCAACACCACCCGGGTGGAGGCAACGTTGAGGGCGAGCCGCAGCAGGGTGGCAATCAGCAAGACGGTGGGAAAGGCGGCAAATTCCAGGGGGCGGCGGGTATAGACCGCCACCAGCAGCACCACGATGGAGAGGGCGATGTTGAAGGAGAAGAGGATATCCAGCATCAGGGGCGGAATGGGGAGTACCACCATCCCCAGAGAGGCCAATACCAGCAGCGGCGTCCCTACCCCTCTGCTGAGCAGCCACTTGTACTCTTTGAAACGGCCCAGTCCCGCTTTGAATCCCATCGTGCATCTCAATGATAAACTGCCAATAGCGGATTAAAGCAAATATCAAGCCAAGGATTCAATATATTGATTTATATGGTTTTTATTTTAACGCTGTCAGAAGTCCGTCGTTGGCGTCACGGGGAATGGTGACAGGGGGGAAGCTGCCTTCACCAAGCAGGCCAAAGGCCAGCCCAGGCCATGGGGCGAGGCGACGCGCCTCGACAGGGAGATGCGGCCTTGTTTGCGACACAAGGGAGAGATCGGATGGTGGGGCTATCCCACCGCTTTATTTGCGAAACACGGGGGGCACAAGGGAGAGCACCCGGGATCAGGCTGCCTCCACTGCGTTATTTGCGAAACTCGGGGGGAATGGGCAGATCCGTGGCGATGGGGGTCGGGCGCCGGCCGCGGCCACGGCGGAACTTCTTGAGCTGATAGACATAGGCCAGCACCTGGGCGACGGCGGCGAAGAGCCCCTCCGGGATCTCCTGGCCAATCTCGGTGGCGTGGTAAAGGGCCCGGGTGAGCGGCGGGGAGGACATGACGGGGATGTCGTATTCGCGCCCGATCTCCCGGATCTTCATCGCCACCTCGTCGACCCCCTTGGCCAGTACCTTGGGCGCCGCCCCCGGCTTGCCCGCATCGTATTTGAGCGCCACCGAGTAGTGGGTCGGGTTGGTGATGATCACATCGGCCTTGGGGACATCCCCCATCATGCGGCGCATGGCCATCTGCATCTGCAACTGGCGTATCCGCCCCTTGACCTCGGGCTTGCCTTCGCTGTCCTTGAACTCGTCCTTGATCTCCTGCTTGGTCATCTTGAGCTGGCGATTGTGGTTCCAGCTCTGGAACGGCACATCGATGGCGACAATGGGGATCAGGGCGCAGCAGAGGATGATCAGCATCCAGAGCAGCAGGTCCAGGGCATCGACGATGCCGCCGGGAAAGCCCTCAAGAGAGAGATTCAGCAGATGGTTGAACTGGCTCGACAGCATCCACCAGGCGAACAGACTGATAAACACCACTTTTGCGATGGATTTGACAAGTTCCACCAGAGATTGCACCCCGAACATCCTTTTGATGCCGCTCAGGGGGCTCAGCTTGCTCCACTTGGGCAACATGGCCTCGGAGGAGAAGTTCATCCCGCCGAGCAGGGTGTTGCCGACGAAGGCGGCGATGATCACCAGCATGAACAGCAGCCCCAGAGGCTGGATCAGCTCCCCCAGCAGGGCAGGCACCATGGCCCCCATGGCATTGGGGTCGAATGCCTGATCCCGGTCCAGGGTAAAGCCCATGGTGAGCACCTTGATCATGGCCCCTGCCAGACTCTCCTTGATCATCAGGAGGCCAAACACGGTCGCCAGCAGGACGCTGGCGGTACCCAGCTCCTTGGAACGTGCAATCTGCCCTTTTTCCCGGGCTTGTTGCAGTCGTTTGCCCGTGGGTTGTTCTGTGCGTTCCTGATCGGTATCAGCCATGCTGGCCTCCTGCCGGCATCAGCCGACTGGCGGCCCGCCAGACTGGCAGCAAAAGGGCCGCAACCCGGAGGGCCTCAGTCATGCTGGCCCCCGAAGCACTGGACGTTGATGAGCTCGCAGCTGGTCTCCTGCACCCGCTCCCAGAGCGCGTCGAAGTGCCCCATGAAGCCACCGATGGTGAGCCAGAGGATGAAGAGCCCCGACATCATGCTGACCGCAAAGCCGATGCTGAAGATGTTGAGCTGGGGGGCCGCACGGGTCATCACCCCGAACGCGAAGTTGATCAGCAGCAGGGCGATGATGGCCGAGAGCGCCATCACCAGAGAAGCCTGATACATGACCCCGAGAAAGCTCACCAGGCTGCGGATGGCAGGCAGGGTGAGCCCGCTGTCAGATACCGGCAGGGTTTCGAAACTCAGCACCACCATGCGCAGCATCAGCAGGTGGCCGTCCACCGCGAGAAACACCAGAGTCGCCAGCATCAGGTAGAACTGGCCCACCACGGGAGCCGACTGGCCGTTCATGGGATCCACCAGGGTGGCAAAGCCCAGGCTGGTCTGCATGGCGATGACCTGACCCGCCATCACGAAGGTCTCCAGCAGGAACTGGGTCATGAGGCCGAGCGCGATGCCGATGAGCAGTTGCTGCCCCAGCACCAGGAAGCTGCCGAGAGAGAAGAGCTCGATCTTCGGCATCGGGGGCAGCAGGGGGGCGATGATGAGGGTGATCGCCAGCGCCAGGCCGATACGGATATGGGCGGGGGCGAGCCGGCTGCCGAAGACCGCCATCACCATCAGGAGACTGCTCACCCGGGCCAGGGGCCAGAGGATGGAGGAGAGCCACTCCATGATGAGCGCCGTGGTGTAGGTCATGACAGCAACACTCCCGGCAGGGGCAAGCCAACGGGAGGACGCAGGCACCGGTCTGCCAGAGCGAAAGGGTGGCCCTTGGCTAGCATCAGCCCACCACCTCGGGGATCTGGCTCACCATCAGCTGGAAGAAGTCCATCAGACTCTGTAATCCCCAGTGAGCCCCCGCCCCCAAGGCCAGCAGGGTGACCACCAGACGGGGCAGGAAGCTCAAGGTCTGTTCGTTGATGGAGGTGGCGGCCTGGAAGATGGCGACCACCAACCCCACCATCAGGCTCGGCAGGATCACGGCGCACACCATGATGGTCACCAGCCAAAGCGCCTCGCGAAAGACGTCGACGAAGGTTTCAGGACTCATTGCTCGCTCCTTTTGATGGGTTTGCCCAGGGCCGCATCCTCCTGGCCTCCTCCTTCGAAAGAAAGAGAGGCCTCTTCGCTTCCTCCCCGAGTGAAGGGGAGAGCCGGGGGGAGGGTCTGCCCTCCCCTAACCACCCGAGCCCAGCCCGAAGCTGGTGGCCAGGGAACCCAGAATGAGGTTCCAGCCATCCACCATGACGAACAGCATCAGCTTGAACGGCAGGGAGACCAGCATGGGGGAGAGCATCATCATCCCCATGGCCATCAGGATACTGGCGACCACCAGATCGATGACCAGGAAAGGCAGAAACAACATGAAGCCTATCTGGAAAGCGGTCTTGAGCTCGCTGGTGACAAAGGCCGGGATCAGCACCCGTAGCGGCACGTCCGCAGGCTCGGCCACCTGCACGTTCGCTATCTCCATGAAAGTATTGAGATCCTTGACCCGGGTCTGGGCCAGCATGAACTGGTGAATGGGCAGCTCCGCCTTCTCCAGGGCCTCCTTGGCCCCGATGGTCTCGGCCAGATAGGGCTGCAACGCCTCGTTGTTGATGCGATCCAGCACCGGCGACATGATGAAAAACGACATGAAGAGGGCGATGCCGATCAGCACCTGGTTGGAGGGGCTCTGCTGCAGACCGATGGCCTGGCGCAGGATGCCGAGCACCACGATGATCCGGGTGAAGGAGGTCATCATGATCACCATGGCCGGCAGGAAGGAGAGCGCGGTCATCAACGCCAGCACCTGCAGGGTCAGGCTGTACTCCTGACTGCCATCCGCCATGGTCTTGACGGTGAGTGCCGACATGCCGTCCTGGGCCATCGCCAGGGGCGAGAGCACCAGGGAGAGCAGTGCCAGCCACCGGGTCCAGTTAACGTTTTTCATGCTTGCCCATCAGTTTGCCCAATTGCTCGGAGAACGCCTGGGGCTGGCTCTCGTCCAGCGGCTCCTCCAGGCGATAGAGGAAGTTGACCTGCTGCGGCGTCACCCCGACCAGCAGCTGCTGGCCGCCCACCTTGACCACCATCAGCTTCTCCTTGTAGCCAAGGGGCAGGGTGGCGATGACCTTCATCTGGCCCCCTCCCATCACCTGGGAAAGCTTGCTCTTCTTGAGCAGGAAGCCGAGCACCAGGATGAGGCCGATCACCATCAGGCTGGAGAGCAGCCAGGAGGTGAGGCTGGGGGGATTCGCCCCTACCCCCGGGTTGGCCAGGGCTGGCAGGGAAAACAGCCACAACGGGAGCACACGGATCATTTGAGCTTCTTGATCCTTTCAATCTGGCTGATGACGTCGGTGAGACGGATACCGAACTTGTCGTTCACCACCACCACCTCGCCGTGGGCGATCAGGGTGCCGTTGACCAGCACGTCCAGGGGTTCACCCGCCACCCGATCCAGCTCCACCACCGAGCCCTGGTTCAGTTGCAGCAGGTTGCGAATGCTGATCTGGCTGCGGCCCACTTCCATGGCGATGGTCACCGGGATGTCCAGAATGGTGTCCAGCTTGCGCCGCTCTTCGGCGCTGATGGGGGCTTCGTCCTTCAACTCCTCCAGGGGGGCAGGCTTGGCTTCGGCCGTGACCTGCTCCTCCAGTGCGGCCGCCCAGGCGTCAGCCATCAAATCCTGCTCGTCATCGGTTCCGCTCATCTTCAATTCCTCAGTGTTGCAACACCTCCCCCGAGGGGAGGATCAATCAGGGTGTTTGTCAGAGATGCTTCGCTCGAGCTCTTCCAGCTCGGCTTCGCCATCAATGCGCACGCCCCCGCGGGTCACCAGATGCATCTCTGTCTTGACCCCGTCAGGGCGCTTGATTTTGTCGGTGATCTTGAGCGCCACGTTCTCCTTGGTGCGCCCCATCTTGGCGTGGAAGGTGGGCAGATCCTCCACAAAGACCAGCAGGTTCTCCGGCATCTCCACCGGGATGATGTCCCCGGGTCTGAGCTCCATCAGCTCACGCAAGGAGAGCTCGGTCTCCAGCAGCTTGGCCTTGAGCTCCACCTTGACGTCCATGATCTCGTCGCGCAGGGCCTTGCTCCAGCGCACGTCGGTATCCCCCTTGTCGCTCTGCACCCCCGCATCCAGCAGTTCGCGGATGGGTTCCAGCATGGAGTAGGGCATGGCCACGTGGAAGTCGCCGCCGCCGCCGTCCAGCTCGATGTGGAAGGAGCTCACCACGATCACCTCGGTGGGGCTGACGATGTTCGCCATGGCCGGGTTCACTTCGGAGTCGAGGTATTCAAAGCCCACGTCCATCACCGGCGCCCAGGCATCTTTGTAGTCCTCGAACACCAGCTTGAGCAGCATCTGGATGATGCGCCGCTCGGTGGGGGTGAATTCCCGCCCCTCGATCTTGGCGTGGTAGCGGCCATCACCGCCAAAGAAGTTCTCCACCAGGATGAAGACGAGCCGCGCCTCCATGGTGATGAGCGCCGTCCCCTTGAGGGGGCGGAAACGCACCATGTTCAGGCTGGTGGGCACGAACAGGGTGTGGACATATTCGCCAAACTTGAGCATCTGCACGCCGTTGATGGAGACCTCGGCGGTGCGTCGCATCATGTTGAACAGGCTGATGCGCATGTGGCGGGCAAACCGTTCGTTCACCAGCTCCAGGGTCGGCATGCGGCCGCGGACGATGCGGTCCTGGGAGGAGAAGTCGAACTGGGCGATACCGGGATCCCCGGCTGATCCCAGCTCCTCCTCCTCGACATCGTCGACCCCGTGCAGCAGGGCATCAATCTCGTCCTGACTTAACAGATCGCTCACGCTTCACCTTTCATTGCATGACAAAGCCGGTAAACAGCACTTGTTCGATTACGGGAGAAGAGACCAGGTCGTTCAGCACCCGGCGGCACTCTTCCAGCGAATCCTGACGCAGCTTCTCCTTGCCCTCGAAGGTCATCAGCTGTTCGGCGGTCGCCGAGCTGAAGACCCGCAGCAAGGTGCCTTCGATCAGGGGAATGTTCTGTTTGGCCAGGGTTTCGTCGGCGGTACCGCGCACCATCAGCTGGATCTTGATCTGCACCAGCCGATCCCGCTGGCCTCCCGCCACGTTGAACACGAAGGGACGGGGCATGCCCACATAGAGCGAGGGCTGGGGCGTGTTCGCCTCAGGCTTGGCCTCGCTCTTTTCGGCGGCGGGCTCATCCCCACCGGCGAGCATGAACCAGGCGCCGGCGCCGCCCCCGCCAAGGAGCACGACGGCCAGGGCGACTATCATGATCAGCTTCTTTTTCTTGCCTGCCGCCGGATCCTTCAGCGTCAGTTCGTTATCGTCTGCCATCCCTTGTCCACCCTAGTCTCAAACTTGTTCGGTATCATAAACTTACTTAAGAATGCATCAAGCATAGAAATCGATTCCGGCATCGTTTGCCGATTCCACCAGCAGCGTGAGGTTGCGAGCGCTCCCCTCGGCCTCTCTGCCATCGCTGCCGCCGCCATTTCCCCCCTGTCGCCCCTGGTCACCGAAACCGGACTGACCCTGGGAGGATGACTGCCCCTGCTGCTGGAAGGCTTGCTGCTGCGCCTGTTGTTGCACCACGGTCTGGCCGAGCTGGATCCCCTGCCCTGCCAGCATGTCGCGCAGGCGCGGCATGGCCTGCTCCAGCATCTCACGGGTCTGGCCATGCTGCACCACGAAGTGCACGCTGGCCTGGCTGGAGGCATCCATCTGGATTTGGATCTTCATCTTGCCAAGCCCCAGGGGGTCTAGCTGGATCTCCGCCTGTTGCAGCTTGTCCGCCAGCATCAGGTTCACCTTGTGGTGCAGCTGCTCGGGGGCCTCAGGGGTCGCCAGCTTGAGGTGGGGCAGGCTCTGAGGTTCCCGTCTGACGGTCGACTCGGCCAGCGGTCGGTTCTCGCCGACCTGGCTCTGTGCCTGATGCAAAGGCTGGCTCCCCTCGGCGGGTTCACTGCCCTTGACCTCCATCCCCGACTGTTTGCCCAGCTCTTCGAGCCGGGACTTGTCCACCGCGGGCTTCACCGACACGGCAACGCCGGCGGCCACCACGGGGGCGCTCTCCATCTGGTCCAGGCCTGCCGAGAGGGCCGTCAGGGGAGCCTGTGCCCCCTGGGATTCATGACGAGCCAGGATCTGCGGCGCCACCTGCACGGGGGCCGTGTCCTCCGTCGTCACGGGCTGGCTGCTCCCTGCATTCACCGCAGGCTCGGCCCCTGCACGGGCTCCCTGCCCGCTCGCGGCCTCAGCCTGTCTGGCTTCACCGGCGACAGGGGCGTCCTTCTCTGCCCCTGCCGCAGTGGCTGGCGGGGCGGACTCCGGTGTGGCCACAGGGGCCGGCCCCTGCGCCACCGTCCGGATCACGCCATCGCCATAGGCGCTGGTGGCACGGGAAGCGGTTGCCCCCTGTCCGGCCGACGCCAGGGGATTGGTCACCTGTGCCTCTTGCGATGAGTCAGCCCGAGTGACAGTGGGAGCCTGGGCGCTTTCTCCTGCCACCACTTTGGCGAGCAGGGCAGCACGCTCCTGACCCGAGAGAGGGGGCTCGACCCCCTTGGCATCCGGCTCCGCTCCCTTGCCTGCCATCGGCTGGCGGGTCGCTCCGCCCTGGTCAGCCACGGCAGTGTCATCGGCCAAGGGGGGCTCTTCCGCCCCCAGCGGCAGAGCACCCTGACCGCTCGGCACGGCGCTGGCGCCTTGGGCCGCACCGGGAGCTGCTTTCGCTTTGTTCCCTTCCTGCTGACGCTCTGGCGCCATCTGCGGCAGGGAGGCGCTCCCCTCTGCCGCCTCCACGTCCTCTGCCATTCCCACCCCCTCTGCCATCCCAGAAGCAGCGGCGCCAGGCGGCAAGGGGTTGCCGTCCACAGGCGCCGCCGCCTCACCGGCCATGGCGGGCGATGTCGGGGGCACCACCAGGCTCACATCCTGGCGCAGGGAGGCTTGCAACTGTTGCAGGAAGTCGTCGGGAGGCAACTCCCCCTCGTCGTCCGCCCCCTTCAAGGAAGACGCAGACTCGGTGGCGGGCTCGTCAGACGCCAAAGATTTGGCAGCTGGGGCAAGCCCCTCCCGGGCGCCCTCGGCGGGGCCCTGGAGTGGTGGATTGCCCTGACTGGCTGGCGCCTTGCCCATCAGCTGGGCCATGGCCATGGCTTGCGAGAAGGCGGCCTTGCCCTCGCCTGACGGCTGCACGCCCCCTTCGCCCCCGACGGTGGGAGCCAGCAGGGTGGCGCTGCCATCGGCAGAAGGCGCCTGGGGGAGAGTGCTAATCAAGGGGGTCTGTATCATGCTGGGATCCCTGACGACGATTCGGTGACGGCCGCACGTGCGGTCATGGCTTGGCCCATCGGCCTCGCATGACCGGAAGAAAGCAAATTACAGGCCAGATTGGTGATAACGACGCAGGATGGCGTAGTCATCCAGCATCTTCTGCTCCTGGCGCTGGGCCTTCTGGCGCACCTTGTCCGCCTTCTTCTCCAGCAGCAGCTCGACCGCCTTGCGCCGCTGCTGGGCTTCGAGCCACTGGGTGCGGCACTCGGCCAGTGCCTCGCGCACCTGCAACACCCCTTGGTACTGCTGGGTCGCCGCGTTTTCGAGCTTATTGATGAAGGCGTGATACTGGCTGTTCTGCTGGGGGCTGATCCCCTGCAGACCGCGCTCCGTCCACTGCTGGTGGTAGATCTGGCGGTACTGGTTGAGGGCGTTTTGCTGATCCATGAACAGCTTGAGATCCTGCTGGGCCTTGGCCAGCGCCATGGCGGCCTGCTGTTCGGCCTCCTCCAGCCGACTCGCCAGCAACGTCAATCCTTTACTCATAAGGGCTCTCCACCGGTCAACGCATCAGGGGCATGGCCACCAGTTGCAGGGATTGCAGGCCTTCATCGTAGTGAATGACCTCGCGCATTTTCTGCTGCAAGAACTGATCCAGATAGGGTTTCTGGATGATGGCCCGGTCGATGCGCGGATCCGATCCCTGGCTATAGGCGCCGATGGTGATGAGATCCCGGTTCTGCTGGTAGAGGGAGTAGAACTGCTTGAAGGTGCGCGCCAGCTCCATGTGCTCCGGTGAGGTCACCATGGGCATGACCCGGCTGATGGATTTTTCGATGTCGATGGCCGGATAGTGGCCCGCATCCGCCAGCTCCCGCGCCAGCACGATGTGGCCATCGAGGATGGCCCGGGCCGCGTCGGCGATGGGATCCTGCAGATCGTCCCCCTCCGTCAGCACGGTGAAAAAGGCGGTGATGGAGCCCTGGCCGTCGCTGCCGTTGCCGGCCCGCTCCACCAGCGCCGGCAATTTGGCAAACACCGAGGGGGGATAGCCCTTGGTGGCCGGCGGCTCCCCCACCGCCAGTGCAATTTCCCGCTGTGCCTGGGCGTAGCGGGTGAGGGAGTCCATCAGCAGCAGCACGTTGAGCCCCTGCTCGCGGAAATACTCGGCGATGGCGAGCGCCGTCTCGCACCCCTTGAGGCGCATCAGTGGCGAGGCATCGGCAGGGGCGGCCACCACCACGGCGCGCTCGCGCCCCTCGGCGCCGAGGATCTCCTCGATGAACTCCTTCACCTCCCGGCCCCGCTCGCCGATGAGGCCCACCACGACGACATCCGCCACCGAGCCCCGGGTCATCATGCCAAGCAGCACGGATTTACCGACACCGGAGCCGGCGAACAGCCCCATGCGCTGACCCCGGCCCACGGTGAGCACGGCATTGATGGCCCGTACCCCCACGTCCATGGGTTGATGGATGGGGCGACGGGCCAGGGGATTGATGCGGTGCTGGGCGAACTGCACCGTCTGGGACGAGAGGATGGGGCCGAGCCCGTCCAGGGGCTGGCCGATGCCGTCGATGACCCGGCCAAGCAGACTCATGCCCACCGGAATGCCGTGATCTTCGGTGACGGGCACCACCCGGGCGCCGGGAATGACACCCTTGAGCTGCTCGCTCGGCATCAAGAACAGGCGATCCCCGGCAAACCCCACCACCTCGGCCTCCAGGGCCCCATCCTGGGTATCGATGCGGCACAGGGAACCGATGGCGGCGCGGCAGCCGATGGCTTCCAGGGTCAACCCCACAACCCGGGTGAGCTTGCCTGCCACCGGTGGTATGGGGGCCTGCTCGCGAACCCGGTAGCCTTTAAGCCGATCAAGAAGGGGTGCCGTCATGTCGCCTCCGACGATGAGTGCCTGATGATGCCGTCAGCAGGGCGCTGCACGACGGGTTCGAACCGGGCCATGGCTCAGCTCGCGTTGTCACGCAGGAAATTGCGCAGCAGTTGATCGATGCGCCCGGAGAGGGTGAGATCGATGCTGGAAAGCTCGGTGGCCAGTTGCAGATCGCCGGGGGAGAAGGTGGGCTCGCTTTGCAGCCGCCAGTGGCGCCTGGCGCACTCCTCGGCGCCAAAGGCGGCCTCTACCCGGGTCACGTCCTCCGGGTGCAGCATCAGGGTGACCCCCTGCTCGGCGGCAGGGAGCAGGGCCAACCCCTGCTTGAGGGCCTCCAGCAGCAGCGTGGGGGAGGTTTGCGCCTCATGGCGGATGAGGGCGCGGGCGAGCTGTTGTACCAGGGCGATGAGCTGCTGCTCCACCGCCTCGTCCATCTCGCCAAGGGGAGTGGCCAGGCGTGAGACCAGGGCTTGCCAGCGGGCTATCTCCAGCTCCACCTGCTCCCGCCCCATGGCGAGTCCCTCTTCCCTGCCCTGCACCAGCCCGGCCTGGTGGCCCTGCTGCAAGCCTTCGAGCTTGCCCTCTTCCAGCCCCTTGGCAAAACCGGCCTCGCGCCCATCGCGCATCCCCTCTTCCCAGGCGGCCTGACGAATCGCCTCCACCTCTTCGGCGGTGATGCTGGGGGCGGGTTCTTCGGGTTGTTCTTCCGGCAGGGCCGTATCGGCCTGCTCCTGACGATACCAGTCAGGAGCCAGCCCCAGGGCATTGGTCTCGACCTCGGCTTCGGTCTCCATCTCTGGCCAGCCCCAGGTCTCAATCTGCGCCGTGTCGGACTCGGGCCTCAGATAGCCGCGCAGTTTGCTGTTCTTGTCATTCATGTGCCGAAGAGACTCCTATCTAGGGCCGGGTACAGGGGCCGACATCATCGCACATTCCATGGCCCATGGCTTAGAGGAACTCTTCGCCACCACCCGCCCCCAGCATGATCTCGCCCGCATCCGCCAGGCGGCGCGCCGTGGAGAGGATCTCCTTCTGGGCGGCCTCCACCTCGGAGACCCGGATCGGCCCCATGGCCTCGAGGTCGTCCGCCAGCATCTCGGCGGCCCGCTTGGACATGTTCTTGAATACTTTTTCCCGCATCTGGTCGTCCGACCCCTTGAGGGCCCGTTGCAGCAGATCCCCGGGCACTTCCCGCAGCAGGGTCTGGATGCCCCGATCGTCCACGTCGATGAGGTTTTCGAACACGAACATCAGATCCTGGATCTGCTGGCTCATCTCCTCGTCCGACTCGCGGATGGAGTCCATCAGCTGCCCTTCGATGTTGGTGTCCAGGTAGTTCATGATGTTGGCCGCCGCCTTCAGGCCGCCCATCTTGGCCGCCTGGGCACCGGCCGCACCGGCGAACTGTTTCTCCATGATGTCGTTGAGCTCCTGCAGCGCCGCCGGTTGCACCTCTTCGAGGTTGGCAATGCGCATCACCAGATCCAGGCGCACCTGCTCCGGGAACTGGCTCAGGATCTCGGCGGACTGTTCCGGCTCCAGATAGGAGAGGACGATGGTCTGGATCTGCGGGTGCTCGTTCTGGATGATGCTGGCCACCTGGCGGGCATCCATCCACTTGAGGGAGTCGAGGCCGCGGGCACCTGACCCCAGGATGATCTGATCCACCAGGTTGCTGGCCTTGTCCTCCCCGAGCGCCGCCACCAGGGCTTTGCGCACGAAGTCTTCACTGCCGATGCCGATGTTGGTGTACTTCTGGATGTCGTCGATAAATTGACGATGCACCGCCGCCACCCGATCGTGGCTGAAATCCGACATGGAGGCCATGGACATGCCGAGCCGCTGCACCTGCTTGGGCTCGAGGTGGCGGAAGATCTGGGCCGCGTCCTCCTCGTTGAGGCTCAGCATCAGTACCGCCGCCATCTCCATGCCCCCCATCTGATCCAGGATCAGGCGCTGGCTTTCGGTGATGTCGTTGCCGGTGACCTGGCTTTTATTCTCTTCAGGCATCTTTGGTTACCCATTCTTTGATGACCTGGGCAGCCAGGTCAGGTTCGTTCGCTACCAGGGCGCGCACGGCCTTGAGCAGATCCTCGTCACGGTGCAGGTCAGGCAGCTTGAGCTGACCATCCCGCAGACCGAATACCGGTTCGGCCTCGGCCTGGGCGGCCAGCAGGCTCAGTTCGTCGTCGCCACCCAGCACGGTGTGGTTGTCGAAGTCCAGCTCCCCTTCCGGCTTGGCGTCCGGGTAGAGCAGGCGCTTGAGCATGGGCCGCACCACGGTGACGATGAGCACTATGATGACCAGCACGGAGGCGGCGATGCGCACCGCGCGCCAGAACCAGGGCTGCTCGTAGAGGGGGATGTCAGCCACGGTCTCGAGTTCCGGGCGGTTGAACGGAATGGCGACCACCTCCAGGGTATCCCCCCGGGTCACGTCAAAGCCCAGACCGCCGCTCAGCAGACGGCGCAGGGTATCGAGTTCGGCCTGGCTGCGGGCTTCCCGGGTCACGGCACCGTCGGCGCCGGGGATGGCCTTGTAATCCACCGCCACCGACACCGTCATGCGGCGAATGCCGCCCTGCTGGCGCCGGATGTGGCTGACGGTGGTGTCCAGTTCGAAGTTGCGGGTCGCTTCCTTGCGGGAACGGCCGGAAGAGGCGGTTCCTTCTGCGCCGGCTGCCTGCTCGGGAATGTTGGACGCAGCGGGCGGCTGGTTGGAGAGGGCGCCGGGCACCCCGCCGTTGCTGCCGCTGGCGCTGTTCTCTTCCATGGTCATTTCGGAGCGCACCGCCGGCAAGTCCGGGTTGTAGGTCTTGCGGGTCTGTTCCTGCTGGGAGAAGTCGAGGGAGAGATCTACCTCTGCCGTATAGTTGTCGGCCCCCAGCACCGGGATCAGGATGGCGTCAATTTTTTGTTTGTATTCGAGCTCCTGCTTCTGCTGCATCGCAAACTCCTTGCGGGTCTGGGCAGAGAGGGGATCCTGGGAGCCGGAGTTGAGCAAGCGACCGTTCTGGTCGGTCACGGTGACGCGGGTCGGCTCCAGACCGTGAACGGCGGAGGCGACCATGTCGACGATGGAGTCCACCTCACCCTGGCCCAGGGCGTTGCCCTTGAGGCTCAGGACCACGGTGGCGCTGGGCTTGCGTTCGTTGCGGGCGAACACGTTGTCTTTCGGGATGGCCAGCAGCACCTGGGCCTTGGCGACGTTCTGGAACTGCTCGATGGCGCTCGCCAGCTGACGCTCGCGGCTCAGTTTCAGGCGCTCGCTCTCCATGCGCTGGCTGACGCCGAAGCTGGAGTCCTTGAGCAGGATGGCTTCGCCGTCGTTGCTGGCGTCGCTGTTGTTGGCCAGACCGGCGCGGGTCAGGCGCAACCGGATGTCCGCATAGTTTTCGGCACTGACCAGCACACTCTTGCCATCCACCTGATAGGGGATCTTCTGCTGATCCAGGTAATCCAGGGTGGAGACCAGCTCCTGGGTGGTGAAGGTGCCGAGGGGACGCATCTCCGGCTCCTTGCCCCACAAGAGGATGAAGACGGCGATGGCCAGACAGATGGTCAGCCCCAGGATCAGGGTGATCTGGCGCAACACATCGGTGTTGGACAGGAAGCCCAGCGCCGAGCTCTTCTGCTCGTGCTCGTCGAGGGCGGCCGCCCCCTCGTTGTTGATCAGCAGATCGCCGTTTTGATCAGTTGCCACGGTTTATGTCCTTATTGCTGACATCTTCATGATGCTCGGTCGCCATGGGCCCGAGTTACACCGGCATGTTCATGATGGTCTTGTAGGCATCGACCATCTTGTTGCGCACCTGCACCGTCGCCTCGAAGGCGATGGAGGATTTCTGGCCGGCGATCATCACCTGGGAGAGATCCACCGACTTGTCGCCGAGATCGAAGCGGGTACGCAGATCGTTGGCGGTGCCCTGCAACTCGTTGACGTTGTCCAGGGCCTGTTGCAGCATCTGGCCGAAATCCGAACTGACCGGACGACCGGGCTGGGTCAACGGCGTGGCACCGGCTTCCACCTTGAGGGCCTGCATCTCTTGCATCAGGCTGCTTGCGCTAATTTCCATCTTCCCTTCCCAGACAAATCATTGACACTGACTGGCTTTAAGCAATAAAGGTGCCAACCAGAGCGAGATCTCGAGATCAGGGATAAAAGCGGGGCGCGATCAGGCCGACGGGCACCAGCCATCCGGGGAGCAGGCCACAGAGCCGGGGGGATCGCCCAGCAACAGCCGCAGGTAGATGCTCTGCTTGTCCCACTCCCGGCGGTGGGCAGCCATCCGATCCTGCTCGGCCTCATGGGTCATCTTGCTCTCCTTGTCGCCGGACTCTGTGCGGCGCCCATGAAAAAGAGGGCCCAAGGCCCTCTTTTTACTGCAAATCCCGACAAGTAAACAGGGTGCATCTCTAGCCATCCATGAAAGACCGGGTCAGATCGGCAGGGGTTACTTGTTCAGGTCTTCATCCAGCCAGTACTTGGAGCCCGAGATGTTGGCGTCAAGCAACAGTCCCTTCTCGCCAATCTGGTAGATGGCCATGCCGCCATTGTATTTGGCGGTGAGCTCGGCGCTCTCCTTGCCCGCCACGGCGCCCACCTCGGAGGTGGCTTCCCACCCCTTGCTGACGAAGGCATCGAACCTCGCCTTGTCCTCGAACAGGATCACCTGCTGGTAGAACTTGCCGCCGATCCCGGCCGCAAGACCGGCACCGAACATCTTCATGTAGGTGTGCTTGCCACTGGTGCGATTGACGGCCACCCCGGCCCCCTGATTGGTGTGGATCATCAGGGAGAACTTGCGCGAGTCGAACACCGCATAGCCATAAGCCTTGTCAAACAGCAACTTGGCCGAGGGCTGCTCGTTGAACAGCCGCACCAGGGCGGTATCGGCCATGGTATCGAGGGCGGTTCTCGCCTCCTCCGGGGTCTTGGGCTCGAGCATGGTGTCGAGCTTCTTGTCGGCGGCGGTCAGCCACTCCTTGCCGGTGGCCGCGCTCTCTGCCGTCCAGGCCCCCGCCTTGTTGTAGGCCTCGGCCCCCCAGCTGGACACCGACTCCCAGGTCTCCTTGGAGAAATCGGTGATCCCCTTCCACGCCTCCTTGCTGGTATCGCTCACCGCGGTACCGAGTTCGGAGGCGGCCTCCTTCAGCTTTGCCCAGTCGGCCAGACCGGGGGTTGAGGCCAGCGCCAGTGCCGTGGCTATCACCAGGAATCGAATCTTCATTGTTTCCACCCTCTGTGATGAGTCGAAGGTCACAGTAGCAGATCTGGCGCCTGCCCGTTAAGGGCATCTCCCCGGCGCGGGTCAGACGCTGACGCGCAGGGGCTCAACGAAGCCGTTTACCCTGACCGTCCACCACCTGCTCGCCATCCTCCTTGGCAAACGCCCCTTGCTGCGGGTCAGGCAGGATATCGAGCACCACCTCCGACGGGCGGCACAGCCGGGTGCCGAGGGGGGTGACCACGATGGGCCGGTTGATGAGGATGGGATGGGCCAGCATGGCATCGATCAGTTCGTCATCGCTGAAGCGATCGTCCGCCAGCCCCAGCGCCTCGTAGGGGGGCACGTTCTTGCGCAGCAAATCGCGCACCGGCATCCCCATGGCGGCGATCAGGGCCACCAGCTCGTCGCGGGAGGGGGGCGTCTCCAGATAGTAAATGATGGTGGGCTCCACGCCGCTGTTGCGAATAAGCTCCAGGGTGTTGCGGGAGGTGCCGCACTCCGGGTTGTGATAGAGGGTGATTGCACTCATTTGCCTGTCTCTCATGACTCAAGTGAATAGAAATGGGTTAGCGGCCATCCGTTAGCGCCTTAGTCCCGCCTCGTACCAGGGTTTGCTGGCGTTAACCACCCGCACCACCAGCAGCATGACCGGTACCTCAATGAGCACCCCGACCACGGTGGCGAGCGCCGCGCCCGAATGAAAGCCGAACAGGCTGATGGCGGCGGCCACCGCCAGCTCGAAGAAGTTGGAGGCCCCGATCAGGGCGGAAGGGCAGGCCACCGAGTGCTTCTCCCCCACCTTGCGGTTGAGCCAGTAGGCGAGCCCGGAGTTGAACAGCACCTGGATCAGGATGGGCACCGCCAGGAGGGCGATGACCAGCGGCTGCTCGATGATGGCGTTGCCCTGGAAGGCGAACAGCAGCACCAGGGTGAGCAGCAGGGCCGCCACCGACCAGGGCTGGATGCGGGTCATGACGCCGTCAAAATGGGCCTGCCCCTTTCTCAGCAAGGCCTTGCGCAGCAGCTGGGCGAGGATGACGGGGATGACGATGTAGAGCACCACCGAGGTGAGCAGGGTATCCCAGGGCACGACTATGCTGGAGACCCCGAGCAGCAGCGCCACCAGCGGGGCAAAGGCAAACACCATGATGAGGTCGTTCACCGCCACCTGCGACAGGGTGAAGTAGGGATCGCCGTTGGTGAGGCGACTCCAGACAAACACCATGGCGGTGCAGGGGGCTGCCGCCAGCAAGATGAGGCCCGCCACGTAGCTATCCAGCTGATCCGCCGGCAGCCAGTCGGCAAACAGCACGCGGATGAAGAGCCAGCCGAGGAAGGCCATGGAGAAGGGCTTGACCAGCCAGTTGATGAAGAGGGTGACCCCGATTCCCTTGAGGTGCCCCTTCACCTGGTGCAGGGCGCCAAAGTCGATCTTGAGCAGCATGGGGATGATCATCACCCAGATAAGCAGCCCCACCGGCAGGTTGACCCTGGCCACCTCCATGGCGCCGATGGCCTTGAAGAGACTCGGCAACCCCTGCCCGAGGCCAATGCCCACCAGGATGCAGAGGGCGACCCAGGCGGTCAGATAACGTTCAAAAAAGCCGATGGCAGGGGCTGCCTTGGCCTCACAGATTGCAGACATGATGACTCCCGGTGCGATCCACGCTCACACCCCAGGTTGAATAGATGAATGACACGGCGCATGGGCATCGACAGCCCGGCATGGCCTGTTACGACTCGCCGCAGCAGGGCGACGACCCCTCGGCGCGGCAAGCGCTGCCGGGCCCGGCGGGCAGCAGGCCGCACGCCTCGGGATGACCGGCGCAGCACTCCTCGGTGAGGTAGGCGATCACCCCCAGCATCAGGGGGATGTTGGCGCGGTAGCGCAGAAAGCGCCCCTCCTGCTCCACCGACAAGAGACCGGCGTTGAGCATCCCCTTGAGGTGAAACGAGAGGGTATTGGGGGCGATGTCGAGCTCGCCGGCCAGCTCCCCCGCGACCCGCCCCTCCAGCCCGGCCTTGACCAGCAGCCGCCACACCTCGAGCCGGATGCCGGAAGCCAGCGATTCAAAGACCTTGGTGGCCGTCTCTTTGTTCATGGGTCTCCCCCCTTGGATGCTTTATTTCAACTATACAAGAATTATTGAAATGTTCAAAGTGTCACCACCGAGCCGACATCGCGACGGGACGGGCCGCCAGAGGCGCCGCCCCGGCCATGTCGTGCCCGCCAGCGGCCTCATGTCAGTCATACGGCTAATATCTGGCCTCTCTTTATAAGGCACTCTTATGACCTTACCCCGGACAATCCTCCCGTTGGCCGCCCCGCTCACCGCGGCGCCCTGCCCCGCCGCAAAGCCGCAATGCCGCAGAACAACCCCCGGCGCCGGATGCACCAAAAGGCGATGAAACGAGAAATGGCCCCAGGCACCGCCATCAGATGACGGGGCCTGGGGAATCCGGGGGAAGCCGGGGAGGAGAGAGAGGCGCAATCAGGTGATCACGGGATCCCGATATTGCCGGTGGATGGCACAAAACGCCTCCCGGCTTTGCAGCACCGCCGCGACGCAGACAGGGTCGAACTGGCTGCCGGCATGGGTCTTGAGGTATTCAAAGGCCGTCTCGAGGGGCCAGGCCTGCTTGTAGGGGCGCTCGCTGGTGAGGGCGTCAAACACATCCGCCACCGCGACGATGCGGGCTTCCAGGGGGATCGCCTCCCCCGCCAGTCCTTCCGGATAGCCCTGACCGTCGAAACGTTCGTGGTGGTAGGCGATGATGTTCTTCAGCATGTCGGTGTGATGGATACCGTCCAGGCCGAACTCGCGGATCATCAGGGCGATCATCTCCCGCCCCTTGAAGGGGTGGGTCTTCATCACCCCGTACTCCTCGGCCGTGAGCTTGCCCGGCTTGAGCAGGATGGCGTCGGGCACCGCAATCTTGCCGATATCGTGCAGCTCGGAGAAGAGGTGAATGAACTCCACCTCCTCGTCACTCAAGGGGTAATGGGCCGCAACCTCCCGGGCGATGAGCCGCGAATAGGCCGACATCCGGTGCAGGTGATTGGCGGTCTCCTCGTCCCGGTAGCGGCTGAACTCCCGCACCGTGGTCAGGGCCCCGTTCAGGGTCTGGATGGAGAAGAACTCCACCGCGATGATGGCCGCCAGGATCTGGGCATAGGCCGCCAGCTCACCGCAAATGGCGCCATCGAAGTAACCGGGCTCTTTGGCATCGCAAAACAGAAAGCCGAACAAGCGACTGTTGAGCAGCAGCGGCTCGGTATAGCTCGACGCGTACCCGGCCGCCAACACTTTGCGGCTGTGCTCGGAGGGGGAGCCAAGCAGGGAATCCAGGGTGTCGAGCACCCTGGGCTGCTGGTGCTCGGCCAGGTAGCGCAGGGAAGGCACCTCGCTCAGCCTGACCTCGTACTGCAACAGCGGCGAGCCCCCGTCCGTGCTGTGGGCAAAGGTCTTGAGCTGGTCCGTCTGCGGGTCGTAGATGGCGATCGCCACCCGGCTCAACTTGTCAAACCGCTGCCTGAGGGTGGCGTGCACATTCTGCACTTTCTCACCAAATGAACTCTCCATCCCGCACATCCTTCTGATAGGCCTGTTGGGAGTATAGTGACACCCGTTTTGCCCCTCCTGCCAAATGGTGATGGCGCACAGGGATCGTGATCCCGCCCGCACTGGCGACGGCCCCCTCCCTGCCCGTGGTCATGTCACGCCGCCCCACCCCGCTTCCCCGGGCAAAGAGATTGTTCGCTTCCGACGTGTCGGCTGTATAGTTTTTGGTTAGCCATTCCGGTAAAATCCGCGCCCTTGAATAAGAGCCACCTAAGAGTGATTGAGCGATGTCCAACACAAAACAGGCCCCCAAAGTAGGATTCGTCTCCTTGGGTTGCCCCAAAAACCTGGTCGATTCCGAACGCATCCTGACCCAGCTGCGTACCGAAGGGTACGACGTGGTGCCCAGCTATGACGATGCGGAGCTGGTGGTGGTCAACACCTGCGGCTTCATCGACAGCGCGGTGCAGGAGTCCCTGGAAGCCATCGGTGAAGCCCTGGCCGAGAACGGCAAGGTGATCGTCACCGGCTGCCTGGGTGCCAAAGAGAACCAGATCCGCGAGATCCACCCCAAGGTGCTCGAAATAACCGGTCCCCACGCCTATGAAGAGGTGCTGGGCCACGTCCACAAATACGTGGAAAAACCCACCCACAACCCCTTCACCAGCCTGGTGCCGGCCCACGGCGTCAAGCTGACCCCGCGCCACTACGCCTATCTCAAGATTTCCGAAGGCTGCAACCACCGCTGCACCTTCTGCATCATTCCCTCCATGCGCGGGGATCTGGTGAGCCGCCCCATCGGCGAAGTACTGGCCGAGGCCAAGCGCCTGAAAGAGGCTGGCGTGAAGGAGATCCTGGTGATCTCCCAGGACACCTCCGCCTACGGCGTGGACGTCAAGCACCGCACCGGCTTCTACGACGGCATGCCGGTCAAGACCAGCATGGTGGCCCTGTGCGAAGAGCTGGCCAAGCTCGGCATGTGGGTGCGCCTGCACTATGTCTACCCGTACCCGCACGTGGATGACGTCATCCCCCTGATGCGCGACGGCAAGATCCTCCCCTACCTCGACATCCCGCTGCAGCACGCCAGCCCGCGCATCCTCAAATTGATGAAGCGCCCCGGCTCCGTCGAGCGCACCCTGGAGCGCATCCAGAAGTGGCGCGAGATCTGCCCCGAGATCACCCTGCGCTCCACCTTCATCGTCGGCTTCCCCGGCGAGACCGAAGAAGAGTTCCAGATGCTGCTGGACTTCATCGACAAGGCGGAACTGGACAGGGTTGGCTGCTTCAAATACAGCCCGGTCGAGGGTGCCAAGGCTAACGATCTGCCGGATCCTGTGCCGGCCGAGGTGCAGGAAGAGCGCTTCCAGCGCTTCATGGAACTGCAACAGCAGGTCTCCATCCGCAAGCTGGCCCGTAAAGTGGGCAAAGAGATGCTGGTGCTGATCGACGAGGTGGACGAAGAGGGTGCCACCGGCCGCTCCGCCGCCGATGCCCCCGAGATCGACGGCCTGGTCTACCTGAACGGTGAAACCGGCCTCAAGCCCGGCGACATGGTCAAGGTCCGCATCGACGAAGCGGACGAGTACGACCTCTGGGCCAGCCTGGTGGAATAATCACGCCACTCCCCCTCAAAGCCAGTCGGTCTCACCGACTGGCTTTTTTAATGTCCGCCGCCCGTCAGGCTCTTGCATGCCCCCCTGTCATCCCCTGTCCCGCCCCTCATCACCGATCTCCCTCCCCTTGCTCTTTTCGCACGCGCCCGTGAACCAGCGCACACTTCTCTCCTGCCACATGAGCCGCTTGTTTCCTGCGCAAAAATAAGCCGTGTCAACGGGGAAAAAACGAGCACGATCCAGCTCACATTATCGTTGTCACAGGGAGTGGCAAGGTGACTTTTTACTTTGTGAGAATTAATGCAACTTTATAATTTAAAAGGATTTAAAATGCATTTTGACGATAATGACGTGCGCCGTGCAATTTTTACGATATCGACGAAATGAAGAGTTGTTGTTTTCCTGTTAATTCTGCTTTTCTAAGGGCGTTGGACGACACAACTACAAGGGTGCAAAACCTGACCAACAGCGAGGGCCGGTATCCAAGCATGCGATGTCGGTGCTCCATTCCAAAACCATGGAAGACCAATAAGAAAGGAAAAAATATGCTTGCCAAAGTATCCAAAATCGCAACCTCAGTCATGCTGGGAACTCTGCTCGCCGGTGCCACCGGCACAGCCATGGCCGCCGACAACAAGACGGTGCTGACCCTGGTTGCCCAGCAGGAAACCGCATGGGTCAAGAACTTCAACCCCTTCCTGCAAGCGGGTCTGCTCCACACCACCCGTCACTTCATCTATGAGCCGCTGGTGATCTTCAACGATATGCAGGGTGGCAAACCCGTCTATCGTCTGGCTACCCACTACGCCTTCAGCGATGATCTGAAATCCGTCACCTTCGACCTGCGCGAAGGGGTCAAGTGGTCCGATGGTGAAGCCTTCACCGCCGACGACATCCTCTTCTCCTTCAACCTGGTCAAGGCCAACAAGGCGCTGGACGAGCGCTCCATCTGGACTCAGATCAAGGGTGTCGAGAAGCTGGGTGACCACAAGGTCAAATTCGACCTGGCCGAGATCAACACCAACGTGGTGAACGACCTGGTGCTGGTGCCCATCGTGCCGGAGCACCAGTGGAAGTCAGTGAAAGACCCGGTGGCCTTCACCAACGACAAGCCGGTCGGGACCGGTCCCTTCACCGAAGTGGACAACTTCTCCGCCCAGCTCTACACCCAGTGCCGCAACCCGCACTACTGGGACAACGCCAGCCTCTCCATCGACTGCCTGCGCATGCCGCAGATGGCCACCAACGACCAGGTACTGGCCGCCGTGATGAAGGGTGACGTGGACTGGTTCGGCTCCTTCGTGCCGGACATCGAGCGTCTCTACGTCGGCAACGATCCCAAGAACAACAAGTACTGGTTCCCCGCCTCCGGCACAGTGGCGTTCAACGTCAACTTCCAGAGCAAGAACCCGGGCAACCACGAAGCCTTCAACGACATCAACTTCCGCCGCGCCTTCTCGATGGCAATGGACCGCCAGTCCATGGTGGACATCGCAGGCTACGGCTACCCCACCGTCAACGAGTACCCGTCAGGGCTTGGCAAGGCATTCGCTTCCTGGGACAACCCGGACGTCGAGAAGAAGTACGGCAAGTACAACAAGTTCGACCTGGAAGGGGCCAAGGCCCTGCTGAAACAGGCGGGCTACAAGGACTGTGACGGCGACAAGTTCCTCGACACCCCGAGCTGCAAGAAGATCGAGTTCAAGGTGCTGGTGCCAAACGGCTGGACCGACTGGGTCAACACCGTCCAGATCGGGGTCGAAGGCCTGCAGGCCCTGGGCCTGAACGCCAAGACCGCCACCCCGGAAGCCACCGTCTGGACCGAGTCCCTGATCACCGGTGACTTCGACGTCGCCCTGCAGGGTTACTTTGCCGGTGCCAACCCGCACAAGTACTTCGAGACCGCCTTCCACTCCCGCAACATGGGTGAGCGCGGCAACCGCTTCGCGGCGCCCCGCTACAAGGATCCCGAGCTCGACAAGCTGATCGACGACTTCACCCAGACCGCCGATGCGGCCAAGCAGAAGGAGATCATGTTCGCCATCCAGGAGCGTGTCGGGGCCAACCAGACCATCATCCCGGTGTTCAACAACCCGACCTGGTACGAATACAGCACCAAGCGCTTCAATGGCTGGTTCAGTGCCGACAACCCGGTCGCCAAGCCGCAGGTACACCCGGACACTCCGGAGCGTCTGCTGCACGTGCTGTCACTCAAGCCAAACAGCTAATCACCCCGGCCCCCTGCGGGGGGCCCTCTTCCCCGCCATGTCTTCCATCCCCCGCACCTGCCGGGGTTGGGGGAGCTTTGCCCGGCGCGGGGCAGGCTTGCAGTAAAAGGTATCACCATGGGATTTATACTTAGACGCTTCTCCTTCTATCTGGTCGCCTTCCTGGTGGCCGCCACCATCAACTTCCTGCTACCCAGAGCCATGCCGGGGGACCCCGTCTCCGTCATGTTTGCCCGGGCCGGCGCCATGATGGAACCCGCCGCACTGGAAGCCCTCAAAGCCACCTTCGGTTTCGTGGACGGCCCCATCGGCACCCAGTTTCTCACCTATGTGAAGAGCGTCTTCACCTGGGATCTCGGCACCTCGGTGCGCTACTACCCCCAACCGGTTGCCGACGTCCTCGGCCGCGCCATCGGCTGGACCCTGTTCCTGGTGGGCACCTCCACCATTCTGAGCTTCTCCATCGGCTCCATCGTCGGCATCTTCGCCGCCTGGTACCGGGGCGGACGCATGGACAGCATCCTCTCCCCGCTCACTCTGGTGATGCAGGCCATCCCCCCCGTGGTGGTCTCCCTGCTCGCCCTCTTCCTGTTCGGAGTGAGCCTCGGCTGGCTGCCCATCGGCTACGCCTACAGCCCCGAGATCCCCGCCGATTTTGGCTGGGAACACATCAAGAGCATCCTGCTGCACGCCATCATGCCGGTGGGCACCCTGGCCGCGGTGCAGGTAGGGGGCTTTCTCATCACCATGCGCAACAACATGATCAACCTCCTGGGCGAGGACTACATCACCATGGCCAAGGCCAAGGGGCTCTCCAGCAACCGGGTGATCTTCAACTACGGCGCCCGCAACGCCGTGCTGCCCAGCGTCACCGCCCTCTCCATGGCACTCGGTTTCGTCATCGGCGGATCCCTCATCACCGAGGTGATCTTCAACTACCCCGGCCTGGGATTGACCCTCTATCAGGGCATCCTGGCCCGTGACTACCCCCTCATCCAGGGGCAACTGCTCATCATGACCATCACCATGCTCAGCTTCAATTTCCTGGCAGACGTGCTCTACGTCTTCCTGGATCCCCGTCTGCGTACAGGAGGCAAATAAGATGCGTATGCCGACTATCTTGAAAATCCTGCTGGGCAACAAGAAGGCCGCCTTCGGCCTCGCCATCGTGGTCACCTTCGTGCTGATGGCTATGTTCGCCCCGCTGCTCGCCAGCAACGAACCCACCAAGCGGGTCGCCCGCCCCCACCAGCCCCCCAGCGTGGAGCTGGTGATGGGATCGAACCGCATGGGCCACGATCTCTGGGCCCAGTTCACCAACGGCGCCCGCATCTCCCTGATGGTGGGCTTCGGGGCAGGCCTGCTGGTGTGCGCCCTGGCCATCACGGTGGGCATCACCGCCGGCTACTTCGGCGGCGTGGTGGACGAGTGCCTCACCTTCCTGATGAACGTGGTGCTGGTGATCCCGAACCTCCCCCTGTTGCTGGTGCTGGCAAGCTTCATCGGAGAGGCCTCCCCCATGGTCATCGCCCTCATCATAGGGTTGACCTCCTGGGCCTATGGCGCCCGGGTAATCCGCGCCCAGACCCTGGCCCTGCGGGAAAAGGAGTTCGTCATCGCCGCCGAGGTGCTGGGTGAACCGGCCTGGCGCATCATCCTGGTGGAGATACTGCCCAACCTCATCTCCATCATCGGGGTGAGCTTCATCGGGTCCATCATCTACGCCATCGTCACCGAGGCGACCCTGGAGTTCCTGGGCCTTGGCGACCCCACCGTCGTGAGCTGGGGCATCATGCTCTACAACGCCCAGACCTCGAGCGCCATCCTGGTGGGCGCCTGGTGGGAGATCCTGGCCCCCTGCTTCGCCATCGCCACCCTGGGGGCGGGCCTCGCCATGCTCAACTTCGCCATCGACGAAATCGCCAACCCGCAGCTTCGTTCCCACAAGGGCCTGCGTCGCTGGAAGCAGCTTGCCACTCCCATCACTGCTCAGGAGAAGACAGCATGAAGCCGCAACAACCCCTGCTGTCGGTGCGCCAGCTCTGCGTCGACTACATCACCGAGAGCGGCGACGTGCGCGCCGTCAATTCGGTCAGTTTTGACATCATGCCGGGTGAGGTATTCGGCCTCGCCGGCGAGTCCGGCTGCGGCAAGTCCACGGTCGCCTTCTCGGTGGCGCGCCTGCACAAACCGCCCGCCTACATCAGCGGCGGCGAGATCCTGTTCAAGGGAGAGAACATCCTCGGCTTCGACGACGAGCGACTGCGCAGCTACCGCTGGCGCCAGGCGAGCGTGGTGTTCCAGTCCGCCATGAATGCGCTCAACCCCGTGCTGCGCATGGAGGAGCAGTTCTGCGACGTGCTCTTGGCCCACAACCCCGGCATGACCCGCTATGAGGCGATCAAGCGTGCCCAGGAGCTGCTGGAGATAGTCGACATCCACCCGAGCCGGCTCAAGGACTACCCGCACCAGTTCTCCGGCGGCATGCGCCAGCGGCTGGTGATCGCCATCGCCATGGCCCTCAACCCCGAGCTCTTGATCATGGACGAGCCCACCACGGCGCTCGACGTGGTGGTGCAGCGGGAGATTTTGCAGAAGGTCTATGCGCTCAAGGCGAAGTTCAACTTCTCCATCCTCTTCATCACCCACGACCTCTCGCTCATGGTCGAGTTCTGTGATCGCATCGGCATCATGTACGCGGGGGAACTGGTGGAAGTGGCGCCGGCCAAGGCGATCCTGACCGCGCCCCTGCACCCCTACACCCGGGGCCTTGGCAACTCCTTCCCCCCCCTGCACGGGCCCAAGACCGTGCTGGAGGGGATCCCTGGCAGCCCCCTCAACCTGCTGGAGGTGCCGGTGGGCTGCCGCTTCCAGGCACGCTGCGCCAAGGTGCACGAGCGCTGCCGCCAGGAATACACCCGGCTGGCCGAGATCCGGCCCGGCCAACAGGCTGCCTGCCACCTTCATGAGGCAGCAGAGGAACAACCGGATCTTCCGATCCATCTGGACAAGGCCGCTGGCTGTTAAGGATGTCTGTCATGCAAATCGCCCAAACCGACGCGCCCATCATCGAGGTCCAGCACCTTTACAAGGACTTCGCCGTCAACTCCAACGCCATCAAGAGCGGCAAGATGCGGGCGCTGTCCGACATCACCTTCAACCTGCACCGGGGCCGCGCCCTGGCAGTGGTGGGGGAATCCGGCTCCGGCAAGAGCACCATCGCCAAGATCATCGCCAAGATGTACAAGCTCTCCAACGGCCGCATCCTCTACCGTGGCCGCGACCTGGAGGAGTTCAACAAGGGCACCGCCCTGCTGGACTATCGCCAGAGCGTGCAGATGGTGTGGCAGGATCCGTTCGGTTCACTGAATCCGACCCACACCATCTACCACCACATCGCCCGCCCCCTGCTGCTGCACAGCAAGGTGAGCGACAAGCGGGATCTGCCCGACATGGTCTATGGCCTCCTTGAAAAGGTGGGGCTGACCCCCGCCAAGGCCACCGCGGCCAAGTACCCCCACCAGCTCTCCGGCGGCCAGCGCCAGCGGGTCAACATCGCCCGCAACCTGGCAGTGGAGGCGGAAGTGGTGCTGGCGGACGAGCCCACCTCCATGCTAGACGTCTCCATTCGCATCGGCATCCTCAACCTGATGGAGCAGATGAAGAACGAGCTCGGCGTCTCCATGCTCTACATCACCCACGACATCGCCACCGCCCGCTACGTGGCGGAAGATCTGGCGGTGATGTACGTGGGTCACATGGTGGAGTGGGGAGAGGTGGACGAGATCCTGCACCACCCCCAGCACCCCTACACCCAGTTGCTCATCTCGGCGGTGCCGGATCCCGAGAAGAGCATCCACGCCGAGCTGGAGGGAGGCCGCAAGGGGGAGATCCCGCTCTGGACCCCGGAATCCCGTGGCTGTCCCTTTGCCGGGCGCTGCCATCAGGCCATGCCCCGCTGCAAGGAGAGCCTGCCCCCGGTGACCCGGCTCGCCGACAACCACTTCGTGCGCTGCTACCTCCACGAGCAGGGGTAAGCAGGCCCGCGGCCGGGCGCCGTCGCCCGGCCATGCCTCGCGTCGGGGCCGCAAGGCCCCGCAATGAGCCTCGCCCGCCAGGGGCGAGCCTTCGGAGTAAGACCTTGATGGAACTTTTGATCAACCAGGTGGGTTACGAATGTGACGGGGAGAAGAGCGCCCTGCTGCAGTGCGGCGCCGACCTCGATATCCGCGGCCACGTCAGGTTGCTGCGCCAGCAGGACGACCACCTTTTGCTGGAGACGCCGCTGGTGGCGGCGGGATGCGTCCCCGGCTGGCAGGGGCGCCACTACTGGCGGGCCGATTTCTCCGCCTTCACCGAGCCCGGCCACTACCGGCTGGAGGCCATCGTGACCACGGGAGCGCAGGAGCGCCTGGTGCGCTCCACCCCCTTTGCCATCGGCCGGGGGCTGCTGGCGCGCCGCTGCCTCTCCGATGTCATCCACTACTTCAAGGGGCAACGCGCCAGCGGCACCTTCGACCGGGCGGACCGCAGGGCACGCCTCTTTGGCACCGATCAGCGCCGGGACGTACATGGCGGCTGGTTCGACGCCAGCGGCGACATGAGCAAGTACCTGAGTCACCTCTCCTACGCCAACTACCTCAATCCCCAGCAGACCCCCATGGTGGTCTGGTCCCTGCTCAAGTGCAGGGAACTCCTGGCGACACGTCGCGACATCGACGGGATGAACCTGTGCAAACGGCTCAATGACGAGGGGCTGCACGGGGCGGATTTTCTCTGCCGGATGCAGGACGAGCGCGGCTTTTTCTACATGACCCTGTTCGACAAGTGGAGCAAGGATCCCGAGCAGCGGGAGCTGTGCGCCTATGCGACCCAGCAGGGGATCAAGTCCGCCCGCTGGCAGGCGGGCTTTCGCCAGGGGGGTGGCATGGCCATCGCCGCCCTGGCCCGCGCCGCCCGGGAACCGAGTGGCGGCGACCTTGACACAAGCCAGTACGCCGACGCGGCCAGACGCGGCTACCTGCACCTGCGCGAGCACAACCTCGCCTACCTGGACGACGGGGTCGAGAACATCATCGACGACTACTGCGCCCTGCTGGCGGCGGTCGAGCTCACCAGAACGCTGGGCGCCGAGTGGCTCGCCGAGGCACGGGATCGGGCCGGCCGGCTGTGCGCCCGCCAGCGCGCCCACCCCGATCTCGGCCACCATTGGGCCGCCAACGACGATGGCTCTCGCCCCTACTACCACGCCGCCGAGGCGGGCCTGCCGGTGCTGGCGCTGCTGGAGTATCTCGCCATCGAGCCGGATCCGGCGCGCCAGTGGGCGGCCAGGACCGTCGCCGAGCAGGCCCTGGCCGCTGAGCTGGCCCTCGCGGCTCGGGCAGGCAATCCCTTCGCCCTCGCCCGCCAGTATGTGAAAGGGGTCGATGAGGCGCCCCGGGTGAGCTTTTTCATGCCCCACCACAACGAATCCGGTTACTGGTGGCAAGGGGAGAACGCTCGCCTCGCGTCGCTCGCCACCATGGCGTTTGCTGCCGCACAGCACCTGCCCGGGCAGAGCGCACTGCTGCGCACCTTCGGCCAGCAGCAGCTCGACTGGATCCTGGGGAGAAACCCCTTCAACACCTGCATGCTGGCGGGTCAGGGCATCAACAACCCGGAATACACCGCCGGCTACCCCAATGCACAGGGGGGGATCTGCAACGGCATCACCGCCGGCTTCGATGACGAAAATGACGTGGCCTTTATTCCAGAGGCGTACAAGGATCGGCTGGATCAGAACTGGCGCTGGGGGGAGCAATGGATCCCGCACGCCGCCTGGTTCGCCCTGGCCATCACCTGGCAGAGCGCACAAGGAGGCCACCATGATTGAGAGCGGTTCACACATCACTGGCACCGGGGAGAGCCCTGGATCCTCCATACCGCCAGCCAGGTTTACCCTGGCCATCACCTGGCAAAGCGCGCAGGGAGGCCCCCATGATTGAGTTCTGGGTCGGGGTGGACGGCGGCGGCACCCACACCCGGGCCCGCATTCGCAACAACGCAGGCAAGCTGCTCGGCGAGGGGCGCGCCGCCGGCTCCAATCTGGAGCTGGGCATCGCCCTCGCCCACGGCCATGTGCTGGCTGCCATCGATCAGGCCCGCATCGACGCGGGTCTGCCCAGGGAGAGCGAACAGCGGATGGGAGTCGGGCTCGCACTCGCCTCCGCCGAGCTCGCCGACTGCTACCACGCCATGCTGACCATGCCCTTCCCGTTTGCGCGGGTGAAGCTCACCTCCGATGCCTTTGGTGCCTGCCTCGGCGCCTTCGACGGCCAGGAGGGGGCCATCCTGATCGCGGGCACCGGCTCGGCGGGGCTCATCTACCGGGAGGGACGTCTTCGCACCTGCTCGGGTCGCGGCTTCCCCGTCTCGGATCTCGGCAGCGGCGCCTGGCTGGGGCTGCGCGCCATCCAGCAGTCCCTGCTCTGCCACGACGGCATCCTGCCCCCCAGCACCCTGGCGGTGCGCCTGATGGATCACTTCAAGCGGGATCAGGCCGAGGTGGTGCGCTGGGCCGCCCGCGCCATCCCGGCCGACTATGGCCGCTTCGCCCCCTGGGTCTTCGATGCCGCGAGCGACGGGGACGAGCTCGCCACCGCCCTGCTGGATGAGACCTGTGCCCAGCTCGGCATGCTGCTGGAGGGCATGACCCAGCTCGGGGCAGACCGGATCGCCCTGCTGGGCGGCATTGGCACGCGCCTCGCCCCCCGTCTGGGCCACTTCCATCTGGTCACCCCCAAGCGCGACGCGCTGGAGGGGGCCATCCTGTTTGCCAGGACGGAGGCGCTGCCATGTCTGCATCCCTGAGCTTGGTCGGGCCGACAACACCTGCGGGACAGGTTCCCGTTTCCTTCACCCCATCAGAGGAATTCCCATGTCCGCACCCCTGATCCACACCCGGGTCGATCACCGTGACGGTGACGATGTCTGGTTTCGCTTCACCCTGAGCCAACTCCCGGCCACTCCCTGGAAACTCCACTTCTGCCTCGCCCGCCAGATCGATCCCCACTCGATCGAAGGGGGCGCTCTGGAGCGCCAGAGCGGCAGTTACAAGGTCATGGTGCCCCACGAGGGGGTGAGCGAGCTGCGCTTCTGCTGTCGCAACACCCCGCTCAAGCATGACTCCGATATGCCCAAGGGTTTCTTCCTGAGCCTGGAGAGCAAGGGACAGCTGCAACCCCTGGTGCTGGAGGGGGAAGACCTTGGCCTGACCAACCCGCCCTCCCCGGGCCCCGACCTGCCACAGGTGGAGGCCGTCAACGGCCTCGTGCCCCAGCCCGCCCACCTGATTTATACAGAAGGCAACTTCCGGCTGGCCGAGCGGGCCCACGTCGACGGCCCCGTTCCCCTCGCCTCCCTGCTAGCCCATTTCAACGAGCTGACAGGCCTGGCCCTGACCCAGGATCACGATGCGGAGATCCACCTCGTCGAGGCGACACTTCCCCCCGAGGGGTATGAGCTCACCATCACCCCTGAGGAGATCGTCATCCGGGCCGCCGGCGAGGCGGGCTGGCGCCACGGGCTGGTGAGCCTGGCCCAGTGGGCGCTGCAACACGGAGAGAGCCTGCCCTGCCTGACGGTGCGGGATGCACCGCGCTTCGGTTTTCGCGGCATCTTCCTCGACTGTGCCCGCCACTTCCACTCCATCGCCACCCTCAAGCGCCTGCTCAAACAGATGAGCCTCTACAAGTTCAACCGCTTCCACTGGCACCTGACCGACGACGAGGGGTGGCGCCTGGAGATCAAGGCCTTCCCCCAGCTGACCGCCGTGGGAGCCTGGCGCGGCCATGGCCTGGCGGTGGGGCCCCAGCTGAGCGGCGGCCCCGACCCTTATGGCGGTTACTACACCCAGAGCGAGGTGCGCGAGCTGGTCACCTACGCCGCCGGGCTTGGCATCACCATCATTCCGGAAATAGACATCCCGGGGCACTGTCACGCCGCCATCAAGGCGCTGCCCGAGCTGCTGGTGGAAGAGGCAGACCGCTCCCGCTACCTCTCGGTGCAATATTTCGACGACAACGTGCTGAACCCGGCCCTGCCCGGCACCTACCGGTTCCTGGACGCCGTGATGGACGAGGTGTGCGATCTCTTCCCCGGGAGTCAGGTTCACATGGGGGGGGACGAAGTGCCCACCGGCGTCTGGACCGACAGTCCCGCCTGCCAGCAGCTGATGGCCGAGCAGGGGTATCAGGATTGCCGCGAGCTGCAGGGCCACCTGCTGCGCCACTGCCAGCACTACCTGGCTGGCAAGGGCAAGCAGATGCTGGGGTGGGAGGAGATACTGCACGGTGACAAGGTGAGCCGGGAGGCCACCGTCTTCGCCTGGACCAGCTTCCAGGCCGGCCTGGATGCCGCCGCATCCGGTTACCCCGTGGTGATGGCGCCTGCCCAGCACCTCTATCTGGATCTCGCCTGGAGTCAGGACATCCACGAGCCGGGACTCTACTGGGCGGGTACCCTCAACCTGGCGCAGGTGCATGCATGCGATCCTGCCCCGGCCGATTTCCATGCCAACGATAACATCCTGGGGGTGCTGAGCCCCTTGTGGTCGGAACTGATCACCTCTCGCGATCGTCTCGACTACATGTTGTTCCCGCGCATGCTGGCCACGGCAGAGGTGGCCTGGAGCACTCCCGCCCGCAAGGTGTGGGAGCACTTCGTCGCCCGTCTGCCCGGCCAGCTGCACATCCTCGACCAGTTGCAAGTGCGTTACCGGGTGCCACAGAGGTAGTGTTATCTTTTTCTTTTCGGCGACCTTTTGGTCGCCGTTTTTTTACCCATCGACAACAAAAACCCAACCTAGCCCCTACTTTTCATCTGCCTTTGTTGGCAAAATAAGGCCCCCGATGAAACCAGACAGGGGATGCACCTCCCTGCGGTTCCGCCACAATAACAATCAGCAAACAGATCGGAGCTTACCCTTATGGCCCGCAAACACGCCCAGGTCGTGGACAGTGAAGTGGAATTTCCCGCCGACGTGCAACTCGTTTCCACCACGGATCTGCGCGGCGTCATTACCTACGCCAACCCCGCCTTCTGCCGTATCGCCGGTTACCAGGTCGATGAACTGGTCGGCCACAACCACAACCTGGTTCGCCACCCCGACATGCCCAAGGCCGCCTTCGCCGACCTCTGGGATCGCCTCAAGGAGGGCAACCCCTGGCGGGGAGTGGTGAAAAACCGCTGCAAGGATGGCCGCTATTACTGGGTCGACGCCTACGTCACCCCCATCTACGAGCACGGCAAGATAAGCGGCTACCAGTCGGTGCGCTGCAAGCCCGACCCCCAGCTCAAGCAGGCTGCCGCCCAGGCCTATCGGGCCCTGCTTTCGGCCGAGCAACGGGGCACCCCGGCCCGGCCCTCGCTGCGCCGTTTCAGGCCGCTGATGCTCGGCCTGCCGCTGCTGGCGCTGCTGGTCTGGGCCGCCCTCACCCAGGGCCCCCTCACCGCGCTGCTGATGCTGCTTCCCCCCCTCGCCATTGCGGGCGCCTACTGGCGCGAACTCATCGCCCTGCCCCGCTATCTCAGGCAGCTCGGTCAGCAATATGACAGCCTGACCCGGCTGGTCTATTCGGGGGATGCCCCGGGTGCCATCGCCGATTTTCACCTGAAGATGCTGCAGGCCCGGATCCGCACCGTGCTGGGGCGGGTCGACGATGCCACCCATCCGCTTCAGGCCCTGGCAACCGATCTGCAAGACTCCTCACACCGCGCCTTCCTCGACATCAACGAGCAGGATGCCCAGACCCAGCAGATGGCGGCCGCCATGACCCAGATGGCCAGCACCGCCCACGAGATTGCCCGCAACATCCAGGACACCAACGGCCAGGTGACCGAGGCGCGCAGCAGTTGCCAGAGCACGGTGGAACAGCTGGACCAGACCCAGCAGCAGATGACCAGGCTGGCCAGCCAGGCGGAGCAGGCCTTCCACTCCGCGGTGGAGCTCGCCAGCGAGTCGGAGCGCATTGGCAGCGTGATGGGTGAAATCCAGGGCATCGCCGAGCAGACCAACCTGCTGGCCCTCAACGCCGCCATCGAGGCCGCCCGGGCCGGCGAGCAGGGGCGCGGCTTTGCGGTGGTGGCGGACGAGGTGCGCACCCTGTCGACCCGTACCCACAAGGCGACCGAGCAGATCCAGGGCAGCATCAGCCAGATCCAGCACACCCTGGAGCGCTGGCAGGGCATGATGCAGGACAACCTGGCCCAGACCCGGGAATGTGTCGAGATGACCCGCCAGGGATCAGGCAACCTGCACCTGGTGCTGGGTGAAATCGATCAGGTGACCGAATTCTCCACCCAGATCGCCGCCGCCGCGGAGCAGCAGCAGGTGGTGGTGGAGGAGATCAGCCGCAACATCCACCAGATCTCCGAATACTCCCGCGCCAACAGCCAGAAGATCCAGGCGGTGGACGACTCCAGCCAGGAGCTGCTCAGGCGGGCCCGCGAGCTCAGGGGACTGAGCCAGACCTTCGGCTGACAGATTGCAAGCCCCATGACAGAAGCGCCACAATGGCGCTTCTGCTGTTTTTGACGAGCCATCATCATGAAAACGAACGCGCCCCCTCTGGACAAGACGGCCCGCATTGAGGCGATCCTCGCCCTGATCCCCCCCGGCCGCGTGGTGAGCTACGGCCAGGTGGCGGACCTCGCGGGCCTGCCCGGACGGGCACGACTGGTGGGAAAAGTCTTGCGGGAGACCGACAAGGTGCTGCCCTGGCACCGGGTGCTGGGGGCGGCAGGCACCATTTCGCTGCCAAAAGGATCCGCAGGCTTTGACAAGCAAGCGGGGCTGCTGCAGGAAGAGGGGGTGCCCGTGATTGGCGGGCGGGTCAGGATGCGGGAGTGGCAGTGGCAGCCCGACCTGGCCGAGCTGCTCTTTCTGGTTCCCTTCTGACGAGGCTGGCACGCCCCGAAGGGATGGGGGCTCTTGCAACAAAGGGAGGGCCTCTTTGGTCGCCCTCCGTCACGTTCTCTTCCCTAGTCGCCGGCAATGGGTCCCAGAATGTCATCGCTGCGCACCTGTACCGGGATGGTCTCATCCTCCCGTTGCAAGAGCACCAGCAGACTCTGTCTGTCCACCTCCAGCACATAGGCCGTCCCTTCACGGGTCAGGCAGGTCATGCCCGGCCGTATTTCATGTATCTCCATGACAACTCCCTGTCTTGCGCTGCCATCCATGCAGCCATTCCAGTATATCGCCATCCACCAACAAAGAAGCCCCTCGCAAGGGGCCTCTTTCATCATGCTGTGAGCGGCGTCGCCATCAGGCTTTCTTCGCCTTGGGCAGGCTCTCCTGCCATTTTCCGTTGTCGTAATGGGCTGTCCAGCCGGTCGCCTTGCCGTTGACCTCGGTCATCACGTACTGCTCCTTGGTCTTGCGGCTGAAGCGCACCACGGAGGCGTTTCCGTCAGGATCTGACGCCGGGGCGTCCGCCAGGTACTGGTGCTTGGGGGAGAGGCGATCGCGGAAGCGCTTGAGCTCCTCCACCAGGGGCGCACGGGTCTCGCGGGATTTGGGGAAGTTGCTGGCGGCCAGGAAGAGGCCGGCAGCGCCGTCCCGCAGCACGAAGTGGGCGTCGGACTGGGTGCATTTCAGCTCGGGCAAGGGTACCGGATCCTCTTTCGGCGGCGCAATGTCGCCATTTTTCAGGATCTTGCGGGTGTTCTTGCAACTCTCGTTGGTGCAACCCATGTATTTGCCGAAACGGCCGTTCTTGAGCTGCATCTCGGAGCCGCAGCGATCGCACTCGATGCTCGGCCCTTCGTAGCCCTTGAGCTTGAACTGCCCCTGCTCCACCTCGTAGCCATCGCAATCCGGGTTGCGACCGCAGACGTGCAACTTGCGGCTGTCGTCGATGATGTAGGCGTCCATCGCGGTGCCGCAGATCCCGCAGCGATGCTTGGCTCGCAGCGCATCGGTTTCCGCCTCGTCCCCGTCGGTGGCGGAGACGAACTCGTCCGCACTGACCAGATTGATGGTCTTCTTGCAGCGCTCCTTGGGCGGCAGGGCATAGCCGGAGCAGCCGAGGAAGACGCCGGTGGTGGCGGTACGGATACCCATCTTGCGGCCACAATCCGGGCAGTCGATATCGGTCAGCACCATCTGGTTGGCACGCATGCCCCCCTCTTCATGGGGCTTGTCGGCCTGCTCCAGTTCCTGGGTGAACTCGGCGTAGAAGGCGTCGAGCACCTTCTTCCACTCCAGGCTCCCCTCGGCGATGCCGTCGAGCTTGTCTTCCATCTTGGCGGTGAACTCGTAGTTCATCAGCTCGACGAAGTTTTCCACCAGGCGGTCGGTGACGATCTCCCCCATCTTCTCGGCGAAGAAGCGGCGGCTCTCGACCCGCACATACCCACGGTCGACGATGGTGGAGATGATGGAGGCGTAAGTGGACGGACGGCCGATGCCGCGCTTTTCCAGCTCGCGCACCAGAGCCGCTTCGGTGAAGCGGGCGGGCGGCTTGGTGAAGTGCTGGCGCGGATCCAGCTTGACCAGTTTCAGCACCTCGCCGACGGTCACCGCCGGCAGCTGGCTGTCTTCACCCTTGCGGCCCATGGGCGGCAGGGCCTTGGTCCAGCCGGCGAAGCGCAGGGTGCGACCGCGCGCCTTGAGCTCGAACTCCCCTGCCTTGACGGTCAGGGTCGAGGAGTCGTACTGGGCCGGGGTCATCTGGCAGGCGACAAATTGGCGCCAGATGAGGTCATAGAGCCGCATGGCATCGGGCTCCATCCCTTCCAGCATCTCGGCAGTCACCTGGACGCTGGAGGGGCGAATCGCCTCGTGGGCCTCCTGGGCATTGGCCTTGGCGCCGTAGAGGTTCGGCTCGCTCGGCAGGTAGGCGGCACCATACTGCTCGCCGATGTATTCCCGCACCGCGTCCACCGCCTCTTTGCTGAGGTTGGTGGAGTCGGTACGCATATAGGTGATGTAACCCGCTTCATAGAGACGCTGGGCCATCATCATGGTCTTCTTGACCCCGAAGCTCAGACGAGTAGAAGCGGCCTGCTGCAAGGTGGACGTGATGAAGGGAGCGGACGGCTTGGAGCCGGTCGGCTTGTCTTCCCGGTTGACCACCTTGTAGTCGACCCCTTCCAGGGCCGCTACGGCGGCGAACGTCTCGGCCTGGGTCACCGGCTTGAAGTCGGCTCCGTTGCGGCTGACCACCTCCATGCGCAGCTCGCTCTTCTCGGCGGTGAGCAGGTCGGCGTTGAGATCCCAGAACTCCACCGGCACGAACGCCTTGATCTCGCGCTCCTTGTCGACGATGAGGCGCACCGCGACGGATTGCACCCGACCGGCGGAGAGGCCGCGGGCCAGCTTCTTCCACAAGAGCGGGGAGACCATGTAGCCCACCACTCGGTCGAGGAAACGACGGGCCTGCTGGGCGTTGACACGATGAATGTTCAGCTCGGACGGCTGGGCGAACGCCTCCTGGATGGCGCTCTTGGTGATCTCGTTGAACACCACGCGCTTGTAGCGGCTGTCGTCGCCACCGATGATCTCGCGCAGGTGCCAGGCGATCGCTTCCCCCTCTCTATCCAAGTCGGTTGCGAGATAGATGGTGTCGGCCTTGGCGGCCAAACTTTGCAACTCGCTGACCACTTTTTCCTTGCCGGGCAAAATCTGGTAGTTGGCCTGCCAGCCTGCGGTCGGGTTGATGCCCATCCTTGAGAACAGGGCGTTGCGATCCTTGGCCGCCTTCTCGGATTCGCTGAGCTTGATGCCGCGAATGACAGGTTTTTTGGGCTCGGTGCTGGCGCTGCCGCTGGTCGGCAGATCGCGCACGTGGCCTACGCTGGATTTCACCACGTAGTCCTTGCCCAAATATTTGTTGATGGTCTTGGCCTTGGCCGGAGACTCCACGATGACCAGTGATTTGCCCATGCTGTAACTATTATCCTCATTGCACCCGACGGGGTTGGCGTGCGGTTTTGTGGGGCTGTATAAGAGATTTGACGGGAAAAAGCAATCTTGCGGGTCAATTTGCCCGACAGCCCGAACCGCCCTGCTTCTTTATTTATTAATGCGAAGCCGGGGCGCGGGAAGCAACCGCTTTTTTGTTTTTATGCTATATCCCCCCCTTTTTTAGATTGGAAATGACATATCCAGCCACCCTTGTGACATAAAAACCCATTCTGGTTATCAGCTTGTTACAAAGGATGAAATCTCTTTATAATGGCCGCACACCGCAGCTTTGTGCGCGGAAGGAACCGCTCCCCATATAAAAATCGAAAGGATGTGATCATGAAGCACTTCGAGGTCAACTTCGACGGCCTGGTCGGCCCCACCCACAACTATGCCGGCCTCTCCTATGGCAACGTCGCCTCCCAGAGCAACGCCAAAGAGGCCTCCAACCCCAAGGAAGCGGCCAAGCAGGGGCTGCGCAAGATGAAGGCGCTGACCGACCTCGGCATGGTGCAGGGCGTGCTGGCTCCTCAGGAGAGGCCGGATCTCGCGACCCTGCGCCGCCTGGGCTTCACCGGCAACGACGCCAGCGTCCTGGCCCAGGCGGCCAGACAGGCCCCCGCCGTGCTGGCCGCCTGCTACTCCGCCTCCAGCATGTGGACCGCCAACGCCGCCACCGTCTCCCCGAGCGCCGACACCCAGGATGGCCGCATCCACTTCACCCCCGCCAACCTGACCAACAAGTTCCACCGCTCCCTGGAGCCCGAGGTGACCGGGCGCATCCTGCGGGCCGTGTTCAACAACGATCGCCACTTCTATCACCACCAGCATCTGCCGGAGAACGACCACTTCGGTGACGAAGGCGCCGCCAACCACACCCGGCTGTGCCGCGCCTATGGCGAAGCGGGGGTCGAGCTGTTCGTCTATGGCCGCAGCGCCTTCGACGTCTCCCAGCCCGCCCCCAAACGCTATCCGGCCCGGCAGACCCTGGAGGCGAGCCAGGCCATCGCCCGCCTGCATGGCCTTGGGGATGAGAGTGCGGTCTTCATTCAGCAGAACCCGGACGTGATCGATCAGGGAGTGTTCCACAACGACGTCATCGCGGTGGGCAACCAGAACGTGCTCTTCTTCCACCAGCAGGCGTTCCTCCATACCGAGGCTGCGCTGGCCGAGGTGCGTACCAAGTTCGGCGACGGTGAGCTGCACTTCATCGAGGTACCGACTGCAGAGGTGTCGGTGCAGGACGCGGTGAAGTCCTATCTGTTCAACACCCAGATCCTCACCCTGCCATCCGGCGAGATGGCGATCATCGCCCCCACCGAATGCCGCGACAACCCGGCGGTGTCCGCCTATCTGGCCAGGCTGGTGACCCAGGGCACCCCCATCAAGGACGTCCACTACATGGACGTGAAGCAGAGCATGAGAAACGGCGGCGGCCCCGCCTGTCTGCGCCTGCGGGTTGCCATGAACGACACCGAGCTCGCCGCGGTCAACCCGGCCTGCCTCATCACCGACAGCCAGTTTGCCCGCCTGGATCAGTGGGTCGAGAAGCACTATCGCGACAGCCTGGCGCTGGACGATCTGCGCGACCCCTCCCTGGTGCTGGAGACCCGCACCGCCCTGGACGAGCTGACCCAGATCCTGAAACTGGGTTCCGTCTACCCCTTCCAACGCTGAGGTGCGCCATCGGCCTGCAGAGCCGACGCAATAAAAAAAGAGAGCCGGGCAATGCCCGGCTCTCTTTTTAGTTCTTTGCACTGAGCTATAAAACCTGTTCACGAGCTGTAGCGAGAGATCGTCAGCAAGGTGAAGAGCAGCGCAGGAACCGGAGTGTGTAGATACACATGAGGATTCCGAGCAGCACATGAGCCTTGATCACGACCTCGCAGTAAGCTCGAAACAGGTTCTCAGCGCCAGGGGCTCTGCTGCCACAGCCGGCCAAGGCCGGCCTCCAGCCCCAGTGCCGCCTGCTTGCCAAGCTTCTGGGTCAGGCTCCTTGTTTTGCTGTAGCGGATGCCGACCACCTTGTGATGGCTGGCCTGGGCCAGCAGGTAGTCATCGCTGGTGCAAAGCGCATCCACCAGTCCGAGCTGCTTGGCCTGGCTCGCCAGCCAATGCTCGCCGGTGGTCACCTTGTCGATGTCGAGACCGGGTCTGTGCTCGGCCACGAAGGCCTTGAACTGTTCGTGGATGGCCCCCAGCTCCTCGCGAAACTTCTCCCGCCCCTGATCGTCGTTCTCGCCGAACATGGTGATGGTGCGCTTGTACTGGCCTGCGGTGTGCATCTCGAATTCGATGTCGTGCTTCTTGAGCAGCTTGTTGAAGTTCGGCATCTGGGCAATGACACCGATGGAGCCGACGATGGCGAACGGCGCCGCCAGGATCTTGTCCGCGACGCAGGCCATCATGTAGCCACCGCTCGCCGCCACCTTGTCGATGGCCACGGTCAGCGTGATGTCCTTGTCCCGCAGCCGCTGCAACTGGGAGGCGGCCAGGCCGTAGCCATGCACCACGCCGCCGCCGGATTCGAGGCGCAGCAGCACCTCGTCCCCGGGCCGGGCCACGCCTATCACGGCACTCACCTCTTCCCGCAGGGAGGCCACTTCCTTGGCATCCATGCTGCCGTTGAAGTCGATGACGAACAGCCGGCTGCGCTCATCCTCCCCCTTGGCTTTGGCCTTGTGCTCGGCCTTGCGGGTCTTCTCCATCTGCTTGCGCTCGGCCTTGCCCGCCAGGGCTGCCTGCAGTTGATGGCGCCCCTGCTCCAGCTCGCCGGAGAGATCCGTCACCACCAGTTCCCCCTTGCGGGATTTGGGCTGGCGGCTGCTCGCCACCATCAGGATGACGGCGCCGATGGCCAGCAGGAAGGTGAGGGTCTTGGCCAGAAACAGGCCGTATTCGGTCAAAAATGCCACTTGATGCTCCGCTCAATGTCCGGTTTTTTCACATAGTAAGGAGTTTGCCCCCCTCGCGCAAAAACTCTGCCATCTCCCGTGCCAAGGACGGAGGGATCGACGCTATCGCCCTGTTTTATTCACATTTTTGCCGTCTCATACTGGTCAACTGCCGGGCCGGGTCAGTACACTTGCCCACTCGATTCGTTGCGCCAAGCCGCCAGGCATTGTTAACAGGAGTCCACATGCTCGACTATCAGGCCCCCCGTGATCTGCTCAAGGACAAGGTCATTCTGGTGACGGGTGCCGGTGACGGCATCGGCCGCGAAGCGGCCCTCACCTATGCGGCCCACGGCGCCACCGTGATTCTGCTCGGGCGTACCAGTGCCAAGCTGGAGGCGGTCTACGACCAGATTGAAGCGGCCGGTCACCCCCTGCCTGCCATCGTACCAGTGGACTTGAAAGGGGCTACTGCCGCCCACTACCGCGGCATGGCGGAGACCTTCGCCCAGCAGTTCGGCCGCCTCGATGGCGTGCTGTTCAACGCCGGGCTGCTCGGCACCCTGTCGCCGTTCGAACACATTCAGGAGCAGGAGTGGGACGAGGTGATGCAGGTCAACGTCAAATCCGAATTCCTGCTGACCCAGGCGCTGCTGCCCCTCATTCGTAAGACCGCCAAGGAGCACGGCGAGGCGTCCATCGTCTACACCTCCTCCAGCGTGGGCCGCAAGGGGCGCGCCTACTGGGGCACCTATGCCATTTCCAAGTTCGCCATCGAGGGGATGATGGAGGTGCTGGCGGACGAGCTGGAGAACACCAGGGTGCGGGTCAACACCCTGAACCCGGGCGGCACCCGCACCAGGATGCGGGCCAGCGCCTTCCCGGCGGAAGATCCGCAAACCCTCAAGACCCCGGCCGATCTGATGCCCCTCTATCTCTACCTGATGGGGCGTGACAGTCAGGGCCAGAGCGGCAAGACCTTCGTGGCCCAGCCCAAATAAATCAACAAATCAACCGGATGGGATTACAGTGAAGAGGGGGTGCCAAGGCGCGCCCTGTTGAATCCCATCGGCCCCAGACAGGTTGCACTATGTTTCGTCCCAAGAGCACGTTTGAGCAATGGCGGATCTTTCAGGCGGTGGTGGACTGCGGCGGTTATGCCCAGGCTGCCGAGGCGCTGAACAAGAGCCAATCCTCCCTCAATCATGCGGTTGCCAAGCTGCAACAGAGTCTGGGGGTGGCCCTGCTGGAGGTGCGGGGACGCAAGGCGGTGCTGACGCCAGCGGGGGAGATCTTCCTCAAGCGGGCGCGCCAGCTCAGCCAGCAGGTGGAAGAGCTGGAGAACCTGGCCAACAACCTGGAGCGGCAGTGGGAGCCGCAGATCAACCTCTATGTGTCCGTGGTGCAGCCGCGGGAGCGCCTCTACCGGGCGCTGGCACACTTCTACCCCCGCAGCCGCGGTTGCCGCATCAACCTGCACGAGCGGATCCACTGCCACTTCAATGCGCTGCAGGCGGGAGATCTGATGCTCTCCGAGCACCTGCCCCAGGATCGCACCGGCCTGCCGCTGGACGAAGTCTGTCTGCTTCCTCTGTGCGCAGCGGGCCACCCCCTTGCGGAGCAGGGAGAGCCCATCACCGCCGAGGTGCTGGCCAGCCACAACCAGATAAGCCTGCATCCCCCCATCCACCGCTCGGTGGACTGGAACGATGCGGACGACACCGGCTGGAAGGCGACCCACTATCATGAGGTGCTCAACATGGTGCGCCTTGGCATGGGTTACGCCTGGGTGCCCCGCCACCTGGTGCAGGAGGAGCTCGCCGAGGGCTCGCTGGTGCAGCTCGATCTCACCGGCGGCAACGAACGCTATCTCTACACCTACCTGCTCACCCCCTCGGTGGAGGCGCTGGGGCCGGCGGCCGAGCTGCTGCTGCGCTGCCTGCGCATCGAATACCAGGGAGACAACCCCAGGTAAGGCCGCTTCTTCCCCGCACGACCGGGGCACTGGTGCCGGCACATCCGGGCATCGGCTCCCTTTTGCATCCCCTATACGTTGGGGACCCGCCAGCAGGCGGCCAGCGCCATCAGCGCCAAGGCCGCCGCCACCATGAAGACCCCGTGGAAGCTCCAGAGCTCCGCCACCGTCCCCGCGATGGCCCCCGCCATGATGGAGCCGGTGCGGATGCTGTTGGAAAAGAGCGTGGTCGCCACCCCGGCGCGCCCCGGCATCAAGTCCTGGAAATAGGACATGCCGATGCCGGCCACGATGCCGATGAAGATGGCATTGAGCAGTTGCAGCGCAATGAGGGCATGCTGGCTCGACAGGGTCACGAGACCGCCATAGAAACCGACCCCGGCCAGCACCGCCAGCAGCATCATGGGCCGCTTGCCAAAGCGCCGGGTGTAGTAGCCCGCCAGCAGCATGAAGGGGATCTCCAGGGCCGCCGCCGTGCCCATCAGCAAACCGGCCAGCTTCTCCTCCAGCCCCAGCTCGCGGGTGATGTAGAGGGGCATGTTGATGAGGTACATGCTGTTGCAGGTCCACATCAGGGTGGAGGCGATGAAGAGCGCCCGCACCGACGGATCCCGCCAGCTGCTCACCCGCTCCACCTCGCTGTCCATCACCGGCAGCGGCAGGGAGGGAAGCCAGCGCCACACCACGAAGGCGCAGATGACATAGGCCAGCGCCGAGGCCAGATACATCACCTCGAAGCCGTAGCCGATGGCGAGCGCGAAGGCGATGGGCGGCCCTATCACCCAGGCCAGGGAGAACTGGGCCCGCAGCACCGAGCTGAACATGTCGGCCTGTTTGTTGCGGCTGTCGGCGTATTCCCGCGCCAGGGCGAACAGCTGCGGGCTGGCGGTGGCGGTCAGGCTCGCCAGCAGCACCCCCAGGCTCACCAGCAACCAGTACTGCCGGTTCCAGGCAAACAGCAGGGAGAGCACGATGCCGGCGAAGCAGCAGCGCAGGATCAGCTGCTTGCGATCCCCCTTGTTGTCGGAGCGGTGGCCGAGCCACTGGCTGATGAGGATGCCGATCACCGCGTTCACCGTGTAGAAGAGCCCCACCAGGAAGGGGCGCACCTGCACCTCCTCGGCCAGAAACAGGCTCAAGGTCGGCACCTGCAGCGCCACCGCCACCCCGGTCATGAAGGTCACGGCGAGAAACGAGAGAGAGACGGGATCCGGCCTCTTGCGGGCAACAGACAGCAAACTCATAGAGATACCATTGATATGGAAGAAAAAAAGGAGCCAGATGCGGGCGGGCTTGGCGTATGGCGGCGGCTATTTTATGCCATTATCAACAGCCACCTCAAGGGTTGCGGGGGGGCGTCCAAGTCCGTACATTGGAAGCCCATCCAGCGCCAGTACAAGGATTTAACATGTTTGATTTTGACCGGGAAATAGATCGCAGCGGTACCATGAGCCTGAAATGGGACAAATACAAGGGTCAGGATGTCCTGCCCATGTGGGTCGCAGACACCGACTTCGTCTCTCCCCCCGCCGTACTGGAGGCCCTCACCAAACGGGTCGCCCACGGCATCTTCGGCTATTCGCGCCCCTCTCCCCGGCTCATCGAACTGATCGTATCGCGTCTGGCCAGCCGCTATGGCTGGACCATCCAGCCCGAATGGCTCGTCTTCCTGCCCGGGGTGGTGCCGGGCCTCAATCTCGCCTGCAAGGCCTGGAGCCAGCACGGGCGCGGCATCATCACCCCCAAGCCGGTCTACTACCCCTTCCTGCAGGCACCGGGCTTCAATGACCGCCCCCTGCTCACCGTCCCCGTGGTGGAGGAAGAAGGCCGCTGGGTGCTGGATCTCGAAGAGCTTGAGCGTCAGGCCCCCTCGGCGGATCTGCTGCTGCTGTGCAACCCCCATAACCCGGGCGGCACCGTCTTCACCCGGGAAGAGCTGCTGGCCATCGACGCCATCGCCGAGCGCCACAACCTGGTGATCTGCTCCGACGAAATCCACTGCGACCTGCTGCTGGACAAGGATGCCCGCCACATCCCCTATGGTGCCCTGAGCCCAGAGGCGGCCGAACGCTCCGCCGTCATGATGGCGCCGAGCAAGACCTTCAACATCGCAGGCCTGTGCTGCTCCTTCGCCGTGATCCCCAATGCCCGCCTGCGGCTCAAGCTGCAACAGGCGATGCGCGGCATCAGCGCCGACGTCAATCTGCTGGGGTTCGTGGCGGCCGAGGCGGCCTATGAGGGGGGCGAGCAGTGGCTGAATGAACAGCTCGACTATCTGGCCGGCAACCTGGCCCTGATCGAGCAGGCCGTGGCCCGCTGGCCCGGCGTCAAGCTGGCCCGCAACCAGGCCACCTACCTCGCCTGGATCGACATGAGCGCCCTGGGCCTGGACGATCCCGTCGCCTTCTTCGAACAGGCGGGCGTGGGTCTCTCCCCCGGTGCCCAGTTCGGCAACGGCCAGTTCGTGCGGCTCAACTTTGGCTGCACCCGGGCCCGTCTCACCGAGGCCCTGGCCCGCATGGAGAAAGCCATTCTCCAGACCCGCTAGCGAACCGTCCCGGGCGGCGGCCCCAGGCCGCCCGGTGCGCGCAAAAGCGGTAAAATCCGTTCAGCTTCCCGTCTGATACGGATAAGATGAGGCTCATCACGGGATGAGCCCGCCTCCTCCTCATGTTCAGCCACGGTTTCGGTCCACTATGCGCCCATTCGCCTTCTCTGCCCTGTTGCGTCTGTCACGTACCGCCCTGCCCTGGCTTGCGGCCGTGCTGGCGCCCTCCCTCTTCGCCTCCCCCGCCTATGTCACCATCGGTACGGGAGCCCTCAACGGCGTCTACTACCCGACAGGAGGCGCCATCTGCCGCCTGCTCAACGAGGAGAGTGCCCGCCACGGCCTGCACTGCACGGTGCAGAGTACCTCGGGCTCCATCGCCAATCTGGCGGCGCTCGCCAAGGGAGAGGTACAGCTCGCCCTGATGCAGTCGGATGTGCTCTACCATGCGGTGCACGGCAGCGGCCCCTTCGCGGGCCAGGCCCCGGACGATCAGTTGCGCAGCCTGTTGCGGCTCCACAAGGAGTCCCTGACCCTGATTGCCAGCGCCACCAGCAACATCACCACCCTGGCCGACATCAAGGGCAAGCGGGTCGATGTCGGCGCCCCCAACTCCGGGGACAGAGTCACCAGCCGTGCCCTGCTCGATGCCATGGGGTGGCGGATCGCCGACTTCAGCCGCCCGCCCGTGATCTCCCCGGGCAACCGGCTGGAGGGGCTCTGTGACGGCACCCTGGATGCCGCCTTCGTGGTCGCCGGTCACCCCAATCAGGCCATCGGCGATCTCACCGGCCGCTGTCAGGCCCGCCTCATTCCCATCGAGGGGGAACAGGTGGACAAGCTGCTCAAGCAGCACCCCTACTATGATCGCAGCCGCATCGGCGCCAACCTCTATCCGGGGCAGACAAGCGGTGTCAACACCTTCGCCGTCACCGCCGAACTGGTGGCGCTGGCAAGCCTGCCCGAGAGCGAGGTGCGCACCCTGCGGGACGTGCTGAACGAGCGGCTCAAGCAGTTCACCCGGCTGCATCCGGCACTGACCACCCTCACCTGGGAAGGCATGCAGGCGGGCAGCATCGCCCTGCTCCATCCCGGCATGCTGGATGCCGTGCCCACCCTCCCGGCGGACACCCTCACGGCATCCGGTGCCGGGGCGACATCAGGTGCCTTGCCGACCTTGTCCCCGGCGAGCAGCGCGGCCACACCGACCGATGGGACAGGCCCCCTGGAAGGCACCGCGCCACTGGAGGGGTCCGACACCTTGCCCGAGCAGCCGGCCGCCGCGACCCTCTCAACCAGTTCGGGGGCGGCCTCCACCAACCAGGCCCCGGCACTGACCGAGCCGCCCACACCGGGCAGCGCAACCCTGGCACCAGGCCATCCCCTGACCCCGCCTGAGGCGCCCGCCTCGTCGGCAACGCCGCTGGAGGCGCCATCACCGAAGGCCATGCCGGCCAGCCCGCCCAGCCACGCGGTGGAGACCACAGCCCCCGCCGGGCAATGAACACCAACCAAGAGGCCACCCCAGGGGTGGCCTCTTGGTTATGGGGAACGGGCGCCTGGCCTGTCACGGCGCCAGCAGCAGCGCCGGATTCTGGATCTCCTCCTCCACCCAGTGCAGCAGTTGCTTGATGGCCCGCGACAGCACCTGGTTCTGGCGCACCACGTACCCCAGGCTGGTACCGGGAAAATCGGTGAGCCGGGTCACCGGGGCGGTCAGCTTGAGCCTGGGGTGAAGGGAGAAATCCGGCACGATGGCGACGCCAAAGCCCGCCTCGGCCCAGTCGAGCTGGGCATCCACGCTCCCCACCTCCATGATGCGGCAGCTCGGCAGACCGAGCAGGGGCAGGGAGGGGTCGATCAATGCCCGGGTCCGGGTGTCGTGCCCCAGCAGGATCAGGGTGGGCTCGTCCAGAGGATCGCTCTCTCCCGAGCTGGCCCGCGCCTGCCAGCGGGCCAGGCCGTGCCCCAGGGCACACCAGGTCACCTGCTGCAACTCGGTGTAGAAGAGCGGCTCGCTGCGCTTTTGTGCCATCACGAAGCCCAGATCCGCCTTGCCCGCCCGCACCAGATCCGCCGCCTGATCCGAGGTGGTGTTGAACAGGGTGAGGTCGATACCGGGGAAGGCCCGCTTGAAGCGCTGGAACGGCTGGATGAGCAGCAGGCGCGAGATGATGTCGCTGGCGGCGATGGCGAGCGTCCCCTGGCTCAACTGGCTCAGGGCATTGAGATCGGACTGGCAGAGCTGCAGCTCGTTGATGGCGCGCTCGGCGCTTTGCAGCAGCCGCTCCCCCGCCTGGGTCAGGCGAAACGGGCTGCGCTCCACCAGCTTGACCCGGGTCGCCTGCTCCAGGTTCTTGAGGTGCAGGCTCACATTGGGTTGCGTCATGTGCAGTTCGGTGGCCGTCTGGCCGAAGTGCTGCAACCGGGCCAGGGTGACGAAGGTGTGCAGCCAGTGAATGTCCAGCATGGGGTTCCTCTTCTCCCGGGTCGGTGGCAGGGCCAGCGCCGCCAGGGCACGGGCACCACGCAAGGGAGCGCGGTGTCGATAATGGCACCGGAATTATATGGCTTCCTTATCGGAATTATAAAGATAATTAATTTTTCTAATCCTCACGGGGCTCCTAGGATGGACGCCTAACGTCTTAGGAGAAAGAGTCATGTCGTCTATCGTAGTCGTAGGTGCTAACTGGGGTGATGAAGGCAAAGGCCGCATCGTCGATTATCTGGCAGGCCAGGCTGGCGCCAGTATTCGTTTCCAGGGCGGCAACAACGCCGGCCACACCGTGGTCAACGATCTGGGCACCTTCAAGCTGCACCAGGTGCCGAGCGGCGTCTTCAACCCGGATTGCCTGGTCGTGCTGGGCCCCGGCATGGTGATCAGCCCCGAGAAGCTCACCGTCGAGCTGGAAGAGGTCAAGGCCTCCGGCGTCATTCCCAAGCTCGCCATCTCTGACCGTGCCACCCTCTGCCTGCCGCTGCACGCGCTGGAAGACACCCTGGAAGAGCAACGCCTGGGTGACGGCGCCTACGGCTCCACCCGTCAGGGCATCGCCCCGGCTTACGGTGATCGGGTCATGAAAAAGGCGATCCTGGTGGGCTGGCTGAAACAGCCGGACGTGCTGGTCGAGCGCATCCAGTTCATGCTGGACTGGAAACTGCCGCAGATGAAGGCTCTCTATCCGGACTTCGAATTCACCCAGACCGCCCAGGAGATGGCCGACTGGCTGCTGGAAGTGTCCGCTCCCTGGCTGGACGCCGTATGCAACGTCAGCATGCCCCTCAAGGCACTGCAAGCCGAAGGCAAGACCCTGCTGTTCGAAGCCCAGCTGGGTGCCGGCCGTGATCTCATCTACGGCGAATACCCCTGGGTCACCTCCTCCCACGTTTCCGGCGCCTACGCCGGCATCGGTGGCGGTCTGCCGGGCCTGCGCCCGGAGCGCGTCATCGCCGTGGCCAAGGCATTCAGCTCCTCCGTCGGTACCGGCACCCTGCTGACCGCCATGGAGAACCAGGACGAGTTCCGCAAGATCACCAACGAGTTCGGCGCCACCACCGGCCGTCCCCGTGACGTGGGTTACTTCGATGCCGTTGCCACCAAGAACGGCGTCGAGCTGCAGGCTGCCACCGAAGTGGCCCTGACCAAGCTGGACTGCCTGACCGGTCTGCCGGATCTGAAGATCTGCGTGGCCTACGAAGGTGCCCACACCGAGAACCCGATCTGGCCGCAAACCGCCGCCCTCACCCCCGTCTACGAGAAGATGGAGAGCTGGAGCGAAGACATCAGCGCCTGCCGCACCTTCGCCGAGCTGCCCAAGGCAGCCCAGGACTATGTGCTGCGCATCGAAGCCCTGCTGGGCGTGCCGGTGCCCATGGTCTCCGTCGGCCCGGGCCGTGACGAGATGATCCTGCGCTAAGGCCCCTCGCCTCTCCCAAAAACCGGCATCCCAGGATGCCGGTTTTTTTTATGCCCCTCAAAAGCCCCGAACAGCTCACAAAAGCCGCCTCCATGGCATAATTTGAGCCATACGGGCACTCTGTTTTGAGCCAGCCCCCTTAGAGTGAATGCCATATTCACACAAAGGAGTGCCCATCATGAGATCCCCCATTATCCCGCTGCTGCCCCTGTTCTGCCTCGCGGCTCTACCCGCCGGCGCCATGACCCTCAAGAGTACCGACATCCGCGAGGGTGAACCCATGGACAAGGTCTTCAGCTTCAACGGCTTTGGTTGCAGCGGCGAGAACCGCTCCCCCCAGTTGAGCTGGCAGAGCCTGCCCGCCGGCACCCAGAGCGTCGCCATCACCGCCTATGACCCGGACGCCCCCACCGGCAGCGGCTGGTGGCACTGGCTGGTGGTGAACCTGCCGGCCAGCCAGAGCGAGCTGCCGAGCAATGCCTCCGGCAAGATCAAGCAGGGGCTGGAGCTTGGCACCGACTACGGTACCCAGGGTTATGGCGGCCCCTGCCCGCCCGCCGGTCACGGCATGCACCGCTACCAGTTCACTGTCTGGGCCCTGCCCAAGGCGCTGGAGGTGAAGGCCAACACCCCGCCCGCCATGGTAGGCTACATGCTCAACAGCCTGGCCCTTGGCAAGGCCACCCTGACCGCCACCTTCACCACCCCCTAGGAGCCCGCCCGATGAGCACGCCCCTGCTGCAACTGAATCACTACTTCGGGATCCGCCAGCAGCCCCTGCGCCGGGTGCTCATCTACGCGCCGACCCTCATCTGGGTGCAGCAGGGCCGCAAGCAGCTGTGGTGGCGGGAGCAGCGCCTCTCCTTTGACAAGGAGAGCTGGCTGCTGATCCCGGCAGGTCACCGGCTCACCTTCGTCAACCAGCCGGAGCAGGGCACGTTTCGCTCCCAGGCGCTCACCCTGCTGGCCCCGCCACCGGCCGAGTGGCTGGCAGAGAGCACCCTCGATCTCCTCAAGCCACCGGCCATCAGGGTGACGTCGGCCCTCGCCTTCTGCTTTGATCTCGTCACCACCATGGCGCAGCGGCAGCTCTGCGAGACGGCCCAGACCCAGCTGCTGCAAGGGTTTTATGGCGAGCTCAGGGAAGCGGGGGGCCTTGGCCTGCTCTTTCCTGCCACCACCATGACCCTGGGGGAACGGCTGGCCCGTTACCTCAGCGTGGAGCCTGGTCTCGATCACCGGCTGGAGACGGTAGCGACCCACTTCGCCATGAGCCGCGCCTCCCTGGTCCGCAAACTGGCCGCCGAGGGGCGCAGCTTTCGCCAGGTGCTGACCCAGGTACGCCTGGGGCACGCCCTCACTCTGCTGCAACAGGGGCTCACGCCGCTTCAGACCGCCCTCGCCTGTGGTTACGACTCCCCCGGCCGCTTTGCCGCGCGCTTCAAGGAGGAGTTCGGCCTGACCCCCCACCAATACCTGCGTACCTGCCCCTCCTCTCTCTCACTGACTGCCACCACAAAAGTAAATAATTACTAAAATACAAAGCTATGTAACCTCGTGTAACCGGGTGATCCGGCTCACACTCGCCCCTCCTGCACTGTGACACAGCGCCAATAATCCCGTCAGAATCGCCCTATAATGGCTCTCGCAAACGCTTTCACTAAAACAAATACTAAAAAACACCTTCCTTAACCTACAAAAACTGCCATTGGAGCGAGAGATGTTTCGTAAAAGTTTACTATCCATCACCCTGAGCGTCGCCCTGTTCAGCCTCACTGCCTGCAACGGCAATGACTCCAGCAGCCCGGCCGCCCCCAGCGCCACCCTGGCGAACCAGTATCAGAACGTGATCGACCGCAGCGGCACCCCGCTCCAGTTTCGTGACTTTGACAGCTACTCCAACCTCAAATACAACCCGCTGCTCGATCTCGGTGCCTGGCACGGCTTCCTGCTGCCCGCCAGCGACAGCGAGTGGGGCGGCTTTACCGGCCCCATGGTCATCGCCGAGGAGTACAGCCTGTTCTTCGCAAGGGAATTGGACAAGCTGACCCTGAGCGACGAGAGCGGCCGCACCTTTCCGCTCACCAGCGCCAGCAAGCAGGCGCTGTACGCCATCCCGGGGGCGCTGGTGCAGCGCTTCGAATTCGACCCCTTCACCCTGGAGCTGGAGCTGCGCTACGGCGATGCCCGCACTGCGCTGGTTCGCACCCGCCTCATCAACCACACTGACGCCCCCCTCACCCTCAAGCTCAACTGGCAGGGGGAGCTGCTCAACCAGTGGGATGCCAACAAGACGGTCGCCGAGCAGTACCCCGCCTGGACCCGCACCATCAGCCAAACCGAGCGCGGCGTGGCATTCCAGTTCGGCAAACTGCGCAGCACCTGGAACATCATGCAAAGCGGCAGCGCCAGCTACCGCATCGATCGCACCCTGCCGAGTAGCACCACCCTCGACGAGCAGGGGATCGGCTACGTGAGCGAGGCCAGCCTCACCCTGGCAGCCAAGGGCCAGCAGGATATCTACACCCTGCAGAGCTATGTCCACAGCCGTGCTGACGCGAGTCGCTTCGAGCGAAGCCGCCAGGCGCTGCTGGCCGACCCCGCCAGCCATTTCGATGACTCCATCCGCCGCTGGGAGGATTACCTGGCGCGCGGCCTCTCCAATCAGGGGATCCCGGAATCGGAGCGACGCATCGCGGTCAAGGCGATGGAGACCCTCAACGGCAACTGGCGCTCGCCGGCCGGTGCCATCCTGCACGACGGGGTGACCCCCTCCAACACCGCCCGCTGGTTCGACGGGGTCTGGGCCTGGGACAGCTGGAAACACGCCTATGCCATGGCCCACTTCAACCCGGAAGTGGCCAAGAACAACGTACGCGCCATGTATGACTACCAGATCCAGGCCGATGACCCGGTCCGGCCGCAGGATGCCGGCATGGTGATCGACGCCGTCTTCTACAACAAGCTCGCCGATCGGGGCGGTGATGGCGGCAACTGGAACGAGCGCGATACCAAGCCGCCCCTCTCCGCCTGGGCCATCTGGGAGATCTACAGCGCCACCCAGGACAAGGCCTTCATCGCCGAGATGTACCCGAAGATCCAGGCCTATCACGACTGGTGGTATCGGGCGCGGGACAACAACCGCAACGGCATCATCGAATATGGCGCCACCCGTCACGTAGAGCACAACGACGAGTTCGGCAACATCACCTTCAAGGTGCAGTACCCGACGGGGGCACCGGTCGGGCTGGATCTGTCGAGCTGTACCAATGAGGGAGATGGCTGGTATGGCTGCGCCGGCATGGCGCTCTATCAGCAGGTATTGAGCGTTGGCGGCTACGCCGACATGGATATCGGCGCCCAGCACGGTGCCGGCTGGGAGTCCGGCATGGACAACGCCGCCCGCTTCGGCTTTATCGAGCCGGAGCAGCTCAAGCGCTATGCCGACAAGACCTATGGCGGCGACATGGCCAAGGCTCGCCAGGACTGGAACGTCTTCTTCTTTGAAAACCATCAGGACGACGGCAGCCTCATCGGCTTCTCCATCGATCAGGAGTCGGTGGAGCTCAACGCCTTCCTCGCCAAGGAGAAGCGCATCCTGGCCGACATGGCTGAGCTGCTCGGCAAGCCGGACGAGGCGAGCCGCTATCGCGAAGGGGCGACCCAGCTGGCCGATTACATCAACAGCTGCCTGTTCGATGAGGCCTCCGGCTTCTATTACGACCGCCAGATAGCCCAGGGAGATCTGCCCGACGCCAACGGCTGCGTCGGCAAGCTGTTGACCGCCCGCGGCCGTGGCCCGGAAGGGTGGAGCCCGCTCTGGGCCGAGGTAGCGGACAAGGAGAAGGCGGCGCGGGTGCGCGAGGTGATGCTCAATGCCCAGGAGTTCAACACCAAGGTGCCGCTCGGCACGGCGGCACTGACCAACCCGGCCTACGACCCCGACATCTACTGGCGCGGTCGGGTCTGGCTGGATCAGTTCTACTTCGGGGTGAAGGGGCTGGAGAACTACGGCTATCGCAGCGATGCCCAACAGCTCGTCAACAAGCTGTTTAGCAATGCCGAGGGGCTGGCGGGCAGCGGCCCCATCCGCGAGAACTACAACCCGGAAACCGGCGCCATGCAGGGTGCCAGCAACTTCAGCTGGAGCTCGGCCCACCTCTACATGCTCTATCGCAACTTCCTGAAAACCGAGGGTTGATCCCTCTTTGCAGCAATGAGCCAACAAAAAGGCCTCCGCAAGGGAGGCCTTTCTTATGGCAGGGCCAGAGGTGGCGACTTACTTCACGGTCACCCGGGCAAACTTGCGCTTGCCGACCTGGTAGACGGCGGTACCGGCACCGATGAGTGCCTTGCCATCGTCCAGCTTCTCGCCATCAACCTTCACCGCGCCCTGCTTGATCATGCGCAGCGCTTCGGAGGTAGTGGCCACCAGATCGGCGTCTTTGAGCAGGTTGGCAATGGCCAGCCCTTCCCCTTCCAGTGCCAGCTCGACTTCCGGCATGTCGTCCGGAATGGCGTTCTTGGAGAAGCGCTGGGTGAAGTCTTCGTGGGCCGCTTCGGCCGCCGCTTCGTCGTGATAACGGGCGATGATCTCTTTGGCCAGCCAGATCTTCACGTCACGCGGGTTGAGGGTACCGGCGGCAATGCCCGCCTTGAACTCTTCGATTTCAGCCAGCGGACGGAAGGAGAGCAGTTCGTAGTAGTTCCACATCAGATCGTCGGTGATGGACATGATCTTGCCGAACATTTCGCCCGGGGCATCGTGCACGCCGATGTAGTTGGCAGCGGACTTGGACATCTTCTTGACGCCATCCAGGCCTACCAGGAGCGGCATCATCAGCACGCACTGGGTCGCCATGCCGGCATCTTTTTGCAGCTCGCGGCCCATCAGCAGGTTGAACTTCTGATCGGTACCGCCGAGCTCCACGTCCGCCTTGAGCGCGACCGAGTCATAGCCTTGCAGCAGCGGATAGAGGAATTCGTGAATGGCGATGGACTGGCCGTTGCTGTAGCGCTTCTTGAAGTCGTCGCGCTCCATCATGCGGGCCACGGTCTGCTTGGCCGCCAGCTTGATCATGCCGGTCGCGCCCAGCTCACTCAGCCAGGTGGAGTTGTACTCGATGCGGGTCTTGGCCGGGTCGAGGATCTTGAACGCCTGCTCGGCATAGGTGAGGGCGTTGTGCTTGATGGCCTCTTCGGAGAGCGGCGGACGGGTGGCGTTCTTGCCGGAGGGGTCACCCACCATGGCGGTGAAGTCACCGATCAGCAGGATCACTTCATGGCCCAGATCCTGGAAGGTCTTCAGCTTGTTGAGGATCACGGTATGACCCAGGTGGATGTCTGGCGCGGTCGGGTCCATCCCCAGCTTGATGCGCAGGGGGCGCCCTTCCTTCAACTTGGCGATCAGTTCTTCTTCAACCAGAATTTCTTCCGCTCCGCGCTTGATCTCGGCTAGCGCCACCTCGAGCTGGGACATTTTTTGACTCTCCAATCACGATTCCACAGGGCCAGACATATTACTGGAATGGCGGGCCAATTGGAAAGGCGGTAAACTCCGACCTTCTTCCGGGTTCAACTTTGTCTGCTTCTCATGGTCCTTTGGCACGCCTTCAACTCTCTCCCTCACTGGCACCGCAAGATGGTGCTTATCCTGAGCATCATGGTGATGATGCTGGCGGCCTGGCCGAGCGAACAGGCAGTCGCCACCCGGGTCGATGACAACGACAACGAACTGGCCGTCGAGCAGCAGGTCGACGAGGAGGCGCAGCTGGCACGGGCCGAGCCCGTCACCCCGCCCAAACCGCGCTATGTCACCAGACAGGTGAAGGTGCGCAGCGGCGACAACATGGGGGTCATCTTCCAGCGCCTGGGCCTCAGCACCACGGATCTGCACCTCATCGACCAGCTCGAGGGCACGGATACCCTGCGCCTGCTCAAGCCCGGTCAGGAGCTCACCTTCAAGCTCACCAAGGGCGGCGAGCTGCACAGCCTCTATTACCCCCACAGCCTGGAGCAGGCGCTCAAGGTGAACCGCCGGGATGACGGCTTCGTGGCCAGGCCTGTGAAGATCGAGCTCGACACCCGCGAACAGGTGGCCCAGGGGGAAATCCGCTCCAGCTTCTGGGGCGCCGCCGTCGAAGCGGGCATGACGGAAGACCAGATCATGGATCTCGCCGCCATCTTCGGCTGGGACATCGACTTTGCCCAGGACCTGCAACCGGGGGACAGCTTCCGGGTGGTCTACCAGGACAAATACCAGGATGACGAGCGGGTTGCCTCCGGCGACATCCTGGCCGCCGAGTTCGTCAACCAGGGGGCCATCTACCGCGCCGTGCTGAACACGGATGGCAACTACTACACCCCGGACGGCAAGGCGATGCGCAAAAGCTTCCTGCGCGCGCCGGTCAACTTCAAATACATCAGCTCCAACTTCAATCCGCGCCGCCTTCACCCGGTCACCGGCAAGGTGCGTCCCCACAACGGCATCGACTACGTAGCGCCGGTGGGGACCCCCATCATGGCGGCGGGCGGCGGCAGCGTGGTGGCCGCCGGCTACAACCAGTTCAACGGCAACTACGTCTTCATCAAGCACGCGGGCAACTACGTGACCAAGTACCTGCACCTCTCCAAGCGCACCGTCAACAAGGGGCAGCGAGTGAAGCAGGGCCAGACCATCGGCCTGCTCGGTGGCACCGGCCGGGTCACAGGCCCGCACCTGCACTATGAATTCGTGGTGGGCGGCGTACACAAGAACCCGCGCACCCTCAACCTGCCCCAGGCGGAGTCTCTCAGCGGGAGGGCGCTGGCCAGCTTCAAGGCCCAGGCCATGCCCCAGCTGGCCAAGCTGGACAGCCCCGAGCTGCAACTGGCCAGAAACAAGGGCAACGGCGACGACAGCTGACCGCTGTCGACCAAGGCGGAACACGGTATCGAACCGTTCCTCTGCATCATTGAAAGGGGGTTGTCATGACTGAGCGCTATATAGGCTTGATGTCCGGTACCAGAGCGGGGCATGGCATCGAACCGTTCCCCTGCATCATTGAAAGGGGGTTGTCATGACTGAGCGCTATATAGGCTTGATGTCCGGTACCAGCATGGATGGTATCGACGCCGTGCTGGTGACGATGGATAGGGAAGCGCTTCGAGTAGAGGCGGCGCTGTGCCACCCCTGGCCAGCGGAGACCGCCCACGAGCTGCACGCCCTCTGCACCCCGGGGGAGAACGAAATCGACCGCATGGGGGTTGCCGACAACCTGGTGGCCCGCGAATTTGCCGCCGCCACCCAGGCCCTGCTCGCCAAGGCGGCGCTGACTCCCAAGGAGATTCGCGCCATCGGCAGTCACGGCCAGACCATACGCCACCGCCCTGCCCTCGGCTTTACCCTGCAGATTGGCAACGCGGCCCTGCTGGCGGCCCTGACCGGCATCGACGTGGTGGCCGATTTTCGCACCATGGACATGGCCCTCGGCGGTCAGGGGGCCCCCCTGGTGCCCGCCTTCCATCAGGCGCTCTTTGCCCGCCCCGGCGCCCTTCGGGTGGTGCTGAACCTCGGCGGCATTGCCAATATCTCGGTGCTGCCCGGCCAGGCCGACGGGGGGGCGGGTTCAGGGGTATATGGCTTCGATACCGGCCCCGCCAACACCCTGCTCGACGGCTGGTATCGCCGCCACCAGCCCCACGGTGGCAGCTATGATGCCGGTGGCCAGTGGGCCGCCAGCGGCAAGCTTGTTCCTGCGCTGCTGGAGCAGTTGCTGGCTCACCCCTACTTCGCCGCCCCCGCCCCCAAGAGCACGGGGCGTGAGATGTTCACCCTCGACTGGCTCGACGGCGAGCTGGACGGCTGCACATACGCCCCCGCAGATGTGCAGCGTACCCTGCAATCCCTCACCTGCCACAGCATCGCCCGCCAGTTGCCCGCCCACCGTGACGCGCCAACCCGGCCCGAGCTGTTTGTCTGCGGCGGCGGCGCCCACAACGCCCCGCTGCTGGCGGAGCTGGCCAGCCTGCTGCCCGACTGGCATCTGACCAGCACCGCCCAGCTCGGCCTTGCACCGGACTGGGTGGAAGGGGCCGCCTTTGCCTGGCTGGCACAACGCTTTATCCAGCGAAAGCCAGGCAACCTGCCTGCGGTGACCGGCGCTAGCCGCCCGGCGGTACTGGGCGCCCTCTATCCCGCCTGAGCCGCTCCCCGAGCGCCATCCGCCCCTAATGAAACAAGCCCGAACAGGTGCACCTGATCGGGCTTGTTGTTATGCCTGGCGCCAGATGGCGCAGACCCGTCACTCTGTGCTCCCTACCCGAGCCGCTCTTTCAACCTGGCCGCCTGCGCCTTGAAGGTCTCATAATCGGCGACATGCCGGCTCCTGGCGGCGGTGATCCACTGCACGCCCGTCTCGTCGGCGTGGGAAAATTCGATGCAAAACTCATATTTCGCGCTGGAGAGCAGCCCCATCAGCGCGCCAGACAGAAAACCCACCAGGGGCAGGAAGAGCACGATGAGCCAGTTGCCCGCCTGCTCGTAGGAAGGGGTGAAGTAAAAGAGCACGCTGGAGGTGACCACTCCCAGCAACAAGGTCTTCTTGAGCCTATCCATCCAGCCGAGTGCTTTTACCTGCACGCCGACGATGCGGCCCAGATCGTAGCGATCCTTGTTGACCCTCAGTGTGTTGTCCGACTGTTCAATGGCAATGGCCATCCTGATACTCCGTCCTGTTGGCTATGGCGATAAGGGGTTGCCGTGGTGGCCCCGGATTGTGCATCCCGAGGGCATGACGGGACCAGCGGCCAGCCACGGGGCGATGGGCGGCACCTTCCCCAACAGGAACACACGCTGCGCATGGTATCGTATGGCGCCAAACATCAAAAGACGTTCACATCAAAAGGCGAGGTGGATCACCTTCTGCCCGACCCTTGTCCCCCGTGCAGCCGTTGGCTATTCTGGCCATCCTCTCTTGGGCAAGGTAGCCGGGGGATCAGGGGTCAGTGAGATAACAGTCCCGTGATGACCATCAGCAGGGGCGGGCCAATGGGATGGCGCCATGGGCCCGCACCTCGAGAGCACTCCCATGGCCCTAGAAGGCCCACTTCAGGAAGCGGTTTACCTGGCGCTTGACCGGTGCACAGAGCGGCGGTTTGGGAGGATCCAGGTTGATCTGTCTGCGGCCCACCCTGGCTTCGCCCCGCAGCAGGATCTGGAGATAGTGGGGGTGCTGGCGCTGGATGAATCGAGAGATCTCATGGGCCCAGGGTTTGGGGACTCCCCACAGGGTCGAGGCCAGGGCGCCGACGATACAGAAGAAAGCGGGCTCGTGCATGCCCATCCTGACGCCATTCTCCAGCGCCTCCTTGAAGGAGCCCGAATGGGCGATGCAGGTCATCACATTGACCATGAAGGCGGCATAGTCATCTTCCCCGCCGTGGCCCACCCTGGCCACCAGCCCGGCCTGCGGCCTGTAGCCGAACTGGTGGCCGATGTGCTCAAGCACTGCATTGCGCTGGCGAATGACCTTGGCATAGAACATCAGCATGGCGGTACAGTCGAGCGCCTGGCTCAAGGCCGCCTGATGGGGATGGGTCTGGGTGGGACGGGGGGTGGTCAGCAGCGCGATCTCCTCCGAGATGGCGAGCAGACCGATGGGCACCGCCGTGCTGATAAAGGCGAGATCAATGGCGATCGCCAGGTCCTGGCCCTCCTCCATCCGGCCGATGACCACCTGCTCGGCAAAGAGGCGACGCTGGCGCTCGATAAAGGCGCCATAGATCAGGGCCCTGAACTTCTTCTGGGGATAGGGGGTATCGAGCAGGGTCTCCATGGTCAGGATGGCGGCACCGGTGCGACCGCGCAGTTGATAGTCGGGGGCGAGGGGGAAGTGCTTGCCTAGGCGGGGGGGTGGCCGAAACCCGCTGGTGCGGCTGTACATGTCACCCAGAATGAATCCAAGCATAAAACCTCCGAAGTCAGATGACGGGGATCGCGATGCGATCGCATGTGCCACTCCCGGGCAGATGAGTGCCGATCCGTGCTGCTCGTCGGCAGGGTCCCTGATTTCATTATTAATCATACAGTTAATAATCCACCCAAACCCCGACCCAGGTCGCAATAACGGCAGTTGATGACAAGGAACACAAATAAGGGTGGTGCGGGGAAGATGAGCCGGCTGCATCGCAAGGAGTGCGGGATACGCCAGGGCGGCAAAGCAGGGCGGACTCCGGGGCCCCCTCACAGGGAGGGTCATGACAGGTGTGATATGCATCGGGGGGCGGCAAGTCGGGGCAGGCAAGGGGAAGACCCCCTCCCCTTGCTTATGAGCCTTGTTGGCGGGCTGCGTTCGCGCCACTGAAAAGATATGGCATAGGCGGTGTGGCGACCCGCCCATGTCAGCCTCCGCCGCAGGGGCTAAAAAGCGCCCTCTCTTTCTCCCGTATTTATGTCATGACCTGTGGCCATGCAAAGAGGGTGAATGTTATTTCAGTGTGCTCGCCGCAGCATATTTTGGCGGCGCTGAACAGGGCGTCGAGAGAGCGATAAATAGATAGCTATGCAAAACCGGGAGAATAAGCTGCAATTTCGCCAAAAGTATTAACGGAGGATTCACAGGCTGTAACCCTGATACGCGACAATATGGCGCTATCTGGTTCCACTTTCATGGTAAAGCGGGATCATCATCACCTTTATTTGCCATGCCCGTCATGAATTGAATCGCAAAATGAATATATTTCACTCTGTTGAGCCACCTCATAGAAACAGGATCCCGGTTTGCATCCCCGGATAACCGCCCCCTAGAATTCTCCCGTCTGAATCACCAGGCCAACTTCTCTCCCTTGTCTGTTGCACGCGCTGTCTGCATCGAAACAGGGCTCGACACTGTGATGATCGTTCTCCTTTTCTCCGTCGCCCTGCGGCGGGAACGGGCAACTGTTGCCGCAATATCACGAGTCATCAGCGTGCCGCATTCGGTCAGGGAAGAACAATGCGGCCCGGACCCTACATCAAAAACGAAAAAGGAGTATCGCCATGAGTGGTACCATCATCAAATCCGCCAGAAATACCCCCAATGCGCCTCAGGATCTGGGGCCCTATACCCAGAGCGTGGCCTTCTCCCACTACAACAATATTGCCGCCCAGCTCCCGGTCGACCCGAAAACGGGCGCGCTGGTCGCAGGGGATATCCAGGCGCAGGCCAGGCAGTGTCTCACCAATATCCAGGCCATCGTCCAGAGCATTGGCCACGGCATGGAGGACATGGTGAAGGTGACTCTGTTCCTCGCGGACATCGCCGACCTCGATGCCGTCAACGCCGTCTATCGGGAATTCTTCCCCCACTCGCTGCCGACCCGCACAGTGCTCGCCGTCGCCGGTCTGCCGCTCGGCGCCAAGGTGCAGATGGATGCCCTGCTCTCCAACGGGGAAGGCACCTTCCCCCAGGCTCCCTGCCCGCTGCTCAAACTCGCGCGCAATAGCGACCACGCCCCGCAGGATCCGCTCTCCAGCCAGAGCGTCGCCTTCTCTCATTACAACAATATCGGTGCCCAGCTGCCCCTCGACCCCGCCTCCGGCGCCCTGGTTGACGGTGGCATCCGCGAGCAGGCGGCCCAGTGCCTGCGCAATATCAAAACCGTGCTGGAGAGCATCGACGTGCCCTTCGACGACATCGTCAAGGTGACCGTCTATCTAACCAATCTGGCGGATATCGACGCCGTCAACGAGGTCTACACCACCTTCTTCCCGGACTCCGCCATCGCCCGTGCCGTCGCCTATCTGCCGGCCCGCAGCGTGATCGTGGCCTCTGCCCTGCCGCTGGGTGCCCGGGTGCAGATGGATGCGGTCATCTCCCACGGTGACGGCACCCCGCCCCAGCTGGTGGAAGACAGACACAATCTGGTGATCCGTGCCCGCAATACCGACAAGGCACCGAGAAACCCGCTGCATAGCCAGAGCGTCGCCTTCTCCCACTACAACCACATCGCCGGCCAGTTGCCGGTTGATCTGGTCACCGGCAAGATCCTGACTGGTTGCGTCAAGGAGCAGACCGCCCAATGCCTCGGCCATATCAAGACCATCGTCGAGAGCATCGGCCACGTGATGGACGATATCGTCAAGATCAATATCCAGGTGAAGAACATCGCGGATCTGGCGGATGTGGATGCCATCTACACCCAATACTTCCCGGCCTACCTGCCGGCCCGCACCGTATTCGGGGTAAGCGAACTGCCCGCCGGCGCCCTGGTGCAGATGGATGCGGTGATGTCCAATGCGGAAAGTACCCCGCCGCAGGTGTAAAGTTTGTTGAAATAAAAAAAGACCGGCTATATGCCGGTCTCTTTTTATGTAATATGTGGGGCATTATTTTTATGACATCGTCTTAAAGAACGCGAACGTCCGATTACGCTTCGCTAATCGAACCTACGAGCTGTACATGAATCGAACCTACGGACTTTTAATTAACGTTATCCAAGTAGGGGCTAAACTCATAGTTGAAGCTACAAGTTTCATGTGACCGAGAAAAATGAAGATTATCTAAAGCCACACAAATTTCTATACTAAGTAATGCAATAAGCTTCTGTTTAGATGACGATAATGTCATTTTGAATTGAGTAGAATCAACAGCAGTTAAACCGATTAAAATATGATAAATTGCAGACCACATATCAATCGATTTAGGTATTATTCGATGAATATCGATAGCAATCTCTTTCATCTCTTCAGAAGATAAAGTTTCAGTGTTACATAACATAAACCTCTCATGAAGCACCGCACGTAATGACACGTCACCAACCAAGGGGTCATCGAGGATAGTCGATAATTGTGACGCATAAAACTCGATATCCTCTCTTGCCTGCTGTAAATAATACTGGTCGTTTACCTGTTCCTGCAAACCAACCTGACGGAGTAAAACAAATAACGTGAGCCCCCCAACTATTGGGGCATAGATCCCACCAATTGCTGAACCAAACTCAGCCCAGCGAGAGTGTTCATGTGATATCCCACCATTAAAAGTATTAACATAAATAAATATTGGTGATACAACTATGGCAATGAGTGATGCTATTAGAATACTATTTTTATAATTAGTACTTAATAGTTTCTTTGTTATCAACCGAAAACGGTCCATATTGATCCTTTTATGTATCGTCGAGAATTATTTTTCTATATCTGAATTTACATAATCAAGAATAAAAGCTTTTGATATAACAAAGCAACACTAATAAAAATCTCTAATGTGAATAAAAAACGCCCCCCATCTTGCGATGGGGGGCGTTTTATCGTTCCGGCTATTGGGCCATCGTGGCCCAATAGTCAGCTTTTACAGGGACTCTGCGGTCGCAACCACATTTTCCACGGTAAAGCCGAATTCCTTGAACAGCAGCTCGGCCGGCGCGGACTCACCGAAGGTGCGCATGCCGATGATCTTGCCGCCAAAGCCCACGTACTTGTACCAGTAGTCGGCGATGCCCGCTTCGATGGCCACGCGCTTGGTAACGGCGGCCGGCAGGACGGACTCTTTGTACTCGGCGGACTGGGCATCGAACACGTCGGTAGACGGGATGGAGACCACGCGCACGGCACGGCCCTTGGCAGTCAGCTGCTCATAGGCAGCCACGGCCAGCTCCACTTCGGAACCGGTGGCGATCAGGATCAGCTCCGGAGTACCGGCGCAATCCTTCAGCACGTAACCACCCTTGGCGGCATCGGCCAGTTGCTGGGCGGTGCGGTCCATCTGGGCCAGGTTCTGACGGGAGAAGATCAGGGAGGTCGGGCCGTCGGTACGCTCGATGGCGTGTTTCCAGGCGATGGCGGACTCTACCTGGTCACACGGGCGCCAGGTGCTCATGTTCGGGGTCAGACGCAGGGAGGCGATCTGCTCGACCGGCTGGTGAGTCGGACCATCTTCACCCAGACCGATGGAGTCGTGGGTGTAGACGAAGATGGCGCGCTGCTTCATCAGGGCGGCCATGCGCAGGGCGTTGCGGGCGTACTCCATGAACATCAGGAAGGTGGCGCCGTAGGGGATGAAACCACCGTGCAGGGCGATGCCGTTCATGATGGCGGACATGCCGAACTCGCGCACGCCGTAGTGGATGTAGTTGCCTGCGGCGCTCTCGGGAGTCAGGGACTTGGAGCCGGACCACATGGTCAGGTTGGACGGCGCGAGATCCGCGGAGCCGCCCATGAATTCCGGCAGCAGCTTGCCGAAGGCTTCCAGGGAGTTCTGGGACGCTTTACGGGTCGCGATCTTGGCCGGGTTGGCCTGCAGGGTTTCGATGATCTTGGCGGATTCAGCAGCCCAGTTGGCCGGCAGCTCGCCAGTGGTACGGCGCTTGAACTCGGCAGCCAGGGCCGGGTGAGCGGCTTCATAGGCGGCGAACTTGGCAGCCCAGTCGGATTCGAGCTTGGCGCCCTTTTCCTGACCGTTCCACTCGGCGGCGATGTCGGACGGGATGACGAACGGCGCGTGGTCCCACTTCAGGAAGGCACGGGCGGCGGCGATCTCGTCGTTGCCCAGCGGTGCGCCGTGGCAGTCGTGGGAGCCAGACTTGTTCGGGGAACCGTAGCCGATGATGGTGCGGCAGCAGATCAGGGTCGGCTTGCCGGTCTCGGCCTTGGCGGCTTCGATGGCAGCGTTGATGGCTTCCGGGTTGTGACCGTCAACGGCCGGGATGACGTGCCAGCCGTAGGCTTCGAAGCGCTTGGGAGTGTCGTCGGTGAACCAGCCTTCTACGTGACCATCGATGGAGATGCCGTTGTCATCCCAGAACGCGATCAGCTTGCCCAGACCCAGGGTGCCGGCCAGGGAGCAGGCTTCGTGGGAGATACCTTCCATCAGGCAGCCGTCGCCCATGAAGGCGTAGGTGTAGTGGTCGACGATGTCGTGACCCGGCTGGTTGAACTGCTCGGCCATGGCCTTCTCGGCGATCGCCATGCCCACGGCATTGGTGATGCCCTGACCCAGCGGACCGGTGGTGGTTTCAACGCCCGGCGCATAACCGTACTCCGGGTGACCCGGGGTGCGAGAGTGCAGTTGGCGGAAGTTTTTCAGATCGTCGATGGAGAGGTCATAACCGGAGAGGTGCAGCAGGGAGTACAGCAGCATGGAGCCGTGGCCGTTGGAGAGAATGAAACGGTCGCGGTCGGCCCACTTGGGGTTGTTCGGGTTGTGTTTGAGGTGGCTGCGCCACAGCACTTCAGCGATATCCGCCATTCCCATGGGGGCGCCCGGGTGACCGGAGTTGGCTTTTTGAACGGCATCCATACTCAATGCACGAATGGCATTGGCAAGCTCTTTACGAGAAGGCATCTGTATCTCCTGCGATTGCTTCATTTGATGGCCAAGATTAAGGCGCGTTATTGTCCCAGCAGGGGGCGCGGCGTGCAAATATTATCTGGGCGAATAAAGTGGCTTTGGGAGCACAATCGCTTTTCTGGGCGGGGAAAACGATTCAATCCGCCCTCTGCCTTACCTCCATGGAGGTGGATCCCTTCCCCATCCCGCCCCGGGCGGCTCCACCCCCAAATAGTGCTGGCAATCACTGGATGACCTATTTAAAATAGACGTCCAGATGTAGATACCTCTACAGTCATCCTGTCATTATCCGGTTATGGCCAAGGCGATAACCCTTACGAATCGAGAACCAAACATGGCAAAGCTGTTTACTTCCGAGTCGGTCTCCGAAGGCCATCCCGATAAAATCGCCGACCAGATCTCCGATGCGGTGCTGGACGCCATCCTGCAGCAGGACACCAAGGCGCGCGTCGCCTGCGAAACCCTGGTCAAGACCGGCATGGTGATGGTAGCCGGCGAAGTGACCACCTCTGCCTGGGTCGACATCGAACAGATCGTGCGCGACACCGTGCGCGAGATTGGTTACACCCACTCCGACATGGGCTTCGACGCCGACTCCTGCGCCGTGCTGAACGCCATCGGCAAACAGTCTCCGGACATCAACCAGGGCGTCGACCGTACCGACCCGCTGGAGCAAGGTGCCGGTGACCAGGGCCTGATGTTCGGCTACGCCACCAACGAAACCGACGTGCTGATGCCCGCGCCCATCACCTACTCCCACCTGCTGGTGAAGCGTCAGGCAGAAGTGCGCAAGAACGGCACCCTGCCGTGGCTGCGTCCGGACGCCAAGAGCCAGCTGACCTTCGCCTACGACGACGCAGGCAAGATCCTGGGTGTCGATGCCGTGGTGCTCTCCACCCAGCATTGCGACTCCATCAGCCACAGCGATCTGGTGGAAGCGGTGCGCGAAGAGATCATCAAGCCGGTGCTGCCCGCCGAGTGGATCAACAAGGACACCAAGTACTTCATCAACCCGACCGGTCGTTTCGTCATCGGCGGCCCCATGGGTGACTGCGGTCTGACCGGTCGCAAGATCATCGTCGACACCTACGGCGGCATGGCCCGTCACGGTGGTGGCGCCTTCTCCGGCAAGGATCCGTCCAAGGTGGACCGCTCTGCCGCCTATGCCGCCCGCTACGTGGCCAAGAACATCGTGGCCGCAGGTCTCGCGGATCGCTGTGAAGTGCAGGTCTCCTACGCCATCGGCGTGGCCGAGCCCACCTCCATCAGCGTCGAAACCTTCGGCACCGGCAAGGTGGCCGAAGCCCTGCTGGTCAAGCTGGTGCGCGAGTTCTTCGAGCTGCGCCCCTATGGCCTCATCGAGATGCTGGATCTGAAGCGTCCGATCTACCAGGCAACCGCCGCTTACGGCCACTTCGGCCGCGACGAGTTCCCCTGGGAGAAGACCGACAAGGCCGAGCTGCTGCGCGCTGCCGCTGGCCTGTAAGGCTCGAGGTTGTGATAAAAGGGGAGCCTGGCTCCCCTTTTGCTTTTGTGTCCGTCCCGAGGATCCCATGCCTGCCACTGCCACCCGGCTTGACCCCGCCCTCATCGAGATGCTGCTCACGCGCGTCGAGGCCTGCTTTGTACAGGCTGAAACGCGCCTTGGCCGCACCTTTCCCCGCCCGCAAGTCCATTGCAACATGCGGGGCCGGGCGGCAGGGTCTGCGCGGCTGCAAACCTGGGAGCTGCGTTTCAATCCGGCGCTCTATCAGGCCAATCAGCAGGCATTTCTCAGGGAAGTGGTGCCCCACGAGGTGGCGCACCTGCTGGTCTATGCGCTCTGGGGAGAGGGGCGCGGCAAGAGCCGGGTACTGCCCCACGGCCGCCAGTGGCAGTCGGTGATGCGGGAGCTGTTCGACCTCGAACCCAGCACCACCCACAGCTTCGATCTGGGGGTGCTGGCCCAGCGCACCTTCGTGTATGCCTGCGCCTGCCAGCAGCATCCCCTCTCGGTGCGCCGCCACAACAAGGTGATGCGCGGCGAGGCCCGCTATCACTGTCGCCGCTGTCGCCAGCCCCTGGTGTGGCAGCGCGACACGACGGCGGATTGAGTCACCCCGTGTCGCGCTCCTGTGATAGGGTGCGCGCTTACTTCATTCAACTGTCTCATTGCCAAGGATATTCATGTTTCGCCCTCTGCTCTCCCTCTGCCTGGCCCTGCTGGTCAGTGCCCCGGCCCATGCCGACAACATCCAGACTTTTCGCGCCGCCAAGCAGGATCTGAACAAGCTCTACCAGAGCCACCCCGTCACCTTCTACTGCGGCTGCAACATCAAGTTCAGCGGCAAGAAGATGGCCCCCGACTGGGAGAGCTGCGGCTACCTGCCGCGCAAGCAGGCCGAGCGGGCCTCCCGCATCGAATGGGAGCACGTGGTGCCCGCCTGGGAGTTCGGCCACCAGCTCCAGTGCTGGCAGGACGGGGGTCGCAAGAATTGCGGCAAGAGCGACGAGTTCAACAGGATGGAGGGAGACATGCACAACCTCTTCCCCGCCATCGGCGAGGTGAACGGCGATCGGGCGAACTTCCGCTTCAGCGACTGGAACGGCAAACCCAACCAGTACGGCAAGTGCCAGATGCTGGTGGACTTCAAGGAGCGCCAGGTGCAGCCGCCCAAGGGGCCGGTGCGTGGCCAGATCGCCCGCGCCTACCTCTACATGAGCCAGCAGTACGGACTGCGTCTGGCGGCCCAGCAGCGCAAGCTTTACGAAGCCTGGGACAGGCAGTATCCGGCTGATCGCTGGGAGTGCGAGCGCAACCGCCGTATCGGCAAGCTGCAGGGCAATACCAATCCCTTCATTGAAAAGCAGTGCCAATAACCCCATTTGACCAGGGAGGGGGAGCGTCCCCCTCCTCCTGAATCCCTTCACTCTCTGTCTCGCGAGCCTTGCTCGCCGCCGTGCAGTAGGGTATTGAAGGGTTTCCAAGCAAGAGACTGACTATCAGCCATGCGCATTCCACGTATCTATGAACCGGCCAGCCTGCAGGTTGGCCAGACCCTCGCCCTGTCGGAAGACGGTGCCAATCACATCGGCCGCGTGCTGCGCATGCAGCCGGGCCAGCAGCTCGAGCTGTTCAACGGCGACGGCCACCAGTACCCCGCCACCATCGCCAACGTCGGCAAGAAGTCGGTGGAAGTGACCATCGACAGTTGCGAGACCCGCTCGGTGGAGTCCCCGCTGGCCATCCACCTGGGTCAGGTGATCAGCCGCGGCGACAAGATGGACTTCACCATCCAGAAATCGGTGGAGCTCGGCGTCACCTGCATCACGCCCCTCTTCTCCGAGCGCTGCGGCGTCAAGCTGCCCGCCGATCGGCTCGAGAAAAAGCGCGAGCAGTGGCAGAAGGTGGTGATCAGCGCCTGCGAGCAGTGCGGCCGCAATACCGTGCCCGAGGTGCGCATGCCGATGGAGCTGGACGCCTGGCTGGCGGAAGAGACCCAGGAGCTCAAGCTCAACCTGCACCCGCGCGCCCCTTACAGCATCAACACCCTGCCGATCCCTGAGCACGGCGTGCGCCTGCTGATCGGCCCGGAAGGGGGCTTGTCCAGCGACGAGATCGCCCGTACCGTGCAGGAAGATTTCAAGGAGATGCTGCTGGGGCCGCGGGTGCTGCGCACCGAAACCGCCGCCCTGACGGCGATTACTGCGCTTCAGTGCCGCTTTGGCGATCTCGCTTGATACTATCTGGCGGTGTCGATAAGCCGTGTGGCGCATCACATCATGGCAGCCTCAAACGGCCGATTACGCTGCGCTAATCGACCCTACAACCCTATCGAGCCATTAGGAAGGAAACTCGGATGACCATTAAACTCGGCATCGTGATGGACCCCATCTCGGCCATCAACATCAAGAAGGACTCCAGCTTCGCCATGCTCGAAGAGGCGCAAAAGCGCGGCTACGAGCTGTTCTATCTGGAGATGAAGGATCTCTACATGGAGGCCGGTCGCGCCTTCGGTACCATGCGTCCGCTCACCGTCAAATATGACTATGCCGACTGGTATAGCCTGGGCGAGGTGGTGGATCAGCCGCTCTCCAGCCTAGACGTGATCCTGATGCGCAAGGATCCCCCCTTCGACACCGAGTTCATCTACGCCACCTACATGCTGGAGCGGGCCGAGGATGAGGGCTGCCTCATCGTCAACAAGCCCCAGAGCCTGCGCGACGCTAACGAAAAGCTCTACACCGCCTGGTTTGCCGAACACACCCCGACCACGCTCGTCACTCGCAGAGCCGACAAGCTGCGAGCCTTCCACGCCAAGCACAAGGACGTCATCCTCAAGCCGCTGGACGGTATGGGCGGCGCCTCCATCTTCCGCATGAAGGAGGATGACGCCAACGTCGGCGTCATCATCGAGACATTAACCTCTCACGGCAGCCAGTACTGCATGGCGCAGACCTATCTGCCCGCCATCAAGGATGGCGACAAGCGGGTGCTGGTGGTGGACGGCGAGCCGGTACCCTACTGCCTGGCCCGCATTCCGGCCCAAGGTGAGACCCGTGGCAACCTGGCGGCAGGTGGCCGTGGTGAGGCGCGCCCTTTGAGTGACGCGGACTGGGCCATCGCCCGCGCGGTGGGTCCGACCCTGAAAGAGAAGGGGCTCATCTTCGTCGGCCTCGACATCATCGGCGATCGCCTGACCGAGATTAACGTCACCAGCCCGACCTGCATCCGCGAGATTGAGGCAGCCTTCGACGTCTCCATTACCGGCATGCTGATGGACGCCATCGAGCGCCGACTGGGCCGCTGACCCCTTCCCCAGCGACCCGTTGCCGCAGCGAGGAAACACACACAAGGGGCCGTGAAGGCCCCTTTGACTGCCGGCAAAAAGCGGTTTTGCCCGCCGCCATCAACTGCCATAATCACCCCAAATACCTTTGCACGCTAAGAGATACATACGCTCCATGCAAACACTGCAAAATCATTTTCTGCTCGCCATGCCGAGCCTCACGGACGCCTATTTCCAGCGCTCCCTGGTCTATCTGTGCGAACACAGCAGCGAAGGCGCCATGGGACTGGTGGTCAACATTCCGGTCGACATGTCCCTGGACGCCATGCTGACCAAGCTCAATCTCAATCCCCCCGCCACCGCCGAGATGAAACAGCCGGTGTTGCAGGGGGGGCCGGTGCACGGGGATCGCGGCTTCGTGTTGCACAGCTTCCGCCCGGGGTTCAACTCCACCCTGCAGGTGAGCGACGAGATGATGGTCACCACCTCCAAGGACATCCTGGAGACCCTGGGCACCGACGAGGCGCCGGACCACTGGCTGGTGGCGCTCGGTTACGCCGGCTGGAGTGCAGGCCAGCTCGAGCAGGAGCTGGTGGATGGCGCCTGGCTGGTGATCCCCCCCAATCCCAAGCTGGTCTTCGATACCCCCATCCACCTGCGCTGGCAGCAAGCCGCAGCGAGCATTGGGGTCAACCCCCTGCACCTCTCCAGCCAGGTGGGGCATAGCTGACACCCCGGCCCTCCCCTCCGGGGGAGGCGGCACGCTCACCTCCCACCATGAGCAGGGGGAGACAGGGAGGGGGCTTCCCCCTTCATTTATCCATCCATTTCGAGGAGACCCCATGTCATCACGCAGCATCATGGGCTTTGACTACGGCACCAAGAGCATCGGTGTCGCCATCGGCCAGGAGCTCACGGGCAGCGCCCGCCCCCTTCGCTCCCTCAAGGCCAACGACGGCATCCCCAACTGGGACGAGATCGAGAAGCTGATCAAGGAGTGGCAACCGGATCTGCTGATCGTCGGTCTGCCGCTCAACATGGATGGCACGGACCAGGAGATCACGGTGCGGGCCCGCAAGTTCGGCAATCGCCTGCACGGCCGCTTCGGCAAGCCGGTGGAGTTCAAGGACGAGCGGCTCACCACCACGGATGCCCGCGCCCGCCTGTTTGAACGTGGCGGCTACAAGGCGCTGGACAAGGGGAGCGTGGACGGCGTCTCCGCCCAGCTCATCGTCGAAGCCTGGATGGAAGAGCAGTACGACTAAACCGGGGTGCCTCCTCCCCCTTGCTTCTCTTTCGCCGCCCCGCTCTCCATGGGCCCGCCCCAGGCAAAACGCGTCATCCCCGCCGCGGCCAGGCCATAGAGCCGCCGGATCTCTCCCCGCAACCACATCACCTTGGCATCCTGATTGTGGCGCTTGTGCCACAGCAGGATGAAGGCGATCTCCAACTGGGCATAGAGAGACTCTTCCAGCGGCAACGGCATGGGGATGAGGTCGGGGTGATGTCTGGCGGCATAGTCCGCGCAATATGAAGGCACCACTGCGATCAGCTCATGGCTCTTTTGGGCGGCGATGTGCAGCGCCTGCTCGAAGCTCGCCACCATGATGGGCACCTGCCGCCTGTGGCCTTCGTCCTCCAGCAGATCATCCAGTGCCCAGCTGTCGCTGGCCTCCCACACCACGCTCACCTGGGGGCAGGCCAGAAAGCGGGTCAGCGACCACGTCTGCCCGAGCAAGGGGTGATCCTTGCGCAGGAACACCACGGGACGATCGCAGAACAGCACCTCGTGATCGATGTAATAGGGCAGCCGGTTGACCCTGGCATGGGAGCGGCCGTGGGTCTCCCGGGCGCAGAAGCCGAGATCCGCCTCCCCGTTGACAATGTCGTTGAGGGAGTGGTGATCCCAGCCCAACATCCTGACCACGGAGTGGGGGTACTTCTGGTAGATGGTCGTGGGTAGCTCGCTCAGGAAGCTGATGCCAAAGGGGGACTCCATCACCAGACTGAAGCGGGCCCCCTCGGGGATCGCCTCGCGGTTGAGGGTACTGATGCTCTCGGTGAGCTGGAACCAGGTCTTGAGCTCCTCCGCCAGGGTCAGGGAGAGATTGGTCGGCTGCAAGCCCTGGCGCACGCGCACGAAGAGGGGGTCCCCGAACCAGTCCCGCAGCTTGCCGAGCGCCTTGCTCACCGCCGACGGGGTGACACACAGCTTCTTGGCCGCCCCCGCCACGCTGCGCTCCTGCATCAGGTGCCTGAAGACCACCAGCAGGTTCAAATCGAGTTCACCCAGATTGCGCATCGCGTCTCTCCTATCCCCGAGCCCGTACTCGCCGTACCGCACGCCATGGTAGCAGCACCTTGACCACTAGGTAACCGAGCAGCGCCAGCAGGAGTGCCAGGATCAGCATCCAGAGCGCAGGCATCCCCAGATGGCCCATCCCCCAGATGAAGAGCCCGGACAACCCTATCTGCATGATGCAGAGCAGGGCACTGGCCGATGCCACCTGATCCCCGCACACATCCAGCGCCTCCCCCATCGCCACCCCGAACCCGCAGGAAAACCCGATGCAGACCAGGGCACACCCCGCCAGCAGCCAGGACAGGCCGCCTTCGGGCCCGCTGCTGCACAGCAGGGCGAGCAAAGCCAGCAGGTAGGCGAGGTGGGAGAGCGCCAGCACCCTTGCCTTGCCGAGCCAGCGCAGCAGCAAGGGGGTCAGGAAGGAAGCGGACATGCTCACCCCGGCCATCGCCATCATCAGCCGGGTGTACTGCTCGGGAGACAGGCCGAACATGGTCATCAGGACGAGGGGCGAGACGCTCACATAGACCAGGATGGCGGTCACGCTGGCGCTGGTCAGCAAGGCGCGCAGCATGAAGGGGGCCATGCCCAGCAGGGCCAGCGGCGATGCCCCCGCTGGCTGGCGGGCGGGGCGGGTCTCCTTGAGCAGTCGCAGGTTGACCAGGGCGCTGATGGCGGCCACCAGCGCCATGCCCACGAAGATGCCGCGCCACTCGAAGTGCGACAGGATGAGATAACCGAGTACGGGAGCCAGCACCGGAATAACGCAGATCACGCCGTTGATGAGGGATAGGGCCATCGCGAGGCGCGCCTGGCTCAGCACATCCCGCAGCACGGTGAAGGTCATGATGTAGAGCGCTCCAGCGCCCACCCCTTGCCAGAAACGCCCCAGATAAAACTGGGCGATGCCGGTCGCCTCCGCCGCCACCAGGGAAGCGACCACGAAGATGAGGGCGCCCCCCAGCACCACGGGGCGCCTGCCATGGCGATCCGCCAGCATGCCCCCCGGCAGCACGGTAGCCGCCATGCCCAGCAGATAGATGGAAAAAGCGGTGTGGATCTGCGCCTCGCTCCCCTGCAGGGTTTGCGCAATGCGGGGGACGGCCACCAGATAGAGATCGATCCCGAGGGGATAGAGGATGATCATCAGAAAAGTACACAGCAGAAACATACCCATGAAGGCTCCATAGCAGCAGGTTTCACCATCACAGGTGCGCTGTCAGCGAGATTGACAACTCAATCCTGCAAAAGCAGAGGAAGATGCCGGGCACTATAGAGCGGGCGGCCTGCCGGGGCCTAGTGACGAGATGGCACTCGGTGAATGCCAATCCGGACATCTCCCGCAAGAGAGGTCCGGATTGGCATGCTCATCGACCCACCCCCTGCCAGGTCGCCCTTGAGGGGTCGGGTCCGAGGTAACGGGCACGCGGCGATGCGGCGTGCCCTCAAGGCTCAGCGAAGGCGCTCCATTACCTGGCCAGTTGCGTCAAGATGGCGTGGGCCGCCTTGATGCGCGCCTCGTTGGGGTAGTTGCGATTGGCCAGCATGACGACGCCGATCCCTTTGGCCGGCACGAAGGCCACATAGGCCCCGAAGCCGTTGGTCGAGCCGGTCTTGTTGAAGAGCACAGGGTGCCCTGTTGCAGCGGGCGCGGGCGCCGCCGGGTTGGCATTGTAAATCATCGCCGGGGAGTTGCCCGCCAGCAGCGTCTGCTCGCTGACGGGATAGGCGTAACGCTCCCAGCCCAGTCCCTGGGTCATCTCCCCCACCGCATACTGGCCCTGGTGAGTCAGGTCGATGGCCTGCTGCATGGCCGCATTATCCACCCCGCTGATGTTGGCCTTCACAAAGCGCAGCAGATCCGCCGAGCTGGTCTTGATGCCGTAGGCCTCGTCCGCCAGCATGCCGGGAGTGACGCGGATCGGCTTGTCCTCCTTCGAGTAGCCGTAGGCGTAGTGCCCCATCGCCTGCTCGGGCACATTGAGGTAGGTATGGTACAGGCCAAGCCCCGGCAGGATCGTCTGCTCCATCAGGCGATCGAACGGCTGCTTCATGCTGCTCGCCGCCAGATAGCCAAAGAGCCCGATGCTGGGGTTGGCGTACTGGCGATGGGAACCCGGCGAGTAGGCTGGGGTCCACTGGCGGTAGTAGGCCTGCATCTTCTCGAGCGAATCCACCTCCTCGGGGAATTGCAGCGGCAAGCCGCCTGCGCTGTAGGTAGCCAGCTCCCCCATGGTGATGTTGTCAAAGGCGGATCCCTTGAGCCAGGGGGCGAACAGACTCGCCTTGTCATCGAGCTCGAAGCTCCCCTGCACCACGGCGTAGGCCCCCAGCGTCGCGGTCAGGGTCTTGCTCACGGAACCTATCTCGAACAGGGTCTGCTCGCTCACACCGACTGCGCGCTCCCGATCGGCCACACCGTAGTTGAAATAGTGGGCCTTGCCATCCTTGAGCACGGCCACCGCCATGCCCGGGATCCTGTGCTCCTTGAGCAGCGGCCGGATGCTGGCATCCACCACGGGGCGCAGGGGATCGGTCGCCGCCTTGTCACCGGCATGAGCCAGGCCGGCCCACATCAGGGTGGCCAGAGCGCCCCACAGGATGGATTGTCGTTGTTGCATTGCATGTCTCCTGACTGTCGTTAGCAAGGTATCGCCATGGCGGCGAGTGATGAACCCAGCATAGTCCCACGAGGTGTGCTGCCGATGAGGCTCTGTGAAGTCAGTGTGAAGCCGCCCCCTCTTTTTACCCATGAAAAAGGGGAGCCATGGCTCCCCTTCAATCACCTTGCAACGCAGGCTTATTTCTTGCCCGGGTTGTCCCAGATCCCCTCTTCCAGCTGGCTGCGCAGCTCGGGGTATTTGTTGGCATCGAAGGTCGGCACGCGGCCCACCTTGAGCTGGTCGTTGTAGTCCTTGGCCAGCTTGATGGCGACGCCGGAGAGCAGCAGGATGGCCACCAGGTTGACGATGGCCATCAGCCCCATGGAGACATCCGCCAGAGCCCACACGGTCGGCAGTTCGCCCACGGAGCCGAACATCACCATGCCCAGCACGAACATCCGGAACAGCATCAGACCACCCTTGTGGTTGTGCTCGAGGAACACCAGGTTGGTCTCCGCATAGGAGTAGTTCGCCACGATGGAGGTGAAGGCGAAGAAGAAGATGGCCGCTGCGATGAAGATGTTGCCACCGCCGCCCACCTGGGAGGAGAGCGCGCGCTGGGTCAGCTCGACACCGGTCACGCCGGAACCCGGCTCGAACTGGCCGGACATCAGGATGATGGCGGCAGTACAGGTACAGATGACGATGGTATCGAGGAAGACACCCAGCATCTGCACATAACCCTGGGAGGCCGGGTGCGGCGGATAGGGGGTGGCGGTGGCGGCAGCATTGGGGGCAGAGCCCATGCCCGCCTCGTTGGAGAAGAGGCCGCGCTTGATGCCGTTGATCATCGCCTGGGAGATGGCATAGCCCATGGCGCCGGAACCTGCCTGCTCGATGCCGAAGGCAGACTTGATGATGAGGGCGAAGATACTCGGCAGCTCGCTGATGTTCATGAACACCACGAACAGCGCCATCAGGATGTAGGCCAGCGCCATGAAGGGCACCACCAGCTCGGCAAAGCGGGCGATGCCGCGAATGCCGCCGAAGATGATGAGACCGGAGAGCACCACCAGGGCCAGACCGCTCACCCAGTCAGGGATGCCGAAGGCGACGTTCATGGCCAGGCTGATGGAGTTGGCCTGCACCGCGTTGAACACCAGACCGAAGGCCAGCAGCAGGCAGAGGGAGAAGACCACTCCCATCCAGCGCATGCCGAGGCCGCGTTCCATGTAGTAGGCGGGACCGCCCCGGTAGTTGCCATCCTCATCCTTGACCTTGTAGAGCTGGGCCAGGGTGCTTTCCACGAAGGCGGTGGCCATGCCGATGAAGGCGATCAGCCACATCCAGAAGACGGCGCCAGGGCCACCCAGATAGATGGCGACGGCCACACCGGCCAGATTGCCCGTCCCGACGCGAGCCGCCAGGCTGGTACACAGAGCCTGGAAGGAGGAGATGCCGGCGCTGTCGGATTTGCGACTGTTGCGCAGGACCGAGAACATGTGGCCGAAGTGGCGGATCTGGATAAAGCCCAGGCGGAAGGTAAAGAAGATACCGACCCCGATCAGCAGGTAAATGAGCACGGCTCCCCACATCAGGTCGTTAATCATTGCAATCAAGGTGTCCATAATTCTCTCGTTGTTATCACATCCATGGCCAGTCTGCGCTGACCGCTCTCTGTCAATTTCCGAACCAGCATTGCGCCGAAGGGGCGGAATCTAGCATAGGGAGGGAATTCAGAATAGTGACAGGGCTCACTGGGGAGACAAAAAACGAGCAATTTGATGCAAAAAAGCTTCATTTAGCACGCAATAAATCAACAAAAATTGATGCGCTACCCAGCGCCCTTACAAATTAGAGCCAATAGAGAACCATTTTACAACTCATCCCATGGGGGTAAAAACCGCTGAGTGAAACGACATCAGGGAGACAAGCGTTTGCCTCTCATGCCTCATCGGCAAGGGGTTGTAACGCAAAACGTTTTACACGTAATTAAATTTCAAGTAGCTGACAGAACTATTTATGTGACCTCCCGCACAAATTCATGAATCCACCAAAATAATTGCGCTTTTCCATGTCGGAGCCAGCCGCCACACCATGAATAAAACTCGTTTTTTATCAAACACTTTCACTCGACAGCCGGTACCGCTTTCACCACCTGGCTGATTCGCATACAAGCCCCCCTATTGCAGGATGCGCCACATCCGTATTAATTAGGCAGGCAATGACGATGGGGCCTGCCCATCGCCCCTTTCTGAGCCTGAGCCGCCGGGATCTTGTAATTTAATTTCAGAACTGCCGTCTCATGCCCGCCACCCTGGGATTGCTCCCTCATAAAGAGATGATATTTGCCATGGCCGATAAATTGACCCAGCTGAAAGCCCTGACCACAGTGGTTGCCGATACCGGCGACATCGAAGCCATCAAGCGCTACCAGCCCATCGATGCCACCACCAACCCCTCTCTGGTACTCAAGGCCTCCGAGATCCCCGAGTACGCAGCCCTGATCCAGGACGCCATTGCCTGGGCCAAATCCCAGAGCCAGGACAAGGCACAGCAAATCATCGACGCAGGCGACAAGCTGGCGGTCAACATCGGCCTCGAAGTGCTGAAAATCGTCCCGGGCCGCATCTCCACCGAAGTGGACGCCCGCCTCTCCTTCGACACCGACGCCAGCATCGCCAAGGCCCGCAAGCTGATCCGCCTCTACAACGAAGCCGGTATCAGCAATGATCGCATCCTGATCAAGCTGGCCTCCACCTGGGAAGGGATCCGTGCCGCCGAGGTGCTGGAGAAAGAGGGTATCCAGTGCAACCTGACCCTGCTGTTCTCCTTCGCCCAAGCCCGCGCCTGTGCCGAAGCCGGTGCCTTCCTCATCTCCCCGTTCGTCGGTCGCATCCTCGACTGGTACAAGGCCAAGAACGGCCGTGACTACACCGCCAGTGAAGATCCGGGCGTGGTCTCCGTCACCGCCATCTACAACTACTACAAGCAGCACGACTACCCGACCGTGGTCATGGGCGCGAGCTTCCGCAACACCGGCGAAATACTGGAACTGGCCGGCTGCGACCGCCTGACCATTGGCCCCGCTTTGCTGGAAGAGCTGAGCAAGGCCGAAGGCACCGTGGTGCGCAAGCTGGACTACACCGGCGAGCGCACAGCCAAACCGGCCCCGATGACCGAAGCCGAATTCCGCTGGGAGCTGAACCAGGACGCCATGGCCGTCGAGAAACTGGGGGAAGGCATCCGCCTGTTCGCCATCGACCAGGGCAAGCTGGAAACCATGCTGGCAAGCCACCTGTAAGGCCGCTCGCCACACTGCGCTCACAGAGCGAAGTGGCCCCGCAAAAACCGGGCTCCCGAAAGGGCAGCCCGGTTTTTTTGTGCCTGTTTCCGGTTGTCACAACTTCGTCATAAAAACGTTTTATTTTCAAAGGCGTCGTGTTATACGGATGGTGAAAACCATAAAACCAAGGAGGGAGCCATGGACATGTTCAACTTCGATTTTGACGAGGTCGTTGAGCTGGGTTCACGTAGCCGCGGGACAACGGGAAAAAAACGCAAATGGCGTGAGATTGAGGCGCTTAAAGACAAGCACCGCCTGCAAAAGGAGCTGCAGGCCATCGACATCGCCTATGAAGGATCGGACGACCTGGAGCTCTGATACGCCCACGTCGCCCATGTTTCACTCCAGCGAGTGGAGCCATAAAAACAGCGCCCCGGATTGACCGGGGCGCTGTTTTTATGGGTGATCCTGTCAGGCTGCAGGCAGCGAGAGCTGTTTGGCCAGCGCCTGGAAGTGCTGGCTTACCTCCGCCCCGAACAGGGGATCATTGATGGCCCGGTTCTGCCAGAGCTGTTCGAGATGACGCCAGTCATCCTCGGTCAGGGAGTCGCGCAGATGGGGGAAGATGACCCCTTCCTCATAGTTCATGTGCGCCTCCTGCTGCTCGATGAACTGCTCCAGACGGGCCACGAACTGATCCAGCGGGATGACCGCATCCATCAGGATCATCTCCACCATCTCCTTGAGCTCGGTCCCTGCATCCAGCAGACGGGCGTGCTCCTCGTGCAGCCGGTTGGCCACCTCCCCCTCCACCACCCTGTATTTCAGGTAGTAGTCATAAATCATGTCTTCCTTCGGGTGGTGGTACTTGTCGGATACCTCGCGCAGATAATCCACCACATCCCGCAGCAGGAAGTAGCTTACCGGCTGCTCATTGCGAATGGCCGCCAGCTTTTGCTTGAGCAGCGTCAGCAACCGGGTGATGTTGAGGTGGTCCTTATGCAGACTGGATAACATGGGCACTCCTTGCACTGAAATGAGAAAACGTCTGTCTCGAGTATACGGTCATTTATTGCCTGAACTTTGCACTCAATCAAGTCGGATGCAGACAGCGGCTGCACCAGCCTCTCACCACAGGAGGCACAGGGGACACCATTTCCCCTGTGCATGCACGGCGTCAGGCCGCCGGATCGGCGCAGACCGAGAGCCAGTCGATGGGACTGCGTCCTTGCTGGACCAGCAGGCGATTGGCCTCGGAGAAGTGGCCGCAACCGATGAAACCGCGATGGGCAGAGAGCGGGCTGGGATGGGGGGCGCTCAGCACATGGTGGCGCGACCGGTCGATGAAGCGCCCTTTCTTCTGGGCATGAGCGCCCCACAGCAGGAAGACGACTCCCTGGCAATGGGCATTGATCCGCTCGATGACCCGATCGGTAAAGGTCTCCCACCCCAGGTGGGCGTGAGAGTGCGCCATGCCCGCCTGTACCGTCAGCACGGTATTGAGCAGCAGCACCCCCTGTCTGGCCCAGGACTCCAGAAAGCCGTGATGGGGTGTGACAAAACCCGGCAGATCCCGTTGCATCTCCTTGTAGATGTTGACGAGGGACGGCGGCGTGCGCACTCCGGGCAAGACGGAGAAACAGAGGCCGTGCGCCTGGTCCGGGCCGTGATAGGGATCCTGCCCCAGGATCACCACCTTGACGTCATCCAGCTCGGTCAGTTTGAAGGCATTGAAGACCTCGGTCGCCGGGGGATAGATCACCTTGCCCGCCTCCCGCTCGGCCCTGACGGTGGCCAGGGTGTCCATGAAATACGCCTGCTCTTTCTCCGAACCAATCACATCTTTCCAGGTCAGCACACCCGTCTCCTCTCGTTGTGGATCCACTCCTTCCATCCTGGCTGGCATGCCAGCCTCTCCCCACTCCCCGCCTTCTGTCCAGCTTGGCACCGCTATCTCCTCGGTCAATAGAGCAAGGGGCTCAGGATAGGGTCCTCGCCCCCAAGACGCAACCGCATGGAGGTCAGGCTCAGCCTTGCCAGCCTGGGAAGTGGCGGCAGCGTTCACGGGCAATGACCGGAGCTGCGTCGACACAGGAATAACAGAGCGTCCTTCGGACAGGCCTCATGGGCAGGCCGGTTTTCGCTGACGCCAGAAATAAACCCTAAAGGTGTAGTTAAATTACTAGATATGAATAATAAAAAATGCATAATTCATATATCTTACAAAAACAGAAAAATGATCTGTTTTTGATTCAACTCAATGATTTAATCCCTTTCAATGCGCACAGAATGAGGTTTTATTGATTTGGATCAATTTTTGTAATATTACCGTCGTGGTATATATGGCCCCAACGAAGTAAAGGTGTAAGGCAAGGCCCCGTTAAATCATTCCTTCCAAGAGGTGGTTTAAAAACATCAGGGTAATGTGCTTACCGTTGAATCCGCTTTCCTATGAGGAGTCATACCATGATCAAGGGTATCCAAATCACCCAGTCCGCCAACGCCGCTCTGCTGAACTCTTTCTGGCTGCTGGACGAAGAGAAACAACAGGCTCGCTGCATCTGCGCCAAGGGCGACAGCTTTGCCGCCGATCAGGAAGTCAGCCTCTCCGACCTGGGTCAATTCGAATACCGTGAACTGCCGGTTCAGCAAGAGCCTGTGGTCGAAGGGGGTCAGCACCTGAACGTCAACGTACTGCGCCGCGAAACCCTGGAAGACGCCATCGCCAACCCGGAAAAATACCCGCAACTCACCATCCGCGTCTCCGGTTACGCCGTGCGTTTCAACGCCCTGACCCCGGAGCAGCAGCGTGACGTGGTCACCCGCACCTTCACCCAGAGCCTGTAAGGCGTCCTGCGTAAAGAGATAAAAAACGGCCCCCTCGGGCCGTTTTTTCATGGGTGATGATCGCCGCCGGAACCTGGGTCAGCTACGCAGGTCCACCGGCCTTGCCACCACGGGTTTCGCCAGGGCGTCCTGCATAGTGGCCTCGTCGAGCTGATCGCAGTAACGAGCTACCACCAGGGTCGCCACCCCGTTGCCGATGAGGTTGGTCAGGGCGCGCGCCTCCGACATGAAGCGATCAATCCCGAGGATCAGCGCCAGCCCGGCCAGCGGCAGATGCCCTACCGCCGAGATGGTGGCTGCCAGCACGATGAAGCCACTCCCCGTGACTCCGGCCGCCCCCTTGGAGGAGATAAGCAGCACCACCAGCAGGGTGAGCTGATGGAACAGGTCCAGCGGGGTGTTGGTCGCCTGGGCGATGAAGACGGCTGCCATGGTCAGATAGATGGAGGTGCCGTCCAGGTTGAATGAGTAACCGGTCGGGATCACCAGACCCACCACCGATTTCTTGCAGCCCAGCGCCTCCATTTTCACCAGCATGCGCGGCAATACGGATTCCGACGAGGATGTTCCGAGCACGATCAACAGCTCTTCCCGGATATAGGCAATAAAGCGCACAATGCTGAAGCCATTGGCTTTGGCGATACTGCCGAGCACCAGAAAAATAAACAGCAAGCAGGTCAGATAGAAGCTAGCAATTAATTGCCCCAGCTGAACCAAAGAACCAATACCGTATTTCCCTATGGTGAATGCCATGGCGCCAAATGCCCCGACTGGCGCCAGCTTCATGATCATGTTGATGATGCCGAAAATAACCTGGGAGAAACCATCGATGATATTGAAGATGGGTTTTCCCTTCTCCCCGATATGATGCAGGGAAAATCCGAACAGGACGGCAAACAGCAACACCTGGAGTATATTGCCGCCGGCAAAGGCACCGATGACGCTGGCCGGTATCACATCCAGCAGGAAGGGAATTATCCCCTGGGACTGGGCCTGATCCGCATAGACGGAGATGGCGCTGGCGTCGAGTGAGGAGGGATCCACATTCATACCGGCCCCCGGCTGCAGAACGTTGACCACGCACAGACCGATGATCAGGGCCAGGGTGCTCACCACTTCAAAATAGATCAGCGCAATGGCACCGGTTATGCCCACCGCCTTCATGCTTTCCATGCCGGCAATGCCGGTGACCACGGTACAAAAAATGACGGGGGCGATGATCATCTTGATTAATTTAACGAAGCCATCACCAAGGGGTTTCATATCTGCGCCCAGACTCGGATAGACATGTCCCAGACATATTCCGATGGTGATTGCCAATATCACCTGAAAATAGAGGCTACTGACAATTTTCTTGTGCATGCTCAACGTCCTGTTAATAAGTGTGACTCCACTGACAGCAAATAACGCATGCAGCAGTCTGCGGCGAGAAATAGGGTTATCTCACCCGCTTCATACCTTTTTGCCATCCTGACGGTCGCTACTTTTGCATGTCATAAGAAGCAAATAAGAGACATCAATCACACAACACATTTAACATCATTAACACCACGGAAACATGGTCGCAATGGACGCCGAAGAGCACCAAATGAAAATGACGGAAATAAAAATGCCCCGCATGGCGGGGCATTTTTGATAGTAAAAATCGCGATCAGGCGGAGGTATCGAGGGGCTCGAAGCTCTTGACGAGATCGTCGATGGCCTTCATCTGCTTGAGGAAGCCTTCCAGCTTCTCCAGCGGCAGGGCGCTCGGGCCGTCACAGCGGGCAATTTTCGGATCCGGGTGGGATTCGATAAAGAGACCGGCCAGGCCCACCGCCATGCCGGCACGAGCCAACTCGGTCACCTGCTCGCGGCGACCGCCGGAGGCCGCCCCCAGGGGATCACGGCACTGCAGGGAGTGGGTGACGTCAAAGATGACCGGGTAGCCGCCGGTGCTCTTCTTCATGACGCCCAGACCCAGCATGTCCACCACCAGGTTGTCATAGCCGAAGTTGGCACCGCGCTCGCAGAGGATCAGGCGATCGTTGCCACACTCCTCGAACTTGTCGGTGATGTTCTTCATCTGGCTTGGGCTCAGGAATTGCGGCTTCTTGATATTGATGACGTTGCCGGTGCGGGCCATGGCCTCTACCAGATCGGTCTGGCGCGCCAGGAAGGCGGGCAGCTGGATGACGTCGACCACCTCGGCGACCGGTTTGGCCTGATGGGGCTCATGCAGATCGGAGATCACCGGCATGCCGAAGGTCGCTTTCAGCTCCTGGAAGATCTTCATCCCCTCTTCCAGACCCGGGCCGCGATAGGAGTGGATGGAGGAGCGGTTGGCCTTGTCCCAGCTCGCCTTGAACACGAACGGGATGCCGAGCTTGCTGGTCACTTCCACGTACTTCTCGCACACCGCCATCGCCATGTCGCGGGATTCCAGCACGTTCATGCCGCCGAACAGCACGAAAGGTTTGTCGTTAGCGACGTCGATCTGGTTGACCTTGATATTCTTCTGTTCCATCTCAGGGATCCTTAATGGAGGGGCTTGGGACTGAGGTCCAGGGTGGCCAGCTGGGTTTTCAGCACATCGGCCACGGGATCATCAGGGCATTGTTCAATAAAGTATTCGAAATCGTCGGCGGCAAAGCGCGGGCAATCGAGTTGCTCATAGATGAAGCCCCGATCCCGCGTCTCCAGCGGATCGCCGGGCTTCATGCGCAGCAGCAGCTCGCTGCAGCGCAACGCCTCCGTCATGCGCTCCTCGCGCAGCAGGGCGCCCTTGCTGACATTGAGCAAGCGCTCGATGATCTCCCACTGCCCCGATGGCTGCAGATGATCATCGCTCAGACTCGCCAGGTTGCCGAGGGCACCGCGCAGCAGCAGTTCGATGCGGTGCCGGCTCAGTTCATCACCGTTGAAGGGGTCCACATAGACCTCCCCGTCCAGACCGGCAAAACTCAGGAGGAAATGGCCGGGGAAGCAGATCCCCTCCACATCCAGCCCTATCTTGCGACCCAGCTGGATGAGGAGGATGCCGAGACTGACCGGGATCCCCTTGCGCCTTGCCAGCACCTGGTCCAGATCGCAGTTGGCGGACGAGAAGTAATCCTGCCAGTCGCCACGAAAGCCCAGGGTCTGGTAGAAACCCTGCAACAGCTGACGGCGCACCTCGTCGCAGTCTCCCTCGGCAATCGTCTCGTCCAGCCAGGCATCGAGGAGGGCAAGCTCGGCCTCTCCCGTGCCGCCATGGCCCCGGATCTCGTCGCTCACTGACAGCGCCAGCTCGGCAAGATCGTGAGCCTCGAAGTCGGTCCACTCATCCACACGTATCATCGTCATCCTTCCTAGCCGAACAGGCTGGCCTGCTTTTGCACCGCAAGCTTGGCGATAAAGAAGATCCACCCCAGTGCGCCCAGGAAGGCAAACCAGCGGATGCCGTTGCTGCGGGCCAGACGCAGCGCCATCATGGCCAGAAACGCCACCACCAGGATGGATGTCAGCTTCTCGGCCAGCCAGGGGATGGCGTTGTTGAGGGGGTTGAGACCCAGCACCATGCAGAGCAGCACACCGGAGAGCACCACCAGGCCGTTGAGCCAGCCGCTGATCTTGAGGGTGCGGGCGCCCCCTGCCAGCGCGGAGCCGGTCTGCAACCAGTAAAAGCGCAGGATAAACATCAGCACGGCCCCGGCAATCAGGGTGAGGTGCAGATGCTTGAGAACAACATACATAAGATTTCCTTGAACAGGGGCAGACCGGGCCCGCCCGTCATATCACTGAGCCAGGCGCCCCAGAGTCACCCGCTCGTTATCGCCGTAATCGCGCACGGTTTCCACCTGGACGTAGCCTTGTTGCAGCAGGAGTTGACGCACCGCCTCCCCCTGATCCCAGCCGTGTTCCAGCAACAGCCAGCCACCTGGCACCAGATGGGCGGGCGCCTGGGTGACGATGAGGCGGATATCCGCCAGCCCCTGCTCCTCCGCCACCAGGGCGGAGCGCGGCTCGAAGCGCACGTCCCCCTCGTGAAGATGGGGGTCCGTCCCGTCGATATAGGGCGGGTTGGAGACGATCATCGCAAAGCGCGGTGCATCCGACAGCGGCGCAAACCAGCTGCCGTCGCGCACCTCGATGGGCAACCCCAGGGCTGCGCTGTTGGTGCGGGCCAACGCGGCCGCGGCCGGCATCCTGTCCACCGCCCATACATCGGCATCCGGTCGCTCAGACTTGAGCGCAAGGGCGATGGCACCGGTGCCCGTGCCCAGATCCAGCAGGGCGCAGGGGCCGCCCGGCAGGCGGGCCAGCGCCTGTTCCACCAGCACCTCGGTATCGGGGCGCGGGATCAGGGTGGCCGGGCTCACTTTCAGCGGCAGCGACCAGAACTCCCGCTCACCGATGAGGTGGGCAATGGGCTCACCATTGAGGCGACGGGCAAGCCAGCCCGCCAGGGTTGCCTGCTGGGCGGCATCGAGCTCGTGCTCCGGCCAGGTCATCAGATAGCTGCGCCGACAATCCAGCAGATGACAGAGCAGGGCATCGGCGTCGGCACGGGGGGATTCCCCGGAGGCCAGGGTCGCCATGATATGGGCGCGGGCCTGCTGGATCTGCATCAGTTGCTCTCGGCCAGGGAGGCGAGCTGATCCGCCTGATACTCCTGCACCAGGGGGGTGATCACGCAGTCCAGATCCCCTTCCAGGATGTCGCCCAGACGATAGAGGGTGAGGTTGATCCGGTGCTCGGAGAGACGCCCCTGGGGATAGTTGTAGGTGCGGATGCGCTCGGAGCGATCCCCGGAGCCCACCAGGTTGCGGCGGGTACTCTGCTCGGCGGCGCGGTGGCGTTCGTCCTCGGCCGCCTGCAGGCGGGCGGAGAGCACCGACATCGCCTTGGCGCGGTTCTTGTGCTGGGAGCGCTCGTCCTGGCACTCCACCACCAGCCCGGTGGGCAGGTGGGTGATGCGGATGGCGGAGTCGGTCTTGTTGACGTGCTGGCCGCCGGCACCGGAGGCGCGGAAGGTGTCGATCTTCAGCTCGGAGGGGTTGATCTCCACCTGCTCGGCTTCCGGCACTTCCGGCAGCACGGCCACGGTACAGGCGGAGGTGTGCACCCGGCCCTGGGATTCGGTCTCGGGGACTCGCTGCACCCGGTGGCCGCCGGACTCGAACTTGAGGCGGCCGTAGACGTGCTCACCGTCCACCTTGGCGATCACCTCCTTGTAGCCGCCGTGTTCGCCGTCATTGCAGCTGACGATGGAGACACGCCACCCCTGACGCTCGGCGTAGCGGGAGTACATGCGGAACAGATCCCCCGCGAAAATGGCCGCCTCGTCGCCACCGGCACCGGCGCGGATCTCCAGATAGCAGTTGTTGTCATCCTTGGGGTCGCGCGGCAACAGCATCACCTGAAGCGCCTGCTCCTGCTCCTCGAAGGTCGCCTTGGCGAGCGGCAGTTCCTCTTGCGCCATCTCCCGCAGCTCGGCATCCTCTTCCTCCAGCATCAGCCGGGTGGTCTCGAGGTTCTCTTCGGCCTGGCGGAAACGCTGGAAGGCGTGAACGATATCTTCCAGCTGGGCGTATTCCCGGGTCAGGGCGCGGTATCTGTCCTGATCCGAGGCGACCCCCGGCTCCCCGAGCAGGGCCTGTACTTCTTCATGGCGCTCGATGAGGCCTTCCAGCTTTCTGATCAATGAGGGGTTCATGACTCTTGGATTCTCGATGGAGGACGGGACGGCAAAGGGCCGTCCCAACACTATGATTCTTGTGACAATCCCAGCACCTGACGCAGTTGGGCCAGCTTGTGGCTGTCCCCCTGGGCGGCGGCCTGGCGCAGGGCCTGGGTCGGTGCGTGGATCAGCTTGTTGGTGAGGCGATGGGCCATGGCCTTGAGCGCCTGCTCGGCATTTTCACCCTGTTGCAGGGCCAGCAGGGCCCGCTGCAACTCTTCGTCGGCGACCTGCTGTGACTGATGGCGATAATCGCGAATGAGATCCACCGAGTGCTGGCTGCGATACCAGCCCATGAACTCGTCGCGCTCTTCCTGCACGATGAGTTCCGCCTCGGCGGCCGCCCGCTTGCGGGTCTCCAGGTTCTGCTCGATGATGCCCTGCAGATCGTCCACCGTGTAGAGATAGGCATCGGAGAGCTCGTCCACCTCGGCTTCGATGTCGCGGGGCACGGCGATATCCACCAGGAACATGGGCTTGAAGCGACGCGCCTTGAGCGCCCGCTCCACCATGCCCTTGCCGATGATGGGCAGGGGGCTTGCCGTGGAGCTGATGACGATGTCCGCCTCGTGCAGGTAGTCCGGGATCTCTTCGAGCGTCATTACCTGGGCACCGAACTCCTCTGCCAGCAACTGGGCCCGTTGCAGGGTGCGGTTCGCCACCATCATCCGGGTCACGCTCTGCTCGCGCAGGTGGCGGGCCACCAGTTCGATGGTTTCGCCGGCGCCCACCAGCAGCACCTTGGTCTGGGAGAGATCGGAGAAGATACGGCGGGCCAGGCTCACGGCGGCGAAGGCCACCGACACCGCGCTGGCGCCGATCTCGGTGTCAGTGCGCACCCGTTTGGCTACCGAGAAGGATTTCTGGAACAGGCGCTCCAGGGATCCTTTCACCGCATCCGCCTGCTGGGCGTGGGCGTAGGATTGCTTGATCTGCCCCAGGATCTGCGGCTCCCCGAGCACCAGGGAGTCGAGGCCGCAGGCCACCCGCATCAGGTGTCGCACCGCTTCCTCGTCCTGGTGCCGGTAGATGGCGGAGAGCACCTCGCTCGCCTCCAGCGCGTGGAACCGCTGCAACCAGTTCAGCACCTGCTCCCCCTGCCCCTGCTCCAGGCTGCAATAGAGCTCGGTGCGGTTGCAGGTGGAGACGATCACCGCCTCGCTGACGCCAGGCTGCTCCACCAGCTCACGCAGGGCGCGATCGATGCGGTCCGGGCCAAAGGCGACCCGCTCCCGCAAGGCGACACTGGCGGTGTTGTGGTTGATTCCGAGGGCAAGCAGACTCATGGGTGGGTGATGATCGTTTCATGCACAGGGTGTAGAGGCCGACAATTGTACGAGAAAGGGTAAGTCTTTAAAAGCAATACGGCCGCCCCTTATACTGTCGCAAACCTCATCTGCGGAGCTCCACCTTGTTGTTGCGTATCTTCTCCCTCGCCTGCCTGCTGGTGCTGGCGGGCTGTACCACCACCCAACCCCAGCGGGATCAGGTCAACTGGCAGCAGGAGCGCGCCCGCCTCGAACGCCTCACACACTGGCAGTTGTCGGGCAAGATGGCCATCATCACCGCCCGCCAGAAGGGCAGCGCCCGCCTCAACTGGCAGCAAAACGGCGACGACTATCGCCTCAACCTCACCAGCCTCATCGGCACCCATATTCTGGAGCTCTCCCGCACCGGCGGCGAGGTGACTCTGCTCGACAACGACGGAAAACAGCACCAGAGCCAGGATGCTGAAACCCTGGTCTATCAGCTCACCGGCTGGCACATTCCGGTGGCCGGGCTGCCTGAGTGGATCAAGGGATTGCCGGGGCAGGCCGAATTCGAGCTCAACCCCGATGCCAGCCTCGCCAGCGTGCGCGACGGCCAGTGGCAGATCGTCTACGGGGACTATCGGGATCAGGACGGCTATCGCCTGCCCCACCTGCTCACCATGACCGGGCAGGAGAGCCGTCTCAAGCTGCAGATCAACGAGTGGACCCTGGCACCATGATGCACGACCAGACGCCGATCCGCTGGCCCGCCCCGGCCAAGCTCAACCTCTTCCTGCACGTCAACGGCCGCCGCCCCGATGGCTACCACGAACTGCAGACCCTCTTCATCTTCCTCAACCACGGCGACTGGCTCGAATTCGAGCCGATCCCCGGCAGCGACCAGCTCACCTTGAGCCCGGCCATTCCCGGCGTGCCCGATGAACAGAACCTCATCATCCGGGCTGCGCGACTGTTGCAGAGCCGGTTGGCCAGTCCGCAGGGAGCCCATATCCGGCTGGAGAAGGTACTGCCCATGGGCGGTGGCATCGGGGGCGGCTCGTCGGACGCGGCCACCACCCTCGTGGCCTTGAACCACCTCTGGCAAGCCGGCTTGAGTGAAGACGAGCTGGCCGAGCTCGGCGTACAGCTGGGCGCCGACGTGCCGGTGTTCGTACGGGGCAAGGCCGCCTTCGCCGAAGGCGTGGGGGAGCGGTTGCAACAGATCGAGGTGCCGGATGCCTGGTACCTGGTACTCAAGCCGGATTGCCATGTGGCCACCGCCGCCGTGTTCCAGGATCCCGACCTGCCCCGCAACACCCCCAAGATGACCCTGGACAATCTGCTGGCAGGAGAGTGGAAAAACGATTGCGAGCTGCTGGTGAAAAAGCGCCACCCCGAGGTTGCCAATGCGCTCGGCTGGTTGCTAGAATACGCGCCGTCAAGAATGACGGGCACTGGCGCCTGCGTCTTTGCTCGATTTGAAGACGAAATGGCTGCTCGGAAGGTGTTGGCAAGAGTGCCGGAAGGCTGGGATGGGTTTGTCGCCAAGGGCGAGAACATATCACCACTCTTCGTCACTTTGCAACAAGTGAGTGATTGGGGTATCGCCAAGCGGTAAGGCAGCGGGTTTTGATCTCGCCATTCCTAGGTTCGAATCCTAGTACCCCAGCCAACTCTCTCCTTGTTGAGGCCGTATCGGGAGGTGTTGACCTCGTCGATGTGTCTTGGGCCAATCTGACGCGATAGCGCTCAAGGTGGATTCCCGTCCACCCACCCTGCGGGTGATGAGACGCCATCCTCGACATCGCCCAGAGACCTTGTCCGTCATCTTGCTAAATCGTTTGCCCCCAAACGATACGGGTCTAAAATCAGACTCCCCACATACTGGATGCAACCCCGAGGTTTCAAACCGTGCCTGACATGAAGCTGTTTGCTGGTAACGCAACGCCGGAACTAGCCCAGAAGATCGCAGATCGCCTGTTTATCAAACTCGGCAATGCTGCCGTAGGTCGCTTTAGCGACGGCGAGATCAGCGTACAGATCAACGAGAATGTACGCGGTGGCGATATCTTCATCATTCAATCCACCTGTGCCCCGACCAACGACAATTTGATGGAATTGATCGTCATGGTGGATGCACTGCGTCGTGCTTCAGCTGGCCGTATCACTGCCGTTATCCCCTACTTTGGTTATGCCCGTCAGGACCGCCGCGTCCGCTCCGCCCGTGTGCCCATCACCGCCAAGGTCGTCGCCGACTTCCTCTCCAGCGTGGGTGTGGACCGTGTGCTGACCGTTGACCTGCATGCCGAGCAGATCCAGGGCTTCTTCGACGTCCCCGTCGACAACGTGTTCGGCAGCCCGGTGCTGCTGGAAGACATGAAGGCCAAGAACCTCGAATCCCCCGTGGTCGTGTCACCGGACATCGGTGGCGTGGTCCGTGCCCGTGCCATCGCCAAGCTGCTGGACGACACCGACATCGCCATCATCGACAAGCGTCGTCCCCGTCCGAACGTCTCCCAGGTCATGCACCTGATCGGCGACGTGGCCGGTCGTGACTGCGTCATCGTCGACGACATGATCGACACCGGCGGCACCCTGTGCAAGGCGGCCGAAGCGCTGAAAGAGCGTGGTGCCAAGCGCGTGTTCGCCTATGCGACCCACCCTGTCTTCTCCGGCACCGCCGTTGAAAACATCAAGAATTCGGTCATCGACGAGCTGATCATCACCGACTCCATCCCGCTCACCCCGGAGATGAAGGCCGTCGGCAAGGTCAAGCAGCTGACCCTCTCCTCCGTGCTGGCCGAAGCGATTCGCCGCATCAGCAACGAAGAGTCCATCTCTGCCATGTTCGAGCATTGATAGACCCTGTCGTGACAAAAACCGCCGAATGGCGGTTTTTGTTTTTTTGGGTGCCTGGCGCCAACCGCCAGCCTTCACTCGGCAAGAGACGAAAACCTCGGACGAGCCACCCCACCCGAGCCCTTCTGTCCGGCTTTTCCCCGACCTTGCCGCACTTTGGTTGAGTGATCGTCACTCGGCGGCTAGAATATTGCGTCCCATTGCCCCGGGTCATCCGCCCATGGCAAGTAGCGAGTGAAGACATCAAGCGTGACAAGTCAAATCAAACTGATTGTCGGGCTGGGTAATCCCGGCCCCGAATATGCCAAGACCCGCCACAATGCGGGCGCCTGGTATGTGGAGCAACTGGCACGCTGGCACAATGTCAGCCTGCGCGAAGAGCCCAAGTTCTTCGGCCACACCGCCCGCTTCCTGGTGGACGGGCAGGATGTGCGGCTGCTCATCCCGAACACCTACATGAATCTCTCCGGCAAGGCCGTGGCGGCGCTCGCGCGCTTCTACCAGATCGCCCCGGAGGAGATCCTGGTGGCCCACGACGAGCTGGACCTGCCTCCCGGCATCGCCAAGTTCAAGCAAGGGGGCGGTCACGGCGGCCATAACGGCCTCAAGGACATCATCGCCAGGATGGGCAACAACAATAACTTCTTCCGGCTGCGCCTTGGCATCGGCCATCCGGGCGCCAAGGAGCTGGTCGCCGGCTTCGTGCTGACCAAGGCGCCCAGCAGTGAGCAGAGTCTGATCGAGGCCGCGCTGGACGAATCCTTGCGCGCCACCGACATCCTGTTCAAGCAGGACATGACCAAGGCCATGAATCGCCTGCACAGTTTCAAGGCCGAGAAAGTCTAGGCCTTCAGCCTGCATCGCCAGGCAGTTCAAGATGACCGGCCCCTGGCGAGATCCCTCGCCTCGGGGTCAAGCAACACGACACGGGCCGCCCGCGCGGCCCCTTGAAGCATCCATCAACAAGGTAACAATCCATGGGTTTTAAATGCGGTATCGTGGGCCTGCCCAATGTAGGCAAATCCACCCTGTTCAATGCGCTGACCAAGGCCGGCATCGAAGCCGCCAACTTCCCGTTCTGCACCATTGAGCCGAACACGGGTGTGGTCCCCATGCCGGATCCCCGCCTCGACCAGCTGGCGGCCATCATCAATCCGCAGCGTGTCGTGCCGACCACCATGGAGTTCGTGGACATCGCCGGCCTGGTGGCCGGTGCCTCCAAGGGCGAAGGCCTTGGCAACCAGTTCCTCGCCAACATCCGTGAAACCGAAGCCATCGGTCACGTGGTGCGCTGCTTCGAGGACGAGAACATCGTCCACGTGGCGGGCAAGGTCTCCCCGGCCGACGACATTGAGGTGATCAACACCGAGCTGGCCCTCTCCGACCTGGATGCCTGCGAGCGCGCCATCAATCGCCAGTCCAAGCGTGCCAAGGGCGGCGACAAGGATGCCAAGCTGGAAGTGGAAGTGCTGGAGAAGATCAAGGTTGCCCTGGAAAACGGCCAGATGATCCGCGGCATGAAGCTGGACAAGGATGAGCTGGACGCCGTCAGCCACCTCAACTTCCTGACCCTCAAACCCACCATGTACATCGCCAACGTGGCGGAAGATGGCTTCGAGAACAACCCCTACCTGGATCAGGTCCGTGAGATAGCCGCCGCCGAGAACGCCGTTGTCGTGGTCGTCTGCTGCGCCATCGAGGCGGACATCGCCGAGCTGGACGACGAAGACCGCGCCGAGTTCATGGCGGATCTGGGCATCGAGGAGCCGGGCCTGAACCGGGTGATCCGCTCCGGATACGAGCTGCTCAAGTTGCAGACCTACTTCACCGCCGGTGTGAAAGAAGTGCGCGCCTGGACCATTCCGGTAGGCGCCACCGCCCCGCAGGCCGCTGGCAAGATCCACACCGACTTCGAAAAAGGCTTTATTCGCGCCCAGACCATCGCCTTCGACGACTTTATCACCTACAAGGGTGAGCAAGGCGCCAAGGAAGCAGGCAAGATGCGCGCGGAAGGGAAAGACTACATCGTCAAGGATGGCGATATCATGAACTTCCTGTTCAACGTCTAACCCCATGAGAGGCCAGCATTTGCTGGCCTCTTTTTTATCTGGCCAGAGGCGCGATCTGGGTGCGAATGTCGTAAAAAAAACCAGATTGTTGGGCTTTTGCACGACAGCGACCAATAACTCGCCAAACGCACCCAAATTCGTTTTTTCAAACAAAAAAAGGGTTGACGCCCCAGAGCCAGATACGCATAATTCCGGCCGCACAGTGACGAGGCAACGACTCACTGGAAGCAAGGTTGGCTATGTAGCTCAGTTGGTTAGAGCATCGCACTCATAATGCGGGGGTCACAGGTTCGAATCCCGTCATAGCCACCATCTCTAGTTGGGGTATCGCCAAGCGGTAAGGCAGCGGGTTTTGATCTCGCCATCCCTAGGTTCGAATCCTAGTACCCCAGCCATTTTTTGAATGATGTTTGATGATCTCTGTCAGGCATCGTCGTTGGGGTATCGCCAAGCGGTAAGGCAGCGGGTTTTGATCTCGCCATCCCTAGGTTCGAATCCTAGTACCCCAGCCATTTTTGAATGATGTTTGATAGTCTCTGTCAGGCATCGCTGTTGGGGTATCGCCAAGCGGTAAGGCAGCGGGTTTTGATCTCGCCATCCCTAGGTTCGAATCCTAGTACCCCAGCCATTTTTCTGTTCTCTTCCACGTTTGTGGTTGACGACAAACGGCTATGTAGCTCAGTTGGTTAGAGCATCGCACTCATAATGCGGGGGTCACAGGTTCGAATCCCGTCATAGCCACCATGTTTGAAAAACGTTCCTTCAATCATCCGATTGCAAAGAACACTGTTGGGGCATCGCCAAGCGGTAAGGCAGCGGGTTTTGATCTCGCCATACCTAGGTTCGAATCCTAGTGCCCCAGCCATTTTTGCTTGTATTCGACGCAAGTCGTGCACAAGACGGCTATGTAGCTCAGTTGGTTAGAGCATCGCACTCATAATGCGGGGGTCACAGGTTCGAATCCCGTCATAGCCACCATTATTCTTGCGGAAGTGGCGAAATTGGTAGACGCACCAGATTTAGGTTCTGGCGCCCTAGGCGTGAGAGTTCGAGTCTCTCCTTCCGCACCATCGAAAGCAGTACCAAACAGACCAGCTCAGGCTGGTTTTTTTGTATCCGGCGTTTGCCGCTCTTCTTCCCCTCTCCACGCCATCGCACGCCTGCAACGCCACCTCATGTCTCAACGGCTGCGCCTTGTGCTCTCCTCTGCTACGCCTCTCGCGTGATGCCGCCCTTTTCATCTCGCTGAGCGCTGCAGGCAATAAAAAGGCGGCCCGCAGGCCGCCATATCGTTTGCTGTCGTCAGAACGGGAAGAACCAGGGGATGGCGATGACGCTCACCACCATCACCAGCAAGGTGAAGGGCACGCCGATGCGCACGAAGTCCATGAACTTGTAGTTGCCCGGGCCCAGCACCAGGGTGTTGACTGGCGACGAGACCGGCGTCATGAAGGCTGCCGAGGCGGCGATGGCGATGGTCATGGCAAAGGGATAAGGCGACACCCCCATCTGATGGGCCGTCCCCAGCGCGATGGGCGCCATCAGCACCGCCGTCGCCGTGTTGGAGATGAAGAGCCCGATGACGGCACAGAGCGCGAAGAGGCTGGCCAGCATCACCCTGGGGCCCATCTCCCCCACTGCCGAGATGAGCGCGCCGACGATGAGATCCACCCCGCCGGTCTGCTGCAATGCAAGGGCAAAGGGCAGCATGCCCACGATGAGGATCAGGGTCGGCCAGTGGATGGACTTGTAGGCACTCTCCAGATCGATGCAGCGGAACTTGCCCATCAGCAGGCAGGCGATGAGCGCCGCGATCACGTTGGGTACGGGATCCGTCACCATCAGTACTATCATGACCCCGAGGGCAATCAGGGCGTGAATGGCCTGGCTGCGGGCAGGCGCCATCTCGTCCACTTCCGCAGGCAGGCCCAGCAGCAGAAAATCGCGATGATGGGTCTGCAACTGACGAATGAGGCTCCAGTTCCCCACCACCAGCAGGGTATCCCCCATCTGCAGCGCCTCGTCCACCAGCTTGCCGGTCAGCGCCTCTCCATCCCGGCGGATCCCCACCACGCTCAGACCGTAACGGGAACGGAAGGTCACCTCGCGGATGCTCTTGCCGAGCAGCCGGGAGCCGGGGATGAGGGAGACCTCCGCCATGCCCACCTCCCGCGCCTGATCGGAGAAGTATTCGCCGCGCAATATCATGGGCTCGAGCCGCGCCTCGCTGCAAAACTCCCGCACATCCACCTCGGGATCCGACATGTCGATGAGCAGCACGTCCTTGGCCTGGAACTCGGTCACCCCGGTGACACTGACCATCACCCGCCTGAACTTGCGCCAGCGCTCCATCCCGATGACGTTGGCCCCGAAGCGGGCACGCAATTGCAGCTCGTCGAGGGTCTGGCCGATCAGGGGGGAGTCGGGCCGGATCGCCAGTCGGCGTGCTCGCCCGGCCAGTCGGTAGTCACGGATGAGATCCCGCATGGTGCTGCGTCCCATCTGCTTGCCCTTGCCCTCCTCTCCTTCACGCACCAGACGGTTGCGCATCAGCAGCATGTAGAGGATCCCCATCCCCAGAATGATGACGCCCATGGGAGTGAAGCCGAAGAAGCCGAACCCCTGGATGTCGTGGCGCATCAGTTCACTGTTCACCACCATGTTGGGAGGGGTTGCCACCAGCGTCATCATGCCGCTGATAAGGCCGGCAAAGCCGAGCGGCATCATCAGTCTGCCCGCCGGGATCCCCATCCGGTTCGCCACGCTCAGCACCACGGGGATGAAGATGGCCACCACCCCGGTCGAACTCATCACGGCCCCCAGGGTCGCCACCGCCACCATCAGCAGCACCAGCATGCGGGTTTCGCTGCTGCCAGCCACCTTCACCAGGGTATCTCCCACCTGATAGGCGATGCCGGTACGCACCAGCCCCTCCCCCACCACGAACAGGGCGGCAATCAGAATGACGTTGGGATCGCTGAATCCTGCCAGCGCCTGCGGCAGGGTCAGGGTGCCGCTCAACACGAACAGGATGATGATCAACAAGGCGACCACGTCCATGCGGACCTTGTTGGTAATAAACAGGAGAATGGCACCCACCAGCATGCTGAGCACCCAGATCAACTCGGAATTCACACTTGCTCCTTTTGTTCAACGTCAACCACGGCCGGCCTCGGACGCCATCAGACCACAGAGCCCGTCCCCCTGATTTGTTACATATCAAGAAAGAGGAGGCCGCATCATCTCACATTCAGGTTCAGTTGCGGCCATTTTACCGGTCCGTGAACGCAGTCGGTCGCCCTTCACATGTCGGGGTAAAAAGTGCTGCACGTTCCCCTTGCCCCTCCTAAAATGGGCCCGCCGCGGCCTGAGCCGCCCTCTCACTCCTTGCCCTTCGGAGACGACATGACCCAGCACACCCCGGCCTACCCGGCATTCACCTTCTTCAGCCGCTTTGTCGCCGACATCCAGGCTGACCGAAAGACCATCACCATCCGCGACGAGAGCGAGGCAAACTGGCAGCCCGGCCAGCGCCTGGCCCTGTTCACCAACCCGGAACACCAGCCTTTTGGCACCATTGAAGTCATCTCGGTCAAGGCGGTCGCCTTCGAGGAGCTGACTGACGAGCACGCCCGTCAGGAGAACATGACCCTCCCCGAGCTTAAAGATGTGATCCGCGATATCTACCCCGCACTGCCGCCCCTCTATGTGATTGAATTCGTGCTGATTGAAGCCTGATTTTGTGAGCTACCTCAGCTAACGCCGGTTGCGCTCACGGGCCAAAAGCGCACAATAACTGTTTTTATATACAGTTATTGGTGTCTTATGGAAAAACAACTCGAACCGGCCATCGCGGCCATGGTGGCAGACTTCATCGCCGCAGGTCGTCCCAAGGTGAGCCAGCTGAGCTGGCAGGCGCGCCGTGACGGCTACCTTGCCTCTGCCCTGTTGGGGGGTGAGCGGGAAGAGGTGGGCGCCATCGAGGAGTGGCAGGCCGATCACCACGCCATCCGCTGCTATCGGCCCGCAGACAAACCGGCCCCCGCGTATCCGGTGCTGATCTATTTTCACGGCGGCTGTTTTGTCAGCGGGGATTTCGAGACCCACGATCGCCAGATGCGGATGCTGTGCAACCGGGCCAGCGCCCTGATCTTCGCCGTACACACCCGCCTCGCCCCGGAACACACCTATCCTGCGGCTCACGACGATGCGCTGGCCGCCACGCGGGCCATCATGGCCGAGGTGGAGAAATGGCATGGGGATCCGGCACGTCTCGCCATTGCCGGCGACAGCGCAGGGGGTCATCTCGCCCTGGTCACCACCTTGCGGCTCAAGGCTGCCAGCGCCCCCTTGCCCAAGGCCCTGCTGCTTCTCTATCCCATGCTGGATGCCCTCTGCGTGAGCCAAAGCTACCGCGATTTCGGTGACGACTACCTCATCACCCGGGACATGCTCGAAAGCGGTTTTCACGCCTACCTTGGCAGCCTGCCCCCCAGCCATCCCGAAGCCAGCCCGCTCCACCATCCCACCCTGTCAGGATTGCCGCCGACCCATATCGTCACGGCGGAATATGATCCGCTGCGCGACGAAGGGGAAGCCCTGTATGGCAAGCTGGTGCAGGCTGGCGTCGATGCCACTTGCCAGCGGCAGCATGGCGTCATCCACGGCTACTTCCAACTGGCGGCCATCAGCCCTGCCGCTCGTCAGCTCATCGACCAGATAGCCATGATGCTCAGAAGACTCTGAGTTGGAACCGGCCCCCAAGCCGTGTTAAAAGTGTCTCTTTTGAATCAGGGAGGTAACCCGAGTGTTCGAGATAGCGAGCCTGAAAGAGGGCATGATGCACGGGGTGGAGCTGTTCCAACTGCTGCTGGAGATCATCTCCATCGCCTGCGTGGTCATCGGCCTTGGCAAGACCCTCTGGCTGGCGGCCAGAGTGCGGGATCACGAGCCCGGCTTTCCCCGTATCCGCCTCTGCTTCGGCAGCTGGCTCATCCTGGCGCTGGAGTTCCAGCTCGCCGCCGACATCCTTGCCACCACGGTGGCCCCCAGCAAGGAGGAGCTGGTGCGCCTCGCCATCATCGCGGTCATCCGCACCTTCCTGAACTACTTCCTCGGCAAGGAACTCGATGCCCAGGCCGAGCGCCAGCAACCCGAGCCTGTCAGGTCACCTTCCCGCCCCGACGCCCGATGAGCGGGCTGAGTGGCACAAGGCCACGACACGGAAGGAAAAGCACCTGCCTGATCCCATGAAGAGGGCTCCCCGCGGGGAGCCCTCTTTGTATCCGATAACAACCATCAGGCGTGCTTGCTGGCCAGCTCGTGGCGTTTCAATGCCAGCAAGGTGACCAGCAGGGCGGCGGTGGCGATCAGCGCCATGCCGATATAGGTGGCGCTGAAACCGGGTGCCAGTTCGGCCGGGCTCAGGCTGACCAGATTGGGGCTGCTGCCTGCTGGCAGGGCGGCATGGAACAACACGGCGCAGATGGCGACACCGACCGCCCCACCCAGCTCCCGGCCGAAGTTGAACAGGGACATGCCGATGCCGCGATCTTCCCGCGGCAGGGCATTTTGCACCACCACCGACAGCGCCGGCAGCACCAGACCCAGCCCCAATCCGGCAAACCCCAGTCCCAGTCTGGCCCAGAGGTCGAAGTGGATCTGCCACAGGGCCAGCGCTGCCAGGGCAAAACCTGCCACCACGAAGCGCCGGTAGTAACCGGTACGGCCGATCAGCTTGCCGCCGACGAAGGCCCCCGCCGTGATGCAGACCATGAAGATCACCATGATCCCGCCACTGTCACTGGCACTCATCCCCTTTTGCCACTGCATCTGCAACGGCAGGTAGACCAGCACGGCGAACATCAGCAGTTGCGAGGCCAGCGCCAGCAGCACGCTCACCAGATAACTGGGCAACCGGGCCAGATGAGCCGGTAATATGGGATCGTGGGCCCGCCGCTCCACCAGGATCAGCAGCAACAAGGCCGCCCCCAGCGCAGCCGCGAGCCAGACGGCGGGCAATGCCGCCTCCGGAGAGAGCAGCAACAGGGTGAGGGTGGTGACCGTGATGAGCAGTGCCGCTCCCTTCCAGTCGAAGCGGCTGTGGCGACGCACATTGAGGTGACCCAGATTGCGGTTCACCAGCCAGAGGGCGATAGCGCCGAGCGGCAGATTGATCCAGAAGATCCAGCGCCAGCTGAGCTGCTCGGTAAAATAGCCACCGAGCAGCGGGCCTGCGATGCTGGAGACCGCATAGACCGCCGAGATATACCCCTGATACTTGCCCACCTCCCGTGGCGGAATACAGTCGGCGATGACGGTGAAGGCGAGCGCGATCAGCCCCCCGCCCCCCAACCCTTGCAGCACGCGGGCGGCCAGCAGGGTCGGCAGATCCTGGGCCAGGGCGCAGGCCACTGATCCCGCCAGAAACAGGCCGATACCGATGTTTAGCATGCGTACCCGGCCGAACATGTCGCTCAACTTGCCATAGATGGGCAGGGCCGCAGTGGCCGCCAGCAGATAGGCGGTCACGACCCAGGTGAGGGCGGCACCGGCGTTCAGCTCAACCCCTATGATGGGCAAGGGCGTGGTGACGATGCTCTTTTCCAGTGAACCCAGGGCGATCACCAGGGCCACGCTCGAGAAGATGGTTTTGGGGGACATAGGCAGGCTCGCTCATGTGAGATATCGGCACAGGGGGTGCAAGGCACATTATTGTCTCATAAATCATTAGCCGATGGTCAAAACCACTGCCAACCATGATGAAGGTCGCGACATCTGCGAGCCGGATCTGCTAGGGTGAATCTTTGCCGAAGAGGACGCCCCCCATGCCCCAGTCATCCCCCTGCGATCATCACCAGAGTGAACAGCCCCGATTCGACGAGTACGACGCCCTGATCTTCGACATGGATGGCACCCTGGTGGACTCCATGCCTCTGCACCTGGATGCCTGGGAAATCACCAGTGCCGAGTTCGGTCTGCCGTTTGATCGGGCACAGCTCAACGAGTACGGCGGCATCCCCACCCGCAAGATAGTGACCATGCTGGCAGAACAGCACGGGCTGACCATCGACGTGGAAGCCTTTGCCCGGCGCAAGGTGGCCCTCTACCTGGCACGGATCGACGACGTCCGGGTGTTTCCCGCCATGTGGGAGCTGGTCAGGCAGTACCACGGCAAGGTGCCCATGGGCATAGGCACCGGCTCAACCCGGGAACATGCGGCGCACATCCTGCGTCAGACCGGCCTCGATGCCTTCATTCCCGTGCTGGTGAGCGCCGACGACGTGACCAACCACAAGCCTCACCCCGACACCTTCCTGAGAGTGGCCGAGCTGCTCGGCGCCAACCCCGCCAACTGCCTGGTGTTTGAAGACACCCGGATAGGCATTCAGGCGGGCAAGGCCGCCGGCATGACCACCTTGCTGGCCACCGAAGGGGCACTGCAACGGATGTGAGCGGTGCGGGCCCATCCTAACCGACGGGCCCGCACCAGCTTACTCGGCCTCATTCTCCCCCTCCTTCCCACCTGCCGGTGCCGGGCCGTCCGGCCGCTCAAATCCCAGATCTGACATGCAGTTGTCAAATTCCGACTCCCCCGGTTTGCCATGCTCCTTGCAGCTCTCAAACGCCGCTTTCATCTCGGCCGACAGCTCGTGCGGAGGCTTGGGCGGGGTACGGCTGCCCTGATCGCCCGCTGCGGCGGTCAGAGTAGTGAGGGAAAACAGCAAAGGCAGAACAATCTTCATGGCATGACTCCAAAACGGGTGGCATACACCGGCATGGTGCGGCGATGGCCCACGGCAGCGGGCGGCATCATGCTAGCGAATCGCCGCGAACTGATGGGTCAAGGGGAGGTAAAGAGGGTGTCAGGTCGGCGTAAATCTATAAAAAACGCCCCAGGCGGGGCGTTGTTTTCATGGCGGCCATTACATGGCGTTGGTGGATTCGAAGATCTTGTCGGCCGACGCTTCGACGAAGCCAGGGTAGAGCACGCCGTCGGCCTGCGGGTAGCGCAGGGCAAACTCGTAGAAGCAGCTCGGGATGGTGCGCACGCCGTCGCTGAAGGGCACCTCGGCCTTGTCTGCCATGGTGGAGGATTGCTCCAGCATCACCTCGGGATCGCCCTTCACCTCGCCGCCAACGGTGTTAAGCACGAAGCCTGCCGCCTTGAGCGCCGCATTCACCTGCTGGATGGTGTCGAAGTCCTTCAGGCGGTTGATGTTGACGGTGAAGTGGTTGGCACGATAACCCCAGGCGGCCATCCAGGCGGCATACTCGCTCTCTGCCAGCAGGGTCTGGTAGTCGGTGTGGGAGACCTGCCAGGGCGCGCCGGCGTAGAGGAAGGCCGGGGTGTCGGTGAGGTGATCGGGTACCTGATCCACCAGCTTGTGGATGATGGCCTGGGCAACTTCGGAGAGCTCTTCCACCTTCAGCTCGCTGATGAACACCTTGGGTGCATCAGGATCTTTATGCTCGAAGTGTTTGGCATAGAGCTTCTTGGCCTTGAATACATACTCGCCCTTCTCTTCATACCCCAGGGCGCGGAAGTGGGCCGCCAGTTTCTCGAGACCGAGCTTGGGCAGGTTGTAGGTCCGAAACGCCACGTGATCGTTGATGATGGGGGCACCGCCGCCCAGCAGTTGATGAACCTTATGAGCACTGGGGGTGACCTGAATGTAGTTGTCCCACAGATGGCCAAACAGGGTGTCGATATCCTTTTGCATCTCTCTTTCCTTTGATTGCGGGTACAGACAGGGGCACCTGTTCAGTGCCCCTCTTTTATTTTCTTGTTATCAGAAGGTCAGACCGGGAGACAGTTGATCCGGCATAGCAGCCTTGCTGTCTTCGACGGAGGCGACCGGGTAAGCACAGTAGTCGGCGGCGTAGTAGGCGCTCGCCCTGTGGTTGCCGGAGGCACCGATGCCGCCGAAGGGGGCGGCACTGGAGGCGCCGGTGATGGGCTTGTTCCAGTTGACGATACCGGCACGGATCCGCTTGAAAAAGTGGTTCCAGTCCGCTTCGTTGTCACCGAGCAGACCGGCCGAGAGACCGAAACTGGTGGCGTTCGCCTTCTCGATGGCCACATCGAAGTCGTCGTAGCGAATGAGCTGCAGCAGCGGGCCGAAGTACTCTTCATCCGGCAGCGCACTGACCGCGGTCACGTCTATGATGCCCGGGGAGACAAAGCCGGTGCCCGCTTCCAGGTGCTTGAGGGCAAGCAGGCTTTCACCACCGAGGCGCTGCAGGTTGGCTTGCGCCTCGACCATGCCGAGTGCGGCCTTCTCGCTGATCATGGCGCCCATGAACGGCTGCTCGGCGGCGTCATAGAGGCCGACCTTGATCTGGCCGACCACCTCCACCAGGCGCTTGACCAGGGCATCGCCCCGCTCGCCGCGCTCGACAAACAGACGGCGCGAGCAGGTGCAGCGCTGGCCGGAGGTAATGAAGGCGGATTGCACGATGGCATGAACGGCGCCGTCGATGTCGCTCACATCTTTCACGATCAGCGGGTTGTTGCCACCCATCTCCAGTGCCAGGATCTTGCCCGGCTGGCCGGCAAATTGCTGATGCAGGAAGTGGCCGGTACGGGAGGAGCCGGTGAAGAAGAGGCCGTCGATGTCCGGATTGCCGGCCAGCGCCTTGCCGGTGTCGACCTCCCCCTGCACCAGGTTGAGCACCCCCTCGGGCAGCCCCGCCTCCTGCCACACCTTGACCATGGCTTCAGCCACCATGGGGGTCAGCTCGGAAGGCTTGAACACGACCGCATTGCCGGCGATGAGCGCAGGCACAATGTGGCCGTTGGGCAGGTGGCCCGGGAAGTTGTAGGGGCCGAACACGGCCACGACGCCATGGGGCTTGTGGCGCACGAACGCCTTGGCGCCCGGCATGGGGTTTTCCACCGTGCCGGTGCGCTCGTCATGGGCACGGATGGAGATGGCAATCTTGCCCTGCATGGCCGCCACTTCGGTGCGGGTCTCCCACAGCGGTTTGCCGGTTTCACGGGCGATGGTCAGGGCCAGCGCCTCCTTGTGCTCGCCGAGCAGGTCGGCATAGCGGCGCACGATGGCAAGGCGCTCTTCAAGGGCCAGATCGGACCAATGGTAGAAGGCCGTGCGGGCCGCCTTGACGGCCGCATCCACCTGGGACTGGCTTGCCGCCTCACCACGCCAGATCACCTCGTTTTTGGCCGGGTCGATGGATTCGAACGGCTTGCCTTCACCGGCCAGCCACTGGCCATCGATAAACTGGACTAAAGACATCATCAATTCACTCCCTGTGGGTACGCAGGCCGCCTCGGCAGCCTGTCTCAATGCTGTGCTGCGGGGCGGGTCAATCCAGATCGACGACGCGCACCATGTCGCCATTTTCCACCTTGAGGGCGGCCGCCATCTTGGGCGGAATGATGGCTTCGTGCTTGTCCAGATCGACCCGGATGTTGCCGTAGCAGGCGCGGTATTGCTCGAACCTGGTGTTGCAGATGAGGTAGGTATGGCCACCGATGGGCTCACCCACCAGCACCGCCAGCTTCTGGCTGCGGCGCACGCTGCGAATGTTCTTCACCTCGCATTCGACGGTGGGGCCGGCGTCGAAGATGTCGACATAACCGCGATTCACGAACCCCTCATCCTGCAGCATCTTGAGGGCAGGCCGGGTCTTTTCGTGGGTCTTGCCGATGACGGCGCGCGCCTCGTTGCTCAGCAGATTGACGTAGATGGGGTACTTGGGCATCAGCTCGGCGATGAAGCGCTTCTTGCCGATACCGGTGAGATAGTCGACGGTGGGAAAATCCATCGAGAAGAAATGTTTTTGCAGCCACTCGTAGAAGGGGCTGTGGCCGTTGCCATCGGAGACACCACGCATCTCGGCAAAGACGGTACTGTCAAACAGCTCGGGGTGTTCGGCCATGAACAGGAAACGGTGCTTGGAGAGCAGACGGCCGTTGAGCCCCTCGCGGGCGCATTCACGCAGAAACAGGGTGCAGAGCTCGGAATTGCCGGTGTAGTCGTTGGAGAGGGTGAGGGTTTCCACGACATTGTAGATGCCGAGCTTGGGAGAGGAGTGCACCACCTTGCCGATGTGATAGTTGTAGAACGCCTGGGACAGGCCGACCGCCGCGTCGATGGCGCAGGTACCAACCATCTCCCCTGTCTCCAGATCCTCGGCCACGAAGAAATAGAGGCACTCGCCCTTGCCGGCGGGCTTGTCCAGGAAGGTCTGGGTCGAGGCATCGATCTTGCGTTGCAGCAGCTCGTCGTTGACCGGCAAGGATGTCATGCCGGTGCCGGATTCGATGGCACAGGTCTTGAGACCGGCGAAGTCGCGCTGCTCGATAGGACGGATAACCAACATAAATGACAACTCCCTTTCATTGACGACAGGTGGGGTCCCGGCTCCTGCCGGGAGGGCTCCCCACCTCAATTTGGATCAGGCGTTGACCACCTGAGCGACCGCTTTCTCGAACCGGGCCAGCCCTTCCTTGATGTCCGCTTCCGGGATCACCAGGGAGGGGGCAAAACGCACCACGTTGGTACCGGCAACCAGCGCCATCAGGCCCTGATCGATGGAGGCCAGCAGGAAGTCGCGGGAGCGGCCCTTGAAGTCATCGTTGAGCACGGCGCCCAGCAGCAGGCCCTTGCCGCGCACTTCGCTGAAGCAGTGGTACTTGGCGTTGATGGCTTCCAGCCCTTCGCGGAACAGCAGCTCGCGCTGCTTGATGCCGCTCAGCACTGCCGGGGTGTTGACCACGTCGATCACCGCCTCTGCCACGGCACACGCCAGCGGGTTGCCGCCGTAGGTGGAGCCGTGAGTGCCCACTTTCAGGTGGGAGGCGATCTCGGTGGTGGTCAGCATGGCGCCGATGGGGAAGCCACCGCCCAGCGCCTTGGCGCTGGTGAGGATGTCCGGGGTGATGCCCAGACCCATGTAGGCAAACAGCTCGCCGGTACGACCGACACCGGATTGCACCTCGTCATAAACCAGCAGGGCGTTGTGCTTGTCGCACAGCTCGCGCACCCCCTTGGCAAACTCGTCGGTGGGGCTGATGATGCCACCCTCGCCCTGCAGCGGCTCCATCACCACGGCGCAGGTGTTGTCGGAGATGACGGCAGCCAGCTCCTCCAGGTTGTTGTAGGCGACGTGGGTGATGTCGGCAGGCTTGGGACCGAAGCCATCGGAGTAGGCAGCCTGGCCGCCGACGCTGACGGTAAAGAAGGTACGGCCGTGGAAGCCCTGGTGGAAGGCGATGATCTGGGTCTTGTGGGCCCCGAACTTCTCGATGGCGTAGCGGCGGGCCAGCTTGAGGGCCGCTTCGTTCGCTTCGGCGCCGGAGTTGCAGAAATAGACCTTCTCGGCGAAGGTGGCGGCGACCAGTTTCTTGGCCAGGCGCAGGGCCGGCTCGTTGGTCATCACGTTGGAGAGGTGCCACAGCTTCTCACCCTGGGATTTCAGGGCCTCGACCAGTTTGGGATGGCAATGGCCCAGGCCATTGACCGCGATCCCGCCCGCGAAATCCACATACTCGCGGCCTTCCTGATCCCAGACACGTGACCCCTCGCCGCGCACCGGGATGATTTTGGCCGGCGCATAGTTGGGAACCATCACTTCATCAAACACTTCACGTGTCACTGCCAACAACTCTGACATATTGCTCTCCTGCTATCTCGCGGCAGAATAATCCACCGCCCAAAAGTTAAATCCGTGTAAACGTGGCGGAATTATCACAGAAAAAAAGTAAAAAGTCTGTAACTTAACCGCCTATAAGGAACAATGTTCGATTGCCTTTGAGATTTTAGGCAACCGCATTGCATAACGGCTCAGGGGGTGTTGGCAAGAGATAATTTGGACAGGGAGGAGGGTGAATAAAGTCTCAGGGAAATTTTTTTTTGCCTCATGACGGTTTTGAGACAAACATCGCAATTTTTTCAGGAAACGGCCAAAAAGTTGGCCAGCAACTGGTGCCCCTGTTCGCTCAAGATGCTTTCCGGATGGAACTGCACTCCCTCCAGCGCCAGTGTTTTATGCCGCAGCCCCATGATCTCGTCCTGGCTGCCGTCGGCATGTTCGCTCCATGCGGTGACCTCGAAACAGTCGGGCAGCGACGCCGCCTCCACCACCAGAGAATGATAGCGGGTCACCCGCAGCGGGTTGTTGAGCCCCTTGAACACCCCCTCCCCTTTGTGACGGATGAGAGATGTCTTGCCGTGCATCACCTGACGGGCACGCACCACCCGGGCACCAAAGGCCTGTGCCAGGGACTGATGGCCGAGACAGACGCCGAGGATGGGGATCTCGCCGGCAAAACGGGAGATGGCGGCCAAAGAGATGCCCGCCTCGTTTGGCGTGCAGGGGCCGGGAGAGATCACCAGATGACGGGGGGCAAGCCGGGCTATCTCCTCCAGGCTCAGCTCATCGTTGCGCCTGACCACCACCTCTTGCCCCAGAGCGCCGAAGTATTGCACCAGGTTCCAGGTAAAGGAGTCGTAGTTGTCGATGAGTAGCAGCATGCAAAAACCCTGGGAATAAGACAGAGACGGTGATCGGACAACCCGTTGCGAGCGCGGGCAGACAAACGCCGCGCATTCTGGCATGTCTCTTTGCGTTAATAAACCGGCGATCACATCACCTGCTGTGCAGTCTGTTCGCTCTTCAATGGCGATCCGGGCCTATCGACCCCACCCGGCGGTGGGCCTGTCCCCGACCGGGCAGCATCAGCCGCTCCATGTCAGGATGGCAAGGTAAAAGAGACGGGAGGCGACCGGGAAAAGGGCACAGGACGTGACAGGCAGATGGGAAGGAGTCACCTTGGCAAGGGCAGGCAACGGACCTCAGCGGTCCAGATAGCGGCCCTGTTCCAGTTCCCGTTCCCGCTGGCACTCGGCCAGATAGATGGCAGCCGCGATGGCCGGGGTCTTGTGGTGCTTGTCGATGGCGTTGGAGACCATCAACTGCAAGGTATTGAGGCTCTTGGCCTTGCGAAACTTGCGCAGCCAGTGACCCTTGTCACCCAACTCTTCACTCAGGGTTTGTGATTCGACAGACATGCTTTCTCTTGGGGCAAAGCCCGTGTTTGACATTGGGGAGGTTGCGACAAACCGGAAGGTGTAAAACAAAGAAAGCCAGGCATCCACCCAGCTCTCTTCTACTACACCTTCCCAGTATGTCAGGCTCGAGGAACGAAGCCGACGACATCATATACGCTGATCAGGGTTTTTTCAGCCCTTTCACGCGCCTTTTGTGCGCCAGCCGCCAAAATGGCCTGCAGATGGGCCTCATCCTGACGCAGCTCGCGGAAGCGCGCCTGGATGGGTTCCAGCAAGGCGACCACGGCATCGGCCGTTTCACTCTTGAGGTGGCCGTACATCTTGCCTTCGAAGTGCTGCTCCAGCTCCGGGATGGAGCGGCCGGTCACACCGGACATCAGGGTCAGCAGATTGGAGACCCCCGGCTTGTTTTCGGGATCAAAACGCACCACGGCCGGCTCGTCGGAGTCGGTCATCGCCCGCTTGATCTTCTTGACGATCTGCTTGGGATCTTCCAGCAAGCCGATGAAGTTGGCCTCGTTGTCGTCGGACTTGGACATCTTCTTGGTCGGGTCCTGCAGGCTCATCACCCGGGCCCCTTCGGTCGGAATGAAGGGTTCCGGCAGGGTGAAGACTTCGCCATAGAGGTTGTTGAAGCGGGTGCAGATGTCGCGGGTCAGCTCCAGATGCTGCTTCTGGTCATTGCCAACCGGCACCTGATTGGCCTGATAAAGCAGAATGTCGGCCGCCATCAGCACCGGATAACCGAACAGGCCGACGTTGACGTTGTTCTCGAAACGGGCGGACTTGTCCTTGAACTGGGTCATGCGCGACAGCTCGCCCATCTGGGTGTAGCAGTTCAGGATCCAGCCGAGCTCGGCGTGCTGGGGCACGTGGGACTGGATGAAGACGGTGCTCTTGGCCGGGTCGATGCCCACCGCCAGATAGAGGGCGGCTGCGTCGAGGCACGCCTTGCGCAAGGCGGCCGGATCCTGGCGGGTGGTGATGGCGTGCAGATCGACGATGCAATAGAGGCAGTCGAAGTCATCCTGCATGCTGACCCACTGACGCAGGGCGCCCATGTAGTTGCCGATGGTCAGCTGGCCCGAGGGTTGGGCACCGCTCAATACGATTGGTTTAGTCATCAGAGTAGTAATCCTTGTTATCCGCCAGCCCGGTCTGGATCAGACCAGCAGGGCGTCGAGTTCGGCAAACTGCTCGCAAACCCAGTCGGGGCGGGAGTCTGCGATAGGACGGCCATAGTTGTAGCCATAGGTGAGCCCCACCACCTTCATGCCGGCGGCCTGGGCGGCCAGCACGTCATTTTCGGAATCCCCCACCATCAAGGTGCGGGACGGGCTGACACCCAGCTCGTGGCAGGCGTGCAACAGCGGCTCCGGGCTCGGTTTCTTGACGGGTACGCAGTTGCCCCCGAGCCAGAGTGCGAAACAGTCGCTGATGCCGAGGGCCTCCAGAATGGGTTGCACGAAGTGACTGGGTTTGTTGGTCACCACGGCCTGGCGATAGCCGAGCCGTTGCAGGCGACGCAGGCTCTGCTCGACCCCTTCATACATCCCCAGGCCTTCCAGCAGACAGGCCTGATAGTGACGGTCGAACAGGGGGCGGGCCTTGGCAAACTGCTCCGGGGCGTCGCGGTAATCGAGAGCCCGCTGGATCAGCTTGTCGGCGCCGTTGCCGACCCAGGTACGCACCACGGACTCGTCGGCCTCGGCCAACCCCAGCTCCGCCAGGGTACGGTTGACCGCCAGCGCCAGTTGCGGGGCGCTGTCAATCAGGGTGCCATCCAGATCGAACAGCACCAGGTCAAAGGGGCGATCAGCGACGGACATGGGCAAGCTCCGCGCGCATCTGGTCGATCACTGCCTTGTAATCCGGCTTGCCGAAGATGGCAGAGCCCGCCACGAACATGTCGGCACCCGCCTCGGCAATCTCGCGAATGTTGTCGACCTTGACCCCGCCATCGATTTCCAGGCGAATGTCGCGGCCGCTCTCGTCGATCAGGCGGCGCACCTGGCGCAGCTTGTCGAGGGTGCCGGGGATGAAGCTTTGACCGCCAAAGCCCGGGTTGACCGACATCAGCAGGATCACGTCCAGCTTGTCCATCACGTACTCCAGGCAGGTGAGCGGGGTCGCGGGGTTCAGCACCAGACCAGCCTGGCAACCCTGCTCCTTGATGAGGCCCAGGGTGCGATCCACGTGATCGGAGGCTTCCGGGTGGAAGGTGATCAGGCTGGCACCGGCCTTGGCAAAATCAGGCACGATGCGATCCACCGGCTTGACCATCAGGTGCACGTCGATGAGCGCTTCGATGCCGTAATCGCGCAGCGCCTGACAGACCATGGGGCCTATGGTCAGGTTGGGGACATAATGGTTGTCCATCACATCGAAATGGACCACGTCGGCCCCGGCGGCCAGCACCTTGGCCACATCCTCACCCAGACGGGCAAAGTCGGCGGAGAGGATAGAGGGGGCAATCAGAAAGTCTTTCATCAGCGTCATCCATTGGCAGCGTGGCAGAAAAAACGGCGCAATTTTATCGCAAAAGGGCGATGAAAACGACCCGCATCTACAGAACACGCCGCTCCGGCACCATGGCCGGCACACGATGCCAGGCGCGGCTCACGGAATGCCAGCGGCAGCATCAGAAATGACAACGGCCCCCTCAGGGACCGTTGTTCACTCAGCCGACGGCAACCAGCTCCGCCTCACCGGGATAATAGCCCTGTTCGGGCTCGATGCCGGGCGGATAGAGCGCCAGCAGCTCGGCCACCTTGTTGCGACCACCGCCGTTGCGGCTGATGGTGCGCTTGACCAGGATTTCGTCGAGCCGGGCGCCGCGATAGAGTTCGCGGGTCAACTCGATGTCATGGTTGCTGATGAGCACGGGCACCCCTTTATGGGCGGCGGTGTGGCGAGCCAGCCTGGCCAGCAGCGCCTGATCGTCCAGGGTGAAACCGCCTGCCGAATAGGTGGTAAAACTCGCCGTGGTGGAGAGGGGGGCATAGGGCGGATCGCAGTAGATCACCCAGTCTTCCTCTGCACGGGCCATGGCGTCGGCATAGCTTTCGCAGATGAACGTCGCCTTCTGCGCCTTCTCGGCAAACGCCCACAGCTCTTTCTCCGGGAAGTAGGGCTTCTTGTAGGAACCGAAGGGAACGTTGAACCCCCCCTTCTTGTTGTAACGGCACAAGCCGTTGAAACCATGGCGATTCAAAAACAGGAACAACTGAGCCCGTTCAAAACCGGCCGCGGTCTGGTTGAACTGGGTACGGAGCCGATAATAGGCGGTCTTGTGGTTGTGCTCGGCCACGAACAGCTTGCGGGCCTCGCTGATGAAGCTGTCCGGCTGCTGCTTGAGGTGGTTGTAGAGGCCAATGAGATCCGGATTGATGTCGTTGAGCACATAGGCGTCGTAATCCGTGTTGAGAAACACGGATCCCGCCCCGACGAAGGGCTCCAGCAACACACGCCCGGCCGGCAAACGCTCGGCGATCTCTTCGACCAGGGAGTATTTTCCCCCGGCCCATTTTAAAAACGCGCGTGTTTTTTTCATGGAAGTCCGGTGTTGACAAGGCTATGCCCAAAAAAGGGGGGTGATTCTACCCCCTTCCTCGGGTGGCTGGCTATTGCTTCAATTCTTTTTGTATCTGGGCGAATGACTTGGGCCAGGGTTGTCCCTTGAGCAAGGCAGGCGACAGCTTGCGAATGGCCGCCTTGGCCTGGGCACTGTTGGCGTAGTCTCCCTGCACCACTACATACCAGGGACTGCCACGGAAGCGGGTCTTGTAGACCCACACCTTGCCCGCCAAGCCATGCTCGGCCACAAAGCTGTCTACCGCCTTGGTGTTGCTCGCCCCCATCAACTGGATGCTGTAGTGATTCTTCGGCTTCTTGTTGAGAGTCGCCACCGGCGTCAACGCCACCTTGGCCGCTGGGGCCGCGACCGGCGCTGTCTGCGCGCCACTGGCCGGTTGAGCCTCTGTCCGGGCCGGGACACGGCTCGGGGCCGGATTCTTGACCTGGGCCGTCGTTCCGGTCGGGACCGCACGGGAACCGCTCCCCACCAGCTCATCCACCACGGCCGTGGGCAAGGCGCCGCTGACGTTCGGCTGGTTCATCAATTTCTCGACCACTTCGTCGGAGATGACGACCCGGCGCCCCTCATAGTTGGTTGACTCCGTGGTGACCGTCTCGCTCTCGACCTTCTTGGGCAAGGGCTTGGCATCGGACTGCCAATCGCGGGCAACCTGATTCCCTGACGGGATGGCAGCGGCGCCACTGTTCGCCTGAGTACCCAAAGCCCCGCTCGCCGCACCGACGTTCACAGGATCGCTTGAGACGGGATCGGGCAACGCCATCCCCTGGGACGGAGCCTGGGCGGGGTCCTGGCCTGCACTGTCGAACAGGGGCAGATAGCTCAGGGCCAGCAACCCGCCCGCCACCAGGGCAAGCACGATCGCTATCTTCTTGACGGGCAACTCGGCCTGACGTTTCTTGGGCCTTCTGTCGGTCATGGTATCCTCCAGTAACTGCATGATGGCTGACGGATGTCCGCCCGCCCCATTCAGGATCTCTTCCACTTTCGGCTTGGGCAAGAGGGCTGTCGGGATCTTGAGCTCTTTGGCCTTCTCATACAAGAAGATACGTTGCTCAGGAGCGCTCAGTGGCGCGACTTCCAGCTCGAGGGCTGGCATGGCCCGTCCCTTGAGGAGCGCCTTCTGGTTGCGACACCAGGCGTCATCACCCGAGAGCAGGATGGCCAGTTTATGAGGAGATGCCAGGGTATCGTTGTGACGACAGAGCGCCCACAACTCCCCCACCAGCTCGGCAGGCAAGGTATCGGCACGTTCGATGATGAGCAGCAGTTTGGCAGGCTTGTCACCCACCATGCGAAAGAAGCTGTCAGCCAGGGCATCCTGCGCGTTGAACAGGGGACGTGCCACCACCTGCTGCAGCAGCAACTGGCGCACATCCGCCATCTTCATGGACGGGCTGCCGATGAGGCTGGCCACCCGCACCGCATCGGGCAGTTGGGCAAGCAGCGACTCGCACAGGGTGCCACGGCCACTGCCTGGCTTGCCGGAGAGAAAAACAAAGGGGTGGTTGAACTCGATCAGGTGCAGCAGCCGGTCAACCAACTGCCGCTGAGAAGGCAGCTTGAGCAATTTATTAGTGGTCACGACCAGACTCGATCACCGCCATCAATTGCTCGTCTGTCACATCGGCCACGACCTGGGCCTGTCCGATCCCGATCGGCAGCACCAGCCTCAGTTTGCCTTCCAGCACCTTCTTGTCACGGCGCATATGGCGAATGAAAGCGGCAAAATCCATATCGGACGGTGCCTTGACCGGCAAATCGGCGGCCAACAGCAGATCGCGGACTCGTGCCACCTCTTGCGCCGTCATGTCGCCACGGGCCAGGGCCGTCTCGGCCGCCAGCATGGTTCCCGCCGCCACGGCTTCACCGTGCAGCCAGTTGCCGTAACCCTTCTCCGCCTCGATGGCATGGCCGAAGGTATGTCCCAGGTTCAGCAAGGCGCGCACGCCGTGCTCGGTCTCGTCCTGACCGACCACATCGGCCTTGATCTCGCAGCAGCGGCGAATGGCATAGGAGAGTGCATCACCGTCGAGGCGCTGCAGGCGGGTCATGTTGGTTTCAAGCCAGGAGAAGAAGGCGGCATCCCAGATGATGCCGTATTTGATCACCTCGGCCATGCCGGCGGCAAATTCCCGGGCAGGCAGGGTCTTGAGGCAGTCGGTATCGATGATCACATGCTTGGGCTGATAGAAGGCACCCACCATGTTCTTGCCGAGGGGATGGTTGACGGCGGTTTTGCCGCCGACGGAAGAGTCAACCTGGGAGAGCAGCGTGGTAGGCACCTGAATAAACGGAATGCCTCGTTGGTAGCTTGCCGCAGCAAAGCCGACAACATCACCTATCACACCGCCCCCCAGAGCGATCAGAGTGGTATCACGGCCATGGCTGGTTTCCAGCAGAGCAGACATGATCCGCTCGAAGGTCGCCAGGGTTTTGTAGGCCTCGCCATCGGGCAGGATCAGGTGTTCCACCTGAAAACCGGACAGCAACTGAATGATCTGTTCAAGATACAGGGGCGCGACCACGGTATTGGTCACAATCATGACCCGCTTGCCCTTGATCGTCTGCGCCAGTACCTCGGGGCGTTGCAGCAGACCTGCAGCTATCTCTATCGGGTAGCTGCGTTCACCCAGTTCGACCTTCAACCTTTCCATGGACGTCCTCTAATGAATTACATACCAATCAACTTGACGATTTGATTAGCGACAACTTTGGCACTCTGGTCATCCGTCTGGATGACAAAATCGGCAACCTCTTCGTACAGGGCGTTGCGCTCTTGCGCAAGACGCTCAAGCACTTCACGGGGCGGCTCTTCGGTTTGCAGCAAGGGACGACGCTTGTCTCTCTGGGTTCGCGCCAATTGCTTTTCAATGGTGGTTTCGAGGTAGACCACGATGCCGCGTGCGGAGAGTTTGTTGCGGGTTTCACGGCTCTTGATGGCACCGCCACCCGTTGCCAGCACGATACCCTGCTGTTCGGCGAGCTCACCGATCACCTTCTCTTCGCGGATCCGGAAGCCTTCTTCGCCTTCAACATCGAACACCCAGCCGATATCGGCACCACTGCGGCGCTCAATCTCATGATCTGAGTCGAAAAACTCCATGTGCAGTTGTTCTGCCAGATGTCTACCTATGGTGCTCTTGCCCGCACCCATGGGACCTATCAGGAAAATATTGCGTTTCTCAGCCATGTCTTTTCGTTAGTAATTACAAACTGTATGGCCCCGGTAAACACTCGACCGGGGTACCTATGAACCTTATCTTGCGTTGGATCAGGAGGGGGATTATCTCAGTAGAAATCAGGACTGGCAACCGCAGCCCTTACGCCCCAGCCTCATCGGGGCGTAAGGTTATATGTGTTTTACTCTCACAAGTAAAGTTTTCAGAGGGCGTCGGTCACTATCCTCGGGGTCACGAAGATCAGCAGTTCACGCTTCTTGTTTTCACTGGTGGTTTTCTTGAACAGATAGCCCAACCCGGGGATATCCCCCAGCAGCGGCACCTTGCTGACATCGCTCTTGATGGTCTGTTGATAGATGCCGCCAAGCACCAGAGTTTCACCGTTGTTGACCAACACCTGGGTGGTGATGGACTGGGCGTTGATGGACACCGCATCCCCGGTCCCGGTCGGCACGGTTTCACCCTTGGTATCCTGAGTCACGGTCAAGTCCAGGATCACCCTGTTGTCCGGGGTGATCTGCGGCGTGACCTTGAGGCTCAGTACCGCCTTCTTGAAGGTGACCGAGGTCGCCCCGCTGGAAGAGGACTCCACATAGGGGATCTCGGTCCCCTGCTCGATCAGGGCCGGCTTCTGGTTGGCCGTGGTGACTCGCGGACTGGCGATGATCTCGGCCTTGCTCTCCTTTTCCAGAGCAGAGAGTTCAAGATCCAGCAGGGTACCATTGGCAAGACGTGCAACCTGGAACGCCAGGGTGCCGGCCGCGTTGGTCACCGGCAGGTTGACGTTGAGTCTGTCTTCTACGTTGGGGCGAGTGATGGTGGAACTGCCATCATTGTTTCCGGCGCCATCATTACCCTCTATGGTGCCCGAGGTGCCGTTGCCATGACCGTCTGTCTTGGTCACCCCCCAGCGCACCCCCAGTGCCTCATCGAAACCATCATCAATGGTCACCATGCGCGCCTCGATCACCACCTGCTTGACCGGGATATCGAGGATATCCAGCATCCGCTTGACGTTGCTGATGACATCCGCAGTGTCCTTGACCACCAGCACGTTGGTACGTTCATCCACGCTGACCGCCCCTCTGGGGGAGAGCAGCTTGGTACTCTCGGAGGAGAGCAGGGCCGCCACTTCCGATGCCTTGGCATAGTTGATCTGCAGATACTCGGTATAGAGGGGTGCGAGATCCGCCACCTGGTTGCGGCTCTCCATCTGCTGTTTCTCGCGAGCGGCAATCTCGTCCGCCGGCGCCACCAGCAGGATGTTGTTGTCCAGCCGTTTGTCCAGCCCTCTGACCTTGAGGATGATGTCCAGCGCCTGCTCCCAGGGCACGCCATCGAGACGCAGCGTGATGTTGCCGGAAACCGAGTCCGTGGTCACCAGGTTCAGATTGTTGAAATCGGCGATGATCTGCAACACGGTACGAACAGGAATGTCCTGGAAGTTCAATGAGATGGGCTTGCCTTGGTACTGCTTCGCCGCCGTGGTGGCCACCCGTTTTTTCACCTCGATGATGAACATCTTGTCGGCCTGATCGTAACGGTAGTCAAACTGGCCGTTCACCGAGAGCTCGAACAGGGTGTCATTGCCCTGGCGGAACACCTCCACCTGGGAGACCGGGGTAGCAAAGTCCTGCACATTGATGAGGTTGAGCTGATCATCAGGTACCCGGGTACCGTGGAACTTGGCCAGCACTTTCTGACCACGGCTGCTGACATCCACCGCCGCCGAACTGTTGTCCAGCGTCACGAGGAACTCCCCCTGCCCCTCCTTGCCACGGCGAAAATCCACTCCCTTGACCGAGTTGAAGTAGGCGCCCCCCATGTTTGCCTGAGACACGGACAACACCGGCTTGCCGGGGGCAACGGGCGAAGGAGCCACAGTAGGCGTAGAAGCCATGGCCGGCTGAGCCTGATACTGGGACTGGTTCTGGGCAACTCGCTGGGTGTCAATCAGCGCAGACTGAGTCACCGGCTGGCTTCTGACGAGCGCAGACTGGCTGGCTGCAACAGGCGCCGCCGAGGAAGCGACCGGCTGCCCGGCCTTGTCTCCCAGCGCCACCAGCAATTTATTGCCCTGCTGATGGACCTGATAGGGGGTGAGCTGATCGAGGGCGATCTTGATGTCGAGCCCCTGCCCCTTCCCCTCCACCAGGAGGTTGTTCACCCCTTGCTGCTTGATGGGCAGGGGATTGACCGTCAGGGCACCGATAGCCCCGGGTACGTGCAGCAGAAGCTGATTGGGTTCATAGGTCAACCTGTCCGTAAAACCGCTGACCGGTTCGCTGAAGCTGAGCTCCAGCAGGAGTTGATCGGCCAGCAGGGGATTCACCTTGACCTCCTGCAACGCGGGTACTGCCCACACCTGAGTGCATCCGCCCAGCCACAGCAGCGCCACACCGGTCATCCTTCTTATTGTTGTTCTCATCTCTGCTCATCCCTGATCATAGTTTTGCGTCGAGATTGGCCATGGCCAGCTGGGTTTCTCGGGTGACCCAGCATCCTTTGCCATCCGGTACCGTCTCCATCAAGTCAACATGCGTGTTCGTTATCTTGATGACCCTGCCCTGATCCAGCCCCATGTGCTGATTGAGCCCGACGCGCACGGCTTGCCCGTCCGGGGTTTTGATCAATGCCCACAACTGCCCCTGCTTGCCGATGGAACCTTTCATGCTCAGGCTGGCAAGCGAGTAGCGTTCCAGCACCTCCTTTTCCCGATTGGCCACTATCTGGGCACAGTCCGGCTTGGCCTTGGCGTCCAGCCTGGAACTGGTTTCCGGCTGGGGTGCAATGAACGGACTGCGCTGATCGCTGCGTTGATAGACCATGGGAGAGAAGGGCTTTATCTCCGGCAAAGGTTCGATCGGTACCGGCTTTCTGGCCTTGGTCTGTTTGACATACTCATCCATGTCCTCCTGTCCCCCACAGGCCGTCAACAGCAGCGCCGACAAGAGAAGTACGCCCGCTCTCATGCTCATGGCTTTTTCTCCACGGTTTTGCCGTTGTACTTGTAGGTCTTGGCCTGCATGGACATACCGATCAGCTCACCCCCCTTCCCCTGGCTGAGCTGGAAAGAATCCAGGATCACGATGCGCGGCAAAGCAGCCATGTCCGCCGTGAACTTGCCAAGTTCGTGATAGGTGCCCACGACCTCGATGCGCATGGGCAGCTCGGTGGAGAACTCGTGTTTCACCTCTGGCTCCCAGTTGATCCTGTTCAATGTCAAACCGTTATCGGTGGCAATGAAGCTGATGTCATCCAGCAAACCGGCGACTTCGTGGGTGTTGGGCAGCTGCTTGAGCTGGGTGTCGACCAGATGTTCCAGCTGGACCATCTGCTTTCTGTATGCTTCCAGGTTCGCGGCCAGCATGGCCTTGCTCTCGAATTGTCCCTTGAGCTCGGTCTCTTTTGCGGCTTCACGACCCAGGGCCGCCAGGGAATTGGCAATCACGTAGTAATAGAGTGCCCCGCCAAGCAGAGCACAACAGAAGAAGACAAAGATGCCCTTGGCGATCGGCGGCCAGCGGGCAATGTCATTGAGATCCAGGTCGTTGAGTTGTTGCAGGTTCATTTTTGCCCCTTAGCCACGTTGGGTAGCGCCGTGGCAATCTGGAACATCATGGAGAACTGGCTCAGGGCGATGGGGGCCACCTCGGCCGTGAAAATGGTGCTGAGCTGGGATTGTGTCAGCCAGCCGGAACCGTCGATTCGGCGCATCATGCTGGCAACCCTGCCATAGGCTTCGGTCTTTCCCTTCACGTCTATCTTGTTGTTTTGCAAGGCAAGGCTATCAAGATACACCCCATTGGGGACCAGCACCGGCAGCTGATTGAACAGACGCACAGGGATGTTGCGGCGCATCTGCAACTGCTCGATGAGTTGCATGCGGTCAATCAACTCCTTGCGCCGCTCCTTGAGAAGCCTGATCTCCCCAAGCTGGGTGTCCAGGGTTGCCATCTCCTGCTGCAACCGCTGATTGCGCTGTTGCTGGTAACCGATCTGCTGCTGCACCAGCCAGTCTGCGGCAAAGGCGATGGCTGCCGTCCCCGCCAGGAACAGACCGAACAGGATACCGAATTGTTTCTTCTGACGCTGCGCCCGAGCCTGCCGCCAGGGCAGAAGGTTTATATTTGACATGGTGTGAAGCTCCTCAGTGCCAGCCCGAGCGCCGTCATGTACTTGGCCCCATGAGTCAGCCCCCCCTCTCCCTGCGGCTTGCCAAAGAGTGCAAAGGGATCGGGATGCAGCACCTCGCAGTTGAGCTCGCTGCCGATTTGTCCGGCCAGCCCCGGCAGCAGGCTACCCCCTCCGGTCAGCACCAGCCTGGAGAGCTCCTTGTTCCCCGAAGAGCTGCAAAACAGCTGCACGTTGCGCCGTATCTGCAACACCAGGGTGCTGAGGTGAGGCAATAGGACATCCACCTCATGATCCGCAGGCAAGGAGCCCTGGAGCTTGGCCAGTTCCGCCTCTTCCATACTCATGCTGTAAAAAGAGGCCAATGCCTGGCTGTATTGATCACCACCAAAATTCTGCAACCGGGAATAGATGACCTGGCCCCGTAGCAGGGCGGCGAAAGTCAGGGCGCTGGCACCGATGTCGACGATGCCAACCGGTTTCTCCGAGGTTTGCAGGTCGGGCAGGCAAGCCAGCACGGCGCGTCCGAGCGCATGGGCCCCCACATCCACCACCATGGTCGTCATGCCTGCCTCCGTCAGGGCACTGACCCGGCCACTGACGCTCTCGGTCCGCGCGGCACTGAGCAGGACCTCCTGACGCCCGTTGTCGCCCGCCATGCCGAGGATTTCAAAATCCAGGCTCACTTCATCAAGGGGAAAGGGGATGAGCTGCTCAGCCTCCAGGTGAACCTGGTTCTCCAGCTCGCTCTCGTTGATGTTGGTATCGACCTGAATGATCTTGGTGATGACGTTGGAACCGGTCACGGCCGTGGCCACGTTCTGGCAATCCCCTTGCACGAGCCGCTTGAGCGACTTGAGGGACTGACTGACCCGTTCAATGTCCTGAAGTTGATAGTCGACCAGCGTTCCTCTTGGCATGGGGATCTCGGCAACCGAACCGAGGTGCACCTTGCCGGGACGTCCGCTGATGGTGACGGCCTTGATGGTTTGACTGCCAAAATCAATGCCCGCCATGGAGACGAGGGATCCCTTACTTAATAGCCCAAACATATACACATCCATGCGTTATTGGGTTTTCGGACTTATTGTAGGACAGCGCGTCATGATGTGACGGCTTAACTCAATATAATGCTCTATCTATCAATGTCATAAAGTTTGTGTCAAAAGTTGACGCCCCTCTCCTTTCGGCCTTGATTGCGGCCCCCTTGGTAATTGTGCCCTGGAGTGCTACCCTCCCGCCTCTTCTCGGGGTCGCCTGTTTGCGGACAGGAAAACCTCGAATCCGCGAGGGTAAAAAGGCTATACTCTGCGCCCGTTGGCTAATTTTAAGACGATTGGTAGTTCTTCCATGCTGAAATGGCTCGTTCGCCTGTTTATTGTCATGATGCTGGGTGCTGTGCTGGGCGTTGCCAGCCTCATCGGCATCTACTTCTACATCAAGCCCCAGTTGCCGGACGTCAGCGCCCTGCGCGATGTCAAACTGGCTACCCCCATGAAGGTCTACAGCCGGGACGGGGAATTGATCTCCCAGTTTGGCGAAATTCGTCGCATCCCCCTGCGGCTGGACGAAATTCCCCAGTCCATGATCGATGCCGTACTCGCCACCGAAGATGCCCGCTTCTATGAGCACCCGGGCATAGACCCCATCGGCATCATCCGTGCCGCCACCGTCTGGGCCGTCTCCGGCCAGGCGCGTCAGGGCGCCAGTACCATTACCCAGCAGGTGGCCCGCAACTTCTTCCTGAGCAACGAGAAGACTCTTGTACGCAAGATCAAGGAAGTGTTCCTCGCCTGGCGCATCGAGCAGAACCTCTCCAAGGACGAGATCCTCACCCTCTATCTCAACAAGATCCCCCTCGGCTACCGGGCATTCGGGGTCGGCGCGGCCGCCCAGGTCTACTTCGGCAAGGAGGTCAAGGATCTGACCCTGGACGAGATCGCCATCATCGCGGGTCTCCCCAAGGCCCCCTCCATGCTGAACCCGATCCGCTCCCCGGAGCGCGCCTTCGCTCGCCGCAACGTGGTACTGGGTCGCATGCTGGAAACCGGCAAGATCACCCAGGCCCAGTATGACGAAGCCTCCAAGATGCCGGTCAAGGCCCGTTTTCACGGTGCCGAAACTACGCTGAACGCCCCCTATCTGAGCGAGATGGTGCGCCAAAAGATGGTGGAGCAGTTTGGTGAAGATGCCTACACCATGGGGCTGCATGTCTACACCACCGTCACCGCCAAGCGTCAGCGCGCCGCCCATCAGGCGCTGCTGGACGGTGTCTTCGACTACGACACCCGCCACGGCTACCGTGGCCCGACCGCCTTGCTGTGGAAAGCCGGTGAAACGGCCTGGGACTACGAGCAGATCATGGCCCATCTGGCCAAGCAGCCGACCTATCAGCCCCTGATGGCCGCCGTGGTCACCCAGCTCGGCGACAAGAGCGCCACCCTGGTGCTCAAGAATGGCAAACAGGCCGAACTGGGCTGGAATGGCATCAAGTGGGCGCGTGCCTTCATCACCGACGATCGCCAGGGCTTTGCCCCGAAATCGGCGCGGGATGTGCTCAAAGTCGGCGCCCAGATCTGGGTCAGGGAGAAAGGGGAAGAGTTGCTGCTCTCCCAGATCCCCGACGTCAACGCCGCCCTGGTGGCCATGAACCCGCAAGACGGCGCCATCGAGGCCCTGGTCGGCGGCTTCAGCTTCGAGCTCTCCAAGTTCAACCGGGTCGATCAGGCCCGTCGTCAGGTCGGCTCCAACATCAAGCCTTTCCTCTATGCCACCGCGCTGGAGCAGGGCTATACCCTGGCGTCCCTCATCAACGATGCACCGATCAACCAGTGGGATCCTGCCAAGGGCCCCATGTGGCAGCCCAAGAACTCGCCCGCCATCTATGAAGGGCCGACCACCTTGCGCCTCGGCCTTGCCAAGTCCAAGAACGTGATGTCGGTCCGGCTGATGCGCGCCATCGGGCTGGATACCTATATCGACGGCCTGACCCGCTTCGGCTTCGCCCGTGATCACATTTCCGCCAATGAATCCCTGGCGCTGGGTGCGGCGGAGTTTACCCCGCTGGAAGTGGTGCGTGGCTACTCGGTGCTGGCCAATGGCGGCTTCCAGGTCACCCCCTACTTCATCACCGAAGTGACCGACAGCTTCGGCACTCCCCTCTTCGAGGCCAACCCGGCCGCCGCCTGCCGCGACTGCGGCGTGCTGGCCGCAGCCGGTCTCGACAGCGCGGATGCCTATGCCAATACCACGGCAGACTGGAAGGCCCAGTGCCCCATCGATCCTGTCGTGCCCAACAACATGGCACCGCAGACCATCAGTGCCCAGAGCGCCTTCCTCATCACCGACACCCTGACCACCGCCATCTGGGGTGGCAATGGCTGGCGTGGTACCGGCTGGCGGGCAGCCCGTGACCTCAAGCGTCACGACATCTCGGGCAAGACGGGGACCACCAACGAATCCCGGGATGCCTGGTTCTCCGGCTATACCCCGAATCTGGTGGCCACCTCCTGGATCGGTTTTGACAACCACCAGCGCGGTCTGGGCCGGGCCGAGTTTGGCGGCGGTGCCGCCCAGCCCATCTGGATTGACTTCATGAAGACGGCTCTGCAACAGGTGCCCGAGCGCAAGATGCCGGTCCCCGAAGGGATCATGCAGGTCCGCATCGATCGTGAAACCGGTCTGCTGACCAATCGCGCCGATGGCAGTACCACGGAGGAGTTCTTCAAGGAGGGCACAGAGCCCACCCGCTACGCGAGCCAGATCTCCGATGGCAACCAGGTGTATGGCGGTGACGATGCGACCACAGACGGTCCCGTCTCCACCGACGACATCTTCTAGGTCCCCCTGGAAACAACAAAACCGGCGCCCAGGCGCCGGTTTTTGTTTCGGGATGACGAGCGGGCTGCGTCAGTCCAGCAGGGCTTTCATCAGACTCGAGATGCGGGCCGCCAGCTCATTGAAGCAGGGGCGGCGCACCGAGTAGTGACGATAGAGCAGGGAGATGGTGCGCCCCGGCACGGGGTTGATCACCGGGCGATAGCTGACGCCCCCCTCCTCCGGGTTGGCGGGCACGGCGAGCCTGGGCACCAGCGTCATGCCGCTGCCGGCGGCGACCATGTTGCGCAAGGTCTCCAGACTGGTGCCCTTGAAGCGCTGATCCTCACCGATGCCTGCGGCAAAACAGAAACCCATCGCCTGATCCCGCAGGCAGTGACCGTCGGCCAGCATCAGCAATTTCTTGCCCTTGAGATTGTGCAGGGGCACCGCCTTGGCGCTCGCCTCCGGGTGATGCTGGGGGACGGCCAGCCACATGGGCTCCTGATAGAGGGGGATGGCGCCAAACCCCTCCATCCCTTCCAGCTCCGCCAGCACAAGGCAATCCAGCTCCCCCTCCTCCAGCCGCTTGAGCAGCACCTGGGTCTGATCTTCGTAGAGGTAGAACTCCAGCTTGGGGAAGTGTTCACGCAGATCCTGGATGATGTGGGGCAGCAGATAGGGGCCCACGGTGGGAATGAAACCGATGTGGATCTCGCCGGACATGGGCTCGGCGAAGTGCTGGCCTATGCTCTTGAGCTCTCGCGCCTCTTTGAGCACCTTGCGCGCCTGACGGGCCATGGCATCGCCGGCGGGCGTGAACAGCACCTTGCGGGAGGTGCGCTCGATGAGGATCACTCCCAGTTCATCTTCCAGCTTGCGCAGCTGGCCACTCAGGGTCGGCTGGCTGACAAAGCAGCGCTCCGCTGCCTTACGAAAGTGTTTCTCCTCTTCCAGCGCTACCAGATATTCGAGATCGCGAAGGTTCATAGGTACTGCATCCTGCCGTTCAATGAGGCCGATAGCATGCACAAGAACGGTGCGGGGGACAAGGGAGGCGCGCAGACGGGTCTGCCCTCTCCCTCTCCTTTGACAAGCCGCAGGCGATGGGCGAGAGACTCACCCCATCAGGGAGGCAATGTGATCCGCGAACGCCGATGGCTCTCCCAGATAGGAGGAGACAGGCAGCGCAAGGACGCGCTCCCCTTGCATCAATCCCAGGGTCGGGAACCCCTGCCCGCCGAGCCGGCGCAGCCACGCCTGGCTTGTGGCCAGATGGCCCACAAGATCGACCCGACCAAAGGCCAGGGCGAATGCCTCCGGTGTCAGCCCCTGCTCCCGCGCGAGCGCTGCCAGCCGTGTCGGGGAACCGACCCATTCCCCATCCCGGTAGTGGGTCTCCTGGATGCGGTGCAACAAGGCAAGGCCGTCGCCGCCAAGCTCGCTCACCGCCAGCACTGCGCGAATGGGCGGCTCGGAGTCGAGGAGCAGTGACTCGTTGAGCAGGAGCTCGTTGAAGTAGCGCTCACCAAAGCGCTGTCCGGTGAGGGCGTGGATGCGCTCGTCATGGGGGCGCACATAGTCCCGCAGGGGCTGGCCCATGGCCTGGCGCCTGGCGCCCATCCAGAGGCCACCCCCATGCAGTTCGATGCGAAGGCCCGGGATCTCGGCAGCGGCTTTCAGCAGGGGGGCGGCGCCATAGCACCAGCCACAGAGGGGGTCATAGACATAATGGAGGGTTGTTTGCGCTTCGTTCATCATCATTCTCACTTCAAGGCTGGATAAAAAACCGGGCCCTCGGGCCCGGAAAAAAACACAGGGATGTAGGCGTCAGGGAGTTACCACTTCATCTCGCCGGTATTGACCTTGGCACCGATGGCCAGGCCATCGTCGACCAGCAGGGAGGGGTAAGCCTTCTTCAGCGCTTCAATCAGTTGCCCGGAGTGCTTTGCTTTGGCCAGCTCTTGCTCAAAGCGCTGCACGTAGTCACGGGTGAAGGTCACGGCTTCGGTACCCTTGGGTGCTTCCCCGAGGAAATGACCCGGCACCACACGCTCGGGTTTCAGCGCCAGCAGATTGTTCAGCGCCTTGACCCAGTTGCTGCGAGCGGCCTTGGACTGGCTGTCCGCCATCCAGACGTGCACGCCGCTGTAGACCGGCACACCACCAAAGGCCGTCTTGATGGAAGGGGCCCAGAGGTAGGCATTCGGGGTGTTCATCTCTTTGATTTCAATCTTCTCGCCATCCAGGGTCAGGTGGCTGGCCGTCATCACTTGCGGCACGGTCAGGCTCTTGGGTGCATCCTTGCCCAGGATCGGGCCCCAGTAGCTCAGCTTGGCATCCTTGGTCTGCTTGATATGGTCGACCACATGCTGGTCGGCCAGCACCTTGACATCCGGGAACGCCGCCATGACGGGTTCCAGACCGAAGTAGAAGTCGGGGTCACCGGCACTGATATAGACAGTGGTCAGCTTCTTGCCGCTCTTCTTGATCATGTCCACCAGCGCCTGGCCATGTTGCACATCGAACTGGGCATCGATCAGGATGGCTTCTTTGTCGCCAGTAACCAGAGAAGAGGAGACGGGGAAGATCGCCTTCTCGCCGGGGTTGTAGACGGTCACGGTCAGGGGGGCCGCCAGGGCGGATCCCGTCATCAGGAGGCTGGTCAGGGTCAGGGTACGCAGTGTGTTGTTCATCAGATAACGCTCATCGGTGTGGATTAATGGAATGAGCGCAGTTTATTGCATCACCATCGATACAAATACCGCATAATAGGCGCATCACTGTTGCACAAATCGAGCATATAGGGGCGCAAGATGGATAGGCTGACCGCATTGCGGGTCTTCGTCTGCGTGGTGGAACAGGGCAGCCTGAGCGGCGCCGGGGAGAAACTGGAGATGTCCCGCGCCATGGTGTCGCGCTACCTGGCCGAGCTGGAACGCTGGATGGGGGCCAGATTGCTGCACCGCACCACCCGCCGGCTGAGCCTGACCGGGCCGGGAGAAGAGGCGCTGAACCGGGCCAGAGCCATGCTGGCCCTGGGGGAAGAGATGGAACACCTGGCCATCCGCCATGACGAGGCCCCCAAGGGGCAACTGCGCATCACCAGCAGCTACTCTCTCTCCGAAGCCCTGTTGGTCGGGGCGGCGAACGACTACCTGGCCCGTTACCCCGGCACGGCGATCGACATCCTGCTGCTGGACCGGACGGTCAATCTGGTGGAGGAGCGAATCGATCTCGCCCTGCGCATCACCAACGACCTCGATCCCAACCTGGTGGCCCGCAGGCTCGGCACCTGCCACTCGGTGGTGTGCGCCAGCCCCGCCTACCTGGCCCGCCATGCTCCGCCGCAGCAGGTGCAGGATCTGGCACTGCACAACTGCCTCACCTACACCTATTTCGGCAAGAGCCTGTGGGAGTTTCTGGGGCCCGATGGTCCCGAATCCGTCCCGGTGAGCGGCAACCTCAGCGCCAACATCTCCAACCTGCTGCTGGCCGCCACCCTAGACGGGGCGGGGATCAGCCTGCAACCCGCCTACTCGGTTCACCCCCATCTGGCAAGCGGCGCCCTGGTCCCCCTGCTCACCCCGTGGCAGCCCAAGCGCCTCGGCGTCTATGCCGTTTATGGCACCCGCAAACAGATGTCCCCCCTGCTGCGCAGCTTCCTCGACTTTCTCGTGGAGCGGATGGCGGACGATCCCCTGTGGCAGGAAGCCCCTCCCTCTCTCTGATCCCTGCGAGCCGCACAAAAAAGGGGCCTCGCGGCCCCTCTTTGCTCCATCCTGTGCCCGGTCAGGCTTCGAAACCGAATGCCTTGACCGGGGTCTCTCCCTCCTCGGCCTCCTGATCCTCCAGATAGATGTCGTGATAGGCGGCATAGATGGAGTAGTTGATGGCAGGCAGCACCACCAGCAGGCCCACCAGCATCAGGAGTGCGCCAAAGAAGATCAGCACAGCCCCGAGCAGCCCCCACCAGAGGAAGGGCCACATGTTGCGCAGACATCCCTTGAAGCTGAGCCTGGCTGCCTGCCAGACCCCGACCTGATGGAAGAGGATAAGGGCGGGGGCGAAGGTGATGGCCATCAGCACGGGAACGAACAGTGCCAATCCCACCAGGGCACAGACGAGGAAGCCCTGTGCCTGCTCCGGGGTCAGCGCCAGGGAGCCCGGATCCGCGGACAACAGGCCGGTGAGTCCCCACTGGTGCAGCAGGAACACGCAGATCATCAGGATCCCCATGATGAGGCCGAGCACCATCAGGCCCCCCAGCATCAAGGGGGTCAACCGATGGCGGAAACCGGCAAAGAAGTCGCCAAATTGCAGCGCCTCGCCTTGGTGACCCCGCCGCGCCACCGCCACCCAGCCAGCCCCCCACACCATGTAGAGCAACTGGGAGATCAAGCCCCCCGCCGGCAGCTGATCCAGTACGATGCCCACCACAAACCAGAGCACTATCATGGCCACGCTGGCACCCATCCCCTTGTTGAAGATGTCGAATCCGGTGCGGATCCAGATCCAGCCCTGTCCTATGCCATGGCGTTTGGGTTCGTGGCGCAGGGCCCTGTCACTGTTCATCATTGACCTCGTCGAAAAATAGGGGCGAAGCGGCGTCTCCTCAGGGCACGCTCACCGTGACCATGATGGTGCCGGTGTAGGGGCCGGTGCGTACTACCTGGCCCGGCAGCCGGGTCGGGTAGAGCCTCACCTTGTAGTCGGTGGCCTGGGTCGCCGCCGAGTAGGGTACCGCGATGGCGGTATCGAATGGAATAGGGGTCAGGGCCCCCTGCTCGACCATGCCCACCCCGACACCGGCCAGGCTGGTGGTGATGAAGCGGTTGTCGCTCGCGAGCACCCCCGAGAAGCTGTAGCGCAGCGGCCCCTGCTCAGGCTGGCAAGGTCGAAGGGAAGGCGGGCACCCGCAACCAGAGCATTCACCTCGCTGCAATGGCGTGTCCGTTGCGTCTTTCTGGGCCGCAGCCGACGAGTTTATCGGCCACGGTTGACGGACAGCACCGCCAGAATGTGGCATCATCTCCCCCTCTTGCTTTCCCCCTGATCCGATGGAGCCATCATGCGCCGCCTCTTCTTTCTTCTCCTGCTGCTCGGCAGCCCTGCGCTTCACGCCGAACCGGGGTTTATCAGCCGCCTGCTCAACCACCCGGTGCCGGGGGGCGTGGCCGTGGTACCACTGGGAAGCGGGGCCAAGGCACCCGCAGTGCGCTATCAGGACAAGCCTGTGCTGGTGGTACAGGAAGACGGGAAGACGTGGATCGCCATCGTCGGCATCCCGCTCAAGAGCGCGCCCGGCCCCCATCAGGTGACCACCAGCGATGGCCGCACCTTGAGTTTCACGGTCGGCACCAAGCACTACCGTGAGCAGCACATCAAGCTCAAGAACAGCCGCCAGGTCAATCCGCTGGCCGAAGACATGACCCGCATCAACCGGGAGCTTGCCGAACAGACCCGCGCCTACCAGACCTTCAGCCCGGCTCAGCCGAGCAACCTGCTGTTTGACAAGCCGGTCCAGGGCCCGCTCTCCAGCCCCTTCGGGCTGCGCCGCTTCTTCAACGGCGAGGAGCGCAACCCCCACTCCGGCCTCGACTTCGCGGTCGGAGCCGGCACTCCCATCAAGGCACCAGCCGCTGGCAAGGTCATCCTCATCGGCAACTACTTCTTCAACGGCAATACGGTGTTCGTCGACCACGGCCAGGGCCTCATCAGCATGTTCTGTCACATGTCGAAAGTGGACGTGAAGCTGGGCCAGAGCCTGCCCCGCGGCGGCATCGTCGGCCGGGTCGGCGCCACCGGCCGCGCCACCGGTCCCCACATGCACTGGAACGTCAGCCTCAACGACGCCCGCGTCGACCCCGCCATCTTTATCGGCGCCTTCAAGCCCTGAGGCCGGCGACCTGCCGCCCACAGGCAGGGGCACTCAAAATGAAAAAGGCAGCCAAGGCTGCCTTTTTCATGGACGCATGACCACATCTCAGGCAGCGCTGTGCTGGCGCCCCTCCCTGTTCATCGCCCGCCACATCACCAGGACCAGCAGAGTGCTGCAAGTGGGCAGCGCCAGCCAGACACCGGCCACTCCCCACAGGGAGGAGAAGCCCCACAGGAAACCGCCGATCAGCACCAACTTGCCGCCGGTGAGCAGGGAAGCGATGCGGGCCCGGTTGATGGCCTGGAAATAGGTGGCCCCCACCAGCAGCAAGCCTTCCATGGGCAGCCCCCAGAAGTAGAGCCAGATACCGAGGGTCGCCACCGGCAACAGGGCAGCATTGTCCCCCGCAAACAGATAAACCACTGCCTCCGGCCACAGATACAGCGGGATCATCCCGCACAGTGCCACCGCCATGGTCACTCCCAATGCCAGGTTACGCACCCGCAGCACCCGTGCCCAGTTGCCCGCCCCGGCATTGAAGCTGGCGATGGGCTGGATGCCCATGGCGATCCCCTCGAAGATGAGATAGAAGAAGGCCTCGCTGTAGCTGATGACCCCATAGGCGGCCACGTGCAGCGAAGTGCCCACCGAGAGCAGCGCCTTGTTGTGCAGCGCCAGCACCACCGAGAGGTAGAGGTACATCAGAAAACTCGACACCCCGAGTCGCAATGTCTCCCCCATCAGCCGCCAGTCGGGCACCAGGGTATCCCAGCGAATGCGCAACTGGCTGCGGGGGGTGAAGAAGTGCCACAGGCACAGGCCCCCGGTGACCGCCTGGGAGAGCATGGTCGCGATGGCGGCCCCCGCCAGCCCCCAGGGGATCACCGCCATCAGCAGGTAGTCGAGCAGCACGTTGAGCACGCCGCCCCCCACCAGGATCCAGGTGGTGAGGCCGGGTCGCCCGTCGTTGCGCAGCAGGGCGGTAAAGGCCATGGAGAGCACCGCGAACACCCCGAGCCAGGCGTACCACTGCAGATAGGCGAAGCCTGCGTCGAAGATGACCCCCTGCGCCCCCATCCAGACAAGCATGGCCTCGCCGTAACGAATGCCAATGAAGGCGAGCAGCGCGGAGGCGATGAGCACCATCACCAGGGCATTGCCGACGATGTGGCGCGCCTTGGCCTGCTCCCCCTTGCCCAGATAGAAGGAGGCCAGCGACGAGGATCCCATGCCGATCAGGGCACCCACCGCGTAGAGCACGGCGCAGATGGGGTACGCCAGCATCATGCCGGCCAGCCCGTCCTGGCCCAGGATATGGCCGACGAAGATGCCGTCTATGGTGACATAGATGCCGGTGACCAGCATGGCGGCCACCGTGGGGGTGACGTAACGCAAGAAGAGGCGGGAAAGGGGGGCCGTGCCCAGATCGACGGAGGACATAAATTGCTCAATGAAGGGGAACGGCCAGAATAATAGCCAAACAAGACCCGGATCACCCGTTATTTGTGCCGTGGATCATTCATCTTGAGGGCTTTACCCGCCCCGGCCCCTGCTTTAGGCTAGGGCGACTTCTCCTGAACGGAAACGTGCGCCATGTTGCAACGCCTGCTCTGTCTGATGCTCTGTCTCAGCCTGTTCCCCTTCTCCGCTGTCCAGGCTGATGATGCCATCACTCAGGTAGAGGAGCTGCTGCAAAGCATCCCCAAGACGGATACCCCGGAAAACCAGCAACTGCGGGAGAGCTACCAGCAGGCGCTGCAATATGCCCGGGATGCCCAGCGCTACCGGGAACAGGGCAAGGCCTACCAGCAGATCCTCATCGACTACCCCAAGGAGTCCGCCCGTCTCAAGGAGGGGCTGCACAACTATCAGCCCCAGTCCCGCCCGTCCCTCTCCTCCCTCAAGGAGGATGCCCTTCGCCAGGCCATCAGCCTGAGCAGCAACCGCCAGCTCAACCTGCGCAAGGAGCGTCAGGCGGTGACCGACAGCCTCAACCAGCTTGAGAGCACGGGCCAGGAATATCACCTGCGGGTCGACGAGTTGCGCAAGCAGTTGCTCCAGACCCGCTCCCTGCTCGATCGCCTGAGCTTCAGCAACGAGTCGGACAGGTTGCAGGAGGCCCAGCAACTGGCCACCCGACTCAAAGAGCAGAGCCTCTCCGACCGGATCCAGATGCTGGAGCTGGAGCAGCTCTCCGCCCAGCAGCGCAACGATCTGGGCAAGCTCAAGCTGCAGGAGCTCAACCTCGCCATCACCGACGAGGATGAGTGGCAGACCAGTCTGCTTGCCCAGCAGAACCAACTGCGCCGGGACAAGACCGAGCAGGCCCTGGCCGAGAGCGAACGCCTGCGCCGCCAGCTCACCTCTGACCTCCCCCTCTTGCAGGAGCAACAGCAGCAAAACCAGGCCCTCTCCCTCCAACTGGGGGCCCTCGAGGACCAGATTGAACGGGTGCAGGACGAGCAGCGGGGGGTGGACACCTCCCTCTCCGGGCTCAACGAGCTGGTCAATTCGGTACGCGAACAGCTGGAGTGGTTGCAGATAAGCAACGCCTACGGCGAGAACCTGCGCAGCAAGCTGGCCGATCTGCCCGCCTACTTCCCGCTGGAGCGGCTGGAGTCAGCCATCGTCAAGGCGCGCATGGCCAAATACCAGTACGAGACCGAGCAGGATGCCCTGAAGGATCCGGTCCAGCTGCGCAACAGCCTGCTCAGTGGAGACGGCATCACCCTGGACAGGGCCCAGCGCGCCGTGCTGGACAACCTGCTCAAGGCGAGGCGGCAACTGCTGACCCGGCTCAACGATGCCTCCGACACCCTCATTCAGGAGCAGACCCGCCTCAAGCTGCTCTACAGCCGCCAGAACAGCAAGATCGACGAGATCCGCGAACTCAGTGCCAGTCATCTGTTCTGGATGCCGGACGTGCGCCCCCTGAGCCCGGCGGTGCTGCTCGGCGTCCCGGCCGCCCTCGGCCTTGCCTTCAACCCGGCCAACTGGCTGCAACTGCCCAGGGCCATCGCCGAGAACAACCCCCTGAGCCTGACCCTGGCTGGCCTCGGGCTGCTGGGGCTGGCCTGGTGCTGGCTGAAACTGGCTCGCCACCTCATTCAATACAGCCACTACATTGCCCCGCGCATCGGCAAGGTAACCCAGGACAAGTTCAGCCTCACCAGCCGGTTGCTGGTGCGCTCCGTCCTCGCCGCCCTGCCGCTGCCCGCCATGGTGCTCATGGTGCACGGCCTGCTGGACGGCGCCTGGCAATATCCCTTCGCGGTGGCGGTGGCCCGGGGCCTGGGTGAAATCTGGTTCCTGCTGCTGGCCCTGCTGGTGGCGCGCCACCTCACCCTGGAGAAGGGGATCCTCATCCTCCACTTCCGCTGGCAGAAGGAGCGGGTGCAGCGAGTATGGGGACAATTTCGTACCCTGCTGCTGGTGCTGATCCCGAGCTTCTTCGTGCAGGGCATGGCGAGCAGCTATCAGGAGCACGCCTTCTACGACTCCCTGGGACGCCTCGCCTTCATCATCGGGGCCCTCTGGCTGCTGCTCTTCTTTGCCCGCCTCAACCGGGAAAAACTGCCCCTCACCTGGGGTCAGGCAGACATGACCAAGCCCCATCTGCTGCACCACTTCATCTGGAACAGCCTGATGCTGGCCCCGCTGCTGGCGGTGCTGGGCGCCCTGTTCGGCTACTTCTACACCTCCCGCACCCTGCTGCGCCAGCTGGAGCTGAGCCTGCTGGCGGGGCTCGGCTGCCTGCTCGTCTACTATCTGGCCCACCGCTGGATGCTGATCCAGCGCCGCCGACTCGCCTTCGATCGCGCCAAGCAGAAGCGGGCCGAGATCCTGGCGCAGCGGGAGCGGGAAGAGGACGATCTCAGCTCCGAGATCCCCGATGTGGTGGAGGAGCCCGAACTGGATCTGGATACCATCAGCGCCCAGTCCCTCGGCCTGGTGCGCACCCTGCTGATGCTGGGCTTCACCATGCTGGTGGTGGTGCAATGGTCGGATCTCAACTCGGCATTCAGCTTCCTCAGCAGCATCGAGGTGTGGCAGGTGAGCAGCAAGGTGGCCGGCATCGAGCAGCTCTCCGCCATCACCCTGCAGGATCTGATGCTGACCGTCTTCGCGTTTATCCTGACGGTGGTCACCGCCCGCAACCTGCCAGGGCTGATGGAGCTCACCCTGCTCCAGCACCTGAGCCTCTCCCCCGGCACCGGCTTCGCCCTCACCACGGTGAGCAAGTACCTGGTGCTGCTGATTGGCGCCCTCACCGGCTTCTCCATGCTCGGCATCGACTGGTCCAAAACCCAGTGGCTGGTGGCAGCACTCTCTGTGGGGCTGGGCTTCGGCTTGCAGGAGATCTTCGCCAACTTCGTCTCCGGTCTCATCATCCTGTTCGAAAAACCGATCCGCCTGGGTGACACCGTCACCATCCGGGATCTCACCGGCACCGTCACCAAGATCAAGACCCGCGCCACCACCATAGTGGACTGGGACAGGAAGGAAATCATCGTCCCCAACAAGGCCTTCATCACCGAGCAGTTCATCAACTGGTCCCTGTCCGATGCCATCACCCGGGTCCGCTTGCGCATTCGGATCGGCCTGACCCAGAATCCCAAGCAGGTACAGCAACTGCTGGAGCAGAGCGTGCGCGAATCCACCCTGGTGCTGGATACGCCCGCCCCGGAGGTGTTCCTCATCGAGTTCACCGACTCGGCCCTCATCTACGAGATCCGGCTCTACGTCAACAACATGGATCACAGGATGCCCATTACGCACGAGGTGCATTCCCTGATCCTGGAGAAACTCGGCCAGGTCGGCATGCATCTGCCACATCAGCAGATCGACATCCGGATGAGCCGGGGATGAAGCCCCCAAAGACGACAACAGGAGCCATCATGCAGATCATTGCCCATCGCGGTGCCAGCGGCCTGGCCCCGGAGAATACCCTCAAGGCGATGAGCCTGGCGCTGGATCTGGGTGCCAAAGCCATCGAGCTGGACGTGCAGTGGGCCGACGGAGAGCTCTGGGTCTTCCACGACCGGCGACTGGATCGCTGCACTAACGGCCAGGGTGTGCTGACCGGGCAATCCCGGGAGTACCTGGCGAGCCTGGATGCGGGGGACGGGGAGCGGATCCCGACCCTGTGGCAGGTGATGGCACTGGTGGCGGGGCGCTGCGAACTGCACATCGAGCTCAAGGGCGCCCACACCGCCGAGCCGGTGGCCGCCCTGACCAGGCGGGCCGAGGCCGAGCTTGGCTTTACCCAGGCGCACTGGATCGTTTCCTCCTTTCATCATCGCGAGCTGTTACGCTTCAAGGGACTGCGACCGGAAATCAGGATCGGCGCCCTCACGGCCAGCCTGCCCCTCGACGGCGCCGCCTTCGCCGAGACGCTGGGGGCCTGGTCACTGAACTGCGACGTGGATTTCGTCGACGAGACCCTGGTGGCGGATGCCCATCGCCGGGGGCTCAAGATCCTGGTCTATACAGTCGACGAAGTGAGTGATGGGAGCGCCCTCGCCAGCATGGGTGTCGATGGTATCTTCACCAACCGGCCAGATCGATTCAGCTGAGTATCGGCGCGGCCTGGCAGGCCACAAGGAGGTGAAAAGAATTGAAAAAATGCGGTGCACCGGGATACATAAAGTCCATAGCCAGCCGATACAGAGTTGGCTCATAACAATAACAAACACCATGGATCTCTGACTGACGCTCACAAGGATGTAAACATGAACCTATCCATCAAGAACAAGCTGGTCCTCTCCATCGGGGCCATCATTCTGGTCATCACCGGCCTGCAGGTCTGGTACAACACCTCCCAGTTGCGCAGTGAAACCCAGCGGCTGATCTGGAGCTTCATCGACGACAGCTCGGTCGCCAACGTCAAGGGGATCTCCCGCTGGCTCGACGCCCGCATCAATCTCGTCACCGCCACCAAGGAAGCCTTCGCCAAGGAAGACGAGCCCCTCAGCCACCTGGCCCAGTCCATGAATGCGGGCAACTTCGATCTCGTCTACGTGGGCACCAAGGATGGCCGGATGATCCAGAGCAAGCCGACCGATCTGCCGGCCGGCTATGATCCGCGCCAGCGCCCCTGGTACAAGGACGCCATGGCCGCCGGCAAGCTCGCCATCACGGCCCCCTATGCCGACATCACCACCGGCCAGCTCATCATCACCATCGCCGAGCCCTTCAGTCGCGGCAACACCGACGGCGTCATCGCCGGTGACGTCTCCATCGACGGTCTGGTGAAAGACGTGCTCGCCATGAACTCGGAAGGCACCTATGCCATTCTGGTGGACAGCAACGGCACCATCATCGCCCACCCGGACAAGGATCTGACCCTCAAACCCGCCACCGCCATCTCCCCGGAGCTGACGGCAGCCAAGGTCAACGAGCTAGCCCATGACAACACCATCTCCGAGATGGATATCAGCGGCAAGGCGAGCGTGTTCGACCTCACCGAGATCCCCAACACCAACTGGTATTTCGGCATCGTGGTGGACGAAGCGGTCGCCTACCAGTCCGTCTCCCGCATGGTCACCTCCGCCCTCATTCAGGGATTGCTGACCATCCTCATCGTGGCGAGCTTCTCCTATGTCGCCATCAACGGCTCCCTGGCGCCGCTGAAAACCCTGGGCGAGGCAATTGCCGATCTCTCCCGCGGCAACGGCGATCTCACCCGTCGCATCAAGATCGAGCGTGAAGACGAGGTCGGTACCGTCGCCAAGCACGTCAACACCTTCATCGAGCGCATCCACGTCATGGTGCAGGACATCTCCAACTCCTCCACCCAGCTCAACCAGCAGGCCAGGTCTTCCCACGACATGGCGGAGAAATCCAACCAGGGGCTGGCCCGCCAGCAAAACGAGATCTCCCAGATTGCGACCGCAGTGCACGAGATGTCCGCCACCGCCGTCGAAGTGGCCAGCAACGCCGAGCAGACCGCGGAAGCGGCCCGCAGCTCCTCCAGCAGTTGCGAGCACGGCAAGCAGGTGATTGCCCGCAACCAGCGCTCCATCACGGATCTCGCCACCCAGGTCAAGCAGGCCTCCGGCATCATTCAGGAACTGGAGAAGAACGCCCAGGAGATCAACACCATCCTCTCCACCATCCAGGGTATCGCCGAGCAGACCAACCTGCTGGCGCTCAACGCCGCCATCGAGGCCGCCCGGGCTGGCGAGCAGGGACGCGGCTTTGCCGTGGTGGCCGACGAGGTGCGGGTGCTTTCCCAGCGCACCCACAGCTCCACCGTCGAGATCCGCAGCATGATCGAGACCCTGCAGCGCAACACCCAGGGCGCCGTCAGTACCATGCACGAGGGTCAGTTGCTGGCCCAGAACAGCGTGGAAGATGCCAACGATGCGACCCAGGCGCTGGAGCAGATCACCACCTCCATCAACCAGATCTCCGACATGGCGACCCAGATCTCCAGCGCCGCCGAGGAACAGCGTGCCGTCACCGACGAAGTGAGCCGCAACATCCAGGCGGTCAAGGATGTCTCGGACGAGCTGGCAGTGGATGCAGACAGCTCCCGCAATCTGTCGGCCCAGCTTAAAAATATTTCAGGTGAATTGAATAATCAGGTCGGCATGTTCCGCATCTGATCGACCATGGGAAGAAAGGGGCCGTTCAGGCCCCTTTTTTATAAACCCTTTTTGTTTCAACGGTTATAATCCCCTTTCGAGACCCTCAACCCTGTGATCGACATCTCCTTTTGCCCATGTGTGGGAGACGGGCGCAGTCTGCCATGGCTATATTCACATTACTTTTTTGATGCCTAATCTCGATATGTCATCGTGATAATAGTTATCATTAAACTGTTTTGATAAAAAACTTAAAAACTTTATGGGTAATACCCAAAAAGAGAGGCATTTCTCATTTTTTTGAAAGAAAACTACGTATAATCTTGGAGTTAAAATCACCAGAGTAGCGAGTACGGCTGATCCAGATCACTGATGGATGGCGATAATGACGGCATTTTCATCCAAGGAATGGGGTGGTTTTAATAAAAACCACCGTTGCCAAGCACTAAAACAAAGCAGTTTGACTTGCATCAAGCCTGAATTTTTTTCATAGAGCAAAATCGTGCCCAGCAAATCTATCCCTAAGGAGGCAGATGTGGATATTATCAAGACCGATGTTGCCATCATCGGTGCCGGTGGCGGTGGCCTGCGTGCCGCAATCGCCATTGCAGAAGCCCACCCGGAGCTGGAAATCGCCCTGATTTCCAAGGTCTATCCGATGCGCAGCCACACAGTGGCCGCCGAAGGTGGCGCCGCAGGCGTCGTCCGCGATGACGACTCCCTGGAAAACCACTTCAACGACACCGTCTCCGGTGGTGACTGGTTGTGTGAGCAGGACGTAGTCGAGTACTTCGTCAACAACGCCACCAACGAGATGATCCAGCTGGAGCACTGGGGTTGCCCCTGGAGCCGCAAACCGGACGGCAAGGCCAACGTGCGCCGTTTCGGCGGGATGAAGATCCCCCGCACCTGGTTCGCCGCCGACAAGTCCGGCTTCCACATCCTGCACACCCTGTTCCAGACCTCCATCAAGTACCCGACCATCAAGCGCTTCGACGAGCACTTCTGTCTGGATCTCATCGTGGAAGATGGCCGTGTCCAGGGTGTCGTCACCTTTGACATCCAGAACGGCATCACCCGCTTCATCCAGGCCAAGTCCGTGGTGCTGGCCACCGGCGGCGCAGGTCGTGTCTATCGCTACAACACCAACGGCGGCATCGTCACCGGTGACGGCATGGCCCTGGCCTACCGCCACGGCGTACCGCTGCGGGACATGGAGTTCGTCCAGTATCACCCGACCGGTCTGCCGGGCACCGGCATCCTGATGACCGAAGGTTGTCGTGGTGAGGGTGGCATCCTGCTCAACAAGGATGGCTATCGCTACCTGCAAGATTACGGTCTGGGCCCGGAAACCCCGGTCGGCCAGCCGAAGAACAAGCACATGGAGCTGGGTCCGCGCGACCGTCTCTCCCAGGCCTTCTGGCAGGAGCAGCAAAAAGGCCGCGTGATCCAGGGCCCCATGGGCGACGTGGTTCACCTCGACCTGCGCCACCTTGGCGAGAAGTACCTGAAAGAGCGTCTGCCCTTCATCTGCGAACTGGCCAAGGCCTATGTGGGTGTGGATCCGGTAAAAGAGCCGATTCCGGTACGTCCGACCGCCCACTACACCATGGGTGGCATCGAAACCGACGGCAAGTGCGCCACTCGTCTGGCCGGTCTCTATGCCGCTGGCGAATGTGCCTCCGTCGGTCTGCACGGCGCCAACCGTCTGGGTTCCAACTCCCTGTCTGAGATCGTGGTCTTCGGCAAGGTGGCCGGTGAGCAGGCAGCCGAGTTTGCCGCCACCCAGCAACACGGCAACACCCAGGCGCTGGTCGCCAAGGCCGAGGCGCTCATCAAGCAGCACCTCTCCCTGCTCGACATTGACGGCACCGAAAACCCGGCGGATATCCGCAACGAACTGGGCATGTCCATGGAAGCCGGTGTCGGTATCTACCGTACCGAAGAGCTGATGCAGGGTACCATCGACAAGATCAACGAGCTGAAAGCCCGTTACAAGAAGATCAAGATCAACGACAAGTCCTCGGTCTTCAACACCGACCTGCTGTACGCCATCGAGCTGGGCTACATGCTGGACGTGGCGGAAGCCATGGCGCACTCCGCCATCAACCGCAAAGAGTCCCGCGGTTCCCACCAGCGTTTGGACGGTTACGAGGAGCGCGATGACGTCAACTTCCTCAAGCACACTCTCTCCTTCTACAACGGCGAAGGGGCCCCGACCATCGACTATTCCGATGTGAAGATCACTAAATCCCAACCGGCCAAGCGCGTGTACGGTTCCGAGGGTGAGAAACAAGACGAGGCTAAGAAGAATGGCTGAGATGATCGAAATTGAAATCCTGCGCTACCGTCCCGAGCAGGATAACGAGCCCTGGATGCAGACCTTCCAGGTGCCCTACCTCAAAGAGATGTCCCTGCTGGATGCGCTGCAATACATCAAGGATCATCTGGACTCCACCTTGAGCTTCCGCTGGTCCTGCCGGATGGCGATCTGCGGCTCCTGCGGCATGATGGTCAACGGCATTCCGAAACTCGGTTGCAAGACCTTCCTGCGCGACTACCTGCCTGGCAAGATGACTATCGAGCCGCTCAACAACTTCCCCATCGAGCGCGATCTGGTGGTCGACATGTCCGACTTCATCGAGAAGCTGGAGAGCATCAAGCCCTACATCATCCCGTCTGAGCCGCGCAGCCTGTGCGATGGCGAGTACACCCAGACGCCGGCTGACATGGCGAAGTATCACCAGTTCTCCATGTGCATCAACTGCGGTCTGTGCTACGCGGCCTGCCCGCAATATGGCATCAACAAGAAGTTCACCGGTCCGGCGGCCCTGGCACTGGCCTATCGCTACAACGCCGACAACCGCGACAGCGCGTCCAGGGAGCGGATGAAGATCATCAGCCAGGACGAGGGCGTCTGGGGCTGTACCTTCGTGGGCTACTGCTCCGAAGTGTGCCCGAAAGGCGTGGATCCGGCCGCCGCCATCCAGCTTGGCAAGGTCGAGAGCGCCAAGGACTACATGATCGCCATGTTCAAGCCGGATTGAGACCAGGAGTGAGACCATGAACAACACCCAGAGCAAACGTAAGCCTTACGTGCGCGAAATGAAGAAAGACTGGTGGCTGAAGAATGCCTTCTACACCGGTTACATGATCCGCGAAGGCACCAGCATCTTCGTCTCCATCTACGCCGTCGTGCTGATGTGGGGTCTGCTGCGCCTGGTACAGGGTCAGGAGGCATTCAATGGCTGGCTGGAATCCCTGCAGAGCCCCATTGCCATCCTGTTCCACGTCATCGCCCTGGCAGCCTGCCTGTTCCACGCCAAGACCTGGTTCGCCCTGGCCCCGAAAGCCATGCGCATCTTCCGTGGCGAAGACCTGGTGCCGGAGAAGCCGATCGTCATCGCCCAGTATGTGGCGCTGGCGGCGGTATCCCTGCTTGTCCTGATCATCGTGGCCTGAGGAGAAAACCATAAGACGTTCTGACGAACCCGGTTATTGGTGTCTGTTTGGTACCGGGCTCTCACTCAGAAACGTTGGCCACGATCACTCAATCATGATTTGAGGAAAAAATATGAGACGTTCTGACGAGCCAATTTACTGGGGTCTGTTTGGTGCGGGTGGCATGGTGGTTGCCATGCTGCTGCCGGTCATTGTCCTCATCACAGGTCTGCTGGTGCCCATGGGCATCATGGATGTGGAGACCATGAGTTACGAGCGCGTGCTGGCATTCGCCAGCTCCTGGTGGGGTGCCTGCATCCTGCTGGTGATCATCGCCCTGCCCGTCTGGCACGGCATGCACCGCATCTACCACGGCCTGCATGATCTGGGGATCCACACCACCAAGCTGCACCACTATGTGTTCTATGGCTTCGCCTTCCTGGTGTCCGCCATCACCGTCGGCCTGCTGATGGTGCTGGTGCTCCAGTAAGCACATCCTGACTGCATGACAAACCGGGCCCAGTGCCCGGTTTTTTTATGACCATCTTCCGCGGCTCATCTCCATCCGGCAGCTGGCCTGCGCACTCGTTCGGCATCCGTCACCAGAGCCTCGGTGCCGGCTCACGACCGTTTTCCGCGTAGTAGAGCGACGGCAGAAACTGCGCCAGATAGCTGAATTCGCTGTAGCAGTGGCGCATCAGGTTGAAGCCTATCTCGTCCGGCACCTCGTCAAACGGATTGGCGCAGGCCTTGCCCAGCAGAAAACGACTGCGCAGCACACAGCCATAGGGGGTATCGCGCGCCAGGTGCAGCATCTCGCCATCCAGCGGCGCACCGTTGTCATCCAGCGCTACCTCGTCGCCAAAGCCGATACGGGCGCAGATGGCGGCAGAGAGAGCCTGCGTCTCCCGCGCCTCGTGTAGCGATTGCGGGGCGAACACCTCTTCGGCGCCGTGGAACTTGAGGCGAGCTGCCACCGGCGGCAGCTCGGCAAGCCACTCTACCGCCTCTATGCTGGCTCCCACGAAGCGCTCCCCTTTTTTCCAGTGATGATCCCAGCCCCGGTGCTCGACGTGGTCGTGGGGGTGCCACCACCTGATGTGCTGGGTCGTCTCGAAGAAGGTGAACCACCAATCCAGCATGCGCCCCTTGCAGCCGTGCAGATCGGTGCGGATGGCGACCGTCAGCAGGCCGTCGGTGCTGCGGGTCAGACCCATTTCCAGGCGAAGGGGTTGCGGACTGAGCAACTCATTGATGTCATTGACGCCCCAGGGGGCAAACAGGGCAGAAGGATGCATGATATGACTCCCATAAATTTAGGAAACGATGTTCGTTTCTTAAATTACGCTATGCCTGTATGCTTAGTCTGTCAATGCTTTCCAGGAGCCCATATGTCGCACCAGAACGATGAAGAAACACGCTCACGAGGCCGTCCGGTCACCCCGGAAGCCGACCTTCGCGCCGCCCTCGCCGAGGCGACGCTGACCTTATTGCTCAAGGGAGGCTACAGCGCTGCGACCGTGGATGCGGTGGCCAAAGAGGCGGGGGTTGCCAAGAAGACCCTCTACCGCTTCGCCGCCAATCGCGACGAGCTAATAGCGCAGGCGGTGCGCAGCTGGACCGATGCCTTCCAGCCGGCCTTCGAGCAGGATGCCGCTCATCCAGGCGCGCTGGGGGAGATGCTGGAGCTGGGCTTGCAGGCCATAGCGGGACAGGTGCTGAGCGCACCGGCGGTGGGCATGTTCCGGCTGCTGCAGCATGAGTTCGCGGGGCGGGATGCCCTGCTGACGGCCTATCAGGAGAACGGTATTGCCCGTGGCAGAGCGACGCTGGCGGTGTGGCTACAGCGCCAGCAGCAACTGGGCTGGCTGCGGGAGCTGGACACCGGCCAAACCAGCGATCTGTTGCTGGCGATGACCATGGCGGAGCCGCTGCGCCAGATGGCGCTCGGCTTGCTGGCGCCGGGCAGCGACATTCGCGCGCGCATCGCCGCGGCCGTTGCGCTGGTGCTGCCCGGCTTGATGCGAGGGTAGGCGTCCTTCCTCAGCGTGCCACCTCCTGCCATTGAGCCTGCAAGGGCGCAGGGATGGCGCCGTAGCGCAGGGTCGGGGTCTGGTGCCACTCCGCCAGCTTATGGATGGCCTTGCCCAGATCCTGGGCCAGGGTCCGGGTCACCCTGATCCCGTCTTCCAGATAGAGGCTCTTGACCTCAAACACCCCCTCCTTGCGATGGGCCTTGGCGTCCATCCTGCCCACCAGCTTGCCGCGATGCAGCAACGGCAGCACGAAATAACCGTACTGGCGCTTGGGGGCCGGGGTATAGCACTCGATGCGATAGTCAAAGCCAAACAACTCGCTGGCCCGCTTGCGATCCCACACCAGCGGGTCAAAGGGCGAGAGCACGGCGGTGTGGCTCGCCTTGAGGGTGCCCGCCTGGGCCCGGACCAGCTCATCGGCCAGGGAGGCATGAACGAAGGCTCCGTGCTGCCACCCCTCCACTCGTACCGGCAACAGCTCCCCCTCGTCCGTCAGTTGGTGGAGCAGGGCGTCGTATTTCCCCCGTTTAAGGCGATAGTAATCCGCCACCCAGCCGGTCTTGACCAGCCCCAGCGCCCGGCAACTGGCTCGCACCATGTCCCGCCGGGCGAGATCAGGACTCGGCAGATCCCGCTCGTCATTCCACTCCGGCATGACCCGCTCGGCGAGATCGTAAACCCGCTGGAAATTGCGCCGTTCGCGCACCATCAGCTGACCTGCGGTAAACAGCACCTCCAGATGGCGCTTCTCCGGCTTCCAGTCCCACCAGCCGTTGCCCTTGCCCCCCTTGCGCTCGAAGTCTGCCGCCCGCACCGGGCCATCCTGGCGAATGCGCTCCACTATCTGCGCTATCTCGCCGCCGTGGGTCTTGAGCCACTGGGCGGAGAACTTCCAGCCCATGGCGGCGGGATCCAGCATGCGATGGCGCAGCAGCCGGTAATCTTCCCGGGGGACGAAACAGGCCTCATGAGCCCAGTATTCGAAGAGGTCACCATCGGCCAGCAGTTGTTCCAGCCAGCGCGGATCGTAGTGACCGAGACGGCTGAACAGCACCAGATAGGGGCTGCGGGCCACCACGGAGATGGTGTCTATCTGCAGCAACGCCATGCGGCGAATGCAGGCGAGCAGGTCGGCGGGGGTTGCTCTGGCGCGGCGCGGGGTCAGCAGCCCCTGGGCCGCCAGTTGCAGGTGGCGAGCGTCTTGCAATGAGAGGTGGGGGATCGACATGGAGATAGGGGCATCCGTTCCTGGGTATCAGGCCACCAGCATGCCCAACTCATGGCCAAATGAAAACGCCCGGCTCAGGGTTTGGTGAACACCGCCACATCCGCGTGGGGAAACTCGACCTCTGCCTGCCAGCGGACCGCCAGGGCACGGAACGAGGCCTCGGCGAAGAAGACGATGTGGGTGGGATCGTGGCGATAGCGCCAGGTCTTGAAGCGCTCGTCCCCCAGCACCCGCTGGGTCTGCAACACCAGCACCCCGCCGGGCTTGAGGCAGTCCCAGAGCGTGTCCAGCACGGCGCGGGGGGTGGCGATGTGCTCTATCACCTCGGTGCTGGTGATGAAGTCGTATTGCCTTGTCAGGCACTCTGGGTCGTCGGCATAGAACTTGTCGTAGCCCGCCATCTCGAAGCCCGCCTCCCGCCCCATGGCGATGAGGGCGGGCCCGGGGCCGCAGCCAAAATCGAGGCCGCTGGCAGGAGGCGACACCCGGGCCAGCACCTCGCCAAAGGCACGCATCAGAAAGGCCCGGTAGCGGGGATCGTCCACCCGGTTGTCGTGCCCGTCATAGACCGCCTTCTCGGCCCCCTCGTCCAGGTGGTCCGCCTCGTCCATCCAGACCAGCTCGCACGCTAGGCAGCGGTAATAGCCCTTGCCCGCCACCGGCAGGGCATGGCGCCGAGGGGAGAGACACAGGGGACAGTGAACAGGGGATGACATGGCAGCTCCTCGGGTGGCGACAGCGGGGCAGATTGCCTGCCACGCCCGCTGCTGGCAACTGTTTTGTCTGGAGCCCCCATCGACCCCCGTTCACCCCCGCCAGTTTTTTTCGTCTTTTTTTGCGCCTTAAGGGTTTCTTAAGTTTGCCCTTTTACTCTCATCCCATCGCAAGAGAAGGAGCCAACCATGACCATCGAGATCCAAGCCCCCTACCGGTTGATCCTGGCCGAATCCCCGCAGCAGGTCATGGCGCTGCAAACCTATATCCAGGCCGCCTACACCCTCGAGTTCAACGCCCGCATTCCCCATTTTCTGCCCTGCCTGCTCGGGCTCTACCGGGCAGATGGCGTGCTGGTCGGTGCCTGCGGCCTTAACCAGGCCTGCCATGGCGAACACGAGCAACCGCTCTATCTGGAGCAATATCTGGAGCAGCCTGTCGAAGCCGCCATCGAGACCCGTCTCGGGGTACGTCCGGCCCGCCACCGCATCATCGAAGTGGGCAATCTTGCTTGCAGCGAACCGGGTCACGCCCGCCTGATGTTTGCCGCGCTGTGTCGTCTGCTGTGTGACAACGCCCTGGACTACGTGGTGTTCACCGGCACAGCCAAGCTGCGCAACAGCTTTACCCGCCTGCGTCTCAACCCGGTGGAGCTGGCACTCGCAGAGGCCCATCAGGTGGGGGAGGATGCCAGCGCCTGGGGCGAATACTACCGCTGCCAGCCCAAGGTGATGGCAGGCGACATCAACCAGGGGCGCGAGGTGCTCGCACAGAGCAGCCTGCTGCTCAACCTGCTGGGGCCCATGCCCCGCCTTTTTAACCATGCCGACATCGACAGGAGGTGCGCGCAATGACGCTGTTCGACACCATCGCCCACCATGCCAGCCAGACCCCGCACCAGCCTGCGCTGCTAGGCAGCCAGGGTGAGCTGGATTACCAGAGCCTGTGGCAGCAGATCCAGCAACTGGCTGGAGTGCTGCAAGGGGCCGGCATCCGCCGCCTGGCCCTGCAACTCGACAACGGCCTGCCCTGGGCGCTGATCGATCTCGCCTGCACCTGGGCCGGCATCGTGGTCATCCCGGTTCCCCACTTCTTCAGTCCGGCGCAGCAGACGTGGCTGCTGGAAAGCAGCGGAGCAGACGCCCTGGTCGGCCCGGAGCACCAGGGGTGGCAAGCCGGCTCGCCCCTCGTGCTCATGGCAAGCAGACCCGATGAGCAGGCCGTGCCCCTGTGGCGCCGCATCCCGGCCCGCCTCCCCGAGCTGCCGGCGGGCACCGCCAAGATCACCTATACCTCGGGCACCACGGGGCAACCCAAGGGCGTCTGCCTGTCGCTGGAACAGATGACGGCGGTCTGCGGATCCCTTGCCCTGCGGGTGGCCCCTGCCCGGGTTGAGAAACACCTGACCCTGCTGCCCCTCACCACCTTGCTGGAGAACCTGACCGGCTTGTATGTACCGCTGCTGACCGGCGCCTGCAGCCGCATCCCTTCCCTGGGGGAACTCGGCTTCTCGGGCTCCAGCAAGCTGGATCCTGCGGCCCTGGCCCATGCACTGCTGCGCTGGCCCAGCCACAGCCTGGTGCTGGTACCCGAGTTGCTGCGCCTGCTGCTGGCCCTGTGCCTCAATACCCCTGCCCTGGCGACACAGCTCGGCACCCTGCGCTTCGTCGCCGTGGGCGGCGGCAAGGTCGCCCCCGAACTCATCGCTCACGCCCGTGCGGCGGGGCTGCCGGTCTATGAGGGATACGGTCTCTCCGAATGCGGCTCCGTGGTCGCCCTGAACGGCCCCCACGGGGATCGTCCCGGCAGCGTCGGCCTGCCCCTGCCCCACTGCCAGGTGACGATCGCCGTAGACGGCGAAGTCATGGTCAGCGGCAGCGCCATGCTGGGCTACCTGGGGGAAGAGGGCGAGACGGGCAGCCAAATCGCCACAGGGGATCTGGGTCGGATCGACGAGGAGGGCTATCTCCATATCACGGGGCGCAAGAAGAACGTGCAGATCACCGCCTTTGGCCGCAACTTCTCCCCGGAGTGGGTGGAAGCCCAGGCCCAGCTCTGCCCGGCCATCGCCCGCATCGTCATCTTCGGTGATGGTCAGCCCGCCAACGTGGCCCTTATCCAGCCGCTGCCGGGCAGCCAGTCCCAATTGCCAGAGCAGATTGCCCGGCTCAACCAGCAGTTGCCCGATTACGCCCGCATCCATCACTGGTTGCCGGTCGCCCTGGATCAGCTCCCTGGCCTGCTGACGGCCAACGGGCGCCCCCGTCGCAACGAGATTTATCACCATTTTTCCCGGCAGATCAGCCAATGCCTCACAGGAGAGACCTCATGAGCTTCTACCAGACCCTGCAACAAGCCACCGCCTGCGAGCGCGAACGCCTGTTCAACGCCCCCATCATCGAGGCCTGCCGCCGCGGCGACATCAGCCGTGACACCTACCTCGCCTTCCTGGCACAGGCCTACTACCACGTGCGCCACACGGTGCCGCTCCTGATGGCCACCGGCGGCAAGCTGGGGCAGGAGTACGAATGGGTGCGTGGCGCCATCAGGGAGTACATCGACGAGGAGTACGGCCATCAGGAGTGGATCCTGAACGACATCCGTGCCTGCGGCGGTGATGCCGAGGCGGTGCGCCACGGCCAGCCGGGCCTGCCCATCGAGTTGATGGTGGCCTTCCTCTACGACCAGATCCAGCGCGGCAACCCCATGGGCTTCTTCGGCATGGTGCAGGTGCTGGAAGGCACCAGCGTTGCCATCGCCCTGACCGTCGCCGACCAGCTCAAGAGCGGTCTGGGTCTGCCGCCCCAGGCCATGAGCTACCTGAGCTCCCACGGGGCCCTGGACCAGGAGCACCTCAAGTTCTTCGAATCCCTGATGAACCGGGTGGAAGATGCCGCCGATCAGGCCGCCATCATTCACGCCGCCAAGGTGGTCTACCGCCTCTATGGCGACATGCTCTATCAGCTCACGGGATCATGCCAATGAAGCTTGAAGGCAAACGCATACTGCTGACTGGCGCCAGTGGCGGCATTGGTGAAGCCCTGGCCCATGAACTGGCGGCCCAGGGTGCCCATCTGCTGCTGCACGGTCGTCGGGCCAGCGCCCTGGAGCGCCTGCGCCGGGAGCTGCCTCATCCGGATCGCCACCAGACGGTGACGGCCGATCTCGGCTCTCCCCATGAGCGGGCGCAGCTGCTGCAACATCCGGCCCTGGACGAGGGGCTGGACGTGCTCATCAACAGTGCGGGCTGCAACCAGTTCGCCTGGCTGGAAGATCAGAGCAGCGAGCAGGTGACACGCCAGTTGCTGCTCAACGTCGAGGCGCCCATCCAGCTCACCCGGGCCCTGCTGCCCCGGCTGCGCAAGCCCGCCATCATCATGAACATCGGCTCCAGCCTCGGGGCCATCGGTTTTGCCGGCTACAGCGTCTATTGCGCCAGCAAGTTCGCCATGCGCGGCTTCAGCGAGTCCCTGGGGCGGGAGCTGGAGGGAACCGGCATCAAGGTGCTGCACTTTGCCCCCCGCGCCACCCGCACCCACCTCAACTCCGAGGCGGCCTATGCCATGAATGCCGAGCTCGGCACCCGGACCGACAGCCCACAGGACGTGGCCGAGGAGGCCGTCATCGCCCTGTGCAACGAAACCCGCCGCCGCTGGCTCGGCTGGCCGGAAAAGCTCTTTGTGCGGCTCAACGGCCTGCTGCCCGCCTTGGTGGACATGGCCCTGGCCAAGCAGCGCCCGATCATCGAGCGCCACGCCCGCCGCACCGCCTCCCCTACCCCCGATCACAGGAGCGATCCCGCCTGTGCGACAAACGAGAAGGAACATTGAGATGAAGCACGCCACTTTCCGTCCCAGATTTGGTCACGGCCCCCTGTTGCTCGCCCTGGGAGGCCTGTTGGCAAGCGGTCTGGCCCAGGCCGCCGATGCCCTGCCCACCATTCAGCAGGAGTGGGCCCACTGCCAGTACCAGCAGACCGGCAACGCCAAGGAGAGCTGCCTGGAGAGCCTGAGTGCCAAGGCCGATGAGGCGAGTGCCAAGGAGGCATTTCGCACCGATCTGCTGATCTGGTCCGCCATCGTCAAGAGCACCTGGGCGGGGGCCAAGGGCGGCCTCGGCGCCCTTGGTCTGGTGAAGGAGGCCAAGGCCAAGCTCGAGATCGCCATCAAGCAGGATCCCAAGGCGCTGGAAGGCTCGGCCTACACCAGCCTGGGTTCCCTCTACTACCAGGTACCGGGCTGGCCGGTGGGCTTTGGTGACGACGAAAAGGCGGAGAAGCTGCTCAAGCAGGCGCTGGCCATCAATCCCACCGGCATCGACCCCAACTTCTTCTACGGCGACTTCCTGCTGGATCAGGGTGACAAGGCACAGGCGAAGGTCTATCTGGACAAGGCCCTGGCCGCCCCGGCGCGCCCTGGCCGCGAGGTGGCGGACGAGGGCCGCAGAATGGAAATTCGCGAGCGTCTCGCCAAGCTGTAAACACAAGCAGCACAGTGTGCTATTTCAACTCTGCCCACCAGCTTGCATACTGGTGGGCAGTGTCGTTTGAGGGAGAGAACAATGCGGATCCTGTTGGTGGAAGATGATGTGATGCTGGGAGACGGCATGGTGGATGCCCTGCGCAGCAGCGGCTACACGGTGGACTGGCTCCAGCAGGGGATGCCGGCCCTCTCGGCGCTCAAGAGCGAGGAGTTTGCCGCCCTTGTCCTGGATCTCAACCTGCCGGACATCGACGGCATCAGCCTGCTGCGCAAGTTGCGCCGGGAGGGGCAGATCCTGCCCGTGCTCATCCTGACCGCCCGTGATGCCCTGGACGACCGGGTGCTGGGGCTGGATGCAGGCTCCGACGACTACATGGTCAAACCCTTCGCCCTGCAGGAGCTCAACGCCCGGCTGCGCGCCCTGGTGCGGCGCAGCAAGGGGCAGGCCCAGGCGGTGCTGGAGTACGGGGAGCTGCAGCTCTTCCCCGCGTCACAGCAGGTCACCTATCGGGGCGAGCCGGTCAAGCTCACCCCCCACGAGTACAAGCTGTTGCAGGAGCTCATCACTCAAAGCGGCCGGGTATTGAGCCGGGATCAACTGCAACAGAGCCTCTACGGCTGGGACGAGGGGGCAGAGAGCAACGCGGTGGAGGTGCACATTCACCATCTGCGCAAGAAATTCTTCCCCGAGCTCATCCGCAACATTCGCGGCGTCGGTTACATCGTGCCCCAGCTCGACGTCCAGGGCGCAAGAGGAGCCTCCGCCCCATGAGCCGTGTCCGTTCCATCCGCCGTTTCCTGCTCTCCGGCATCCTGGCCCTGGTCAGCCTCAGCCTCGCCATCAGCGGCCTTATCGGCTACCTGCAGGCCAACCACGAGATGGAAGAGCTGTTTGATGCCCGTCTCGCCCAGTCCGCCCGCATCACCAACCAGTTGCTCAGCCGCTATCTCAAGCAGAGCGGCGAGCTGCCGCGCAACGGCACCGTGTACCAGGAGTGGGTGCAGGCCGTCCCCGAGACGCCCCACATCGAGAAGGGCGGCTTCTTCCAGTTCGGCCAGGACAACGAATTCACCCCCTATGGCCATGAATTCGAACACAACCTCTACTTCCAGTTGCTGAGCGAGCAGGGCGCCGTGCTGCTGCGCTCGCCCAATGCCCCGGCCCAACCGTTGACCACCCTGGAGCGGGGCTTCAACAGCGAGACCAAGGATCACCACGAGTGGCGCACCTTTACCCTCTACAACGAAGGTGAACAGACCTGGCTCATCGTGGCGGAGCGGGATGACGAACGCAGCGAGCTGGCCAGCAAGATGGCCACCCTCACCATGCTGCCCCTCTTCATCACCCTGCCCTTCCTGCTCGGTCTGCTGTGGTGGCTGATCACCCGGGGGCTGTCACCGCTGCACCAGCTGGCGCAAGCCATCGGCGAGCGTCATCCCGCCAACCTGAGCCCCCTCAATCTTGCCATCAAGGCCGAGGAGCTGACGCCGCTGGTGGGGGAGATCAACCGGCTGATGCACGCCCTCGCTGACACCCTTGATCGGGAGAAACAGTTCACCAACGAGGCCGCCCACGAGCTGCGCACGCCCCTCGCGGTGCTGCGCATCCACAGCGAGAACGCCATGACGGCCGAGGATGATCAGAGCCGGGAGCAGGCCCTGCGCAAGATGCTCCTGGCCCTCGATCGCAGCGACCGGCTGATCCGCCAGTTGCTGACCCAGGCCCGCATCGACAACCAGCAGAGCCCGGCCCTCACCGCCCTCCCCCTGTTCCCCCTGTTGCAGAGCACCCTGGCGACCCTGGCCCCCATCGCCCTGAAAAAGGATCAACAGCTGTCCCTGGAGGGCGCCGAACAGGTGCAGGTAATGGGACAGGCGATGTTGCTGGAGCTGATGTTCGGCAACCTCATCGACAATGCGCTGCGCTACACCCAGGTGGGCGGCGAGGTCGCCGTGGTGGTGAGCCAGGTGGGCAACCGGATCCGGGTGGATGTGCGGGACAACGGCCCCGGCATCCCCACCGCCGCCCTCTCCCGGTTGTGCGAGCGCTTCTTCCGGGTCAATCCCCAGCAGGGGGATGGCGTGGGCCTTGGCATGGCCATCGTCTCGCGCATCGCCCAGCTTCACGGAGCGGATCTCGACATTCACAACCGGCCTGAAGGGGGGCTCGAAGTGAGCGTGCTGCTGCCCGCCTCGCGCCAGGCATGACGGGTCAGCCTTTGCGCACGCCATGAAAAACGGGGGCCAGGCCCCCGTTTTTCATGGCAGCCCCACCCTAGTCGCAGGTGGGCTGTACCGTGAAGGTCCGGCTCGAATCCACCGGTCCCAGCTCCGCCAGCAGACGGCGTCCCAGCAGCACCGGGTAGAGCATCTTGCTGCGATCCCGCAGGGTGAACCACTCCTTGTAGACCTGGTCCCCGACGCAGACGGACATGGTCACCGTCGGGCGCTCCTCCATGCCGCCCGCCCCGCGCACCGTCACGCTGCGCTCCACCGGTCGCTCCACGCTCCGGCGCACCACCTTGTCGGTATTGGCATCGGTCAGCACCAGGTTGAAGCGCACCCAGGGCTTGCCATCCTTCTTGAAATGCTTCAGGTCGCGGGCATCCAGCGACGAAGTGAGGGCACCGGTATCGAGCTTCATCTTGACCGCCACTCCGTAGGGCATCAGCACCCCCTTCTCGATCCAGCCATAGCTGGTCTGGGCCGCCATCGCGCTGCCGCACAGCGCCCACATCATGGCCGCCGCCACCATTCTCTTGCCCATTTTGCTCTCTCGCCTTGTCAGTCTTGCGCCCAGATGTATCACAGCCAACTGCCGGGTCAACCGGATTCTGGCGTGCAGGGGAGCGGGCTCTGGACGCGGTGCCAACAGGCGACAATCCATGCCGGGCACGGCGCGTGAGTGGGGAATGCAGCAGGAAAACGAGGGGAGAACAGGGTGCTGGATGACGCTGGCGGCCATCCTCAGGTTGTGACGCCAAAGGCTACCACAGCGGTGCGTGAATTATCAGTCTTGTTCTGACGGGATTTTTGCCTACACTGCTGTAAACCGGAGGGCCTGAAAACCACCGGTTTTTTTGCGCCTGCCGAAAAGTTGCCACTGCAAAGTGAGCTCTCACACAAGGCTCAATAAGGAATTCGCAATGCGTATCGAAGAAGACTTGAAGCTCGGTTTCAAGGATGTCCTGTTTCGCCCCAAGCGCTCTACTCTCAAGAGCCGTTCCCAAGTCAGCCTGACCCGCCAGTTCACCTTCAAGCACACCCAGACCCGATGGCAGGGCGTGCCCGTCATCGCCGCCAACATGGATACCGTCGGCAGCTTCGCCATGGCGCGTACCCTGGCCAGCTTCGAGATGATGACGGCGGTGCACAAGCACTACAGCCTTGCGCAGTGGCAAACCTTCGTCAATGAGACCGACCCGGCCCTGCTGGGCCACGTAATGGTCTCCACCGGCACCTCGGAGGAGGACTTCACCAAGACCCGCCAGATCCTCGCGATGTCCAGCGCCCTGCGCTTCATCTGCGTGGACGTGGCCAACGGCTACTCCCAGCACTTCGTCGAGTTTCTGCGCAAGATCCGCGAGGCCTGCCCGAACCACGTCATCCTGGCGGGCAACGTGGTGACCGGCGAGATGGTGGAGGAGCTGATCCTCTCCGGCGCCGACATCGTCAAGGTGGGCATAGGCCCGGGCTCGGTCTGCACCACCCGGGTCAAGACCGGGGTCGGCTACCCGCAGCTCTCCGCCATCATCGAGTGTGCCGATGCGGCCCACGGCCTGGGTGGCCAGATCGTCGGTGACGGCGGCTGCACCTGCCCGGGGGATGTGGCCAAGGCGTTTGGCGGCGGTGCCGACTTTGTGATGCTGGGGGGCATGCTGGCCGCTCACGAAGAGTGCGGCGGTGAAATCGTCGAGGTCGATGGCGAGCCCTTCATGAAGTTCTACGGCATGAGCTCGGCCAGCGCCATGGACAAGCACGCCGGCGGCGTCGCCGAGTATCGCGCCTCCGAAGGCAAAACCGTGCTTCTGCCCTACCGCGGCCCGGTGGAGAACACGGTGCGCGACATCCTGGGGGGCGTGCGATCCACCTGCACCTACGTCGGCGCCAGCCAGCTGAAAGAGCTCACCAAACGCACCACCTTCATCCGGGTGCGCGAGCAGGAGAACAACGTCTACGGCAAGGAGTAACCTGCCACAGACCCCGTCACGCGCTGACGGTTAGAAGCCGACCAACCGGTGTGCTACCCTGCGCACCGGTTTTTTTGCATCTGGGATCCTGCGCCATGACAAGCCCTCTCCCCCCCTTCGACTGGGACATCTTCTGCTGCGTCGTCGACAACTTCGGTGACATCGGCGTCACCTGGCGACTCGCCCGCCAGCTCAAACAGGAAGGCGCGCTCCCGGCGCAGAAGAGTGAGGTGCAGGTGCGGCTCTGGGTGGACGATCTGGCTAGCTTCGCCCGCATCTGCCCGGCGCTCGACCCCGCACAGGACGGTCAGTGGGTCGATGGCATCTATGTCCAGCACTGGCACGAGCGCCTCCCCGCCGACATGACCCCGGCCAGGGTGGTCATCGAGGCGTTTGCCTGCGAGCTGCCCGCCCCCTTTATCGAACGCATGGCCGAGCAGACCACGCCCCCCTGCTGGATCAACCTGGAGTACCTCTCGGCCGAGAGCTGGGTCGAGGATTGCCATGGCCTCGCCTCGCCCCAGCAGGTCGGCAGCCGGCGCCTCGACAAGTACTTCTTCTTCCCGGGTTTCACGCAGAAAACGGGCGGCCTCTTGTGCGAGCGAGGCCTCATCGTCGAGCGCGAGCGCTGGCAACAGGATGAAGCGGGACTGACTGCCTACTGGGCCAGCCTCGGCCTGCCACCCCAACGAGAAGACGAGCTGCGGGTCAGCCTCTTCACCTACGAGAGCGAGGCGCTCAGGAGCCTGGTCGAGGGCTGGCGCCAGAGCGTCACCCCCGTCACCCTGCTGCTGCCGCTGGGGCGCTCCCTCGACGACGTGCTCATCGGCGCAGGGCTGGCAGAGGCCATTCCCGGTGCCCGGGCCGGAGATCTGCTCCAGGCGGGCAACCTCACCATCAAGCTGCTGCCGATGACCGATCAGAGGGGTTACGATCGCCTGCTGTGGAGCTGCGATCTCAACCTGGTGCGCGGGGAGGACTCCTTCGTGCGGGCCCAGTGGGCGGGGCGCCCCTTCCTCTGGCATATCTACCAGCAGGAAGAGGATGCCCACATGGTCAAGCTGGACGGTTTTCTCGACCACTACCTCTCCCCCTTGCCAGCGCCGGCCGGTCAGTGGCTGCGCCGCTTCAACCATGCCCTCAACCGGGGGGAACACACCGGTGAACTCTGGGCACAATGGCCGCAATACGCGGCCATATGGCAGCAACATGGGCGCACCTGGCCACAGAGGCTGCTGGCGGACGGGGATCTCGTCACGAGGTTGGTGAAATTTTTAGAAAGCCGTATATAATCTGGCAGTTTTTATCCGTCCGTTTCACGAACAGGAATTTTTTACATGAAAACCGCACAGGAAATCCGCGCTGGTAACGTAGTCATGATCGGCACCGAGCCGATGGTGGTCCAGAAGGCTGAATTCAACAAATCCGGCCGTAACTCCGCCGTGGTCAAGATGAAGCTGAAGGGTCTGCTGAACGGCAGCGCCACCGAGACCGTCTTCAAGGCCGACGACAAGCTGGAAGTCGTTCAGCTGGAGCGTAAAGAGTGCACCTACTCCTACTACTCCGACCCGCTGTATGTCTTCATGGACACCGAGTACAACCAGTACGACGTCGAGAAAGACAACCTGGGTGATGCCCTGAACTACCTGGTAGACGGCATGGAAGACCTCTGCGAAGTGACTTTCTACAACGAGAAAGCCATCTCCGTAGAACTGCCGACCACCATCGTGCGTGAAGTCGAGTACACCGAGCCGGCCGCCCGTGGCGACACCTCCGGTAAAGTGACCAAGCCTGCCCGCCTGAAGGGCACCTCCTACGAGCTGGCCGTTGCCGCCTTCGTGGAGATCGGTGACAAGATCGAAATCGACACCCGTACCGGTGAATTCAAGCGTCGCGTCAACTAAGTTGACCCCTTGATGTGATTGCAAAAAAAGCGAGCCCAGGCTCGCTTTTTTATTGGCTGGTACCTCACGGCCGGCCTGATGAGAAGCCGTGACCCTAGCGGCGATGGGCCAGTGCCCGCACCAGCCTGTCCCCCACCCCCTGTACCAGTTGCACCAGCAGCAGCAACATGACCACTGTCCCTGCCATCACCTTGTCATCAAAGCGCTGGTAGCCGTAGCGGATCGCCAGATCCCCGAGCCCGCCGCCACCGACCACCCCTGCCATGGAGGAGAAGCCAATGAGCATCACCACCGTCAGGGTGAGTCCGGCCAGCAGCGCCGGCAAGGCCTCGGGCAGCAGCGCCTTGACGACCACGTGCCAGCCGCTGCCCCCCATGGCGAGCACGGCTTCGACGCGCCCCTTGTCCACCTCATCGAGGGCGCTCTCCACCACCCGGGCAAAGAAGGGGAAGGCCCCCAGGGTGATGGGGACGATGGCGGCGGTGCTGCCCAGTGAGGTGCCGACCACCAGCCGGGTCAGGGGGATCAGGGCGATCAGGAGCACCACGAAGGGGAGCGACCGCCCGATGTTGATACCGATCCCCAGCACCATGTTGAGACGGTGCAAGGGCAGCACGCCCCCGGGACGGGTCACCACCAGCAGCACCCCGGTCGGCAACCCCAGCAGCAGGGTGAACACGGCCGCCACTCCCACCATGTAGAGTGTTTCGAGCGACCCCTGATACATCAGTTCGAGCAAGGCATCGGCACTCAGGCGACTCTGCATAAACGCACCTCCTCTGTGACTCCGTGACGCGCCATGAAACGCCGCAGGATCTCGGGATCCGGCAACAGGGCCTGCCGCACGCGGGAGTCGGGGTTGGCCAGCAGGGTGCCCAGAGCGCCGCTTTCCACCAGCTGACCCCGTTCAAGCAATGCCGCGTGATCGCAGATGGCCCTGACCACCTCCAGCTCGTGGGTGATGAGCACTATGGTGATCCCGAGGCGGCGGTTGATGTCGGCAAGCAGCGCCAGCACCGACTCCGTGGTCTCCGGATCCAGGGCACTGGTCGCCTCGTCACAGAGCAAGTGGCGCGGATTGGCGGCCAGGGCGCGGGCGATGCCCACTCGTTGCTTCTGCCCCCCCGACAACTGGGAGGGAAAGGCGCGACGGTGCTCGCCAAGCCCCACCAGTTCCAGCAGCTCGCTGACCCGGGCAGCCCGCTCCCGGCGCGCCACACCGGCGATTTCCAGCGGGACTGCCACGTTCTCCTCCACGCTGCGGGCGTGCAGCAGATTGAAGTGCTGGAAAATCATGCCGGTCCCCTGACGGTGGCGGCGCAAGGCCGCCCCCTCCAGGGCCGTGATGTCGCGGCCATCGAACAGGATGCGGCCCCGGCTTGGCCGCTCCAGCAGATTGAGGCAACGAATGAGTGTGCTCTTGCCCGCGCCGCTGCGCCCGAGAATGCCGTAGATGGCCCCATCCGGGATCTCGAGCGACACCCCCTCCAGAGCGGGTTGCCCGTGCCCCGGGTACTGCTTGCCGAGCCCCTCCAGCACTATCATGACTGCCGCCCGGCCACCGGGATCACCGACCCCTTGTAGCTCTTGCGAATGAAGTCGGCGATCGCCCTGGACTCCAGATCCCGCGCCAACTGGCGGATCCGCGGATCATCCTTGAGCGCCGGGGTGGTCACCAGGATGTTGGCGTAGGGATTGTTCTGGGCGCTCTCCAGCCCCAGGGCATCGCGAGCAGGCTCCAGCCCCGCCTCCAGGGCATAGTTGCCATTGATCACCGCCAGCTCCACGTCGTCGAGGGAGCGCGGCAGCTGCGGCGCCTCGATCTCCAGGATCTTGAGCGCCTTGGGGTTGGTGGCGATGTCGTGCACCGTCGCCAGATCCCGCGCCGGATCTTCATGGCCAGCCTTGAGGGTGATGAGCCCCTCGTGCTGCAACAGATAGAGGGCCCGGCTCAGGTTGGTGACATTGTTGGGCAGAGCGATCACCGCCTTTTCCGGTACCTCCCTCAGGTGCTTGAACTTCTTCGAATAGATGCCAAGAGGCTCCACGTGTACGGTCGCGGCCACCACCAGCTCGGTGCCGAGCGCCTTCTCCTGATCCCGCAGGTAAGGGACGTGCTGGAAGTAGTTGGCATCCACATCACCCGCCACCAACAGGGCATTGGCATTGATGCCGCCGCTAAGCTCGATCACCTGCAGATCCAGCGAAGGGTCCTGGCGTTTCACCTCGCCGAGGATATCCGCATGGGGCAGTGGATCCGCGGCAACCCGCAGCGCCTGGGCTGCCTGGGCGGAGAGAGAGAGTCCGAGGGCCAATACCAGGCCGCTCAGGGAAAACAGTCCGTGCTTGTTCATCTTGTGCTCCTTGCCATGCAATCAATGGGTGGTTTCGCCGACCGCCAGCGCCCGGGGCGCCGGCAACAGATCGGCATGGTGGCGCAATGCCACATCAGGGTGGGAACGCAGCCGCCCCTTGAGGTAGTTCCAGCCCACCTCCCGCAGCAGCGGATTGTGCGGGTCGGTGGCAGGCCCCCTGGCTTCACGGGCCAGAGCCTCGGGCAGCGGATAGACGGGCACCACGGCGTCGAGCTGGGCCCCCAGGAAGAAGGCGATGGAGAGACGCTCCTGCCCCGGCGCCGACGGCACCACCCGGTGCACGGTCGCCCGCAGGTAGCCGTTGCTGGCGAGCTCCAGCAGCTCACCGATGTTGACCACGAAGGTGCCGGGGAGCGGGAGCGCGTCGATCCAGTGATCCGGCGCCACCTCCACCTGCAGGCCGGGCTGGTCATCCTGCAGCAGGAAGCTCAGGAAGCCCGAATCCTTGTGGGGACCGACCCCCTGGGTGGCGCCCCGCTCACCGGGATAGCGGATCAGCTTGATATGTTCGTTGGGACGCTCTCCGTGCAAGGCATCGAAGGCATCTGGCGACAGTGCGAGCGCCTCGGCAAAAGCCCCGAGCAGGGTACGGGACATGCGGGTCATCTGCCCACGCCAGCGCGTCAGCACGGGTTGCAGTGTCGGCAGCGCCTCCGGCCACTGATTCGGCCCCTGCAACCGCCACCAGGGCGGGTCGCCCGCCGCGCGCAGCAAGGCAGGGCGATCGGCACCGATATCAAACTGCTCTCGCCAGTCGGGTTGACCCCGGGTCAGCTCTGCCCCCGGTCGGTTGTAGCCACGAAAATGGGGAGAGTGGATCATGGCGACCTGCAGCTTGGCCGCCAGAGGCAGCGCAAAGAAGGCCCGCGACAGCTGCTGTACCTCCTGTTGCAGCTCGGGATCGATGCCGTGGCCGGTCAGGTAGAAAAATCCCGTCTCTCTCGCGGCATCGCGCAACGATGCCAGAAAATCGGCCCGAGCGTCGGGCGAGGCATCCAGCTGCCTCAGGTCGAGGATGGGCAAGTGAACCAAGGTGCTCATGGCGATAACGCTCCCTGTCGATGGAAAGTGAGGGTGAATCTCTCGTTCTGACGAGACAGGGGGGAGAATTCTCCGCCTGCGGCCAGTGACGACATGCCCCGGCCCCCTGTCTGCCTGCCCTTACTGAACCATGTATGGGTCACAGGATGGAACAATCAAAACCGGGAATGCTTTGCCATTTGGAACAATCCTGGCCCCGTGTCCGGCCCGCCGGTCAGACCCTCTTCGCCACCGCCGATGCCGATGTGCGCCCTTGCCCTAAAGAAACCCCCGGCGAGGCCGCTATGAGGGAGTGCTGGAGGATCCCCCATGACATTTCGCCCCTATCTGCTGCTGACCCTGCTTGCTTTTGCCGCCCACGGCGCCGGGCAGGCACCGTCAGGCGCCGCCCCGGATCCAGCCCCCCTGGTTCCCCCCGACTACTGGCAGAGCAGCGACTGGCAGGGAATACCCGACAGCACCAGGGTGGACAAGCAACAGGTACTGTTTGCCAAGCACGACAGCGACAACTACGTGGGTCTGGTCATCCTGCTGCCCGACTGGCAGCGCAGCGGCCAGCTGTGGCAACTGACCCGGGAGCTGGGGCGCCTCGGTTTCGATACCCTGCTGCTGCTCCCCTCGCCGCAGCAGACCGAGCTCGACCCCGCCGCCGAGAAGAAACAGCAGGTCATCGACGATTTTCGCAAGCAGTTTGCCTCCCGCATCAGCAAGCTGGGGGATGCCAAGCTGCAGGAGGGGGGCTTCAAGCTGCTGCTGGCCCAGGGTACCAGCGCCGCCTGGGCCGCCAACCTCATCGCCAGCGAGCAGTTGCCCGCCCCCGATGCCCTGGTGCTGCTCGACGGCTTCTTCCCCAACCAGCTGAGCAACCAGACCCTCGCCAAGCAGATAGCCCAGGGCAGCATCCCTACCCTGGATCTCTATCAGGAGGAGGGAGGACGCTGGCCCCTGCTGGCGGCCGAAGCCCGCAGAAGCGAGAGCCGCCGCAGCCACAAGCTCAACTACCGCCCCTATGCCCTGATGGATCTGGAGGAGACGCCGGGCCGCATCCAGGGCTGGCTGACGCACCTGGGCTGGATCTGAGTCCCTCCGAGGCACAGCCACCCGCCTTTTGCCTTCCCCATCGGACTTGACCCGATGCCACCGCGCTGGTCAGCCGCCCTCCATGTTTGGCATCATGTCCGAACCAATGGCAGGAGGCTTCATGCAGCAAATCGTGTTTCTCGACAGCGACACCCTGGACACCGGCATCAATCTGCGCCGCCCCGATTTTCCCCATCACTGGCAAAGCTACCCGACCACGGCACCGGATCAGGTGGTGGAGCGGCTCAAGTGCGCCAGCATCGCCATCATCAACAAGGTGCGCATCGGGGCCGATGAACTGGTCCAGCTGCCCGAACTGCGCCTGATCGCCCTGGCCGCCACCGGCAGCGACAACCTGGATCTGGAGGCGTGCCGCGCCGCCAATGTCGCCGTGTGCAATATCCGCAACTACTCGGGCCCTTCCGTCCCCGAGCACGCCATGGCCCTGATGCTCGCCCTGTCGCGCAACCTGTTCGCCTGGCGCCAGTCCCTGCTGGAGGGGCGCTGGCAACAAAGCGGCCAGTTCTGCTTCTTCGACCACCCCATCACGGATCTGCATGGCAAGCGCCTCGGGATCATCGGCAAGGGAACCCTGGGACAGGCGCTGGGACAGCGGGCCAACGCCATCGGGATGGAGGTTTACTATGCCCAGAGCCAGGTCGGCTCCCCGGGGGATGACGACAGGCTGCCCCTGGATGCCCTGTTGCAAAGTTCGGATGTGATCAGCCTGCACTGCCCGCTCACCCCCTACACCCGCCATCTCATCGGGGAGCGGGAGCTGGCCCTGATGAAACCGGGTGCCCTGCTCATCAACGTGGGCCGTGGCGGCCTGGTGGACGAGCAGGCGCTGCTCGAAGCCCTCGGCAACGGCCGTCTGGGGGGCGCCGGCTTCGATGTGGCGAGCGTCGAGCCGCCGCCTCCGGATCACCCCCTGATGCAGGCCCTGCGTTACCCCAATTTCATCCTGACTCCCCACGTGGCCTGGGCCAGCGAAGAGTCGATGCAGCGCCTCGCGGATCAGCTCATCGACAACATCAACGCCTTCTCCCTTGGCAGGCGCCAGCACCGGCTGGTGTAAGAGGCCGCTCGCCACCCCTCACGGGCCGACAGCGGGATCAAAAAAAGGGGCCAAAGGCCCCTTTTTGTCGATCAGCTTGCCGCGGCATCAGTCGTCATGCCATCTGTGCTTGCGGTGCTTTTTGTGTTTCTTGTGGTGCTTGTGATAGCGCCTGTCATCGTAATAGCGATCGCCGCGGCTCTCGTGACCATCCCCGGTCCTGGCTCCGATGGCGGAGCCACCTGCACCACCGATACCGGCGCCGATCAGCTGGCCCGTGCTGCCACCGACGCTCTTGCCGATGGCTGCCCCGCCCAGGGCACCGACGGCGCCGCCGAGCGCAGCTTCGTTCTTGTTGCCCCTATTGGCCGTGGCCGCACCACCAGCCGCGCCCCCCAGGGCGGCCCCCACCAGGGCGCCGGTGTCGCCACCCAGCTCCTTGCCGATCATGGTGCCCGCCACCCCGCCGGCTCCGCCGCCGAGAATGGTATTGAGGGTCTCGGATGCCTGCACCTGTCCTGTGCCCAACAGCAACGCCCCCAGCAGCGCCAGTGCGCTCATGCCAAACGGTTTCATTTTCATGGGGTACTCCTGTCAAACCTGATGATTGATTATTTTCCCTGCACTATACAAAGCCCCCTGACCTGCGCCACTGCCGCAAGGGGCACCTCACGGCCAGCCCTCCCTGTCTCCGGTTCGCGACACGATGCAAGAAAGCAGGCTAACCACCTGAAACCACATCAAAAAAAAAGGTCACACGAGAAATCATCCCCGTCATGACCCTTTTCCCGGCCCAAAGGCCCTTTTTTGCAGCAATCACCGTCAGACAGATACTGTCACAACCTCCCCGTCAACGGGCGACGACGCCGCCAGATGCCAGCAATCCCGCCCCTGGTGCTTGCTCTCGTACAGGCAGGCATCCGCCCGCTCGAGCAGCGTCAGGGCATCATCCGGATAGCGCGCTCCGCCGGCGCTCAGGGTGATGGCGTCGGCGAACTCCCGCCATTTCAGAGCCTTCACCCGACCGAGCAGGTGGGTCAGGCGGCATTCCACCTCCGCCTGCTCCCAGGGCAGCAAGGCCGCAAATTCATCGCCCCCGATGCGGTAGACCTGCTCATCCCCCAGGGTTCTCGCCATGATGGTGGCCACCCGAAACAGCACCGCATCCCCCACACCGTGTCCCCAGCTGTCGTTGACGCGCTTGAAGTTGTCCACATCGAACAGCACCAGCCAGTAGGGCCTCCCCGCCTGCTCCAGCCCGGCCCGCTGCTGATCGAAGGCTCGCCGGTTCAGGATGCCGGTGAGAGGGTCGTGGAGCAGGGCATCCTGCCCTTGCAGCAGGCTGTTTCGCACCTGTTCTATCTCCCCCAGGCTGCCGTGCACGAACCAGGTTCGCTGACGCCGCTGGATCTCCTTTCGCGCCTCATCCTGGATGAGGCCGCTGAGCGAGCCCTGCACCAGCGCCTGCTCCTGGCGAAAGATCCGCACCAGAAACCACAGGCTGCACAGCCAGATGCAGAGCAATGCCAGGGCGGGCAGCACCACCATCAGCAGGGTGTCTTGCAGGTTTTCATGAAAATGGGAGGGGGGGAGATAGACGTTGAGATCCCACTCCATCCCCTCCAGAGCGTGTTGCAGGTGGCGACCTGCCCAGAACCCGTCCAGGCCGGCCGCCTGCGTCTCCCGCTCTAGGCGGGGCGGCAACAGCGACAAATTGTGCCCCACCACCAGCTTGCCGCCCTTGCGCTCGGTGATGTAGAGGGCCACCGGATCCTCACCCACCGCCCGGTGCAACGCCCTCTGCAAGGCGCTGAACGACATGTCCACCATCAGCAGTCCAAGCAGTTGCCCCTCATGATCCTTGACCCGCTTGATGAGGGTCAGTACCTGCCGGACCGAATCGAACTCCGGGTAGGGACCGAACCAGACGAGATCATCGCCCTCGCCGGACAGGGTCTGGTACCAGGGCCGCGCCTGTGCCCGGTAGCCCTCTGGTTGCTGCCAGTCGGGATAGCTGTCGAGCCGATGGGTGCGCGCGTTGTAGAAATAGAGGAAATGGGCGTCGTACTTGAACTGATGAGCAATGGCCCAGATGGGATTGATGGCCGATGCCCCGGCAGCGATGGCCTGCTTGTCCAGGGACGCCTCCAGCACGCCAAGCTGGCGGCGGTTGTCCTGCGCCATGTCCTGGAGCAGGGTGGCGTCGAGGGCGGCCAGCATGTGACCGTAACCCGCCACTGTCTTGTCGATGCTGCTCAGGTAGCTGGCTGCCGCCAGCAACAGAGTGGCGATCAGCACCAGCCCTCCCAGGAGAAACGACAGCGGAGTCAGTATGTAATAGCGTTCCTTGATCAGCGCCGCCGTCATGCCACCCTCTATAAAATGTCATATTGGATGAATTTTATAGATTAAAAATCTGCAAAAGATATTGATTGAAGTCATTAACATCCACTGCTAATGATAAAAAAGATATCAAGGTGTCTCACGGCCATATTCACATCCGTCATGTGAATATCCATAAAAAGTAGAAACAGTCATTACTCGTCGTTGACGGTTTATTGCCCGCAAGGTGATATAGTCGATGGCTCGAGAAATCGGAGCCAGATGACCTTTGTCGGCAACGCTGGCGGTGATGATTCATCAACCAAGGAGATGTTATGAGCAGTCCGTTTATCGAACAGATCAAAGCACGTCGTACCATCTATGCCCTGGGCAACCGGGTGACCCACTCTGAGGCCCAGCTGACCGCCCTCATCAAGGATGCCGTCAAGCACAGCCCCTCTTCGTTCAACTCCCAGAGTTCCCGCGCCGTCATCCTGTTCGGCGAGCAGCACCACAAGCTGTGGGACATCGTCAAGGCGGAGCTCAAGAAGATAGTGCCGCCGGAGGCCTATCCCCAGAGTGAAGCCAAGATCAACGGCAGCTTCCGCGCCGGGGCTGGCACCGTGATCTTCTTCGAAGACACCGCCGTCATCGAGGATCTTCAGCAGAAATTCGCTCTCTATGCCGACAACTTCCCCATCTGGTCCGAACATGCCACCGGGATCGCCCAGTTCGCGGTCTGGACCACCCTGGCCCAGGAGGGCATCGGCGCCTCCCTGCAACACTACAACCCGCTCATCGACGATGCGGTGCGCAAGGAGTGGGACCTGCCCGCCAGCTGGCTGCTTCGTGCCCAGATGCCTTTTGGCAGCATAGAGCAACCTGCCGGCGACAAGACCTTCATCGACGACGACGTGCGTTTCCGGGTCTTCAAGTAAGCCTTCACGCCCCCTCCACCAGGGGGCGTTTTCTTCTCTCCCCCTCGTTCACCCTTGTCACGTGCCAGCCATACTCTGAACAAACGCTCTCTTGTCAGGAGGTCCCCATGGGGGACATCGCACGCCAACGTACCTCATGCACATTGACGCCCTTGTCCGCTCTGTTGTGTGTCGCCGCCCTGGTACTGCTGTTCTCGCTGATCGGCATCTTCACCCGCCCCCCCAACCTGCTGGCGGCCTTCTGGCCTGCCAATGCGGTCCTGCTCGGCTGCATGGTGCGCTATCCACGCCTGGCCACACCGGCGGGCTGGGCCGGCGGCATACTGGGCTTTTTTCTCGCCGCCCTCTTCACCGGCGAGCCCCTGTTCAAAACCATCCTGCTGACCTGCGGCAACCTGGCCGGCATCGGCGTCGGGTATCTGCTGATGCATCGGCTCGCGCCTGCCGACAAGCTCCTCAGGCGCCCCACCTCCCTCGTGCTCCTGTTGCGAAACACCCTGGCCGCCTCCCTCGCCGCCGGCGTGGTCGGCGCCATCATCAATCCCATCCTGTCTCTGGGCCCCCCGCTCTACGGGCTGGGCTTCTGGTTTGCCAGCGAGCTGGTGAACTACATGACCATACTGCCGGTGCTCCTGACACTGCCTCCCCATGACAGCGTGCCCCCCTGGCGCACCCTCCTTTACCGCACCGAGTTCTCCTGGGCCAGATTGATGCCGCTGCTGAGCCTGGTGGCCTCCCTGCTGCTCACCCTGCTCGTCGAGGGGCCGGGATCCATCGCCTTCCCGGTACCGGCGCTGCTCTGGTGCGCCGTCACCTACTCCGTCTTCGCCACCAGCCTGCTGACCCTGAGTTACAGCACCCTGATCCTGATCGCCCTCTCAAACGGCCACCTCGTCATCAATCACGATGTCCAGACCCAGTACTGGATGTTCTCCGTCCGGATAGGGGTCATGTTGATCGCTCTCACCCCCCTGACCGCCGCCAGCATCATGGCGGCCCGCAACAGCCTGCTGCGGGAGATGAAACACCTGGCCCACCACGATCACCTGACCGGTGCGCTGAACCGGGCCGGCTTCTGGTCGGCCGCCAATGAACTGCTCCAGCACCTCACGGTGCAGCGCTACCCTGTGGCGATCTGCATGCTGGACATCGATCATTTCAAACGCATCAATGATCGTCACGGTCACGAAGAGGGGGACAACCAGTTGAGCGGCTTCGCGGCCCGGGTGCGCGACCAGCTTCGACCGGGGGATCTCTTTTGTCGCCTGGGGGGAGAGGAGTTCGTGGCCATCTGGCCCGGCCTCAGCGAGGAGCAGGCCATGGCGGTGGCCGAGCGGCTGCGAAAAATCGTCGCGCAGCCAGGGGAAGAAAAGGGAGCCGAGCCCGCCGTCTGCATCACGGTCAGCATCGGTATCGCCTCCCAGAGAGAGGGCCCCTTCAATCTGGACGAGCTGCTCTCTCGCGCCGATCAGGCGCTCTATCTGGCCAAGCACAATGGCCGCAACCGGGTGGAACGTTATTCGGCCGAGCAGGCTTCCCCCAGCATCGGGCAATCTTGCGGCGCCTGAATGGCGTGCCCCTTGTCGTCATCATCCTGCCTCTGCCAGCAGCGGGGCGGGCAGATGAAGATGGAGCCCGTCCGGTGCCACCTCGATCTCGATCCCGCGCCAGTCCCGCAGCCAGCCCTTGAGCCTGTCGTCATACCGCCTTGTTCCCCCCATCTGCACCACCTGGCAACCCGCCTGCAGGGCGCTGGCGATGCCCGCTGGCGCATCCTCGAACACCAGGCAATCGGCCGGAGCCAGTCCCAACCGGCTGGCAGCCAGCAAATAAGGCTCGGGATCCGGCTTGCCCCGTACCACATCACCGGCACACACCAGGAGACGGGGCAGCGGCAATCCGGCGTGCAGCAGCCGGTGCTCTGCCACCCTCCGGCTTGCGGAAGTCACCAGCGCCCAGCGCGTCGACGGCAGCTGTTCGAGCCGTCGCCGGGCACCGTCCAGGGGCATCGGCGCCGCAGCGTATTCCATCTCCAGATCGTCGAGCAGGGCCACCTCCACTGCCATGTCCAGCTGGGGGGCCAGGGCCCCTATCACCTCCCGTGAGCGCACGCCGTGACACACGGCGAGCACGGGAGCGGGATCCAGCCCATGGTGCTGACACCAGCGCCGCCACACGACTTCCACGTCGCCGGTGGAGTGGACCAGGGTCCCGTCCATGTCCAGCAGCAGGGCCGCGGCCTTCACGCGCACCGCGCTCACAGGGCTCTCCCCGCCAGCGCATCGGCGAAGACCTGCCGCTGGGCAGCGGCCTCGTAACAGGCGAGCGCCTGCTCCGCATTGCTGGCCCACACCGGCAAGGGGGCGACGACGAACCCCTGCTGCAACAGACTGGTCAGCAGCTCCCCGGTCTCCGGTGCGGCCAGCGGCTGAGCCATCACCAGGCTCCCCTTGATCAAAAACAGATAGCGTTCGCTCGACATGACATGACTCCTTGTGGCTGAACCGCGGGCAAGCAGGCCCGTTTCGAGACCATTAGAACAAGGAGATTAGATAATTTATAATCAATAAATCGCCACATTTGATAACCAAATGGAATGAGATTCGACCTGAGACAATTGCAGGCCTTCGTCATGTTGGCCGAGAGTGCCAACTACCGGGAGGCGGCCAGCCGGCTTTTTGTGACGCAACCGGCCCTGACCAAGCAGATCCAGGGGCTGGAGCAGGCCCTCGGCAGCACCCTGTTCAACCGGGGCCGCCACGGGGCCGAGCTGACCGCCATCGGCCTCCAGTTGCTGCCCCAGGCCAGGGCTCTGGTGGATCACGGCAAGGGATTCGAGCGGCATGCCCTGGCGCTGGCAAGCGGTGCCGCCGGACGCCTCAACATCGGGTTCGGGCTCTCCAGCTTCGCACTGGCCCCCTCCCTGGTGGCCCGTTTCAAGCAGCAGGCCCCCGACGTGCTGGTTCACCTGCGGGACACCACCTCCGCCATCCAGCAGGAGCACTTGCTGGCGGGTAGGCTGCAACTGGGCTTCATGCGACGGCCTGATGCGCCGCAGCTGAGGGAACACAGGCTGCTGACGGACAGACTGGTGCTGGCCGTCCCCACCCGGGTGGCAGGGCCGGACTTCGACCTGGAGCGGGCGCTGATCCGCGATCCCTTGCTGCAGATGGTGGGCCATCGCTGCCCGGGTCTCAGCCAGCAGATCGTCCGCTTCCTCGGTGCCAACCGGCTGACCGGTCTCATCCAGGAGGCGGAAGACATCCAGACCCTGGTGGCCCTGGTGGCCGCCGGTATCGGCAACGCCATCCTGCCGCGCAGCGTGGGGTTCATCGCGGGCAAGGAGGTGACCCTCTACCCCCTCTCCGGCCCCTGGTCGGAATGGGAAATCAGCCTGGTGTGGAACCCGGAATTTGCCGATCCCATCCGGGATCGCTTCCTCGCCATGGTGAGAGAAACGCACCCCGAGCCCGCATGAGGTGCATGAGATGCCTGCAGGAGAGGATGGCCGGGCTCAGTCCCGCTCCGCCAGCTCCGCGACCTTGATGATCTCGGCAATGCGACCGAGCATGCGCAGGGAAGCCTGGTGTTCTGCGGCATCCGCCGCCGCACAGGCATCCTCCAGGATGGTGATGGCGTAGTCCCGATCGTGACCATCTCGCACTGCCCCCTGAATGGCCCAGCTGGTACTCACGCCGCACACATAGAGATGCTCGATGCGATTGGCCCGTAGCGCAGGCTCCAGCGCCGTGCCGTAGAAGGGGCTGACTCTGGGTTTGGTCAGCACCAGATCCCCGGGTTGCACATCGAGCTCCGGGTGAAAGTCGGTGCCGCTGTCCGCCAGGGAGAGGGCCCCGAACTGCCGGGCACGGCCAAACATGGGGGAGCCCTTGGGTTGCAGCAGATAGCCCTCGTCAAACCCCACCTTGATGAGCACCACCAGCCAGCCGTGAGCGCGGGCATGAGCCAGCGCTTGGTTGGCGTGCGCAATGGCGTCCTGCTCGATCACCTGGGCCGCCGAGGCGGCGATGCGCCCGTCCGGGTGGGCGATGTCGTTGATGAAATCGATCACCAGCAATGCCTTGTTCATGGTGTACTCCCCCCTTGCCTGAGGCCGTTTTGCCCCTGCGCCGCCAGGATCACTCCTCGCGGCCATATAAAAAACCGGCTGGCACCATCACACGGATTGATATGCCACCCGATTGGCACCTGGCAGTGCCACGCACTGCCTCATACCAGCCCAAGCGCATAGCGTAGCGCCATCTCTTTGAGGGGGCCCGCCTTGTCCGCCAGATTCAGCGCCAGGTTGCGGGCAAGCCTGAGGGGGCCTATCTCGTTGCTGAAGACCCCGTAGAAGAGATCCATCCCCGACTGCATCAGCAGGTTGTCAGGGCGGCGTCGCCCCTCGTAACGCCTGGCCAGCGCCAGCTCATGCCACTGTGCCCCCGCCTTGCCGAGCAACCCGGCCCAGCAGGCCACGTCCTTGAAACCGAGGTTGACCCCCTGCCCCGCCAGCGGGTTGATGGTGTGGGCCGCATCCCCGAGCAGCACCACTCGCCCGGCGTGATAGTCGTTGGCGTGGCGGCGCACCAGGGGGAAGCTCCCCTTGGCCGTCACGGTGAAACCGCCAAGGCGGCTCGGGAAGTGGCGGCGCACCTCGACGGCCAGGGCCTCGTTGCTCATGGCGGCCAGCGCCCGGATGCGGGCCGGGCTGTCATACCAGACCAGGGAGCCATGGCGGCCCGGCAGCGGCAGGAAGGCGCGCGGGCCGCTCGGGGTGAACTGCTGCCAGGTGATGTCTTCCTGGGCAAAATCGGTGTCGATGTTGATCAGCATGCAGTGCTGGCGGTACTCGAAACGCGACACCCCGATGCCGGCCAGTCGCCGGGTGTGGGATTCGGCACCATCGCAGGCCAGCACCCAGCGCGCCTGCAGCTCGGTGCCGTCATCCAGGGTCAGCACGGCGTCATCCGCACTCTGGCGCAGACTCGTCACCGCCGCCGGGGTATGGGTCTGGATGGTCGGGAAATCCTCCATCCTTTTCAGCAGGGCGAGCTGGATCAGCCGGTTCTCGATGATGTAGCCGAGCTGGGGCAGCCCGAGATCCACCGCGTCGAAGCGGGTAGCGAAGCCGTCCAGCTCCCAGGTCTCCAGCCGGCGATAGGGGCACAGCCGCATCTGCTGCAGATATTGCCAGGCACCGGCCCGGGTCAGCAGCGCCACCGAGGCCTGACTGATGGCGGAAACCCGCAGATCCAGCGGCTGCTCGGGGGCATAGGGCTCGGGCAACCGGGTCTCGATGACCCGCACCGAGAGCCCCTCTGCCGCCAGCAGGCAGGCGGTGGCGGCACCCACCATGCCGGCGCCGACGATGGCAATATCACACTGTTCCATAACTTGATTCCTGCAAGGAGTCCCCGCGATAAGGGGCAAGGGCCGAACCGAATGGGGCATGATAACGCAAGGAGGCGGCAGAAACAGTGAGGGGGATGCGCAATTGCCGACGACAAGCCGGCCCTGATGGCGACGGGCGGCCCCAGACTGGTCAGCACCGGGATTGCGGAGTAAAATGGCCGGTCCTTTGACCCTGCCGATTTCAAAACCAGTCACGAGAAGCAATGAGCAAGAAACTTCATATCAAGACCTGGGGCTGCCAGATGAACGAGTACGACTCGTCCAAGATGGCGGACCTGCTGGATGCCAGCAATGGCTACACGCTTACCGAGGAGCCGGAAGAGGCAGATGTGCTGCTGCTCAACACCTGTTCCATCCGCGAGAAGGCCCAGGAGAAGGTGTTCCACCAGCTCGGTCGATGGAAGAAGCTCAAGGCGAAAAAACCGGGGCTGGTGATCGGGGTGGGCGGCTGCGTCGCCTCCCAGGAAGGGGAGAACCTGCGCAGCCGGGCGCCCTATGTGGACATCGTCTTCGGACCCCAGACCCTGCACCGCCTGCCGACCATGATCAAGCAGGTGCAGGAGGGGCGCGGTGCCCAGGTGGACATCGCCTTCCCCGAAATCGAGAAGTTCGACAACCTGCCCGAACCCCGTGCCGAGGGGGCGACCGCCTTCGTTTCCATCATGGAAGGCTGCTCCAAGTACTGCTCCTTCTGCGTGGTGCCCTACACCCGTGGCGAGGAGGTGAGCCGACCGCTGGATGACGTGCTCTATGAAATCGCCCAGCTCGCCCAGCAAGGGGTGCGCGAAGTGAACCTGCTCGGCCAGAACGTCAACGCCTACCGGGGGCCGACCTTCGACGGGGAGGTCTGCACCTTCGCCGAACTGCTGCGCCTGGTGGCTGCCATCGACGGCATCGACCGCATTCGCTACACCACCAGCCACCCGGTCGAGTTCACCGACGACATCATCGAGGTCTATCGTGATACCCCCGAGGTGGTCAGCTTCCTGCACTTGCCCATCCAGAGCGGCTCGGATCGCATCCTGACCATGATGAAGCGCCCGCACACCGTGCTGGAGTACAAGTCCAAGATCCGCCGCCTGCGCGCCGTGCGTCCCGACATCACCATGAGCTCCGACTTCATCGTCGGCTTCCCGAACGAGACGGACGAAGACTTCGAGGCCACCATGAAACTCATCGAGGAGATCAACTTCGACATGAGCTTCAGCTTCATCTACAGCCCGCGCCCCGGCACCCCGGCCGCGGACCTGCCCGATGACGTCGACATGGAAGTGAAGAAGGCCCGTCTGACCCGACTGCAAAACCGCATCAATCACCAGTCCATGCTCATAGGCCGCTCCATGCTGGGCTCGGTGCAGCGCATCCTGGTGGAGGGGCCCTCCAAGATGGATCCCATGCAGCTCAGTGGCCGTACCGAGAACAACCGGGTGGTCAACTTCGAGGGGCCGCACCGCCTCATCGGCGGCTTCGCCGACGTGGAGATCACCGACGTACGCCCCTACTCCCTGCGCGGCCGCTTCATCCGCGGCGAGGACGAAATGAACCTGCGCATCGCCACAGCCCCGAGCGAGATCCTCGCCCGTCGTCCTGACAACGTGCCCGATGATCTGGGCGTTGCGGCCTTCAGACCCCATTGATGACTCTCTCCCCCGCCCCGTGGCGGGGGAACAACCGATAAGAGGACACCTTGAGCCGACACATCTCCACCCTGAATCTGCATCTGGAACCCGCCGACAACCAGCGCCTCGCCAGCCTGTGCGGACCCTTTGACGACAACCTCAAGCAGCTGGAGCGACGTCTCGGCATCGAGATAAGCTACCGGGACAACCACTTCCAAGTGATCGGCAAGCAGGCCCAGGTGGAGGCGGCTGCCGTCATCCTCAAGCACCTCTATGTGGAAACCCAGCCCCTCAAGGGGAGCAAGGTGAGCGACATCACCCCCGAGATGGTGCACCTGGCGGTGCAGGAGTCCCGCGTGCTGGAGCAGGACGACGAACCCGCCCCTTCCCTGCCGTATGGCAAGGAGGTCACGGTCAAGACCAAGCGCGGTCTCATCAAGCCCCGCAGCCCGAACCAGGCCCAGTACATCGCCAATATCGTGCGCCACGACATCAGCTTCGGCATCGGGCCCGCCGGGACCGGCAAGACCTATCTCGCCGTGGCCGCCGCCGTGGATGCCCTGGAGCGCCAGGAGATCCGCCGCATCCTGCTGACCCGCCCGGCGGTGGAAGCCGGTGAGAAGCTCGGCTTCTTGCCCGGCGATCTTTCCCAGAAGGTGGACCCCTACCTGCGCCCCCTCTACGACGCCCTGTTCGAGATGCTGGGCTTCGAGCGGGTGGAGAAGCTGATGGAGCGCAACGTCATCGAGGTGGCGCCGCTCGCCTACATGCGCGGCCGCACCCTCAACGACGCCTTCATCATCCTGGACGAGGCCCAGAACACCACCACGGAACAGATGAAGATGTTCCTGACCCGCATCGGCTTCAACTCCAAAGCGGTGGTGACCGGCGACATCACCCAGGTGGACTTGCCTCGCAGCACCAAATCCGGTCTGCGCCACGCCCTGGAAGTGTTGCAGGGGGTCGATGGCCTCTCCTTCAACTTCTTCGAGTCCAAGGACGTGGTGCGCCATCCCGTGGTGGCCCGCATCGTGCAGGCCTACGAGGCATTCGATGCCCAGCAGGCGGCCGAGAAGAGCGCAGCCACTCCCCGCAACGAGAACACCAGCAAAGAGAGTGCCCAATGAGCGTGACCCTGGATCTGCAACTGGCCTGCGCCAGCCCGGACGGCCTGCCGACCGAGGCCCAGCTGCAAGGCTGGCTCGACGGCACCATTCTGGGCTTCCAGCCCGAGGCCGAGGTGACGGTGCGCCTGGTGGACGAGGCGGAGAGCCGCGAGCTCAACCACACCTATCGCGGCAAGGACAAGCCCACCAACGTGCTCTCCTTCCCCTTCGAGGCGCCACCGGGTCTCGAGCTGCCCCTGCTCGGGGATCTGGTGATCTGCCGCCAGGTGGTCGAGGCCGAAGCCGTCGAACAGGGCAAGCCCCTGATGGCCCACTGGGCTCACATGGTTGTGCATGGCAGTCTGCATCTGCTAGGTTATGACCATATCGAGGACGAGGAAGCCGAGGAGATGGAGCAGCTCGAGCGCGACATCATGCAGGAACTGGGCTTCGCCGATCCTTATCTGAACGACGAAGAGTAACGAACCGGATGGTCATCGTCTTGAAACAGCCGATGCCCATCCTCATATAGCCACAACGATTTCAAGTGTGTTCATACGAGTAACCAAGAGAGAAAATGACCGACGATCACCCTAGTACCGGCTCGCCGAAGAAAACCTGGCTCGACAAACTCAGCCAACTCTTCCAGGGCGAGCCAAAAGACCGCAATGATCTGGTAGAGGTCATCGCCGATGCCGAAGAGCGGGACCTCATCGATCAGGACACCAAGGACATGATCGAGGGCGTGCTCGAAATTGCCGAGCTGCGCGTGCGTGACATCATGATCCCCCGCTCCCAGATGGTGACCATCGAGAAGTCCCAGCCGGTGGACGAGTTCCTGCCGGTCATCATCGAATCCGGCCACTCCCGCTTCCCGGTGATCAACGAAGACAAGGATCACGTGGAGGGCATCTTGCTCGCCAAGGATCTGTTGCCGTTCGGTTTTGGCGGCCAGCATGCCAGCGAGCCGCTCCATCTGGAGAAGATCCTGCGTCCCACGGTGATCGTGCCCGAGAGCAAGCGGGTCGATCGCCTGCTCAAGGAGTTCCGGGAAGAGCGCTACCACATGGCCATCGTGGTGGACGAATTTGGCGGTGTCTCTGGCCTCGTGACCATCGAGGACATTCTGGAGCTCATCGTCGGCGAGATTGACGACGAGTTCGACGACATCGAGGACGAGCCGGAAGAGATCCGCCGCATCAGCAAGCGGGTCTTCTCGGTGAGCGCGCTGACCGAGATCGAGGACTTCAACGACTTCTTCGGCACCCAATTCAGCGATGAAGAGGTGGACACCGTCGGTGGTCTGGTGATGCACGCCTTCAGCCACCTGCCCAAGAAGGGTGAAGAGATCGAACTCGACGGCTACCTGTTCAAGGTGATGCACGCCGATCGCCGTCGCCTGCAACAGTTGCAGGTGAAGATCCCCGAGCATCATGCGGCGGCGCAGCCGGAGTCCTGATCCCGCCCAGCACCACGCACATCCCGCGCCCCTCTCGTCAGGGGCGCTTTTTTTGCCTCTCTCCCGCCGCGCGACCGCCCCTGGACCCACGCCGACCGCGAGGCTCGCCGTTGACCCGGTTTGCGGTTAAGATGTCGGCCATTGTGTTTCCATTCAGTCCAATTCGAGCCCCGATCCCCCGTGAAATCGAAACTCCTGACCAGCCTGTTTGCCATTGCCAGCGGCGCCATCGCCGTGTTGGCCTTCTCCCCTTTCGGCTACTGGCCCCTGGTGATCCCCTCCCTGCTCGGCCTTTACGCCCTGCTGGACAAGGCCACCCCCAAACAGGCAGCCTGGCGCGGCTTCGGCTACGCCATGGGTCTGTTCCTGCCCGGGCAGTGGTGGATCCACGTCAGCATGACGGAGTTTGGCGGCATTCCGCTGCCGGCCGCCTTCGTGCTGCTGGCCGGGCTCTGCGCCTATCTCTCCCTCTACCCGACCCTGGCTTGCTGGCTCTTCGCCCGCTTCTTTGCCGGCCGCCACTGGAGCCGCTGGCTGCTCGCCTTCCCGGCGCTCTGGCTGATGGCCGACTGGCTGCGGGGCTGGGTGATGACCGGCTACCCCTGGCTCTGGTTCGGCTACACCCAGATAGACGGCCCCCTCAAGGGCTTCGCTCCCCTTCTCGGGGTGCAGGGCATCACCCTCGCCCTGCTGCTCACCGCCTCCGCCCTCTGGCTGGTATGGCAGCACCGCAAGCCGGCCTGGCTGCTGCTCCCCGTCGCCCTGGTGGGCGCCGCCCAGGGGCTGATGCAGCTCAACTGGGTGACCCGGGGTGAGCCGGTCAAGGTCGCGCTGGTGCAGGGCAACATCGAGCAGTCCCTCAAGTGGGATCCGGAGGCCCTGGTGCCGACCGTGCGCAAGTATCAGGATCTCAGCCGCGAGAACCAGGATGCCGACATCATCGTCTGGCCGGAGTCCGCCATCCCGGCCATTGAGAAGGAGATGGGTACCTATCTGGAGAGCCTGGACAAGGCGATGAAGGTGAACGACACCGGCCTGCTGGCGGGGATCATCCATTACGATCTGAAACAGCAGCGCTTCTTCAATACCGTGCTCGGCATGGGGGTGCAGGATGCTGAGGGCAAGGAGTCCTACTACTACGAGCACAAGAACCGCTACTACAAGTACCACCTGCTGCCCATCGGCGAGTTCGTGCCCTTTGAAGATCTGCTGCGTCCCATCGCCCCCTTCTTCAACCTGCCCATGTCCTCCTTCAGCCGGGGTGACGAGGTGCAGCCGAACCTGATCGCCAAGGGGCTCAAGTTTGCAGCCGCCATCTGTTACGAGATCATCTTCCCGGACGAGGTGCGCCGCAACGTGCAGCCGGATACCGACTTTCTGCTGACCGTCTCCAACGACGCCTGGTTCGGCACCAGCATCGGCCCCTGGCAGCACATGGAGATCGCCCGCATGCGCGCCCTCGAGCTGGCCCGCCCGCTGCTGCGCGACACCAACACCGGCATCACCATCGTCACCGAGATAGACGGCAGCATCATCGCCCAGATCCCGCAGTTCGAGGCTGGAGTATTGCGTGCCGAGGTACGCCCCGCCCACGGCCAGACCCCCTATCTGCGTTTTGGCAGCTGGCCCATGTATGGCCTGGCCGCCGCCCTGCTGGGGCTGGCCCTGTGGCTGCGCCCCCGTGCCCACCCCTGGGCACGCAAGGGCTAAGACCACACAACGCCGATAAACAAAAGAGGCGCCCTTGGGCGCCTCTTTTTATGGTTTGGCTTATGGCTTGGCACAGTCTGGTGGCTCAAGGAGACAGCGGCTCGCGATGATACTCATCGGCCCCGCACTCGGGGCAGGTGCCAAGCTGCTCCGGGTGCAGCACGGTATGGCGCCACTCGCAGTGATCGCACACCAGCACCCCGAGTCCCACCCAGTCCCCCGCCCGGTAGACCCCCTTGTGTTCCAGCTCGTCCGCCAACTCCTGCCACTCCACCTGGGTGCGGTCGGTCACGTCTGCCAGCCAGGACCAGGCGGTGTCCTTGAGCGCCAGCATGAAGGCCGACTCCTCCACCTGCTCATCCTTGCGCCCTTCGTCATAGTTGCCCAGATCCCGCTTCACATACTCGGCGATCAGCGCCAGCTCGTCCTGGGTCAGATCCCCGGCCGCCTCCAGATATGCCTGCACCTTGGCGATCATCCGGTTGAGGCGCTCTCCCTGAAACGCTTCCGTCTCTTCCCACTGCTTCTTGAGCTGGGCGATAAAGGCTTCATACCCTTGTCGACGTTTGTCCATGGCCATCACTCCTCTGCTGAATCCCGATCGAGCCAGACCCTGACCGCGGGCTCGGCGGATACGGGCGGCGGTTGCCATTCTCACTTCGTTGCGACTCTCGCGGCTCTTGCGGCGCTAAATCCTCGCGGGTACCGGACCTGGCCCGAGACCGGGCGGATGCTGGCGGTTGTTGCCGCCGCAGGATATGGGTATTCTATCGGGATTTCCCAGCCGTTTTATCTATTCATTTCACAGATCCGGATGTCACCAATGCAAGAGCAATACGTTCCCCAATCCATAGAACCAGCAGTGCAGAAGCACTGGGATGCCAAGAAAACCTTCAAGGCGGTGGAGAAAGTAGACAAGGAAAAGTTCTACTGCCTCTCCATGTTCCCCTATCCGTCTGGTCGTCTACACATGGGGCACGTTCGCAACTACACCATAGGTGATGTGATCTCCCGTTATCAACGGCTCAATGGCAAGAACGTGCTGCAACCCATCGGTTGGGACGCCTTCGGCCTGCCGGCAGAAAACGCCGCCATCAAGAACAACACGGCGCCGGCGCCCTGGACTTACGAAAACATCGAATACATGAAGAACCAGCTGAAGATGCTGGGTCTGGGTTATGACTGGGATCGGGAGCTGGCCACCTGCAAGCCGGACTACTATCGCTGGGAGCAGTGGTTCTTCACCAAGCTCTACGAGAAGGGTTTGGTCTACAAGAAGACCTCCTCCGTCAACTGGTGCCCGAACGACATGACGGTGCTGGCCAACGAGCAGGTAGTGGACAACTGCTGCTGGCGCTGTGACACCCCGGTGGAGCAGAAAGAGATCCCCCAGTGGTTCATCAAGATCACCGACTACGCCGAAGAGCTGTTGAACGACATCGACAATCTGGAAGGCTGGCCGGAAATGGTCAAGACCATGCAGCGCAACTGGATTGGCCGCTCCGAAGGGGTCAACATCAGCTTCAATATCGACGGTCAGGCCGAGCACCTCGAGGTCTACACCACCCGTCCGGACACCTTCATGGGTGTGACCTATGTGGGCATCGCCGCCGGTCACCCGCTGGCGCTGCAAGCAGCCCAGAACAATCCGGAGCTGGCCGCCTTCATCGAAGAGTGCAAGAACACCAAGGTGGCCGAAGCTGAACTGGCCACCATGGAGAAGAAGGGCATGGCCACCGGTCTCTACGCCATTCACCCGCTGGATGGCCGCAAGGTGCCGGTCTGGGTCGCCAACTTCGTGCTGATGAACTATGGCACCGGCGCCGTGATGGCAGTACCGGGTCACGACCTGCGTGACCACGAATTCGCCACCAAGTACGGCCTCGAGATCAAGGCGGTGATCAAGCCGGTTGATGGCGACGTCGACGTGAGCGAAGCGGCTTATACCGAGAAGGGCGTGCTGTTCAACTCCGGCGAGTTCGACGGTCTCGACTTCCAGGGTGCCTTCGATGCCATCGCCAACAAGCTGGAAGGGCTCGGCAAGGGCAAACGCACCGTCAACTACCGTCTGCGCGACTGGGGGGTTTCCCGTCAGCGCTACTGGGGCGCCCCCATCCCGATGCTGACCCTGGCGGACGGTACCGTGGTGCCGACCCCGGAAGATCAACTGCCGGTACTGCTGCCGGAAGACGTGGTGATGGACGGTATCCAGAGCCCCATCAAGGCCGATGCCGAGTGGGCCAAGACCACCTACAACGGCCAGGAAGCGTTCCGCGAGACCGATACCTTCGACACCTTCATGGAGTCTTCCTGGTACTACGCCCGCTACTGCTCCCCGGACTACGACAAGGGCATGCTGGATCCGGCGGCTGCCAACCACTGGCTGCCGGTGGATCAATACATCGGCGGCATCGAGCACGCCTGTATGCACCTGCTCTATGCCCGCTTCTTCCACAAGCTGCTGCGTGATGCGGGCCTGGTGAACAGCGACGAGCCGTTCAAGCGCCTGCTCTGCCAGGGCATGGTGCTGGCTGACGCCTTCTACTACAAGGATGAGAAGGGCGGCAACGTCTGGGTCAGCCCCCTCGACGTCAAGGTGGAACGTGACGACAAGGGTCGCATCACCAAGGCGGTCGACCTCGAAGGCCGTGAAGTGATGCACTCCGGCATGACCAAGATGTCCAAGTCCAAAAACAACGGCATCGACCCGCAGCTGATGGTGGAGCGTTACGGCGCCGATACCGTCCGTCTGTTCATGATGTTCGCCTCCCCGGCCGAGATGACCCTGGAATGGTCCGACTCCGGCGTGGAAGGTGCCCAGCGCTTCCTGCGTCGCCTGTGGCGCATCACCTTCGAGCACGTATCCGGTGGCGCCGTTGCCGCACTGGACGTCGCCGCCCTCACCAGCGACCAGAAAGCCGTGCGCCGCGAGCTGCACAAGACCATCGCCAAGGTGAGCGACGATGTGGGTCGCCGTCAGACCTTCAACACCGCCATCGCTGCCATCATGGAGCTGATGAACAACCTGGCCAAACTGGGCAGCGACGCTCAGGATCGCGCCCTGATGCAGGAAGCGCTGGAAGCGGTCGTGGTCATGCTCTACCCCATCACCCCGCACATCGGCTTCGAGCTGTGGAAGATGCTGGGCAAGGAAGGGGACATCGATGTCGCGGCCTGGCCGGTGGCTGATGAAGCGGCCATGGTCGAGACCGAGAAGCTGGTGGTGGTGCAGATCAACGGCAAGATGCGCGGCAAACTGACCGTGCCGGCCGAGATAAGCCAGGCCGACGTCGAGAAGCTGGCCATGGCCGATGCGTCCGTACAGAAGTTCACCGACGGTCTGACCGTGCGCAAAGTCGTGTACGTGCCGGGCAAGCTGCTCAACATCGTGGCCAACTGATGACGCCTCCCCTGGCGGCGGCCGACGGTCTGGGCCAGGGGCTGACGACACACGGATGATGACGGCGGGCCCTGCGCCCGCCGCTCTTCCCTTCATGCAAAGAGGATTTTTTATGGGCACCATCTTCACGCGCTGGATGGCCATCGTGCTGGCAGGACTGCTGCTGCAGGCCTGCGGTTTTCAGATGCGGGGCACCGCCATTCCCCCCGAGCTGATGACCATGAAAGTGGTCGGTGACAACAAGAGCGACTTCTACCGACTGGTCACCACCCGTCTCAAGGCCGCTGGCGTCGAACTCGCCGACAAGGAGGGCATCCCGGTGCTGACCCTGGCCGGGGTTCGTAGCCGCAGCCAGGTCGCCTCCGTCGACTCCATCGGCCAGGACCGCGAATACCTGCTCAGTTACAGCACCCAGTTCACCGTGGTCATGCCGGGCAAACCGACCCAGGTCTTCCCCATCACCTTCAACCGCAGCTTCCTGAACAAGCCGGATGCGGCACTCGCCTCCTCCCGCGAGCAGGAGCAGCTGGGCAAGGAGATGCAGGAGCAGGCCGCCAACCTGGTTATTCGCCAGCTCAGTCAGGTCAAGTTCTGATGCGCGTATCTTGATGAGAGGGTGTTGATGAGAGTCTATCCCGAGCAGTTTGCGGATCACCTCAAGGCAGGGTTCAAGCCCTGCTATCTCATTTTTGGGGACGATCTCCTGTTCAAAAATGAGCAAGCCATCGACCGTGCATCCTTCCCCCTCAACCAGGCCAGGTTCTGATGCGGATTTACCCTGAACAACTCGCGGATCATCTCAAGGCAGGGCTCAAGCCCTGCTATCTCATTTTTGGGGACGAGCCCCTGCTCAAGCTGGAAGCCGTCGACGCCGTGCGTCAGGTGGCACGCAAACAGGGCTTCGATGAGCGCCACAGCTTCGTGGTGGAACAGGGGCTGGACTGGAACCAGGTCTACGATGCCTGCCAGGCCATGAGCCTGTTCTCGGCCCGCCAGATCATCGAGCTGGAGCTGCCCGCCAAGATCGACAAGGATCTCGCCGCCCGCATCAGCGACATTGGCAAGCAGCTCCACCCCGACCTGCTGCTGGTGCTCTCGGGCCCCCGCCTCAACCAGACCCAGATGAAGGCGGCCTGGTTCGACAAGCTGAGCCAGAGCGGCACCTATGTGCCGGTCAACCACCCCGAACCCCGCTTCTTCCCGCGCTGGATGAGCGCCCGCTTTCAGCGCTTCGGCCTCAAGGCGCTGCCGGATGCGGTCAACTTCATGTGCCACGCCTACGAGGGCAACCTGCTGGCCGCGAGCCAAGAGATCGAGAAGCTGACCCTGCTCTCGCCGCCCCAGCCCATCAGCGTCGCCTATCTGCAGGAGACCATCATCCGCCACGCCCACTTCACCCCCTTCCAGCTCGTCGATACCCTGCTGGAAGGAAAGGTGAACCGGGCCCAGCGCATCCTGCTGGCCCTGCGCGCCGAGGGCACCGAACCCGGCATGCTGGCTTGGACCCTGTGCCGCGAACTGGAGCAGCTCACCGAGCTGGCGCTGGCCGCCCGCGCCGGACAGCCCCTGGTGGAGCATTTCAGCCGCCTGCGCATCTGGCAGAGTCGCCAGCAGCTCATCCAGCAGGCGCTGACCCGGCTTCCCTTCCCCAAGATCCGGCAGCTCTGGCAACTGATGGCCCAGCTGGACCATGCCCAGCGCCATTTCGACACCGAGCAGGCCTGGCTGATGCTGCAAACCATCGCCCTCGGCTTTCGTGACGGTACCCCGCTCCCCCTGCTGGAGACGGAATCATGCTGACACCGCCCATCGGGATCCTCGGCGGCACCTTCGATCCCATTCACATCGGCCACCTGAGGCCCGCCATCGAGGCCCGGGACGCCCTGGGTCTGGCCGAGGTGCGCCTGCTCCCGAACCATATCCCGCCCCACCGGGCCAATCCGCTCTGTTCCAGCGAGCAGCGTCTCGCCATGGTCGCGCTGGCTGCGGCGGACAACCCGGGATTCGTGGTGGATGAGCGGGAGCTCAGGCGCGACACTCCCTCCTGGACCATCGACACCCTTGTCGAATTGAGGAGCGAGCTGCCGGACACCCCGCTCTGCTTTTTGATGGGGATGGATTCCCTGCTCGGCCTGCCGGGCTGGCACCGCTGGCAGGAGTTGCTCGATTACGCCCATCTAGTGGTGAGCTGCCGCCCAGGCTGGCAACCGGATTATCCCGTCCAGGTTGCCGAGCTGCTGGCCCGCCACCAGACCCGGGACATTCAGGATCTCCATCGCCAGCGCCACGGTCATGTCTGGCTTTGTGACAATCTGCCGGTCGAGCTGTCGGCCACACGCCTGCGTGCCCTGCTCGCGGCAGGCCAGGATCCCAAATACCTGCTGCCCAACCCGGTCGCCGACTATATCCGGCGCCACGGGCTCTACCGCTCATCGGCAACGCAGTAAACGGCGCCACGCAGGCGGGTCAGCCGACACGTCCGGGCGCACCGGGCCCGGCCCTGACTATTGCCAGGCCGGGTTGCACACTATAGTGATCGTCAAGGGGCCCCTCCCCCACGGGACGGCTCCCCCGGCGACACTCCCTTTGCCAGGCTGGGAAACGGGAGTGACCATGATATAATCCGCCGCCCTCTGGCGCCGGAAGATAGGAGAAGACATTGCAAGGCCAAGAATTGCTCGCCTTTATCGTCGACAAGATCGATGACATGAAAGGCCGCGACATCATCACCCTCGATGTGCGCGGCAAATCCAGCATCACGGACACCATGATCATCTGCTCCGGCAACTCCAATCGTCACGTCAGTGCCATCGCCCACAACCTCGCCAGCGAGGCCCGTCATGCGGGGCTCGACCTGCTGAGCGTGGAAGGGGAACTCACCGGTGAGTGGGTGCTGGTGGACATGGGGTCGGTCATCGTCCACGTGATGCAGGATGAGTACCGCGACTTCTACCAGCTGGAAAAACTCTGGAGCGGCGCCGCCCAGGTCAATTCGCAATAAAGGGCGACAGCGTAACCAAAGATGAAGATCCAGTTGATTGCCGTGGGCACCAAGATGCCTGCCTGGGTAGAGCATGGCTTCGAAGAGTACCGTCGCCGCTTCCCCAAAGACATGCCGTTCGAGCTGGTCGAGATCGGCGCAGGCAAGCGCGGCAAGAATGCCGACATTCCCCGCATCCTGCAAAAGGAAGGGGAAGCCATGCTGGCCGCCGCCGGCCGCTCCCGCATCGTGACCCTGGACATTCCGGGCAAGCCCTGGACCACGGAGCAGCTCGCCGTGCAACTGGAAGCCTGGAAGCTGGATGGCCGGGACGTGGCGCTGCTGGTGGGTGGCCCGGAGGGGCTTTCCCCCGAGTGCAAGGCTGCCGCGGAACAGAGCTGGTCGCTCTCGCCCCTGACCCTGCCCCATCCCCTGGTGCGGGTACTGGTGGCCGAGAGCCTCTATCGCGCCTGGAGCATCACCACCAATCACCCTTATCACAGAGAGTGACCCATGCCGACCCTGAGCATGCATTTCTCCTCTCTCACCCGCACGTCAGCCACAAGGTAACGGCATGCTGAAGAATCGCATTGAAATGCGCGATCACAGTGCCGAGGGACGTCTGTTCTTCCGGCGCACCCTGGTCGCCTACATCGGCATGGTCACCCTCATGCTGGTGCTGCTGGCTAACCTCTACTACCTGCAAGTAGAGTCTTACGAAACTTATCAGACCCGATCCAACGACAACCGCATCCGTGTGGTACCGGTGGCGCCGCCCCGTGGCCTCATCTACGACGCCAACGGTGTCCTGCTGGCGGAAAACCGCCCTGTCTACAGCCTGGAGATCGTGCCCGAAGAGACCGAGAACCTGGAGAAGACCGCGGACGACCTCATCACCCTGCTGGCCCTGCCGGAGGGGACCAAGGAGAAGTTCCTGGCCGAGGTCAAACGTCAGCGCCGCTTCAAGCCCGTGCCCCTGTTCGAGAAGCTGACCGAATACCAGGTCGCCCTCTTCTCGGTCAACCAGCACAACTACCCGGGGGCCAGCATCGAGGCCTACCTCAAGCGCTACTACCCGTTCGGCGATACCCTGACCCATGCCCTGGGCTACGTGGCCAAGATCAACACCCGTGACGTGGAGCGCCTCGAGAAGGAGGAGAAGCTCGCCAACTATGCCGCCACCAAGGACATCGGCAAACAGGGGGTGGAGAAGTACTACGAGGATCAGCTGCACGGCGTGGCGGGTTATCAGGAGGTCGAGGTGAACAACCGCGGCCGGGTAGTGCGCACCCTGAAATTCCAGCCCCCCGAGCCCGGCAAGGACATCTACCTCAACATCGACATCCGCCTGCAGTTGAAAGCCCAGGAGCTGCTGGCCGGCCGCCGGGGCGCCATCGTGATGATGGAGCCCAACACCGGCGCCATCCTGGCCATGGAGTCGAGCCCGAGCTACGACCCCAACCTGTTCGTGACCGGCATCTCCAGCGCCAACTACTCGGCGCTGCTCAACGATCCCGCCCGGCCGCTGGTCAACCGCACCACCCAGGGCATCTATGCCCCCGCCTCCACCGTCAAGCCCATGATGGCGGTGATGGGGCTCAACGAGGGGGCGATCACCCCCAATTACCGCTACTTCGGCGGGCCCAGCTTCTCCATCCCGGGCACCACCAAGAAGTTCCGGGACTGGCGCCGCTGGGGCCACGGCTGGCTCGACGTCTATCGTGCCATCGAAGTATCGGCGGATACCTATTTCTACGATCTCGCCTACCGGGTCGGCATCGACAAGATCAACAGCTACATGACCAAGTTCGGCTTCGGCCAGTACAGCGGCGTGGACCTCTATGAAGAGACCCGGGGCGTCATGCCCTCCCGGGACTGGAAGATGGCCCGCTGGCGTCAACCCTGGTACCAGGGGGACACCATCTCCATCGGCATCGGCCAGGGCTACTGGAGCGCCACCCCGATCCAGCTCGCCAAGGCCATCAGCATCCTGACCCAGAACGGTCACGACGTGACGCCGCACCTGCTCAAGAGCACCGCCTCCTCCGATGGCGTGGTCAACGCCCCCATCAACCCGAACGTGGCCATCGCCGCCAAGAGCGATACCTACTGGCAGGTGGCCAAGGACGGCATGTGGCGCGTCATCAACGGCCACGAAGGGACGGGGCGCCGCGCCTTCGCCAATACCCCCTACAAGGCGGCGGGCAAGTCCGGCACCGCCCAGGTGGTGGGCCTGAAAGAGAACCAGGTCTACAACGCGGCCACCACCAAGGTGGAGCACCGCGACAACGCCCTGTTCGTCGCCTTCGCCCCCTTCGAGGCACCCAAGGCGGTGGTCGCCCTGGTGCTGGAGAACGCCGGGGGCGGCAGCGCCATGGCGGCACCGGTCGCCCGCCACATGCTGGATGCCTATCTGCTGCCGCCGGAACCCCAGTTGCCACCGGCACCGGAAAAGCCGTCCCAACCGAGTGAGGTCGTTTCCCAATGAGTAATTCTGCCCGCCAGCAGAGCATCTGGTACAAGCTGCACATCGACCTGCCGCTGCTGCTCGGCCTGCTGACCCTGATGGCCCTCTCCATGGTGGTGCTCTACTCCGCCTCGGGCCAGGATCTCGACTCCATCGTGCGCCAGCTGGTGCGCGGCGCCCTGGCCTTCGGTCTGATGATCGGCATGGCACAGCTGCCGCCCTCCCTCTATGCCCGCTGGTCGGTGCCCCTGTTTGCGGTGGTGGTGCTGCTGCTCATCGCGGTGGACGTGTTCGGCCATATCGGAAAGGGGGCCCAGCGCTGGCTCGATCTCGGCTTCATGAAGTTCCAGCCCTCCGAGGTGATGAAACTCTCCATGCCCATCATGGTGGCCGCCTGGCTCAGCCGGCACTCCCTGCCGCCAAAGTTCAGCCATGTGATGATCGCCCTGGTGATGGTGCTGCTGCCCACCCTGCTGATCGCGGCCCAACCCGATCTCGGCACCTCCATCCTGGTGGCCGCTTCCGGCTTCTTCGTCATCTTCCTGGCGGGGATCAGCTGGTGGCTCATCGGGCTCGCGGTCTTGCTCATCTGCGCCTTCATGCCGGTACTCTGGTTCTTCCTGATGCACGACTACCAGCGCCAGCGGGTGCTGATGCTGCTGGACCCGGAGAAGGACCCGCTCGGTCGCGGCTATCACATCATCCAGTCCAAGATTGCGATCGGCTCCGGCGGCGTGTTCGGCAAGGGGTGGCTGCAAGGCACCCAGTCCCAGCTCGAATTCCTGCCAGAGCGCCACACCGACTTCATTTTCGCCGTATTCAGCGAGGAGTTCGGTCTGGTGGGAGTGGCCCTCTTGCTGGTCATCTACCTCTACATCATCAGCCGCTGCCTGTTTATCTCCATGCAGGCCCAGAACAGCTTCGAACGCCTGCTGGGGGGCGCCCTGACCCTGACCTTCTTCGTCTATGTGTTCGTCAACATGGGCATGGTAAGCGGCATCCTGCCGGTGGTAGGGGTGCCCCTGCCACTGGTGAGCTACGGCGGCACCTCCATGGTGACCTTGATGGCGGGCTTCGGCGTTCTGATGTCCATCCAGACCCACAGGCGGCTGCTCGCCTGATGCGGCTCGGCTGGCTGGCTCTATCTCTGTGCACCCTGACGGCGGGTGCTGCCGTCTCGCCGGCCCGGCTCAGCCTGCTGGCCGAGCAGCAGCAGGTGCCGCTGGCAGAATTGCAGGCCGCCGCCGCCCAGGCCAGCCTGCGCCAGGAGGTGCTGGACACCATCCGCCGCCCCTGGGAAGCCAAGCCCTGGCACCGCTACCGGCCGCTGTTCGTCACCCCGGAGCGCATCCGGGACGGAGTGGGATTCTGGCAGCGCCATGCCGCCACCCTGGCACGGGCCGAGCAGACCTACCAGGTCCCCGCCTCCCTCATCGTCGCCATCATCGGCATCGAGACCTTTTACGGTCGACAGATGGGCCGCCATCCGGTGCTCGACAGCCTTTACACCCTGGGATTCCACTACCCCGAACGGGCGGATTTCTTCGCCAAGGAGTTTGCCCAGCTGGTGCTGCTTGCCCGGGAAGAGAAGTGGCCGCTCACCGCCCTCAAGGGCTCCTATGCCGGCGCCATGGGCATGGGCCAGTTCATGCCCTCCAGCTACCGCCACTACGCGGTCGACTTCGACGGAGACGGCAAGCGGGATCTCTTCGCCAACCCGGCAGATGCCATCGGCAGCGTGGCCAACTACTTCGCCCTGCACCACTGGCGCTGGGGCGAGCCGGTGGTGGAGCCCGCCTTGATCGGATTGGCGCCAGTAGGTACCCTGCTTGCACCCGAGCCCGAGCTCAGACACCGCTGGGCAGAGCTGGCCGCTGCGGGCATTGAAGTCGCCACACCGCCGTCACCCGAGACGCCGGTAAAACTGCTGGCGATGGAGCAGGCCGAAGGACCGGAATACTGGGTCGCGCGCCACAATTTTTACGTGATCACCCGCTACAATCGCAGCCCTCTCTATGCGATGGCGGTGCATCAACTCAGTCAAGCAATCCAGGACGCTTATGCATTACAGCCACAAACTTCTTCCCCTCAGCCTGACCTTGTTGCTGGCCGCCTGTAGCAGCCAACCCGAACCCCAGCCGCTGCCGCCAGAGCCCGTCCCCCAGGAGAAGCCCCAGGTCATCGAAATCCCCCAGGCGACCGGCGCCATTCCCCGCCCCGAACCCATGAGCGAGAGCGGCAACCGGGACTACTGGATCGGCAAGCAGAAGTTTGAGGTGTGGCGCGACATCAAGCACTACAGCGAGGAAGGCACTGCCAGCTGGCTCTCCCGGGATCTGGACGGCAACAAGACTGCCAACGGCGACGTGCAGGACAGCACCCTGTTCAGCGCCGCCCACCGCAACCTGCCCCTGCCAAGCTACGTGCGGGTCACCAATCTGGACAACGGTCTGGAGACCATAGTTCGCGTCAATGATCGCGGCCCCTTCGGCAGCGATCGCCTCATCGATCTCTCCCACGCCGCCGCCGCGCAGCTGGAGATGGTGGAAGGGGGTGAGGCCCGGGTGCGCCTCGAACTCATCACCGATCAGCCGGATCAGATGGTGGAGATGGTCCCCATGACCCCGATGACGCCCATGGAGCCTGCGGCGCCAGCCGTCAATTCCTTCGTCAACGAGGCGCCGGCCCCCACGGCACCGGCCAAGGCCGCGCCTGCTCCTGCCACCACGGCGACCACCACCGTCTCCCCTCCCAAGGCCGGTGCGACCCAGGGCAAGATGATCCAGGTGCTTGCCAGCGGCTCGCAGGCGCGGGCCGAGGCCATGGGCAAGGTGATGACCCAGCGCTATGGCGTGCCGTACCAGGTGGTGGCGCACGGCGCCGTCTTCCGCGTCCTGCTCGGACCCGTGGCCAGCGACAAGCAGGCCCCCCTGCTCGAGCAGATCCGCCAGGGTGGGTTGGAGCAGGCCTTCATCGTGCCCTGATGCCCGCCCCGACCTCGCGCCGGGATACGACGCGAGGTCGGGGGCCATCCCATAAAATCCCGTCCAGGTCGCATCTCGGACTATGACCGACACGCACATCTGGTATAGTGGGGCCCGCTTTTTTTCAACTTGGGTACATCCCATCCAGGCACCAGGAATTTCAAGATGTCCAAATTTGCCCGCTCCGTTATTCTGGCCTCCCTGTTAAGCGCCACCGCTCAGGCCAACCAGCCTGTTCCGACCCCGGATTCGGCCCTGCCGAGTGCCCAGCCGGTCCCCACTTTGAACAGCGCCCCCATGGTGGTGCCTGCCGCGCCCGAGATCTCCGCCAAGGCCCACATTCTGATCGACTACTTCTCCGGCCAGGTGCTGGCCGAGCAGAACGCCGACGAGCGTCTGCCCCCCGCCAGCCTGACCAAGATGATGACCTCCTACATCGTCGGCGACGAGCTGCACAAGGGGAACATCAAGGGCACCGACATGGTGACCATCAGCCAGAACGCCTGGTCCAAGAACTACTCCGACTCCTCCAAGATGTTCATCGAGGTGGGCAAGCAGGTCTCCGTCGATGATCTGAACAAGGGCATCATCATCCAGTCCGGCAACGACGCCTGCGTCGCCATGGCCGAGCACCTGGCAGGCAGCACCGACTCCTTCGCCAGCCTGATGAACGCCTGGGCCGCCAAGCTCGGCATGAAGGACTCCCAGTTCAAGAACCCCCACGGCCTGGATGAAGAGGGCCACTACAGTACCGCCCGCGACATGGCCCGCCTGGGTCAGGCCCTGATCCACGATCAGCCGGAGGAGTACAAGATCTACTCCCAGAAGTCCTTCGTGTTCAACGGCATCACCCAGCACAACCGCAACCGCCTGCTGTGGGACCAATCCCTGCAGGTTGACGGCATCAAGACAGGTCACGTCAGCCAGGTCGGCTACAACCTGGTCTCTTCCGCCACCAACAACGAAGGCATGCGCCTGATCGCCGTGGTCATGGGGGCCAACAGCGAGGCCTCCCGCGCCGCCGAGAGCAAGAAGCTGCTCACCTACGGCTTCCGCTTCTTCCAGAGCCTGACCCCCTACAAGGCGGGCACCGAACTGGTCACCCAGAAGATCTGGATGGGCGACAAGCCGGAAGTGAAGCTGGGGGTCGACAAGGACGTCTCCGTGCTGGTCACCCGTGGCCAGGGCAACAACCTCAAGGCGGACTTCCAGCTGGAGAGCGAGCTGAAGGCGCCCCTGGCCAAGGGCCAGCGCGTCGGTACCGTGTACCTCAAGCAAGGGGACAAGGAGATCAAGCAGGTTCCCCTGGTTGCCCTGGAAGAGGTGCAGGAAGGTGGCCTGATGAGCCGCCTGTGGGATTACCTGGTCATGCTGGTCTCCAGCTGGTTCAAGTAACAGACCCTTCCTCAAGCAGCGGCGCCAACAGGCGCCGCTGCTGTCTTTTGCGGTCTGTCCAGTCAATAACCCTGTAATCTGCAGGTTCCGCCGACTGACGATTTGTGGTAAAAAGCAGCATTTCCACGTCTTGCCGCACCGCCGGGTCTTGATCCCGAGGCGGCTCATGCCCATATAGACTGGGAACTGTCCCCTGGGGGCAGATGAGGGGACCGTTTCGGCGGCCCTCAAAGACGTAAAGATGACGTCGCTTCCCGGCGACCCAGAAAGGTGAAGTAGATGAATACCAAGTTTGATGAACTGCTGGAGTTCCCCTGCAAGTTCCCGTTCAAGGTGCTTGGCGTGGCCGATCCCGCCCTGCCCGACATGGTGGTGGAAGTGCTGCAGCAACATGCTCCCGGCACCTACAGCCCGACCGTTCAACCTAGCTCCAAGGGCAACTATCACTCGGTACGGGTGACGGTCACCGCCCAGAGCAAGGAACACATCGAGGCCATGTATACCGCCCTTGGCAAGATCGAGCTGGTTCGTTACGTCCTGTAAGTTGCCTCTCTCGCCCCGCCACCGGGGCGACTGATTATTTGCCGCCCGGTCGCAGCGGCGACCGTACCGACACCGCGCCGCCAGTGAGGAAAGATGTCACTCGAAACGCCCGCCGAGCCACAACCGTCAGCCGGCCAACTGCTCGTCAGACAGCTGGGCCGTCGCCCCTACCAGCCGGTGTGGGACGCCATGAAGGCGTTCACCGACAATCGCACCCCCGACACCCCGGACGAGTTCTGGGTGGTGGAGCATGACCCCGTCTACACCCAGGGTCAGGCCGGCAAGGCCGAACACCTGCTCGCCCCGGGCAACATCCCGGTGGTGCAGAGTGATCGCGGCGGCCAGGTGACCTATCACGGCCCGGGCCAGCTGGTGCTCTACGTGCTGGTGGATGTGCGCCGCAGCAAGCTCTCTGTACGGGAGCTGGTGACCTGCCTCGAAACCGCCATCATCAACACGCTCGCCAAAAGCAATATCGAGGCCTACGCCAAGGCCGATGCCCCGGGCGTCTACGTGAAGAGCGATCTGGGCATGGAGGCCAAGCTGGCGTCCCTGGGCTTGCGCATTCGCAAGGGGTGCTCGTTCCACGGGTTGGCCCTCAACGTCAACATGGACATGACCCCCTTCCTGCGCATCAATCCGTGCGGCTATGCGGGTATGGCCATGACCCAGACCAGCGCCCTGGGCGGCCCGCAGAGCGTCGCCGAGGCACAGTCCCTGCTGGTGACGGAGCTGGCCCGCCTGATTGGCTACCAAGAGATCACGAATACCGAAGAGGCGGCATGAGCAACCCCATGCCCCGTGGTCACGAGGGAGCCGCGAGGCCCCTGGTGACCGTCAACCAGACAATAACAAACACCGAGAGTGAATCATGAGCAAACCCGTTCGTATGGAGCCGGGCGTCAAGCTGCGCGATGGCGACAAGATGGCCCTGATCCCGGTGAAATTCATGCCGGATCCCAACGAGGAAGTGCTGCGCAAGCCGGAGTGGATGCGGATCAAGCTGCCGCCGTCGAGCCAGAAGATCGAGCACATCAAGAGCACCCTGCGCAAAAACAAGCTGCACTCTGTGTGTGAAGAGGCTTCCTGCCCCAACCTGGCGGAGTGCTTCAACCACGGCACCGCGACCTTCATGATCATGGGCGCCATCTGTACCCGCCGATGCCCCTTCTGCGACGTGGCCCACGGCCGTCCGTTGCCGCTGGATCCGGAGGAGCCGAAGAAGCTGGCACTCACCATCAAGGAGATGAACCTCAAGTACGTGGTGATCACCTCGGTGGACCGCGACGATCTGCGGGACGGCGGTGCCCAGCACTTCGCTGACTGCATCCGCGAGATCCGCGAGCACAGCCCCCAGACCCGCATCGAGATCCTGACCCCGGACTTCCGTGGCCGGATGGAGCAGGCGCTGGAGGTGTTCCGCGAGACCCCGCCTGACGTCTTCAACCACAACCTGGAAACCGCCCCGCGCATGTACCGGGTTGCCCGTCCGGGCGCCGACTACAAGTGGTCCCTGGAGCTGCTGCGCCGCATCAAGGAGATGCACCCCCACGTGCCGACCAAGTCCGGTCTGATGATGGGCCTTGGCGAGACCAACGAGGAGATCGTCGAGGTGCTCAAGGATCTGCGCGAGCACGGCGTCAACATGCTGACCCTGGGCCAGTATCTGCAACCGAGCCGCCACCACCTGCCGGTGAAGCGTTATGTGCCGCCCGCAGAGTTCGACGAACTCAAGGATGTGGCCATGGATCTCGGCTTCAGCCACGCCGCCTGCGGTCCCTTCGTGCGTTCCTCCTACCACGCAGACCTGCAAGCCAAGGGGGAAGAGGTCAAATAAGCCTCTTTTCCTGCTGGCAGAAAAAAGAGCGCCTCTGGGCGCTCTTTTTTTTATCGCCGTCACCTCGCAGGCAGCGGTTGTCCCTTTGTGATTGGCGCCGTTCTGGCGTAACGTGGCCACTCCTCTTCTCTGGAGTGCTGTGCCGGATGCCGACTCTCACCGTTCGCCTGATCCCCCTGCGTGACGCAGACTTTCACGCCTATCGCGACTACTTCATCGAGGATTACGCCCAGGATCTTGCCAGCAACCACGGGATGGCGCTGCCTGACGCCCACCGTCAGGCCGACGCCTCGTTGCAGCAGCTCCTGCCACTGGGTGTCGCCACCCCGGGTCATCACCTGCTCGCCATGGTACCTGAAGCCTCGAACACGCCGGGCGAGCCTCTGGGCTATCTCTGGCACGCCATCGACGCCGCCGCCGGCACCACCTTCATCTACGACTTCTATGTGACACCGCCCCATCGTGGTCGCGGCCTCGGCAAGGCAGCCATGGCCGCCCTGGAGGCGCAGCTCGCCCCCCTAGGCATCCACCAGATCAAGCTGAGGGTGGCCCATGACAACCCGAGGGCACTGGCGCTCTATCAGGCGCTGGGCTTCACCATCACGGGCTACAACATGGCAAAGCGTCTGGATTGAGCACCTTCATTGGGCCACCACCCGGCCCATGGCTCAGAGCGAGATGCCGGAAAAAGACATGAAGCCGAGGGACATCAGCCCCGCCACGATGAAGGTAATGCCGATACCCCGCAGCCCCTCGGGCACATCCGAATACTTCATCTTCTGGCGCAATCCCGCAATGGCGACGATGGCCAGCAGCCAGCCCAGCCCTGAGCCCGCCCCGTAGACCACGGATTCGATGAAGTCGTAATCCCGCTGGGCCATGAACATGACGCCGCCGAAGATGGCGCAATGCACCGTCAGCAGCGGCAGATAGATGCCGAGCGCGTGATGGAGCGCCGGGAAATGTTTGTCCAGCACCATCTCCATCACCTGCACCAAGGCCGCCAGCACCCCGATGTAGACGATGAAATCGAGAAAGCCCAGATCAAACTCCCCGAGGAAGGTACTCTCGGGACGCAGGATATGGCGGTAGATCAGGTTGTTGAGGGGGATGGCGATCACCATGACCACCAGCACCGTCATGCCCAAACCGAAGGCGGTGTTGATGTTTTTCGAGACGGCCAGGAAGGTGCACATGCCAAGGAAGAAGGCCAGCGCCAGGTTTTCCACAAAAATCGACTGGATGAAGAGATTGACGTAATAGTCCATGAATGAGTTCACCACTTGGTTGCAATAAGAGCACGTCCGCGCCCGGCCAACGGCCAGTCGCGAAGATGACGTCACGGATGACGTTTACAGAGAGAGCTGGCGCAGCACCCAGAATGACCACGGCAGCCGCCAGACTGCCGAGCAGCCCGGTCAGCGGTACTCAATGACGGGGATCAAACGGGCAGGCGCCCGGCTGGTGAACCTAGTCGCCCTGGCAGAAGCGATATTGCAGGTGGTGGCAGCGAAGCCGCCGTGTGTGCAGAGCGCCGAAGTAGTCGGGCCGCTGCCTGAGATAGATGAGAGGCAGGAAAAACAGCAGGCCGCAGAGCAGGCCGAGGATCTCGTGCTGGAACCAGGCCAGCAGCACCTCATAGAGCTCGGCTTGAGCGGCCCCTTCCAACCGTCGACCCTGCTCGAAGCTAAGCCGCCACTGGCCGCCCGGCGGCAGGCTGACGTTGTCGGCAAGCCCCGGGTTCGCTGGCTCATGGAACAGCATCGGCCGCTCCTGCCCTTGCGTCTCCATTCCCGGCGTTGCAACAACCCCTGCCGCCGCCGCAGCGGCAAGCCAGAGAAGGCAGGCGATGGCAAGCACCATCGGCCATGACGAGGGGCGGCGAGAGGATGACAAGGGGGCTGTCCGTCAAGAAAAATTACAGGTGGAATATATCACAATACCGTCACTTATTGCATTTTCCACCATGAGATATCAGAAAGGTTGATATTAAACACCGCCCCATTCCCTAAAACCGGCAAGGTTGCACCACCTTGAGAAAGCGACTTTCATCTTCCTCAAGGTGAGGGCTCACCCCTGCTCGAAGGCCGGGTGATAGCGCACTTCGCCACTGGGCATGGCAGCGCCGAACAAGCGGGCCATGAAGTACTCGGGCGGCACGCCGGGCAGCGTCAACCCCGGCTCGGGCACGAAACCGAAACGGCCGTAGAAGCCGGGATCCCCCAGCACCACGCAGCCAGCCGCCCCCATCCCCTTGAGCTCGGCCAGACCAGCCTCCATCAGCCGTGACCCCAGCCCCCTGCCGTGCAGCTCGGGAGAGACCGAAATGGGACCAAGACCATACCAGTGCGGGCTGCCATCGCTGATGGTCACCGGCGAGAAGCAGAGGTGGCCGACCACTTGCCCCGCCAGCTCCGCCACCAGCGACAGGCTGAGTGCCCCGGCCTGACGCAGGTCACGCACGATCAACTGCTCGTTGTGATCGGTATGGGGGGCATTGAGGAACGCGGCCACGGTCAGCGCTTCAATGGCGTCGTGATCGGCGCCTGCTTCGGGCCGAATGATGATGTTCATAGGTTTTCTCCGTTTGTTATCTTGCAATGGATGGCCTGATCAGACTGCCTGCAGGCAGCAGATCACATAGCCATAGCTGCCCAGGTATTGGCGGTGGATGGCCACTTCCCGGCTCAAGTCCTGCCAGGCTGGGCTATCCCCCAGCTCGGCACTGTGGCGCGCCAGATTGCGCTCGATGGGATCCAGATAGTTGTCCCAGGCCCTTTGCGGCAACGGGGTGTGCCACAGGCAGCGATAACCCGCCTCCTTCACCGCTTTGAGCAGGCCCGCCAGGGTCTGCATGGCGGGATAATCCCGCTGCCAGAACGCCAGCGCCTCCTCTGGGGGCGTGTCCGTCAGCCACACCAGGTCGCTCAGCACGATGCAGGCATCAGGGCCGGCAAGGAGCGCCCGCCAGGCTTTGAGCGCATTGGCCACCCCTATGGTGTAGGCGCTCCCCTCGGCCCAGATGAGATCGGCGGGGGCCAGGTCCGCCGGCAGCGCCGCCATGTTGGCGCACAGGGTAGTGACCTGACTCAGCCCCGCCGCACTGGCCGATCTCGCCACGGCGGCCAGCGCCTCCTCGTCCAGATCGATGGCCACTATGGTGGCGTCCGTCACCTGTGCCAGCGCCAGGGTGGCGGCGCCGCGCCCACAGCCCATGTCGAGGATCCGGCGAGGCTGGCTGGGCAGCGCGGCAAATTGCTGCTGGGTGAAGAGGATATCGCCCGGCCCCCAATAGCTCATGCCATCCAGCAGCAGCTTGAAATCCCGGATGTAACGTTCATGTTCATTCATGTCTTTGCTGAGCCACTGCAGGTGGTAACGCTCTTTTTCACTGAATCCCTGCTTCATCACCCAGGCAAAGTAAGCCTGCGGGGCTTGATGCTGCAGTTGCTGCTGCCAGGCCTTGAACTCGTCGCCGGAGTGCGCACGCAAACCGGCGAGATCCGCCAGCAGATCCCGGGCGCGTTGCATCCGCGCCAGCTCTTCATCCAGCTCCCTGACCCGGGCTTCCAGTGTCGCCTGCTCCAGCTCGCCCGCCAGACAGGCGAGGCACTGCTTGAGGCTGAGCCCGCCGGCCTGCAGGGCCTGTACCATCCGCAGCCGCTGCAGATCGTCATCGTCGTAGTGGCGATAGCCGTTGGTGCCCCTCGTGCCCGCAATCACCCCCAGTTTCTCGTAATAGAGCAGGGTGGAGCGGGCCAGGCCGCAGCGCCGGGCCAGTTCGGATATTTTCATGACAACCACTCGCTGAGGGGTCTGTGACCCGATGAAGGGAAGCTTAAACTGTGAAGCAATAGACGGGTCAACGACAACATCCGGGTTCACACCATAAAAAAACGGCCACCCTGAGGTGGCCGTCATCGGCAGCAAGAGAGACTCGCGGGAATCAGAGGCCGGCGGCTTCCAGATGCTCCACCAGCAGCTGCACGCTGCGGTTGCCGCGCCACTCGTTGACGTCGAGCCGGTAGACCAGCCGCACCCGCTTCACCGAGGCATCGGGCCAGCGCTGCAAGTCGACGCCAAAGGCGATGGCATCCACCGCGTGGCCGGAATCCGTGGTCAGCATCATCTTGAGGTGCTTCTCCCCCACCAGCCGCTGCTGCACCAGCACGAATTCCCCGTCAAACAGCGGCTCGGGAAAGGCCTGACCCCAGGGGCCGGAGGCGCGAATAAGCTCCGCCAGCTCGAGGGTGAGCTCGTCGGGCAGCAGCTCGCCATCGGTGAGCAGCACCCCGGTCAAGAGCTCAGGGGTCACCAGCTCGCCGATGACCGCCTCGAAGGCCCGGCCGAAGGCCTCGATATTGGCCTTGGGCAGGGTCAACCCGGCCGCCATGGCGTGGCCGCCAAACTTGCCCATCAAGCCGGGGTGGCGGGTATCGAGCAGTTCCAGCGCATCGCGCAGGTGCACCCCCGGGATGGAGCGCCCGGAGCCCTTGAGCTCGGTCTCGCTGCTCTCGGCAAAGGCGATGACCGGGCGGTAGTACTTCTCCTTCACCTTGGAGGCCACCAGCCCCACCACCCCCTGATGCCACTCGTTCCGGTGCAGCACGATGCCGGAGGGCACCTCGCCGTCACGAAAACGGATCTGCTCCAAAGTGGCGAGCGCCTCCTGCTGCATCCCCTGCTCGATCTCCTTGCGCTCCTGGTTGAGGCTGTCCATTTCGGAGGCGAACTGGCGCGCCAGGTTGATGTCGTCACAGAGCAGACAGGCGACCCCGAGGGACATGTCATCGAGCCGGCCCACCGCGTTGAGGCGCGGCCCCAGCGCAAAGCCGAGATCGGCAGCGCACAGGCGACGACCGTCGCGGCCCGACACATCCACCAGCGCCTGGATGCCGGGGCGACAACGGCCGGCCCGGATCCGCTGCAACCCCTGATGAACCAGGATGCGGTTGTTGCCATCCAGCGCTACCACGTCGGCCACGGTGCCGAGGGCCACCAGATCCAGGTAATCCGCCACGTTGGGGGCGCGCAGCCCCTGGCGCTCATACCAGCCGCTCTGGCGCAGATGGGTGCTGAGGGCCGCCATCAGATAGAAGGCGACCCCGACCCCGGCCAGGGACTTGGAGGGGAAGTCGCAGCCATGCTGGTTGGGGTTCACTATCGCGTCGGCGTCAGGCAGCTCCTGGCCCGGCAAATGGTGATCGGTAACCAGTACCTGCATGCCGGCCGCCTTGGCCGCCGCCACCCCGGCGATGCTGGAGATGCCGTTGTCCACCGTGATCAGGAACTCGGCGCCGCGGGCCACCGCCAGCTCGACGATCTCCGGGGTGAGGCCATAACCGAACTCGAATCGGTTGGGCACCAGAAAATCGATGTGGTGCCCCCCCATGGCGCGCAAAGCCAGCACGCACAGGGCCGAACTGGTGGCGCCGTCGCAGTCGAAGTCACCGACGATGAGAATGCGTTTTTGCGCCGTCAGCGCCTCGGCCAGCAGCGGCACCGCCTGCGCCATGCCGAACAGACGCTGGGGCGGCAGCAGCTGGTTGGCGCTGCGCTCCAGCAGGGCAGGGTCTTCGACCCCGCGACTGGCGAAGATCTGGCGAAGCAGCGGGTGCAGGGTGGCGGGCAGATGGGAATCATCAACTCGCGGACGACGACGGATTTGCAGGGGCATTGATGTGATCCAGTATCTTGAGCAGTTGTTCGGGGCTCTGGTAACCGCGCACCAGGTCGCCATTGGGCAGGACCCAGCTCGGTGACGCCTTGATCCCGAGCCATTGGCTCAGGCCGATATGATGGGCAAGGATCGCATTACAGCCGCTCTCAGGCAAACGATCGCTGAAGTTGAGTTCGCGCAGCAGACCGGGATCGCACCAGCTAGCCTGATCCGAGGCGGCGACAGGCGCAGGCAGCAGTTGCACGCTCACGCCCCTCGCCTGCAAGCGGGGCAACTCCTCCAGCGCGATGCGGCAAGGACCGCAGGCGAGATCGGTAAACAGGGTGAGGCGGTGGCGTTCAGGGGTGGCCTTGAGCCAGAGCCGGGCCTCCCCTATCTGGGAGAGCGCCAGCCTGCGTTGCTGCTGCTGGCTGAGCCGGGTGAGGTTTCTCATGTCGTGGGCCAGATCCAGCATGGAGCCCTGCAGCACATAGTCTCCCCTGGCATCGCTGTAGAGCAGTCCCTGGGCCGTGCCCAGCAGATAGAGGCCCGGCATGGGGGTCTCGTCCACCAGGTAGACCTGCACACCGAGGCGCTGCTCTATAGTCTGTTTCAACACATGGGGGTCCATCCCCGCGCTGGCCGCAAAAGCGCACAGCAGCATCATTCCCAGCAGTAAATATCGCATCAGCTCATTCACTTGGCATGATTGAAGGGTCTCATAAGGTAACCCAGACAATTCCCTCTCCCAAAGACCTTAATTAGTGATCGATTAATAACGTCCGCAAGAAAAAATCACGGGATGACAGGTTGCCAATCGGGCTTGAGCCCCGCAAGCTAATCAGGACGACGGGAGACATCTTTAGTCATCCCTCTGTTTTGCTGATGTTTTATTATTCAAATCGACGTGCGCTCAGGTGGCACGTCGTCCATTTCTAGGGGGAAAAATGAGTCTGATTCAAGAGTTCAAGGCCTTTGCATCCAGGGGCAATGTGATCGACATGGCGGTCGGTATCATCATAGGTGCCGCCTTTGGCAAGATTGTCTCCTCCTTCGTGGGAGACGTGATCATGCCCCCCATCGGGCTGATCCTGGGGGGCGTGGATTTCAGCGATCTCGCCGTGACCCTGAAGGCCGCCGAAGGGGATGCCCCTGCCGTGGTCATCGCCTACGGCAAGTTCATCCAGACCTGTATCGACTTCCTGATCATCTCCTTCGCCATCTTCATGGGGCTCAAGGCCATCAACACCCTGAAGAAGAAGCAGGAAGAGGAAGCCGCTGCCCCGGCCGGCCCCACCAAAGATCAGGAGCTGCTGACCGAGATCCGCGACTTGCTGAAATCCCAGCAGGGGAAATAACCGTTTCCTCCCTGTCGTGTGCTGAAAAAAACCGCCTTCGGGCGGTTTTTTGTTGCAAGGCCGGTGAGGCGATCAGGCTCTGGGGTGGTGCTGGCCGTGCAGTGCCTTGAGCCGCTCGTTGGCCACGTGGGTATAGATCTGGGTGGTGGAGAGATCCGCGTGGCCCAGCAGCATCTGCACCACTCGCAGATCGGCGCCGTGATTGAGCAGGTGGGTGGCGAAGGCGTGACGCAGGGTGTGGGGGGAGAGTTCCCCCCTGATGCCGGCTCTCAGGGCATAGAGCTTGATGCGGTGCCAGAAGGTCTGGCGGGTCATCATCCGGGCCCGCTTGGAGGGGAACACCACGTCCGAGCTGGTGCCACCCAGCAGCAGAGGGCGCCCCTCCCGGTAGTAGCGCTCCAGCCAGTGCACCGCCTCCTCCCCCATGGGGACCAGGCGCTCCTTGTTGCCCTTGCCCACCACTCGCACCAGCCCCTGGCGCAGGCTGACGTGTTCGGCGGTCAGCCCCACCAGCTCGGACACCCGCAGCCCGGTGGCGTAGAGCAGCTCGAGCATTGCCTTGTCCCGCAGCTCCAGCGGATCGTCCACCAGGGGGGCTTGCAGCAGCGCCTCCACCTCGGCTTCGCTCAGATCCGATGGCAGCTTTTTGGGGAGCTTTGGCCCCTCCAGCAGCACGGTGGGATCGTCGCTGCGCAGCTTCTCGCGATTGAGGTACTGGTAGAAGCGGCGCAGGGCCGAGAGGAAACGGGCCGTGCTGCTGGCCGCGAACTGATGGTCCACCCGCCAGGCGAGGTAGTGCTGGATGTCGTCCAGCCCCGCCAGCAGCAGGGAACAGCCTTGCTCATCGAGCCAGAGGGCAAATTTTTCCAGGTCGGTGCGATAGGAGCTGACCGTGTTGTCGGAGAGCCCCCGCTCCAGCCAGAGGGCGTCGAGAAACGGCTCGATCAGGGGATGGGATTCTGCTTTGCTCATGGTGCGCCGCGCTCAGGGAAACAGGTCGCCATTGTAACGTGCCGACCCACCCGGGCCGCAAGGCAAGGCTGCACATCCCCTCAGGCGGTGAAGAGCCCGGCGCAATCTGCTAGACTGGCGCCCTCCCCCCGGGCGCCGCTGTGCCGGTCACGCCCCTTGCCGACTGCGATCAAGAGAAGAGCGATGAAGATAGGTTTGTTTTATGGCTCCACCACCTGCTACACCGAGATGGCCGCCGAGAAGATCCGCGCCCTCATCGGCCCCGAGCTGGTCGATCTCCACAACATCAAGGATGTGCCCCTCGCCCGCATGCAGGAGTACGACATCCTGATCCTGGGCATCTCCACCTGGGATTTCGGCGAGCTGCAGGAGGACTGGGAGTCTCGCTGGGAAGACATCGCCGACCTGCATCTGGAGGGACGCATCATCGCCCTGTTTGGCATGGGCGATCAGCTGGGCTATGGGGAGTGGTATCAGGATGCCCTCGGCCTGCTGCACGATCAGCTGGTCCCCAAGGGGGTCAAGCTGGTGGGCTACTGGCCCAACGAGGGGTACGAGTTTGACGCCTCCAAGGCGCTCATCGACGATGGCCGTCACTTCGTCGGGCTTGCCCTCGATGACGCCAACCAGTACGACCAGACCGAGTCCCGCATCGAGCAGTGGGTCGACCAGATCCTGAGCGAGATCCACGAACTGCTCTGATCCTGATCGCCCGGATGTTCGACGACGCCAGCCAATGGACGACCAGACCGACCCCGCATCGAGCAGTGGGTCGACCAGATCCTGAGCGAGATCCACGCACTGCTCTGACCCTGATCGCCTGGATGTTCGACGACGCCGGCCAATGGACGACCAGACCGACCCCGCATCGAGCAGTGGGTCGACCTCATATCAAGCGAGCGCCATGAGCGGCGCCAACCTCCCCTGTCGGTAGCCTGCGCTCGGGCTGCCGGGCGCATAAATCGCACCGATTTTCTCGTTCGGTATCATCGGCTGACGCTATAGCGACTTTTTGCTTCTGGTCTGCAACAATGAGGTCGACACCCCATAACAACACAACGCCGGGTGTCGGAAGCAAACGGACAGACCAGAAAAGGATATTCTATGACTTCATTCTCCCTGTTGGCCCCCGCCATCGCCCGCGACGTGCTCGATCACGCGCTGGCGCTGGGTGCCGACTTCGCCGAGCTGTTTGTGGAACGCAAGCGCCGCAGCCAGCTCAGCCTGCTCTCCAGCCAGATAGAGAACATCAGCGGTGGTCTCGACTTCGGTATCGGCGTTCGCCTGTGCTACGGCCACAAGGTGCTCTACGGCTACACCAACCTGGCCGATCGCAACGAGCTCTTGCGCATCGTTACCCTGCTGGCGGCCAAGGACAGGCGTGACCCCGTGGTCACCGCCACTGCCTTTGACTTCACCCGCCTGACCGACCGCAACCCGATCGCTCTGCCGCTGTCGGCCGACAAGCTGCTGGAGCAGAAGATCGCCTACCTGCATGCCATGGACGCTGCGGCCCGCGCCGAGAGCGACAAGGTGAGCCAGTTCTCGGGCAACGTGCTCGGCTGGGAGCAGGAGGTGGAGATCTTCAACAGCGAAGGGGTGCAGGTGAGCGATCGCCGCCACTACAACCGCATCATGGCCCAGACCATCGCCCTGGACGGGGGCGAGCAGAGCGTAGGTTATGAAGCCCCCGGTGCCATGAAGGGATGGGAACATGCCGAGAGCATCGATCCCCGCGAGCTGGCTCTCACCGCCACCCGCCAGGCACTGGTGAAGCTGGGATCCGCCCCCTGCCCGAGCGGCAAGCTGCCGGTCATCATGGAGAGCGGCTTTGGCGGCGTCATCTTCCACGAGGCGTGCGGTCACCTGCTGGAGACCACCTCGGTGGCCAAAAAGGCATCCGTGTTCCACGACAAGATGGGCCAGCTCATCGCCAACCCCGCGGTCAGCGCGGTGGACGAGGGCTTGCAGGGCAACGCCTGGGGCTCCATCAACGTCGATGACGAGGGGATGGCGACCCAGCACACCCAGCTCATCAAGGACGGCGTGCTGACCGGCTTCCTGGTGGACAGAATGGGGGCCCTTCGCACCGGCTACGCCCGCACCGGTTCCGGGCGCCGGGAATCCTACAAGTTCGCCCCCGCCTCCCGCATGCGCAACACCTATATCGAACCGGGCAACTACAGCCTCGACGACATGCTGGCAACCGTGGAACACGGCATCTATGCCAAGCGGATGGGGGGGGGCTCTGTGCAGCCCGGTACCGGCGAGTTCAACTTCAATGTGCAGGAGGCCTACCTCATTGAGGGGGGCAGGATCACCCGGCCCCTCAAGTCGGCCACCCTGATCGGCACCGGCCCGCAGGTATTGAAGGAGATCTCCATGGTGGGGCGCGATCTGGCCCTCTCCGCCGGCATGTGCGGCTCGGTCTCCGGATCCATTCCCGCCTCGGTCGGCCAACCGCCGCTCAAGGTTGACAGCATTCTGGTCGGAGGGAACGCCTGATGAACATCCATGACACTCTATGCGGTTCCTTCTCCCGCCTCATTCGCGTTTCAGTCGGCCAGCCGCCGCTCAAAGTTGACAATATCCTGGTCGGAGGGAACGCCTGATGAGCCAGCTCGACATGAACCAACTGCTTGCCCGTCTGCTGGACCAGGTCGCCGATCTGGGTGCCGAGGCAGACGTCATCGCCAATCAGGAGAAGGCCTTCTCCCTCAAGGCCGACAAGGGCGAACTCAGTGAATACAAGGTCACCAGCAGCCAGCAGATCGGCATTCGCCTCATCAAGGAAGGCCGGGTCGGCATCGCCTATTCCGAGTCCCTCGACGCGTCGGCCCTGGACGCCATGGTGCAGGATGCGCTCGATGCGAGCCGCTTCGCCAAGGTGGACCCGGATCAGCGCATCACAGTGCAGCAGAGCCGGCTCATCACCGACTGCGCCGAGATACATCAGGCCGACACCACGGCGGTGGAAGAGAAGATCGCCCTGACCCTGCACCTCGAGTCCGACATGCTGGCCCTGCCGGACGTGACCGGCGCCCCCTACAACGGCTTCTTCGAGGGGGAGAGCCGCCTCTGGCTTGCCAACAGCCAGGGCAGCCTCTGCGAACATCAGGAGTTCAGCGTCGGCTGCCACAGCTCCGCTCTCATCGAGCGAGAGGGCCGCCAGTCCATGCACTACCAGGGACAGTACGCACGGCGCTTCGACGAGTTGGAGAGCCAGCCTCTCATCCGCCAGATCCACGCCGTGGCCGATGGCCTGCTGATGGGTGAGGCGGTGCCGAGCGGTCGCTACAGCGTCATCTTCAGCACCCACTGCTTTGCCAGCCTGTTTGGCTGCTTCCAGTCCGCACTGTCTGGCAAGTGGGCCCAGCAGGGGATCAACCCCTGGCGCGACAAGCTGGGCCAAAGCGTGGCTTCTCGCTGGCTCACCCTGGAGAGTCGTGCCTATATGCCGGGGGGCATGAAGATCAAGGCGTTTGACGGCGAAGGGGCCGCCACTTCGGATCTCCTGCTCATCGGCGAGGGGGAGCTCAAGACCCTGCTGCACAACAGCGCCACCGCCCGCCACTTCGGCGTGACGAGCAACGGTGCAGCCGCCCGCAGTGCCCGCAGTGCCCTGGACGTGGCCCCTCGTCACCTGGTGTTCGGGCTCGGCCCCCACGGCGAGGCCGAGATACAAAGCGGTGAGTACCTGGAGCTGGTCAAGCTGGACGGCCTGCACTCCGGGGCCGATGCGGTGAGCGGCGACTTCTCGTTCGGCGCCTCCGGCTTCCTCTGCCGAAATGGCGAGCGCGTGGCGCCGGTACGCGGCATCACGGTGGCGGGCAACTTCTATCGTCTGCTCGGGGAGCTGGAAGCGGTCGGCAACCAGCTACACCACGACGATGGCAAGGACTTCTATGCCCCGCTGATCCGCTTTGGCGGGCTCAGCATTGCCGGCAAATAAGAGGGGGAGCCTTACTCGGCTCCTCCCCCTTCAAGCGGCGCCATCAGGCGCCGCTTTTTTTATCCATGGCGCCCCCCGACAGCCACTTCTAACCTCAAAGAGCCACCGACCGCGTTGGCCGGGAACTCTGGAGAATACGACGATGGACAACACCCTGGTCTGGGCCGATATTCCGACACGGGATCTGGATCGCGCCATGGACTTCTACTCGGCCCTGCTCGATGTGCAGGTCACCCCCATCCAGGAAGAGACCATGCGCTTTGCCATGCTGCGCCACGACGGCAGCAACGCGGCGGCCTGTCTCGGCCCCATGGACAAATATCACCAGCCCGGCGGTGCCGGTCCCCTCATCTATCTCTCCCTCGGTGACAGGCTGCAGGAAGCGGAACTGCTGGTCCCCCGTCTCGGCGGGCGGGTGCTGGAGCCTCTGCACAGCATCGGCAGTGGTCATGGCTCCCGGGTCATCATCGAGGATACCGAAGGCAACTGGCTGGCCCTCTATGCCCCACCAGCCAGCTGACGTCCGGATATGCAGAAACAACAACGGCGACCTGATGGTCGCCGTTGTTGTTTAACTGCACTTGCCGGCCATTACGCCTCTGGATTGAGGCGGGTCGGGATGCCGGTACGCTGTTCCAGCACCTGCTTGACCACGTTGGAATCGCTGTCAGCGTGGGCGATGAAGCGGGTAGTAGCCGGGGTCATGGGCAGCGGCACGGAGGCGGTGGAGTTGAACTCTTCCTCGGTGCGCGACAGCGGCTCGTGCACTTCCATGTAGCGACCGCCATCCGGCTCGACCGTGGTCTTGACCGGCTGGTTGACGAACTGGACGCGGGTGCCGACCGGCACGTGATCGAACAGGTACTTGATGTCGTCGGCGCGCAGGCGCACGCAGCCGCTGCTCACCCGCAGACCGATGCCGAAGGTGGCGTTGGTGCCGTGGATGGCGTATAGGTTGCCGATGTAGAGCGCGTGCAGGCCCATGGGGTTGTCCGGGCCGGCCGGCCAGACCGCGGGCAGGGTCTTGCCCTGGGCGGCGTAGCGGCGACGGATATTCTCGGTCGGGGTCCAGGTCGGGTTGGCACGCTTGCGCTCAACCTTGGTGATCCAGTTCTCAGGGGTGTTGACCCCGAGCTGGCCGATGCCGATGGGCAGCACATGCACCACGTTCTTGCCCTTCGGGTAGTAATAGAGACGCATCTCGGCCACGTTGATGACGATCCCTTCGCGGGGAGCGTTGGGCAGGATCAGCTGATGGGGAATGATCAGCGTGCTGCCCGCCTTGGGCAGGTAGGGGTCGACGCCCGGGTTGGCTTCCATGATGTTGGTCAGACCCAGCTGGAAGTCGGAAGCGATCTGCTCCAGCGGACGGTTGTCTGCGGGCACCACGTATTCCTGGTTCTCACCGATCAGGCGGCTGTTGGCTGCAGGCAGCTGGTATTCAACGGCGGCGGCCTGCTGGCTGACCAGCGCCAGCGTACATAAAAGAGCCGAAGCGGCAATGCGAAGGGGATTCATAAAATTCCTGTATGGTTTCCTGTTCCTGTGGGCCTTTGCCCTGCTCATCATCGGTCTCTTGTGGGCCCGTCACCGGGGACCAACAACCGAGCGCGCATTCTTTCCCGAGCAGGGCAAAATTTCAACTTGGAGATGGTCTTTTTCGCCGAAAAGATCCATTTCACTGCCAACTCGGGGGCATCTTTCACCCCTTGCACTCTAGCAACCCCAGTCTGAGCGTAAAATGAACATGGCGCAGACATGCCAAGGCCGTCCCAAATTGCATGACGAGGCGGTCACGAGTACAATCTCGCACCCCGTATATCCGGAGTATCGAGTCACCTCCTGCTCCGATGTACCCCCATCGGATGGCCGTGCGTCGAAGACGGTCGCGCCACCGATGAACCCACACGACGCCATCAGGTGGCGCCGTCCTGATTTGCAATCAGATAAAAGAGTCCAACATGTTCAGACCAGAATTGCTCTCCCCTGCCGGGACCCTCAAGAACATGCGCTACGCCTATGCCTATGGCGCAGACGCCGTCTATGCGGGCCAGCCGCGCTACAGCCTGCGGGTACGCAACAACGAATTCGATCACGAGAATCTGCAGCTCGGCATCAACGAGGCCCATGCCCTCGGCAAGCAGTTCTATGTGGTGGCCAACATTCAGCCCCACAACTCCAAGCTCAAGACCTTCATCCGCGACATGCGCCCTGTGGTGGATATGAAGCCGGATGCACTCATCATGTCCGATCCCGGTCTCATCATGATGATGCGCGAAGCCTTCCCCGACATGCCTATCCACCTCTCGGTGCAGGCCAACGCGGTCAACTGGGCCACGGTGAAATTCTGGCATCAGATGGGCCTGACCCGTGCCATCCTCTCCCGCGAGCTGTCTCTCGACGAGATCGAGGAGATCCGCATGCAGGTGCCGGAGATGGAGCTGGAAGTCTTCGTCCACGGGGCGCTGTGCATGGCCTACTCCGGCCGCTGCCTGCTCTCCGGCTACATCAACAAGCGTGACCCCAATCAGGGCACCTGCACCAACTCCTGCCGCTGGGAGTACAAGGTGCACGAGGGCAAGGAAGATGACGTGGGCCAGATCGTCCACCGCCAGGAGCCCATCGCCGTGCAAAAGGTGGATCCGACCCTGGGCGCAGGCAAGCCGACCGATGCCCTGGTGCTGCTGGAAGAGTCCAACCGCCCGGGCGAGTTCATGACCGCGTTTGAAGACGAGCACGGCACCTACATCATGAACTCCAAGGATCTGCGCGCCGTCGAGCACGTCGAGCGCCTGACCAAAATGGGCGTTCATTCGCTGAAAATCGAAGGCCGTACCAAGTCCTTCTACTACTGCGCCCGTACCGCCCAGGTCTATCGCAAGGCCATCGACGATGCGGTGGCTGGCCGTCCATTCGATCCAACCCTGATGGGCACCCTCGAGAACCTGGCCCACCGCGGCTACACCGAGGGCTTCCTGCGCCGTCACAACCACAGCGAATACCAGAACTACGACTACGGTTACTCCGTCTCCGACACCCAGCAGTTCGTCGGCGAGATCACAGGTCGCAACGGTGACATGGTCGAGGTCGAGGTGAAGAACAAGTTCCTGCTGGGCAACAGCCTGGAGCTGATGACCCCCCAGGGCAACCTCAGCTTCAACCTGGAGCAGATGCAAAACCGCAAGGGCGAGCTCATCGACACCGCGCCGGGCAACGGCCACGTGGTCTACGTGCCGGTTCCCAAGGAGATCGACGTGAATTACGGCATCCTGCTGCGCAATCTCGGCGAGCGAGAGGATACCCGTCAACCTCACTCGGCGGCCTGAGATGGCACTGCTCATCACCGACAAGTGCATCAACTGTGACATGTGCGATCCGGAGTGTCCGAACCAGGCCATCACCCTGGGGAGCAAGATCTACGAGATAGACCCGGATCGCTGCACCGAATGCGTCGGCCACTATGAGAAGCCGACCTGCATCAGCGTCTGCCCCATCGACTGCATCATCTGGGATCCCGCCCACGTGGAAACCGAAGATCAGCTGATGGAAAAGTTTGTGCGGATGCACAGGCAGTAGCAGTAGCAGTAGCAGTAGCAGTAGCAGTAGCAGTAGCAGTAGCAGTAGCAGTAGCAGTAGCAGTAACACCTGCATCAGCGTCTGCTCTACAGGGACTGCATCCTCCGGGATCCCGTCCATAGGATGGAGACCGAAGATCAGCGGATGGAGAAGTTCGTGCGGATGCACAGGCAGTCAGCGTCTGACACTCGCGGGCGCATTATCCAGAAATAGAAAAAGCCGGGCATGCCCGGCTTTTTCTATTGCGCTGCCCTTCCCTCAGGGTTTGACCAGTTTTTGCAGCGCCTCGAGTTCGCGCTGGGCTTCCAGCAACTCGGCCTGGGACTCCTCCAGCTTGGACTGCTTCTTGGCAATCTTGTCCGGCTTGCCCGATACCCGTGCGCTCTGCAACTCGGCCAGCCGCTCTTCCACTTCTTCCCTCTGCTTGACCACCTTGCGTTGCTGCTCCTCAAGGAGCCCGGCATCGGTACAATGGGCCTCCAGGTTGCGCAGTGCCCGCTCAAGGCCGGCTACCTGCTCCTGGTTGTTGTGCGCCCTGGCGAACGCAAGCTGATCCGTCACGGCCTGCTGTCTGGCCTTGCAGCCGATGTTTTCACTACCATAGGCTTGTCCGGCCAACAACAATAAGCCTATTCCGGCGATCTTCCACATAACAACCTCTTTGTTCTGTCATACTGGATGGCCGTCCATGAGACCTGACTCCCTGTGTGAGGTCAAGACACACGGGGCCGGGCTACGACAGAGTGTGCTCTGCATCATGCCGGGCCGCTTTCGCCGAGGCTACAATGGCCCTTTCAATCAGGAGAGCCACATGACCCAACACATTCTCATCATTGCCAACGGCGCCCCCTATGGCAGCGAGTCCCTGTTCAATGCCCTGCGCCTCGGCATCGCCCTCAAAGAGGAGGGAAAGGTAGACCTCAACCTCTTCCTGATGTCGGATGCCGTCACTGCGGCTCTGGCCGGGCAGGCTCCGGCCGAGGGCTACAACCTGCGCCAGATGCTGGAGATACTGCTGGCTCAGGGCACCCGGATCCGGCTTTGCAAGAGCTGCACCGATGCGCGCGGCATCACCCCGCTACCCCTTGTCGAGGGCATAGAGATAGGCACCCTCCCCTTGCTGGCCCAATGGACTCTGGCCGCCGACAAGGTGCTGACCTTCTAGCCGTCAGGGCCCGACCCGGACCAGCGCAGGGCGCGAGGTCCGGGTACTCAGACCATAGAGCATCAGGATCACCAGGCAGAGCAGCGCCATCAGGGCATAAAGCCAGCTCCCGCCCCAGTGGGCCAGCACCCAGCCTCCCAGCAAGGCCCCCATGGCCACCCCGAGTCCGGAGATGGAGGCCGCCCCGAAATAGCTCCCCTTCAAATGACCAGGCGCCATCTGATCGATCAGCACATTGAGCAAGGGGAAGAGGATGCACTCCCCGACGCTCAAGAGGATCACCGCCACTATCCAGTGCCACCAGATGGCGGTATCCCCCAGCGCAAACTGCAACTGGGCGCCGAGAAAGAGCGCCACCCCGAGTTGCAGTTTGCGCCGCGTGGACCAGCGGGCAGTCAGGTGCAGCAGGGGGAACTGCAGCATCACTATGGTCAGCGCATTGGTCGTCACCAGCCAGCCGATGAGCCGCTCCACCTCCGGCGTCCCCGCGCGGGTCAGATACTGGATGAGGGGCGACTCGAACTGGGCGTAGACCAGCATCAGCAGCAGATTGGCCATGATCAGCAGCAGAAACCCCCTGTCCTGCCAGAGCACCCGCAGCACGGCACGCATGCCGGGCCCGGCCGCCTGGCTGGTGTGGCAACCCGCCAGCCTGAACCCGATGACAAAGACCATGCCAAGCAGCAGATAGCTGGCACTGAGCAACAGGAAGGTCTCCTGACGCGCGCTCAGGCCATAGGTGACGCCGAGCAGAGGACCGATGGCCGCCCCCAGGTTGAGCAGGAAATAACGCAGGTGCAGCGCCAGCTCACGGGCTTTGGGCTCGGCCAGATTGTCGGCCATCAGTGCCTTGCCCGGTGAGTCGATGAGTCCGTAGGAGAGTCCGCTGCCGATCACCCCGAGTGCCAGCCAGCCCACCTGGTGGGAGAGGCCGAGCAGGGCCACGCTGGCGGCGGAAACCAGGCAGCCGAACAGCAGGATGTTGCGCCGCCCCCATTTGTCCGAGAGCCAGCCGCCATAGAAGCTGACAAGAGTGGAAAGCGCCGCCGTGGCCCCCAGGATGGCGCCTATCAGGGTCGCCGAAAGTCCGTAGTCACGGTAGAGCAGGATGGAGAGAAAGGGCCAGACCATGAAGAAGGTGGTACGCACCATGAAAGTGCCCAGGATGACGATCCAGACCAGGGAAGGAAACTGCCTGAGGTAGGCCCATGACATGCTGCAATTCCTTTTGCCAACGAAGCGGGGTCGTCCCTTATATCAAGGGGCACCAAAAGGAACAAGGAGACAATCTGCACCATGCCGGGCGGCAGGCACAAAAAAGCCGACCCAAGGGTCGGCTCTTTCACATACGGCAGCCTTATTCGGCAGCTGGCTCTTCGACAGCAACGGCAGCAGGAGCAGCAGCCGCTTCTGTCGGTGCGTTCGCTTCCTTGATGGAGAGACGCACACGGCCCTGACGGTCCACTTCCAGTACCTTCACCTTCACCACGTCGCCGATTTTCAGGAAGTCGGCCACGTTCTGCACGCGGGCATCGGTGATCTGGGAGATGTGCACCAGACCGTCTTTACCCGGCAGGATGTTGACGAAGGCGCCGAAGTCAGCCAGGCGCACGACCTTGCCTTCGTAGATGCGGTTCACTTCGATCTCGGCGGTGATGGCCTCGATGCGGCGGATCGCTTCCATGGCGGCTTCGTTGGCCACGGCGGAGATGCGAACGGTACCGTCATCATCCAGCTCGATGTTGGTGCCGGTCTCTTCGGTCAGGGCACGGATCACGGAACCACCCTTGCCGATCACGTCCTTGATCTTCTCAGGATTGATCTTGATGGTGTGGATGCGCGGGGCGAAATCGGAGATCTGGGCACGGGGAGCCTGGATAGCTTCGTCCATCACCTTCAGGATGTGCAGACGAGCGCCACGAGCTTGCTTCAGCGCAATCTCCATGATCTCTTTGGTGATGCCTTCGATCTTGATGTCCATCTGCAGCGCGGTCACACCTTCGCTGGTACCGGCTACCTTGAAGTCCATGTCGCCCAGGTGATCTTCGTCACCCAGGATGTCGGACAGCACGACGAAACCTTCTTCTTCCTTCACCAGACCCATGGCGATACCGGCAACGGAGGCCTTGATCGGCACACCGGCATCCATCAGCGCCAGGGAGGAACCACAGACAGACGCCATGGAGGAGGAGCCGTTGGATTCGGTGATTTCAGAGACCACACGCACCACGTACGGGAACTCGGCGGCGCTCGGCATCACGGCAGCAACGCCGCGCTTGGCCAGACGACCGTGACCGATTTCACGACGCTTCGGGCTGCCCATCATGCCAGTCTCGCCGACGCAGTAGGGCGGGAAGTTGTAGTGCAGCATGAAGCGATCGGCGCGGTTGCCGGTCAGCTCGTCGATGTTCTGGGCGTCACGCTCGGTACCCAGAGTGGCCACCACGATGGCCTGGGTTTCACCACGGGTGAACAGGGCAGAACCGTGGGCACGGGGCAGGATGCCGGTACCGACGGAGAGGGCGCGGATCATTTCCGGATCGCGACCGTCGATACGCGGCTCACCACGTACGACGCGACCACGGACGATGCGGCTCTCCAGGCTGTGGAACTCTTCGCCGATCTTCTTGGCATCTTCTTCCACGCCGGATGCGATGACTTGCTCGACCACGCGGCCCTTGATGGCAGCGATGGTTTCGTAGCGAACAGCCTTCTCGGTGATGCGGTAGGCTTCACCCAGCTCAGCTGTGGCCAGTTCGGCAACTTTGGCTTTCAGCGCTTCGTTGACGGCAGGCGGGGTCCAGTCCCAGGGCTTGGTACCGACGTCGGCAGCGAATTCATTGATGGCGTTGATCACGGTCTGCATCTGCTCGTGACCGTAGACCACGGCGCCCAACATCACCTCTTCGGAGAGGATGGCCGCTTCGGATTCCACCATCAGCACCGCATTGGCAGTACCGGCAACCACCAGATCCAGATCGCTCTGGGGCAGTTCGGTGGTGGTCGGGTTCAGCACGTACTGGCCGTTCATGTAACCCACGCGGGCTGCACCGATCGGGCCGCCGAACGGGATGCCGGAGATGGCCAGGGCCGCGGAGGCACCGATCATGGCAACGATGTCGGGAGAAACGGCCGGGTTCACGGACATGACGGTGGCAACCACCTGAACCTCATTGAGGAAGCCTTCCGGGAACAGCGGACGGATGGGACGGTCGATCAGACGGGAGATGAGGGTCTCACCCTCGCTCGGACGGCCTTCACGACGGAAGAAACCACCCGGGATACGACCAGCAGCATAGGTACGCTCCTGATAGTTGACGGTCAGCGGGAAGAAATCACGGCCGTGATCGGCCTCTTTCTTGCCAACGACAGTCACGAAGACACAGGTATCGTCCATGCTGACCATGACGGCCGCAGTGGCTTGACGGGCCATCACACCGGTTTCCAGTGTGACGGTGTGTTGACCGTACTGGAATGACTTTACAATAGGATTCACGTGAATTTCCTTTTAACAATTTGGCGCTTTAAATTCGCGTGCAAGTATACTTGATTCGCATCAAAAGGTAAGCGCGGACGTCAATTCTGTGAGGCAGGCAACGGCCTGCATCCTGTTTGAAACGGGTAATAAAAAAGGGGAACCTCGCGGTTCCCCTTTTTTGCGAAATCTGATGGTCGATTAACGACGCAGACCCAGCTTGGCGATCAGAGCAGCGTAACGCTGAACGTCTTTACGCTTCAGGTAGTCCAGCAGCTTACGACGCTGGGAAACCATGCGCAGCAGACCGCGACGACCGTGGTGATCCTTGGCGTGCTCCTTGAAGTGACCTTGCAGATGGTTGATCTGGGCAGTCAGCAGGGCAACTTGCACTTCGGGGGAACCGGTGTCGTTGGCGCCACGAGCGTTGTCGGCAACGATTTGAGCTTTGATCTCAGCATTTAGAGACATGGTATTACTCCAGTAGAGTGTTTAAAGGTTCACAGCCAATCTCTAATTCAGCCGTGAAATGAGGGCGGTATCATAATCGTCCCCGCCCCTTTTCGCAACGGGAAAGACGCGTGACAGACCGATACCGCCTGAGGATCACTCCTCGTCGTGGTAGCGAACAAGACGCTTGGGCGCCACGCGCCCCTCGTCATCGATCTCGCCAACCCCGATGAATTCGCGCTCCGGGCCGACCGTCATGCGGACCTGGCCGCTTTGGGGGCTACCTGCCACCTGCACGGCCTGACCCTGGTTCACATAGGCGGCCACGGCGACCAGCATGTTCACCTCGGGCAGAGAGGCCACGGCAGTGTCCATCGGCAGCAGCAGGGGATCCAGCTGCTCCCGTGGCGGAATGCTTTCGGCCTTGGCCTGCTCGAAGATACACTCGAGCTGCTCCAGGGTCAGCATCCGCTCGTAGGGGTAGCTCGCCACCTGGGTGCGACGCAGCTGGGTGACGTGAGCGCCACAGCCCAGCACTTCCCCCAGATCGTCCACCAGGGAACGGATATAGGTACCCTTGCTGCAATGCACTTCCAGCTTCACCTCGTCCCCCTCGAAGCCGAGCAGCTTGAGTTCGAAGATGGTGATGGGACGGGCTTCCCGCTCGATCTCGATCCCTTCACGGGCATATTCGTAGAGCGGGCGGCCGTTGTGCTTGAGGGCGGAGTACATGGACGGCACCTGCATGATGGGGCCGCGGAACTGGTCCAGCGCCTCGATCAGGGTACCCACGGCCACGTTCACCGGGCGGGTGGAGACCACCTCGCCGTCGGAGTCGCTGGTATTGGTGCGCTCGCCGAGCTTGGCGGTCACCTCATAGCGCTTGTCCGCTTCCAGCAGATACTGGGAGAACTTGGTGGCCTCCCCGAGGCAGATCGGCAACATGCCGGTGGCCAGGGGGTCCAGGGCGCCGGTATGGCCGGCCTTGGCGGCGTTGTAGATCCGCTTGACCTTCTGCAACACATCGTTGGAAGTCAGGCCGGTCGGTTTGTCCAGCAGCAGGATGCCGTGTACGTCACGGCCTTTGAAACGACGTCTACGAGACATCTCAGGCGTTATCCTCAGTCGTGTCATCCGGTGCGGATTGCTCTTCGTCACGACCGGCTTCAGTCATGCGACGCTTGTCTTCACGCACAGTGTTGGTCACCAGGTTGGAGAGGCGCATCCCCTCGACCAGGGTCTGGTCGTAGTAGAAACGCAGCTCGGGCACCACCCGCAGACGCATGGCGCTGCCCAGCAGGCTGCGGATGTAACCGGCAGCCTCGGTCAGGCCCTTGAGCCCTTCCTTGATGCGCTCGGCGTCATTCTCCAGTTGCAAGAAGGTGACATAAACCTTGGCATAGTTGAGGTCCTTGGAGACCTCCACGTCGGAGACGGTCACCATGCCGATGCGCGGGTCTTTCACCTCGCGCTGCAGGATCAGCGCGATTTCACGCTGGATCTGCTGCCCGACCCGACGGGTCCGGCTGAATTCTCTGGCCATATTCTATCCTGCGATAAAAGGGGGCCGCGGCCCCCTATTTTGTCTAACGCTCGGCTTACAGAGTCCGCTGGATTTCAACGGTCTCGTACACCTCGATCTGGTCGCCTTCACGCACGTCGTTGTAGTTCTTGACCGCGATACCACACTCGTAGCCGTTGCGAACTTCGTTGACGTCATCCTTGAAGCGGCGCAGGGATTCCAGCTCGCCTTCATAGATAACCACGTTGTCACGCAGAACGCGAATGCGGTTGGAACGCTTGACCACACCTTCGGTAACCATACAGCCGGCAACGGCGCCGAACTTCGGCGACTTGAAGACGCTACGCACTTCAGCCAGACCGATAATCTCCTGACGATACTCAGGAGCCAGCTTGCCGCTCATGGCCTGCTTCACTTCGTCGATCAGGTCATAGATGACGGAGTAGTAACGCAGATCCAGGCTCTCGGATTCGATGACCTTGCGCGCAGAAGCGTCGGCACGGACGTTGAAGCCCACCAGGATGGCGCTGGAAGCCGCGGCCAGGGTCGCGTCGGTTTCGGTGATGCCACCTACGCCGGAACCCACGATCTTCACCTTCACTTCGTCGGTGGAGAGTTTGACCAGCGCATCGCAGATCGCTTCCACAGAGCCTTGTACGTCGGCCTTGATCACCACGTTCACTTCGGACACTTCGCCCTCGGTCATGTTGGCAAACATGTTTTCCAGCTTGGCCTTCTGCTGGCGAGCCAGCTTGACTTCGCGGAACTTGCCCTGACGGTAGAGCGCCACTTCACGGGCTTTCTTCTCGTCACGCACGACCGTGGCTTCGTCACCGGCAGAGGGAACGCCGGACAGACCCAGAATTTCCACTGGCAGAGAGGGACCGGCTTCCTTGATCTCGCGACCCAGTTCGTCACGCATGGCGCGAACCCGGCCGTACTCAAGACCACACAGCACGATGTCGCCCTGACGCAGAGTGCCTTCCTGTACCAGCACGGTGGCAACCGGACCACGACCTTTATCCAGGAAGGATTCGATCACGACGCCGTTGGCCATGCCGTCAACCACCGCTTTCAGCTCCAGGACTTCGGCCTGGATCAGGATGGCTTCCAGCAGGTCGTCGATGCCTTCGCCAGACTTGGCGGAGACGTGCACGAACTGGCAATCGCCACCCCAGTCTTCGGACATGACGTTGTAACGGGCCAGCTCGGTCTTGACGCGATCCGGATCCGCTTCAGGCTTGTCGATCTTGTTCACCGCAACAACCAGCGGCACACCGGCCGCCTTGGCGTGCTGGATAGCTTCGATGGTTTGCGGCATCACGCCGTCGTCAGCTGCAACAACCAGCACAACGATGTCGGTCGCCTTGGCACCACGAGCACGCATGGAGGTAAACGCCGCGTGACCCGGGGTATCCAGGAAGGTGATCATGCCGCTGTCGGTCTGTACGTGGTACGCACCGATGTGCTGGGTAATGCCACCGGCTTCGCCTGCGGCGACCTTGGCTTTACGGATATAGTCCAGCAGCGAGGTCTTGCCGTGGTCGACGTGACCCATGATGGTCACGACCGGCGCACGCGGCTTGGCTTCGGAGGTCTCGTCACGATCGCTAAGTACCGCCTCTTCCAGCTCGTTCTCACGGCGCAGCACTACCTTGTGACCCATCTCCTCGGCGACCAGCTGAGCGGTCTCCTGGTCGATCACCTGGTTGATGGTGGCCATGGCACCCATCTTCATCATCACCTTGATGACTTCAACGCCCTTGACGGCCATCTTGTTGGCGAGCTCCGCCACTGTGATGGTCTCGCCGATGACGACGTCACGGTTGACCACGGCAGCCGGCTTGTTGAAGCCGTGTTTCATGGCGTTCGGCATGGCCATCTTGCCACGCTTGCCTTTGCGGGCACGGGGATCGCGGGAGTTGCGGTCATTGCGGTCGTCTTCGCGACGGCCGACCTTCTTCGGCGCCTTGGCAGCGGCAGCCGTGCGACGGCTGGTCTCTTCCTTACGATCCAACTCATCTTCGGCCGCTTGCGCGTGCTTGTTGGTGGTCAGATGGTAATCGCTGCTCTCTTTGGCGCGAGCCGCTTCTTCTTCAGCCCAGCGGGCCGCATTCTGTTCCGCCATGATGCGAGCCTCTTCGGCTTTCTTCGCGGCGAGTTCTTCAGCTTTTTGCAAAGCTGTCTGTTCCTGTTGGCGCTTCAGTTCTTCTGCTTCGCGCTTGGCCATCTTTTCTGCCTCTTGCTGAGCTGTGCTAACGGCTGCTTTGGCGGGCTGTTGAGCCTGTCGAGCCTTCTGTTGTGCCTCGATCCGCGCCTTTTCCTCAGCTTCACGACGAGCCTGCTCAGCCTCACGGCGAGCCTTCTCTTCAGCGTCGAGGCGGGCCTTCTCTTCGGCCTCGCGACGAGCTTTTTCTTCTGCTTCCAAACGCGCTGTTTCCTCGGCTTCCGCCTGGCGCTGTTCATCTTCCAGCGCCGAGCGTCTTACATAGGTGCGAGACTTGCGCACTTCTACCTGCACTTCCTTGTTCTTGCCACCAGTCCCCTGAACACTCAGGGTGCTCTTGGTCTTGCGCTGCAAGGTCATGCGAGCAGGTGCGGTGACCTCGTCACCTCCATGCTGTTTCTTCAGATGTGCCAGCAGAGTCTGTTTCTCAGACTCGCTGACCATGTCGTCGGCCTTGCTCTTCACGATGCCGGCATCGACAAACTGCTGGAGAAGACGATCAACCGGCGTGTCGATGTCAGTGGCAAGTTGCTTAACTGATACTTCTGCCATTCATTTTCCTCCGTTTGACCTTATTCAGACTGCTCTTCTCCGAACCAACAGATATTGCGAGCAGCCATAATGAGCTCACCAGCCTTCTCGGCGGTCAACTCTTCGATGTCGGCAAGGTCATCGATACCTTGCTCTGCCAAATCTTCCAGGGTGCCGACACCGCGAGCGGCCAGGGCATAGGCCATTTCACGGCCGAGGCCGGAGAGATTGAGCAGTTCTTCGGAAGGCTCGACGCCTTCAAAGGATTCTTCTTTGGCCAGGGCCTTGGTGGTCAGGGCATCCTTGGCACGCTTGCGCAGCTCTTCGACCATGTCTTCATCCAGACCGTCGATGGCCAGCAGCTCGTTGACCGGGACGAAGGCAATCTCTTCCAGGGTGGAGAAGCCCTCTTCCATCAGCAGGCCGGCGAAATCGTCGTCGATATCGAGGGTGCTGGTGAACAGGTTCATGATGCGGTCGTTCTCGGCCTGGTGCTTGGCACGCATGTCCTCGACGGTCATCACGTTCAGTTCCCAACCGGTCAGCTGGGAGGCCAGACGCACGTTCTGACCGTTGCGGCCGATGGCCTGGGCCAGGTTGGCGGCTTCCACGGCGATGTCCATGGTGTGGTTGTCTTCATCGACGATGATGGAGGCCACATCGGCTGGCGCCATGGCATTGATCACGTATTGGGCCGGGTTGTCATCGTACAGCACGATGTCGGCACGCTCACCGCTCAGCTCGGCGGAGACGGCCTGAACGCGGGCACCACGCATGCCGATACAGGCACCGATCGGGTCGATACGACGATCGTTGGTCTTGACCGCGATCTTGGCGCGGGAACCCGGATCACGGGCAGCGCCCATGATTTCAATCATCTCTTCGCCGATTTCCGGCACTTCGATGCGGAACAGCTCTTTCAGGAAGTCCGGGCTGGAGCGGCTAACGAACAGCTGGGAACCACGGGCTTCCGGACGCACGGCGTAGAGCAGGCCACGGATGCGGTCGCCGGGACGGAAGGTCTCACGGGGCAACATGTCGTCACGGAAGATCACGGCTTCGGCATTGCTGCCCAGATCCAGGATCACGTTGTCGCGGTTGCTCTTCTTGACCACGCCGCTGATGATGGTGCCTTCCTTGTCCTTGAACTGGTCAACAACTTGGGAACGCTCGGCTTCGCGCACTTTCTGCACGATGACCTGCTTGGCGGTCTGGGTGGTGATACGGTCGAAGGTCACAGAGTCAATCTGGTCTTCAACATAGTCGCCGATCTGGATATCCGGCTGCTCGATCTGAGCGGCTTCGAGAGTGATTTCCCCGTACGGGTTCTCCATGGAAGCCTGATCGGCCACCACGACCCAACGGCGATAGGTGTCATAGTCACCGGTCTTGCGATCGATCTCGACACGCACTTCAATCTCGCCTTCGTATTTTTTCTTGGTCGCAGTCGCCAGCGCAGTCTCCAGAGCCTGGAAAATCTTCTCGCGGGGGACAGCCTTCTCGTTGGACACAGCGTCAACGACCAGCAAAATCTCTTTATTCATATCCGATAGCCTCGTTAACCAAAGTTCGGCACTATGTTCGCTTTTTGGATATTGGTGAAAGCCAACACCTCGTCCTTACCATCTACCGTCAGAGTGATCATGTCCCCCTGCACGGCTTTGATTACGCCTTTGAACTTGCGGCGGTTGTTTGTTGCCATCCGAAGCGTTACCGCCGCCTCCTGGCCAACGTATTTTTCGAACTGGGCGACCTTGAACAGTGGACGATCCAGACCCGGGGAAGACACCTCAAGGTAGTACTCCTCGGTGATGGGATCTTCGACATCCATGATGGCGCCGACCTGGCGGCTCACCTCGGCACAGTCTTCCACCGTCACGCCTTGCTCCGAGTCGATGAAAACGCGCAAGGTCGAGTGCTTACCCGCACGGATAAACTCGATACCCCACAGTTCAAAACCCAAGGCAACGACCGGAGCCTCGAGCAGATCGGTCAAACGTTGTTCCAACGTAGCCAAAGTCACCCTCCGAAAAACGAAAAAAGGGCATATAGCCCAGATAGAAATAGATTCAGAGTAAATTGCACATAACAAAAAGCCCCGATGTCAAATCGGGGCTTGGCGCTTTACCCTGATTGTCGCCTCGCAGCGACCGCCTTCCTGAGCGTAGGAAATGCGTGAAATTTGGTTGCGGGGGCCGGATTTGAACCGACGACCTTCGGGTTATGAGCCCGACGAGCTACCATGCTGCTCCACCCCGCGTCCGAAATCGTGCGAGATTATAGCCACTTCACTCTCGTGAGACAAGACTCAGCGGCTATAACATCCCGGTTACCCGGGTTCACTGCTTAATTGGTGCCGTGGGCGGGACTCGAACCCGCACACCCTAGAGCACTACCCCCTCAAGATAGCGTGTCTACCAATTCCACCACCACGGCAAAACTCTTATTCGGGAACGTCAGTATCTTTCTTCACTGGCGCTTTGCTCTGCTCAACTTGTTGAGTCTGTTGCAGATTTTCCCATTCACTACCCTGTTTGACCTTGTTGCTGGACATGGAACCCAGAACCAGACTAATCAAGAAAAACAGAGTAGCCAAAATCGCTGTTGTGCGGGTCAGGAAACTGCCTGAGCCACCGGAGCCGAATACAGTATTCGATGCCCCTGCGCCGAAGGAGGCGCCCATATCAGCCCCTTTACCTTGCTGAATCATCACCAGACCAATCAGAGCCAGCGATACCAGCAGATAAACGACCAAAAGAATCTCGTACATTTAACTTGCACCCTTTGCCGCTTCAACTATTCCTAAAAACGCCTCGCCATCAAGACTTGCCCTGCCTATCAGACCGCCATCAATATCGGGCTGCGCAAACAAATCTTGTGCATTGGCCGGTGTCACGCTCCCACCATAGATGATTCTGACTTTCTCACCTATTACCGGAGTATCCTCCGCCAAGCGACTGCGAATAAAGGAATGAACCTCTTGTGCCTGCTCGGGTGTGGCGCATTTACCTGTACCTACAGCCCAGATTGGCTCGTAGGCGATGATAGCATTATCGAAAGCCATCGCGCCATTTTTCTCTATAACGATGTCCAGTTCCTCGGCAATTACCTCGAAGGTTCTTCTTGCCTGCCTCGCTGCTCCTGACTCACCCAGACAAAGTATGGGTATCAGACCTGCTGCTCTGACTGCCGCAAACTTCTCTGCGACGATAAAACTGGTCTCACCAAAGAGACGCCTGCGCTCGGAGTGACCAACAAGTACATATCGGCAACTTGCCTCAACCAGCATCTCACACGAGATTTCACCCGTATAAGCGCCCTGTCTGTGCTGGCTCACGTTCTGAGCCCCTAGCTTCACTCTTCCCTGCTCACCGAGCAGTTCGGCTGTGAAACCGAGATGCACATGGGATGGACACAAGACCACATCTACGTCTTCATCAATGCGCTCTGTGCACTGACTCGTAAACTGCTCTAACTGCGACCTACTACCGTGTAACTTCCAGTTGGCTGCTACAAACGGCTTGCGATGTCCCATCGGCAACTCCCTTGCGAAAGCGGGGCTGATAATATCCAGAGGATGCTCAGCTGACAAGTGCTATTTTCAAATTTTCGAATCGTTTGAACAAGATACAACCAAGGCGACTAAAAAGCCGCCTTGGTTGTTCATTAAAACGCCGATTCGACCTGTTTGGCGATGCGCTCTGCCATATCGCGCACCTGCTGTTCGTGTTCACCTTCGACCATGACCCGGATCAGGGGCTCGGTGCCGGATTTGCGCAGCAGCACCCGGCCACGGCCGGCCAGTTCCTGCTCCACTGCCGCCACTTCCTGCTGAACGGCACTGGAGGTCAGCGGATCCTTGCCTTCGGCGAAGCGCACATTGACCAGCACTTGCGGGAACTTGCTCATGCCCGAACGCAATTTGGCCAGCGGCATCTCGGCACTGCGCATGGCCGTCAGCACCTGCAGAGCGGCGACGATACCATCCCCCGTGGTGGTCTGATCCAGGCAGATGATGTGACCGGAGTTTTCGCCCCCGATGCGCCAGCCCTTCTCGTTCATCATCTCAAGCACGTAGCGGTCACCCACCTTGGCACGGGCAAAGGGGATGCCCAGGGTCTGAAGCGCCAGCTCCAGCCCCATGTTGGCCATCAGGGTGCCCACCACACCGCCCTTGAGGCGGCCATGGCGCAGGGCATCCCGGGCGATGATGTAGAGGATCTCATCCCCGTCGATGATGTAACCAGTGCTGTCCACCATCACCAGACGGTCGCCGTCACCGTCGAAGGCGACGCCGAGATCTGCCTTGCATTCCTGGACCTTGGAGGCCAGCGCCTCCGGTGCGGTGGAACCGACACCGTCATTGATGTTGAGCCCATCCGGGCTGCAGCCGATGGCGATGACTTCGGCACCCAGCTCGCGGAAGACGGAAGGGGCGATGTGGTAGGTGGCACCATGACCGCAATCCACCACCATTTTCAGCCCTTCCAGGCTCAGATTGGAGGGGAAGGTGCTCTTGCAGAATTCTATGTAGCGACCAGCCGCATCATCGATGCGCTGCGCCTTGCCAAGCTCCGCGGACTCCACGCACTTGAGTTCGTTGTCGAGCTCGGCTTCGATGGCCAGCTCGACATCATCGGGCAGCTTGGTGCCGTCGGCGGAGAAGAACTTGATGCCGTTGTCGTAATAGGGGTTGTGGGATGCACTGATGACGATGCCGGCTTCGGCACGGAAGGTGCGAGTCAGGTAGGCAACCGCCGGGGTGGGCATGGGTCCCATCAATATGGCTTTGAGACCGGCAGCGGAGAGCCCCGCCTCCAGTGCCGACTCCAGCATATAACCGGAGATACGGGTATCCTTGCCGATCAGCACCTTCTTGGTCCCTTTCTTGGAGAGCACCTTGCCGGCGGCCCAGCCCAGTTTCATGACGAAATCCGGGGTGATCGGGTATTCACCCACCTTGCCGCGCACGCCGTCGGTGCCGAAGTACTTTCTGGTCATTGTCTGTTTCTCGTTTTTCTATTTGGATATGAAATCTTGTCCCGTCATGGTCATCCAGCCTGTACGCAAGACATCCATGGTGGCCCGCACGTCGTGCACCCGGATGATCCTGGCACCATGTTGCAACCCGATCAGGGCGCAGGCCAGGCTACCAGCCAACCGCTCGGCTACCGGGCGGTCAAGCAGGTTGCCTATCATAGACTTTCGTGACATGCCCACCAAGAGCGGAAGTTGGTAATCGAGCAGTGACGCCTGCTGTGCCAGCAGCTGATAGTTGTGCGCCAGCGTCTTGCCAAACCCATAGCCTGGATCCAATACCAGATGCTCACGCGGGATACCGGCCCCCAGACAAGCGGCAATCCGCTCGTCAAAGAAGGCTCTCACCTCCCCCACCAGATCGTCATAGTGCGGCTCCACCTGCATGGTACGGGGCTGCCCCTGCATGTGCATGAGGCATACCGGTACGCCAGCCTCGGCCGCCGCGCCCAGCGCTCCCGGCTCTTGCAGGGCGCGGACATCATTGATGAGGTGACCACCTGCAGCACAGCCCTCCCGCATGACAATCGCCTTGGAGGTATCGAGGGAGATCATCACATCCAGCTCGGCGACCATGCGCTCCACCACGGGGATGACCCTGTCCAGCTCCTCCTGCTCGCTCACGTCGGGGGCGCCCGGGCGGGTCGACTCGCCACCTATATCGATAAGGGTGGCCCCATCGGCCACCATGTCGCGGGCATGACTCAACGCCAGATCGATCTGCTTGAAGCGGCCACCATCTGAAAAGGAGTCCGGCGTCACATTGAGAATGCCCATGACATGGGGACGGTCGAGAGAAAGGGGACGTCCCTTGCTGATTAACTGCATTGCTTCAACTACCTCCAACAAGAGCGGCAAACTCTTCGTGCAAAGAAAAACCCCGGGCAAGCCCGGGGTTTGTATCATGGCAACTTATTTGGCCGGGACATCGTTCGCCTTGTCGATGTCACTCAGAGGTGCATTGCTCTCTTCAGCCAGCGCCTTGGCCTCTGGCCCGTTGTTCACGCTGGCACCACCTTGCGGGGTGTCACCGTGCTCATCATGCCAGTTGCTGGGAGCACGCACTTCGCGACGCGCCATCAGATCATCGATCTGCTTGGCATCGATGGTTTCGTACTTCATCAGCGCATCTTTCATGGTGTGCAGCACATCCATGTTGTCCAGCAGGATCTGCTTGGCACGATCGTAGTTGCGATCGATGACCTGCTTGACCTCTGCATCGATGATGCGGGCGGTATCGTCAGACATATGCTTGGCCTTGGCCATGCTGCGGCCGAGGAAGACTTCACCATCCTCTTCTGCGTAAAGCATGGGGCCGAGACGCTCGGACATGCCCCACTGGGTGACCATCTTGCGAGCGATGTCGGTCGCACGTTCGATGTCGTTGGATGCACCGGTCGATACCTTCTCGGCACCGTAGATCAACTCTTCCGCCAGACGACCGCCATACAGGCTGGAGATCATGGACTCAAGATGCTGCTTGGAGTGGCTCCAGCGGTCCTGCTCCGGCAGGTACATGGTCACACCCAGCGCACGGCCGCGCGGAATGATGGAGACCTTGTAGACAGGGTCATGATCCGGCACCACGCGACCAATGATGGCGTGACCCGCTTCGTGATAGGCCGTCATCTCCTTCTCGGACTCTTTCATCACCATGGAGCGACGTTCCGCCCCCATCATGATCTTGTCCTTCGCCTTTTCGAACTCCAGCATGGAGACCACTCGGCGGCTCTCGCGAGCAGAGAAGAGGGCAGCCTCGTTCACCAGGTTGGCCAGATCGGCACCGGAGAAACCAGGGGTACCACGGGCAATCAGCGCCGGATTGACATCATCCGCCAGCGGTACCTTGCGCATATGCACTTTCAAGATCTGCTCACGACCGCGAACATCCGGCAAGCCGACCACGACCTGACGGTCGAAACGACCCGGACGCAGCAGCGCAGGATCCAGTACGTCGGGACGGTTGGTGGCGGCGATGACGATGATGCCCTCATTGCCTTCAAAACCATCCATTTCAACCAGCATCTGGTTCAGGGTCTGCTCACGTTCATCGTGACCACCACCCAGACCGGCGCCACGCTGGCGACCGACCGCATCGATCTCATCGATGAAGATGATGCAGGGGGAGGATTTCTTGGCCTGTTCGAACATGTCACGCACCCGGGAGGCACCGACACCCACGAACATTTCCACGAAGTCCGAACCTGAAATGGTGAAGAACGGCACCTTGGCCTCGCCTGCAATGGCTTTGGCCAGCAGGGTCTTACCGGTACCGGGAGGACCTACCAACAGGACGCCGGTCGGGATCTTGCCACCCAGCTTCTGGAATTTGGTCGGGTCACGCAGATAGTCGACCAGCTCCTTGACCTCTTCCTTTGCCTCGTCACAACCGGCTACGTCGGCAAAGGTAGTCTTGATCTGATCTTCGCTCATCAGGCGAGCCTTGCTCTTGCCGAACGACATGGCACCCTTGCCGCCGCCGCCCTGCATCTGACGCATGAAGAAGACCCAGACACCGATCAGCAACAGCATCGGGAACCAGGAGATGAAGATGGACGTGATCAGAGATGGTTCTTCCGGCTTCTCACCCATCACCTTGACGTTATGGTTGAGCATGTCGTTGAGCAGTTGGGGATCCGGCGCAGGAATGATGGTGGTGAAACGTTCACCGGTGCGCTTGACGCCATTGATGACCTTGCCATCCATCCGCACTTCACGGATCTGCTCCTGGGTCACTTCTTTCACGAAGCTGGAATAGTCCAGCTGGCGACTGGTGGTATCGCTGGGGCTGAAGCTATTGAACACCGACATCAGCACGACGGCGATGACCAGCCACAGGATTAGGTTTTTCGCCATGTCACTCAAATCAATGACCTCGCAGACTGACAGTTAACGATGAGGGTTAGGGTACTACAGTTTAAAACCGGTAGCCACAATGTAGACTTCTCGTGAACGGGCACGGGACGAGTCTGGTTTTCGAATCTTGACGACAGAGAAAAGTCTACGTATTTCATTGAGATAGGCATCGAACCCTTCCCCCTGGAACACCTTGACTACAAAACTGCCATTACTGCTCAGGACCTGATTGCACATGTCCAGCGCCAGTTCCACCAGGTACATGGCACGGGCCTGATCCACCTGCTGGGTACCGCTCATGTTGGGCGCCATGTCGGACATGACGACGTCCACCTTGTCGGGGCCGACTCGCTCCAGCAAGGCGCCGAGTACAGTTTCCTCCCGAAAGTCCCCTTGCAGGAAATCGACACCGGCAATGGAATCCATCGGCAAAATATCGCACGCAATGACGCGCCCCTTGTCACCAACCTGGTCGATGGCAAATTGGGACCAGCCACCGGGAGCAGCCCCCAGGTCCACTACCGTCATCCCCGGCTTGAGCAGCCGGTCTTTGCCCTGGATCTCATCGATCTTGAAAACGGCGCGAGAGCGCAGTCCCAACTTCTGGGCTTTCTTGACGTATTGGTCGTCGAAATGTTCTTTTAACCAGCGGGTTGAACTGGGGGAACGTTTTTTCTGGGTCATGATTGTCGACTTTAAAAAACCACAAGGGTTATTAGTATTAAGGGCTAAGTGGGGGTAGAATACGCCCCTTTCAACCCTGACTTATGAAGAAATTGCCATGATTCTCAACAATAAACAGAAACAGTATCTCAAGGGCCTGGCCCACAGTCTGAAGCCGGTCGTCCTGCTGGGACAACACGGTCTGACCGAAGGGGTGCTGGCCGAGATCGATCTGGCCCTGAACCACCACGAGCTGATCAAGGTTAAGGTTGCGTCTGAAGATCGTGAGATGAAACAGCTGGTGATGGATGCCATCGTTCGCGAGACCGGCGCCATCAAGGTACAGAGCATGGGCCATGTACTGACCATCTACCGTCAGGCCAAAGAGCCCAAGATCCAGTTGCCGCGCAAGTAACAGGAAAGAGCATTCGCTCTTTCCTTCATTTCCCTTCTTCCCAAGTCGCTTGCCAAAATAGTTGTCAGGCCCTTAACCTGCGATGAATAGTCGCGGACACCCACTATGGACAAGCATCAGCTCCTCACCGATGAAGAACTGGCCATGCTGCGGGACCTGGGAAACGATGAAGACATTGCCACCAGCCAATACCTGCGCGGCACCCTGCCCCTTCCTCTCCAAAGCCTGTTGCAGCGAGCCAAGCCTCTGACACTCGAAGCCCGCATCGCCGGCTACCAATTGCGTTTCCCGCTCCACTGCACCCAGGCAGAGGAGGGCCACGCCGAGCTGCGTATCGCCGCGCCGACCATTACCGAGCTGGGTTCGCCCCATCTGCGCGCCTGGCGACTCGACGAAAAGGCCGTGCTCTGCACCGAAGACGCGGAGTACGAGGTATACAGCCTCTCTCTTGGCGGTCTCATCGTGGCCGGCTTGCCGGACTCCTCTGCCAAGGGAGATCCACTTGGCGGATACCTTCGCATCGAGGGTCTCCCTCCCCTGGCCATGGCAGGCACCCTCGTCAGGCACGTGGATGCCAATCAACATCACCATGACTGGGCCGTCCAGTTCCGACTGGGCAAGGAGGATCAGGAACAATTGCGGGACTGGCTCTTCCAGCGCCACCAGGACGCCTTCGTCCAGGCCTATCAGGGTGACTAAAGACAACAGGGGAGCCCGGCTCCCCTGTCTCTTTCCCCGACGTTCAATCAGAGATAGGCAACTTCCAGGATCTCGTACTCCACATCGCCACCCGGCGTCTTGACGATGGCAACGTCATCCACTTCCTTGCCGATCAGGGCGCGGGCAATGGGGGAGTTCACGGAGATCATGTTCTGCTTGATGTCCGCCTCGTCGTCTCCCACGATGCGGTAGACCACTTCCTCTTCCGTTTCACTTTTGAGCAGGGTCACGGTTGCACCGAAGATGACGCGGCCATTGTTGGCAATCTTGGTGACATCGATAATCTGGGCATTGGAGAGCTTGCCTTCGATTTCCTGAATGCGGCCTTCACAGAAACCCTGCTGCTCGCGGGCGGCATGGTATTCGGCATTTTCTTTCAGATCGCCATGTTCACGGGCATCAGCAATCGCTTCGATAATCTGGGGACGCAGCTCGGTCTTGAGATAATCGAGCTCTTGACGCAGCTTTTCAGCGCCGCGAACAGTCATCGGAGTATGATTCATAGTCGAAACCTGGGTTGCTTTATAAAGAGAAGCTGCGGCAATCAAAAGAGAGCCGCAGCTGTCGGTTCGGATGGGGCATCTTAATATGAAGCCGCCACAAAATCCATGTCAGCCCCTGCGAGCGGGATCCCGCTTTGGGCCAGCATTACTTGGATTCCGAGACGCCAAGCGGAGCCGACACCGTCGGTTTGCCCTGCATGATGGCGATCTCGACACGTCGGTTCATGCGCCGATTCTCCGGGCTGTTGTTGGGCACCAGCGGCTGAGAATCCGCCATCCCTTGCACCACCAGACGATTGCCGTCAAAACCGGGCACCTTGATCATCTGGTGGGCAACCGCTACCGCCCGCTGGGATGAAAGCTCCCAGTTGGACTGGAACAACTCGTCCTCGGTGGCCACATTGTCGGTGTGGCCGGAGACGGTGATCTCCCCCGGCACATCCTTGAGCAGCGCAGCCACCTTGCGGATCACCGGCCAGAACTGGGGTTGCAGGAAGGCGGATCCCGCCGGGAACGCCGCTTTCTCGCGAATGCGAATGATGATCTGCTGACCCAGCGCCTCTATCTCGATGGCCCCATCCTGGATCTGGGCCTGCATCTGCTCCGCCAGTGCCTTGGCCAGGGTGTTGGACTGTTCCTGCGCCTTCTGGGCTTCCTGGGCGGTATCGCCGCCGCTCTGCTGACCTTCGGTCTTGTCATGTCCACCCGCCTTGTCCGCATCCCCAGGCTGGAAATCCAGCTCGGTCTGGGTCATGTCGATGGTCTGCTGCATGATGGTGTCAATAGGCGTCGGCTCGGGGCGACCAGGACGAAACTCCTGGGCGATGACGGAGGTTCCCTTGGGGATATCCTTGACCTCCAGGATGTTCTGCACCCCGAACGCCTTTTCCATGGAACCGGCGATCTGCTTGAACTTCTGCACATCCATCTCGGCAAAGGAGAGCAAGAGCACGAAGAAGCACATCAGCAGAGACATGAGATCCGCGAAGGTTCCCATGTAACCGGGCAATCCGGGAGGCGGGCACTTGCACTTTGCCATCTGTGCGCTCCTATTCGGTCCCGTTGTTGCGTTTGGACTGATTCAGGTAGTTCTGCAACATGGCCTGGATCACCCTCGGGTTCTGTCCATCCTGGATCCCCATGATGGCGTCGAGGATCAGGGTGCGGCTCAACTGTTCCTCGCCGCTACGCAGTTCCAGCTTGTCCGCGATGGGGATGGCAATCATGTTGGCCTCGATGGCGCCATACAGGGTCGTCAGCAAGGCCACCGCCATGGCCGGACCGATGGATTTGGGATCGCTCATGTTGGCCAGCATGGCCACCAACCCCACCAGGGTACCGATCATGCCCATGGCCGGACCGAGATCCCCCAGGGAGCGGAACACCTTGATGGCCGTGGCGTGACGCTCGGACGTCAGTTCGATGTCCTTCTCCATCACCGCACGCACTACGTCGGCATCATGACCGTCCACCAGCATGTCGATGCCCTTCTTCATGAAGGTATTGGGGATCTCCGCCGCCTCCAGGGCCAGAAAGCCCCCCTTGCGGGCCGCATCCGCCAGTTCCACCGCCTTGGTGATGAGATCGTCGAGCTTGTCCCCCTTGTACATGAAGGCCTTGCCCGCGACCTTGAAGGCCATCAGAAACTGGCCTAGGTTGAATTTCATCATGCAGATGAACACGGACCCCAGTATGGTGATGTAGACCGATGGCATGTCCACATACATGCTCATGGGGCCGCCCAGCAACATGCCGTACACCACGACCCCGAACCCCAGCACTAAGCCTATCAGACTCCCTAAATCCACATCCCTACTCCTGTCGCCGAACGTGCCGTCTCATTATATTGCGTTGAATTTTCTGCTATTGCGTCCCCGGCAGCAAGCCCGGTACACCGCAATCGCCGATCGGCAATGCGTGGTTGCATGCCCGTTCTTATCGGCCATGGTCAGGATAGTTTGAGGACGCCGCGTTTTTCTGCCTCCCCCCTGTGGCCGGTCGATGTTAAGATGAGCCGTTTTTTTCAATCCCCGAGGATGGACATGGCCAGTAAAAAAATCGACCGTCTGAGTTTTGATGCCACCCTGGAAGAGCTGGAAACCATAGTGCATCAACTCGAACAGGGCTCGCTCCCCCTCGAGGAGGCACTCAAACAATTCGAACAGGGCATCCATCTGGTGCGTGCTGGCCAGCAGAAGCTGGAACAGGCCGAACAGAAGATCCAGATCCTCCTGACCCAGGCCGATGGCAGCGAACAAGCGGTCCCTTTTCGAGCAGAACAAGGAGAGGAGTGAGTGACCCTGGACGATTTCTCCCGCCTGCATCGGCGCCGCATCGACGACTGCCTCTCGGCACAGCTTGACACCCTGCCCGCCATGGCGCCACGCCTGCGGGACGCGATGAAATATGGCCTGCTGCTCGGCGGAAAGCGGGTGCGCCCCTTCCTGGTCTATGCCGTCGGCGAGATGCTGGGCGTCAAGAGCGAACTGCTGGATGGCCCCGCCGCCGCCGTGGAGTGCATTCACGCATACTCCCTCCTGCACGACGACCTGCCCGCCATGGACGACGACGACCTGCGTCGTGGTCAGCCCACCGTACACAAGGCCTTCGATGAAGGCACAGCCATCCTGGCGGGCGATGCCCTGCAGACCCTGGCGTTTTCCATTCTGGCCGACCACCCCATGCCCGATACATTGATGGCCAACCGGGTGCGGATGCTGAGTGCCCTGGCCCGCGCATCCGGCTATCTCGGCATGTGCGGCGGTCAGGCACTGGATCTGGACGCCGAAGGGCGCAGGATCAGCCTCGCCGAGCTGGAGCAGGTGCACCGCCACAAGACCGGGGCCCTCATTGAGTGCGCCGTGACCCTCGGCGCCCTGTGCAAGGCTGACGTGGAACCCGCCACCCTCATCGCCCTGCAAACCTATGCCGCCGCCATCGGACTCGCCTTCCAGGTGCAGGACGACATCCTCGACATCACGGGCGATACTGCCACCCTGGGCAAGCCGCAAGGCTCGGATCTGGCGCTGGAAAAGAGTACCTATCCGGCCCTGCTCGGACTCGACAATGCCCGTGAGCTGGCTCGCGAACTGCATGACAAGGCCTTAACAGCCCTGCAATCCTTGCCCTACAATACCGACATTCTGGAAGCGTTTGCCGATTACATCATCGAGCGAACCCACTAAACGCTGGATAACAGTAACAATATGAGCGTTGATATTAGCGATTTCCCCAACCTGGCCCTCGCGGACACGCCGGTCGATTTGCGATCCCTCCCCTTCGAGCGGCTGCCCGTGGTGTGCAACGAGCTGCGCGAGTATCTGCTGCGCTCGGTGAGCCGCTCCAGCGGCCACTTCGCCTCCGGCCTTGGCACCGTCGAGCTGACGGTCGCCCTGCACTATGTCTACAACACCCCCTTCGATCGGCTGGTGTGGGACGTGGGCCACCAGGCCTATCCCCACAAGATCCTGACCGGAAGACGGGAGCGCATTCACACCATTCGCCAGAAAGATGGCCTGCACCCCTTCCCCTGGCGGGAAGAGAGCGAGTACGACGTGCTCAGCGTGGGCCACTCCAGCACCTCCATCGGGGCGGCGCTCGGCATGGCGGTGGCGGCCGAGAGCGAAGGGCTTGGCCGCAAGGTGGTCGCGGTCATCGGTGATGGCGCCATCACCGCCGGCATGGCCTTCGAGGCCCTCAATCACGCCGGCGACGTCCACAAGGACATGCTAGTGGTGCTCAACGACAACGAGATGTCCATCTCCGAGAACGTGGGAGCCCTGAACAATCACCTCGCCAGGCTGATGTCCGGCAAGCTCTACACCACGATTCGCGAGGGGGGCAAGAAGGTGCTGGCGGGTCTGCCGCCGGTCAAGGAGCTCGCCAAGCGGGCCGAGGAGCACCTCAAGGGCATGGTGGTGCCCGGCACCCTGTTCGAGGAGTTCGGCTTCAACTACATCGGCCCCATCGACGGTCACGACATCCATGCCCTGGTCGAAACCCTGCGCAACATGCGCAATCTCAAGGGTCCCCAGCTGCTGCACGTCAAGACCAAGAAGGGCAAGGGCTACGAGCCGGCGGAAAAAGATCCCATCGGCTATCACGCCGTCCCCAAATTCAACCCGGATGACTGTGCCCTGCCCAAGAGTGCCGGTGGCAAACCCACCTTCTCCGCCATCTTCGGTCAGTGGCTGTGCGATATCGCCGCCAAGGACGAGCGCGTGGTCGGCATCACTCCCGCCATGCGCGAAGGCTCCGGTCTGGTGAAATTCAGCCAGCAATATCCGGATCGCTACTTCGATGTGGCCATCGCCGAGCAACATGCGGTCACCTTCGCCGCCGGTCTCGCCATCGCCGACCAGAAACCCGTGGTCGCCATCTATTCGAGCTTCCTGCAGCGGGCCTATGACCAGCTGATCCACGACGTGGCGCTGCAGAACCTGCCGGTGCTCTTCGCCATCGACCGGGCCGGTCTGGTGGGGGCCGACGGCCCGACCCATCAGGGGGCGTTCGACATCAGCTTCCTGCGCACCGTGCCCAACATGGTGGTGATGACCCCGTCCGACGAGAACGAGTGCCGCCAGATGCTCTACACCGGCTATCTGTGCAACGGGCCAGTGGCGGTGCGCTACCCCCGTGGCAGCGGCACCGGTATCCAGGCCGAGAGCGAGATGCAGGCCCTGCCCCTCGGCAAGGGACGCGTCGTTCGCGAGGGCAAGGGGACCGCCATCCTGGCGTTCGGCACCCTGCTGCAACAGGCCAGAACGGCCGCCGAGGCGCTGGATGCCACCCTGGTGGACATGCGCTTCGTCAAACCCATGGACGAGGCGCTGGTGCTCTCCCTGGCCGCCTCCCACGATCAGTTCGTCACCCTCGAGGACAACGCCGTCATGGGCGGTGCAGGCTCTGCGGTGAACGAGCTGCTGATGGGCAGCAAGCAGTGCAAACCCGTGCTCAACCTCGGCCTGCCGGACCGCTTCATCGAGCAGGGCACCCAGGATGAGATCTACGCCCTGCTGGGACTGGACAGCGTGGGCATTCAGACCCGCATCGAGAGCTGGCTGCAGGCCTGACAAGGGTTATCGCAAGCAATAAAAAAGGGCGCCTTATGGCGCCCTTTTTTTTTGTTATTCACTGTGCCAGACCAAACCTGCTCACACACTGTCGCGAGAAGGCCGTCAACAAGGTTACAAGCCGCTCAGGAACCGAGACATACGTGAGCACTCCTTGGTTCCACATAAGCGAGCAGCACATGAACCTTGATCACGGCCTCGCAGCCAGTTCGTGGAGAGGTTTATCAGCCCTTGTAGATCTTCGGGTTGAACACATCCCGCAGCCAGTCACCCAGCAGGTTGATCACCAGCACCAACACCACCAGGCAGAGGCCCGGGAAGGCGGTGATCCACCAGGATCCGGAGAAGATGTAGTTGAAGCCCACGCTGATGAGCGACCCCAGGGACGGTTGATCAACCGGCATCCCCAGACCCAGGAAGGAGAGGGCCGCCTCGCTCATGATGGCGTTCGCCACCTGCACGGTGGAGATGACCAGGATGGGCGACAGACAGTTCGGCAGAATGTGGCGGAACATGATGCGCGGGGCGCGGAACCCCATCACCTGAGCCGCTTCCACATACTCCTTCTTCTTCTCCGCCAGCACGGAGGCGCGCACCGTCCGGGCATACTGGGGCCACTCGGCGATACCGATGATCACCACCAGCATCAGGATGGCGAACTTCGAGTAGAACTCGGAGCCAAAGGTCGCCTGGAAGATGGCGGAGATGATGATGGCCACCATCATGGTGGAGAACGACAGCTGCACGTCGGCAAAGCGCATCAGCAGGTTGTCGATACGACCGCCAAAGTAGCCGGCCATCAGACCGATGACGATACCGAGCACCAGCTGCAGCCCCACCGCGAACAGACCAATGGTCAGCGAGATGCGGGCACCATAGAGGATGGTGCTCCAGATGTCGCGTCCCTGGTTGTCGGTCCCGAGCCAGAAGCGGGCCTCGCCCCCTTCCAGCCAGGAGGGGGGCAGCTCCGCATCCATCAGATCGAAGCTGGTCTGGTCATAGACGTTGTGCGGTGCGATCCAGGGTGCCAGCAGGGCCGCCAGCACGAAGACCACAAACACCGCAAAGCTGAACATGGCTACCTTGTCCCGCAGGAAGTAGTAGACGATGTCGGAATTTTTGAAGCGTGCCCAACGGCTTGGGCTTGCAGTTACAGCATTAGTCATCTGTTACCCCTTGGCGGTCAGGTTGACGGTCGGGTTGATCAACCCGTAGAGCAGGTCGACCAGGGTATTGGTCACCACGAAGATCAGGCCCACGAAGATGACGTAGGCGGTGATCAGCGGCGTATCGACCCGGTGGATCGCCTCAAGGAAGAGGAAGCCGGTCCCCGGCCACTGGAACACGCTCTCGGTCAAGATGGTGTAGGCCACCATGGTCCCGATCTGCACACCGCCCACCGTGATGACCGGCAGCATGGTGTTCTTCAGGGCGTGCTGGTAGTAGACCTTGTTGTTGTCCAGCCCCTTGGCACGGGCAAACTTGACGTACTCGGAGGAGAGCTGCTCCAGCATCTCCGAGCGCACCAGCCGGATGAACAGCGGCAGCATGATGGACGAGAGGGAGACCGCAGGCAGCACCAGGTGCAGGATACCGTCCCAGGTAAAGAATCCCGACTCCCAGCCCAGCAGGTTGTAAGTCTCGCCACGGCCATAGGCCGGCAGCCAGCCCAGCTGGATGGAGAAGAGGTACATCAGCATGATGGCGGTCAGGAAGACCGGGATCGAGATGCCGATGCTGCTCACCGCCATGATGACCTTGGTGAGGATGCTGCGCGGTCTTATCGCCGAATAAACCCCCAGCGGAATGGAGACCACGACGATGATGAGCGCGGCGGCAAACACCAGCTCAAGGGTAGCCACCAGCTTGTCGAGGATAACCTCGAGGGCTGGTCGCTTGAAGAAATAGGAAGTGCCCAGATCCCCGTGTACCGCGTTCTTCAAGAAGCGGCTGTATTTCACGAGGAAGGGATCATTGAGTCCCATCTTGTCGCGCAGCTCCTGGCGCACGGACTCGGAGACGGATTGTCCCACCAGCTCGCGCAGCGGATCCCCCAGGTTGTCCTGGATGGAGAAGGCGACCAGGCTGATGACGAACATCACTATCACGGCCTGATAGAACCGTTTCAGCAGGAATGTAAACATGCTTGTCCTTCTACGTGGCCTGTGTCTTGGCACAGGCTTCTGTTAATGGCGGGGCAACCATGGGTGCCCCGCCGGGTCCTTCCTTAAGCGCTTCGCTTACTTGTTGACCACCAGGTCACCCAGGTAAGGGAAGTTCATCACGTTGACCACCGGCTTGATGTCGACGTTCTTCTTGGCACCATAGGCCAGATCTTCCCAGTGCAGCGGCACATAGGCGGCGTCGTCGATCAGCATGGCTTCCACCTTCTGCAGGATGGCGGCACGCTTGGCAGGATCGGTCTCGGTGTTGGCTTCCATCACCATCTTGTCAGCTTCCGCGTTGGCATAACCACCGCAGTTGTACTGACCCATGCCGGTCTTGGCATCCTTGGTGAAGGTCAGGAACTCGAAGAAGTTCGCACTGTCTTCGGTGTCGGAGTGCCAGCCGATCAGCTGCATGTCAGCGGCGCACTTGTCAAACTCCGGCCAGTACTGGGCCACCGGCATGGTCTTCAGATCCACCTTGATGTTGATCTTGGACAGCATGGCGGAGACGGCCTGGGCAATCTTGACGTCGTTGACGTAGCGGGCAGCCGGGGAGATGAAGCTCATCTTGAAGCCCTTCTCGTAACCGGCTTCCTTCATCAGCTCCTTGGCCTTGGCCAGATCATACTGGGGCTTGAGCGCCTCGTTGTAGCCTGCGTAGCCTTTCGGGCTCAGCTGGCCGGCCGGGGTACCGAAGCCCTTGTTGATCTTGTCGACGATGCCCACCTGGTTGATGGCGTAGTTGATCGCCTGACGCACGCGCTTGTCTTTCAGCGCCGGGTTGGTGTTCTGGTTCAGCTCGATGATGATGGCACGGGTACCGGACAGGGTGACCAGCTGGGAATCCTTGCCGTTCTTCACGCGCTCCAGATCGTTCGGGGCAACCGGGTAGATCATGTCCACGTCGCCGCCCAGCAGGGCTGCAACACGGGTGGCGTCTTCCTTGATCGGTACCACGGTCAGGTTTTCGACGTTGCCCTTGGAGGCCTTGTCCCAGTAGTTGGCGTTGCGCACGTATTCCAGCTTCACGCCCTGCTCGCGGAACTTGACGCTGAACGGACCGGTACCGGAGACATTGGTAGAGGCGAAGGAGTCACCGTTCTTCACGATCTCGGCCTTATCCTTGCCCGCCTCTGTCTTGCCGCTATAGAACTTGGAGTCCATCGGGAAGATGTAGGTGACGGTCTGCAGCACCAGCGGGAACGGCTTGGCGGTGACGAGATCCACGGTGAAATCATCCACCTTCTTGGCTTCGGCGATGGGGTCGAAGATCGCCTTGAAGTCCGGGGAGGCCTTCAGACGGTTGACGGTCCATACCACGTCATCGGCGGTGAAGTCGTTGCCGGAGTGGAACTTCACACCCTTGCGCAGGTGGAAACGGACGGTCTTGTCGTCGATGCGCTCATACTTCTCGGCCAGACGCGGCTCGAACTGCAGATCCTGGGTGTAACGCATCAGGGGGTCGAACACCAGGTGAGACATCTCCAGGGTCTGACCGGAGAGCTGCTCCTGCGGGTCCAGCGAGGTGGCGTCGGACGCGACGGCGACCTTGATGTCGGCAGCAGAAACGTTGAACGCGAGACCAGCGGCGAACAGCGCCATGGCGATCTTGGATAATCCTTTCTTCATGTCTTTCTCCATGCTTTTGGCTTTTTATTGACAGACAAACCGGCGAACCGGTGCTTTCCTAGCTTGCGATTTCCAGCCCCTCGCGGGACATTCCCTTGAATTCCGGCATGAGGGAGATCAGCTTGCGGCTGTACTCATGCTCGGCATTGGTGAACAGTTTCTCGGTCTCGGCCACTTCCACCAGATGACCGTGCTGCATCACACCGATGCGGTCGCACATCTGGCGGATGACCGGCAGATCGTGACTGATGAACAGCATGGTGAGCCCAAGCTCCTGTTGCAAGTCTTTGAGCAGGTTGAGGATCTGGGCCTGCACCGAGACATCCAGCGCCGAGGTTGGCTCGTCGCAGATGAGGAAGCGCGGGCGGGTCGCCAGGGCGCGGGCAATGGAGATGCGCTGGCGCTGACCACCGGAGAACTCATGGGGATACTTGACCCCGGCGCCGCGGCCCAAGCCCACGTGATCCAGCAGGTCCCCGACGATCTGCTCTATCTGCCGCTCGCTCTCGGCGAGGCGGTGGAAGCGGATCGGCTCGGCGATGATGTCACGCACCTTCATGCGCGGGTTCATCGAAGAGTACGGGTTCTGGAACACCATCTGCATCTGGCGGCGCAGGGGGCGACGCTCGTGCTCCCCTTTCAGGGCGGTGAGATCGACCCCCTCGAAGACAATCTTGCCGGTATCGGGCGGATAGAGCCCGGTGATGGCACGGGCGATGGTGGATTTGCCGGAGCCCGACTCCCCCACCAGACCGAAGGTCTCACCCTCGAAGATCTCGAAGCTGATGTTGTTGCAGGCGCGCACGTACTGGCGGCGGCTCGGGAAGATGGAATCCTTGGTGACGAACTTCAGATCCACGTTCTCCACCCGCAGCAGCGCGCCTTCATAGGTGCGCTCGTCCTGACTCTGGCCGAGCCAGTGGGTCTTGAGATCGATGCTGGTATCCGCCGCACCGGCATCCTCGATATAGGAGACCAGGGGGAAGCGCACCAGCTTCACATCCGAGCGTGGCACCGCCGAGATGAGGCTGCGGGTATATGGGTGATTGGGGCGGCCCAGCACCTGTTCCGTGGTGCCGAACTCCACCAGATCGCCGCGGTACATCACCGCCACCTTGTCGGTGACGTTGGAGACCACCCCCATGTCATGGGTCACCAGCATGCAGCCTACCTGACGCTCTTTGCAGAGGTTGCGGATGAGCTGGAGGATCTGATCCTGGATGGAGACGTCCAGCGCCGTGGTCGGCTCATCGGCGATGATGAGCTCGGGATCCCCGGAGAGGGCGATGGCGATCACCACCCGCTGGCGCATGCCACCGGAGAACTGGTGAGGATACTGCTTGATGCGCACATCCGGGTTCGGGATCCCCACCGCCCCCATCAGCTCGAGGGCCTTGGCAAAGGCCGCCTCGCGGGACAGGTCGGTGTTGGCGAGGATGGTCTCCACCAGCTGCTGCTCCACGGTGAACAGCGGGTTGAGGGAGGTCATGGGATCCTGGAAGATGAAACCGATGCGCGAGCCGCGAATGGCCCGCATCTCGTTCTGGCTCTTGCCGGAGATGAGCTCGCCGTTGAGGTAGATATCGCCACGGGCGATGCGACCGGGCGGGCTCAACAGATCGATGACGGCGTTGCCGATAGTGGATTTGCCAGCGCCGGACTCACCGACGACGCCGACGATCTCGCCCTTTTCAACAGAAAAAGAGAGATCCTTGACCGCGGCAAGCACCCCGTAGCGGGAGGGGTACTCGATCCGCAAGTTTTTTACTTCAAGCAAGGACATGGTTACCTCTGCGGGGGACATCCGTCCCAAATAATTCGTCCGTAAATCAGCCGCAGATGCTGGTTGTGCCTTGGTACTGCTCGAGAGCCGTTGTTGTGTAATTAACGCTCAATCCATGAGGCAGCCAAACCAGCGATCCGGGCGGGTTTTTTGCATTTTTTTGGAATAACCCGCGAGTAAGTTAGTCGGTTTGCCCGCGGGTGTAAATGATCCAGTTATACAATTTCGCAATACTTTGCCCAGAGAATGCCGACACCCTGGGGTTAAAATGTCGATAAAAGTCACATTACCAGAGATTACGCTGGCATTGCGAGACCATCAACCAATTATGTTTCAACAAAATAGCAACAAACCATCTTATTCACTATCAGCATTATGCTGACCAGCCTCGAATGAGTAGTGAATATTTATGTGAAATGATTTTTTGACGGCAGCATATCCGGAGTAAGGAAAAATAGGCAGAGCTAAATAGGGACAATGCAGAAGGATCAACCTGGGCCACAGGCCCGCCGGCACGGCAAGCCGGGAGGGATTGCATACAAAAAAACGCAGGCCCCTCAGGGCCTGCGTGTGCGGTATATCCGACCTCTTTGCAAGAGGAGAGGAGTGAAAAAACAACGAGACGGGCGTTCGGGAGCCGCCTCCCCTCACCAGTGGGCAAGCAGTTGCATGCAGGCCAGGGCAAACAAGCCGGCGATGAGATCGTCCAGCATGATGCCAAGCCCGCCGTGAATGCGGCGATCGAACCAGGAGATGGGCCAGGGCTTGAGCACGTCGAACAGGCGAAACAGCACGAAACCCGCCAGCACCCACTCCCAGCCGGCCGGGGCCGCAATCATGGTGACCCCGAATCCGATCACCTCGTCCCAGACGATGGCCCCGTGATCCGGCATCCCAATGGCGTCGGTGGCGCTCTGGCAGATGCGGATGCCCGCCACGAAACCCACCACCAGCAGGGCGATGAACCAGGAGGTCGGCAGCCCGCTCACCAACAGATAGAGCGGGATGGCTGCCAGGGTCCCCATGGTGCCCGGCGCCTTGGGGGAGAGGCCGGAGCCAAACCCAACCGCCAGGAAGTGGAGCGGGTTTTTAAGGCTCAGCCGCGTCAGTTCGGGCTTTATCTTGAAAGACATCATGCGAAGTGATCCCAGCCCTTGAGGTGCAGTTCGACGGGTTGTTCGTCCTGCAGGTAGTCGATGCCAGGCTCCCCGGCCAGGATGCGACCGATGCGGGTGAACTTCACGCCACAATTGGCCAGCGCCGTGTCCAGGGCGCCGTGGTGCTCCTGGGGCACGGTGAAGCAGAGCTCGTAGTCGTCGCCCCCGGCCAGGGCCAGCTGCCAGGCATCCATGGCCGGCACCGCATCCTGCAACACGGGGGAGAGGGGCAGCAGATTGAGATCGATCTGGGCCCGCACGCCGGACGCCTTGAGGATGTGGCCGAGATCCGAGGCCAGGCCGTCGGAGAGATCCAGGGCGCTGCTGGCCAGCCCGCGCAGGGCCTGACCGGCCAGGATGCGGGGATGGGGATGGTCGAGGCGCGGCAGCACGGCCGCCAGCTGGTTCTCGTTGAGGGTGCGCTTGCCCAGCAGGTGGGAGAGCGCCAGGGCGGCATCTCCCAGGGTACCGGTCACGTAGACCCCGTCACCGGCCTTGGCGCCGCTGCGCATCAGGGCGCGACCTGCCGGGACCGATCCTTTCACCGAGACGGTGATGGAGAGGGGCCCGCGGGTCATGTCCCCCCCCACCAGCGCCACGTTGTAGTACTCGGCGAGCTCGAGGAACCCTTCGGCGAAACCGGCGACCCAGCTCTCGTTGATGGCGGGCAGGGTCAGGGCCAGGGAGACCCAGCGCGGCTCGGCACCCATGGCGGCCAGATCGGAGAGATTGACCGCCAGCGCCTTGTAGCCCAGATCCACCGGATCCATGTCGGGGAAGAAGTGCACGCCGCTCACCAAGGTGTCCGTGCTCACCGCCAACTGGGCGTCGGGGGGCAGGGTCAGCAGGGCACAGTCATCTCCAGGGCCCATCACCACGTCCTTGCGGGCGTGGGGGACCTTGAAGTACTTCTCAATCAGCTCAAATTCACCCATACAGTAAAAAGCCAGCAATAAGCTGGCTCCTCTCTTAATTGCTGACGGACAGCAGGATCAACGCTTGGGCAGCGTCTTGATCACCTTGTCCAGGACGCCGTTGACAAACTTGTGGCTGTCATCGGCGGCGAAAGCTTTGGCCAGCTCGATCGCTTCGTTGATCACCACGCGCGGCGGCACATCTTCACGACGGGTCAGCTCGTAGGTCGCCAGACGCAGGATCGCCTTGTCCACCATGTCCACTTCTTCCAGCGGACGGGAGAGGAAAGGCGCGAACACCTTGTCCAGCTCGTTGCAGTGGACCGCTACCCCGAACAGCAGATCGCGGAAATAGTTCAGGTCCACACCCTTGGTGTCCTGATCGATCTTGAACTGCTCTTCGATGTCGCCCACGTTGGCCTGGGTCATCTGCCACTGGTAGATGGCCTGGGTGGCGCAATGGCGGGCCTTACGGCGCTCGGACGGTTTCAATGCATTTCTCCTCGTTACACGTCCAGTTGTTTCAGGACGTTGATCATTTCGAGCGCGCTCAGTGCAGCCTCTGCACCCTTGTTACCCGCCTTGGTACCGGCGCGTTCGATGGCTTGTTCAATGTTTTCGGTGGTCAGCACGCCGAAGGCAACCGGAATGTCGTATTCCATCATCACCTGGGCCAGACCCTTGCCGTTCTCGCTCGCTACCAGTTCGAAGTGGTAGGTACCGCCGCGGATGACGGTGCCGAGTGCGACGATGGCGTCGTATTGACCGCTCTTGGCCAGCTTCTTGGCCGCCAGGGGAATTTCGACGGCCCCCGGTACGCGCACCAGGGTCAGATTGTTCTCCTGGACCTGACCTTGACGCTTCAGCACGTCCAGCGCGCCGTTCACCAGGCTGTCATTGATGAAGCTGTTGAAACGGGCAACGACAATAGCAACACGCGCCTCGGGAGCGGCGATATTTCCTTCGATAATCTTCATTGGAAATCCTGTCTCTGTGCAATCAATTAGGGGCCGGGCTCAAAAGTGCACGCATTCTAGCACAACAGAGCCGCGACAAAAAACCATGGCCGCAACGGGCGGCCATGGTGATGAATTCAACCGTACGCAGCGCTTACTCGCCGACGTACTCCACCACTTCCAGACCAAAGCCACCGAGGGCATGGTACTTCTTGGGAGAGCTCAACAGGCGCATCTTGCCGACCCCCAGCGCCTTGAGGATCTGGGAACCGACCCCGACCCGGCGCGAGGTGCCCTGCCACTTGGCCCCTTCCGGCGCCAGCCCCTTGTCGGCGGCTTCAAAACCCTTGACCCTGGCCAGCAGCTCGGCGCCATGGGCTTCCGCCCCCAGGATCACCAGCACCCCGCCCTCGTCGGCGATGCGGGCCATGGATTTGGGCAGCGGCCAGCTGCGGGCGCTGTGGCGGTCGGTGAGCAGCAGATCGCTCAGTACGTCGTGCAGGTGCACCCGTACCAGGGTCGGCTGGTCGGCCTTCACGTCCCCTTTCTTCAGGGCGAAGTGCACCTGGTTGTCGATGGTGTCGCGGAAGGTGACGAGGTCGAACTCGCCGTATTCGGTGGGCAACTTGCACTCGGCCACCTTCTCTACCGTGGTCTCGTGCTGGTTGCGGTATTCGATAAGGTCGGCAATGGTGCCGAGCTTGATGCCGTGTTGCTCGGCGAAGATCTCGAGATCCGGGCGCCGGGCCATGGTGCCGTCTTCGTTGAGGATCTCGACGATGACGGAGGCTGGCTCGAAGCCGGCCAGCCGGGCCAGATCGCAGCCCGCTTCGGTGTGGCCGGCGCGGGTCAGCACGCCGCCATCCTGCGCCATCAGCGGGAAGATGTGGCCGGGCTGCACCAGATCGGCGGCCTTGGCATGGGGCGCCACCGCAGCCTGCACGGTGACGGCGCGGTCGGCGGCGGAGATGCCGGTGGTCACTCCTTCCGCCGCCTCGATGGAGACGGTGAAGGCGGTGGAGAACTGGGCATTGTTGCGATCGACCATCAGCGGCAGCGCCAGCTGCTTGCAGCGATCCCGGGTCAGGGTCAGGCAGATGAGGCCACGACCGTAGCGCGCCATGAAGTTGATGTCTTCCGGGCGGACACAGGAGGCGGCCATGATCAGGTCCCCTTCGTTCTCCCTGTCTTCGTCATCCATCAGGATCACCATCTTGCCAGCCTTGATATCGGCAATGATTTCCTGGGTCGTGCTCAGCGCCATGGGCTACTCCATCAACATGCTTGGGGATTGAGCCAGTCGGCTCGACTTGATACTGCGTATTGTGCTCTAGATGGGGGCACGCGGCCCCGTTTCAATCCGCGCGGGATCACAGAACCGCGTTTTCCCGTCAAAACGGCTCACAAGAATCCGGACTGGGCCAGCTTTTCCAGGGTCAGGGTAGAGGCACTGCTCTGCTCGCGCTTGCCCGTCATCAGCCGCTCCAGATAGCGGGCTATCTGGTCCACCTCGAGGTTGACCCGGTAGCCGGGTTTCCAGCGGGCGATGGTGGTCTCCTGGGCGGTGTGGGGCACGATGGTCAGCCGGAACAGATCCCCCTGAACCGCATTGACGGTGAGGCTGATGCCATCCACCGCAATGGAGCCCTTCTCGGCGATGTAGCGCGAGAGCTCCCCCGGCGCCTTGATCCAGTATTCGATGGCGCGGCCGCTGGACGATTTGCTCTTCACCTCGCCGATGCCGTCCACGTGGCCAGAGACCAGGTGGCCGCCGAGGCGGGAAGTGGGCATCAACGCCTTCTCGAGGTTGACCGGATCCCCCACCTTGGCGGCAGAAAAACCGGTGCGGGAGAGGGTTTCCAGGGAGACGTCGGCGGTGTAGCTGTGATCCCCAAGCGCCACCACGGTGAGACAGACGCCGTTGGTGGCGATGGAGTCGCCCAGCTTGACGTCACTGAAGTCCAGGGTCGGCGCGTGCACGGTGAGGGCTATGTCCTCCCCCTGGCGACGCAGCTCGGCCAGGGTTCCCACCGCTTCGATAATTCCGGTAAACATGCAGATCACCTTGCTGATGACGGGGGCGATGGATGCCCCCGTGAACATTGAAAAATCAGGCTATTTTCGCAGTGATGCGAATATCCTGGCCAAGCATGCGCACATCCTTGAGGCTGAGTTTGGGGGCCTGGAACAGCCGGGTCAGCCCCGGCAGATGGAACAGGCCGCGCCCCTCATCCCCCATCAGTTTGGGCGCCTGATAGAGCACCAGCTCGTCCACCAGCCCCTTCTCCAGCAGGGCGCCGCACAGCCGCGGCCCCGCCTCCACCAGTACCGAGTTGACGTTCTGTTTGGCCAGCAGCATGAAGAGGCTGACCAGATCCAGCTTGCCATCCAGCAGCGGCACCTCCAGCTGCTGCACCCAGGCGGGCCACTCACCGGATGCCTTATGGCGGGCCAGCAGTACCGGGCTCTCGCTCTGGAACAGGGGCAGATCCGGGGTGAGCCGGTTTTGCGAATCCACGATGACCCGCAGTGGCTGGCGCAGGGTCTCTTTGGGATAGACCGCCTTGACCGAGGGGGGCAGCTCATCCCAGCGCACGGTGAGGGAGGCGCCATCCGCCAGCACGGTTTCGGCGCTGGAGAGCACCGCATCGTGACGGGCCCGCAGCCGCTGCACGTCCCGGCGCGCCTCCGGGGAGGTGATCCACTGGCTCTCGCCACTCGCCATGGCGGTGCGACCATCCAGGCTCGCCCCCAGCTTGACCGTCACCAGCGGAAACGCGGTGCGCATCCGCTTGAAGAAACCGGGATTGAGGGCCTCGGCTTCCGCGGCCAGCAGGCCGAAATCGGTCTTGATCCCCGCCTCGGAGAGCATCCGCAGGCCACGCCCGCCCACCTGGGGATTGGGATCCACCATGGCGGCGACCACCCGGGTCACCCCGGCCTTGATGAGCGCCTCGGCGCAGGGGGGCGTGCGGCCGTGATGGGAGCAGGGCTCCAAGGTCACATAGGCGGTGGCACCGCGGGCCTCTTCCCCTGCCGCGTGCAGAGCATAGACCTCGGCATGGGGCTCACCGGCCCGCTTGTGCCAGCCCTCCCCCACCACCACGCCGGCCTTCACCAGCACGGCGCCGACGCAGGGGTTGGGGGCCGTGGTGTAACGGCCGCGCCGGGCCAGTTCGAGGGCCCGGCTCATCCATTGGTAATCGTCTTGACTAAACATCCGGGCTCCTGTGTCCAGCAACCTGTCCCCCGTGGCTCGGCCATCCGATGGGACAAGAAAATAGGGTGTACGCGCTTGCCGCACGCCTTCTCGGGCAGATCGGCCATGGCATCTGACGCCATGGCGACGGGCACACACATCGCAGGATGCGGCCGCACGCCCTCATACTTTTTCACCAGTGCAACGATGCGCTATCTGGATGTCTCACTGGTGTAACAACTGGCGCTGCCGCAACGGCAGCCCCTCTCTTATTCACATAGGGAGCGACAGGCCGACGTTACTTCTCCAGCTTGGCGATCTCTTCCCCGAATTCGCGAATGTCTTCAAAGCTGCGGTAGACGGAGGCAAAGCGGATGTAGGCCACCTTGTCCAGGCTCTTGAGCTCATCCATCACCAGATTGCCCACCAGCTGGGAGGCGACTTCACGCTCGCCGGTGGCCCGCAGGCGGGACTTGATGTGGTTGACCGCCTTCTCGATGGCCTCCATGCTCACCGGCCGCTTCTCCAGCGCCCGCAGAATGCCGGCACGCAGTTTGTCTTCGTTGAAGGGCTCTCGGGAGCCGTTGGACTTGATGACGCGGGGCATGACCAGTTCGGCCATTTCGAAGGTGGTAAAACGCTCGTGACAGAGCAGGCATTCGCGACGGCGGCGCACCTGATGGCCCTCGGCCACCAGACGGGAATCGATCACCTTGGTATCAACGGCACTACAGAAAGGGCAATGCATCTGACCTCCGGCGTGGATGAAAATGGGCGCGGGCCCCGGGGGCTGGCGCTAGGCCGGCCAGTGTAACACGGCCATCCAGAACCGGTAAAAGCCCATGAAAACAAGGGACAACCAGCCAGACCTTCGGGCAGGACTCAGTCGTCATAGGGCAACGCCTCGGGGTCGCAATCCTGGTAATCGGGGGCAGGATCCGCCGCGAACCGGCGAGCAGCCACATGGCTGTGACCCAGCATCAGCGCCTTGCCCACCCGGTGCATGCCATCCATCACCCGGCCGGCGCTGTCCAGCAGGATGGGATAGGCGAGATCCGCCGCCATCATGAGCTGGCAGTGCGCCACCACGCTGCGCACCGTGGGCGTGGCGTCGCCATGGCCGTACCAGTGGTCGCGGTCAAGCTCGGCAATCTCGCCGAGTGCCACCGCCTGCACCGGCAGGTTGCGGCTCAGCCGGATCAAGCGGCGCACATCCCAGGCCAGCAGCCCCTGTTCGCTGGCGCGAAAGTGGTACTGGGCGCGAACCGTCTGCCGCAGTGACGCCTCCAGCACGTCTTCTTCCATGTCATCGCACATGATCACCTCTGTCTCATCTTGCCAGACGCTGCAGAAAAACAATGCCACCCGAGGGTGGCATTGGTCTTCAACCTGAAGGTCAGGCTGATTATGCGTAGACCGGGAAGCGGCGGCAGATGTCCAGCACCTTCTCGCGCACGGTCGCCAGCACTTCTTCGTTGTCGTGGCTGTCCAGCACGTCGCAGATCCAGTTGGCCAACTGGATGGACTCGGCTTCCTTGAAGCCGCGGCGGGTGATGGCCGGGGTGCCGATACGCACGCCGGAGGTCACGAACGGGGAACGCGGGTCGTTCGGTACGGAGTTCTTGTTGACGGTGATGTTGGCCTTGCCGAGGGCTGCGTCGGCATCTTTGCCGGTCAGCTCGCGACCGATCAGGTCAACCAGCATCAGATGGTTGTCGGTACCGCCGGAGACGATCTTGTAGCCGCGCTCGATAAAGGTCGCCGCCATGGCCTTGGCGTTCTTCACGACCTGGGCCTGGTAGGTCTTGAACTCGGGCTCCAGCGCTTCCTTGAAGGCCACGGCCTTGCCGGCGATGACGTGCATCAGCGGGCCGCCCTGACCACCCGGGAAGACGGCGGAGTTCAGCTTCTTGTACAGATCTTCGTCGTCGGCGGCGGAGAGGATCAGACCACCGCGCGGACCGGCCAGGGTCTTGTGGGTGGTGGAGGTGACCACGTGAGCGTGGGGCACCGGGTTCGGGTAGACGCCGGCGGCAATCAGACCGGCTACGTGGGCCATGTCCACGAACAGGTAAGCACCGATCTTGTCGGCGATCTCGCGCATGCGGGCCCAGTCGACGATGCCGGAGTAGGCGGAGAAGCCGCCGATCATCATCTTCGGCTTGTGCTCAACGGCCAGGCGCTCCATCTCGTCGTAGTCGATCTTGCCGGACTCGTCGATGCCGTAGGGGATGATGTTGTACAGCTTGCCGGAGAAGTTGACGGGGGAGCCGTGGGTCAGGTGACCGCCGTGGGCCAGATTCATGCCGAGCACGGTGTCGCCCGGTTGCAGCAGGGCCATGTAGACGGCGCTGTTGGCCTGGGAGCCGGAGTGCGGCTGCACGTTGGCGTAGGTGGCACCGAACAGCTCTTTGGCGCGCTCGATGGCCAGGGTTTCAACCACATCCACATACTCGCAACCGCCGTAGTAACGCTTGGCCGGGTAGCCTTCGGCGTACTTGTTGGTCAACTGGGAGCCCTGGGCTTCCATGACGCGGGGGCTGGTGTAGTTCTCGGACGCAATCAGCTCGATGTGCTCTTCCTGACGACGGGTCTCGTCTGTGATGGCCTGCCACAGCTCTGGATCATAGCCGGCGATGGTCATGTCACGTTTCAACATCCGTTTATCTCCTGAAAATCGTTTGCGCGATAGGTGAAGTGGGCCCGCGCATTGTAACGTGAGCTGGATCAAAGAGACAGTCCAACCACCCAAAAAATTGTTTATAAAATGTAAAATACGTCGCAAATTTCGAATCCCGCCCCCTGGCTTCGCTCATCCCCCCGGCCTCCCCACACCCGCAATCCGGCTCCAGCCATCGTCCCCGCTTCCCGGGCAAGGCGATGAAAACCAGAGCCAGATCATGGATATAGCATTTACTAACAGATAACATCTTTAGGCCATGGGACATCTGCACGAGCGGGTGTCGCTCCCTGCCATCCCGGAACACAAGGGGAAACGCCATGATGGATCATCTGATGCTGTTCGTGATTGTCGCGGTCTTCGCTCTCTTCTACTGGGTCTACTACACCGCCAGCCGCAAGGGTGCCTGCACCGCCAACTGGGAGACACTTCCCACCCGGGAGCAGTACCTGGCGGCCCATCCCGGCGCCGCCGACGGGGATCTCATTTTCTGCATCCATTGCGGTCATCATCAGCAGCGGGAGGTCGGCCTGGTGCACCAGATGGATTACCGCCGCCAGCACATCTGCCCCCGTTGCAAGCAGGTGCTCTATCGCGTCGAGGAGTAGGTCGGCCTCCTCGTCGCCCACGGCGATCCCGCGATAGCGACCCCCTCTCCTGGCGCTATCCGGCCAAAAGGCCCCATGAGTTTCCTTTATTTTTAAAGTCGTTAGAATCGGGGGCCATCAAGGCTCCCGATTGTCATCCACGGAGGAAAAATGCAGGAATTCATGGCGACCAGCGAACGCCGGGCCGAGCTTTACTGGTGGTTTTCCACCCTGTTTGCTGCCGAACTCAGTGATGCACAGATCGCTGAATACGACACCTATGACGTGCGCAGCTTCTTGAAGAGCCTCTCTACTCTCGACCCCATGCGCGAAGCCGTGGCCGAGCTCAACGATGCCATCGCCCGCCTGCTGGTGCGCCCCGAGCGCCAGACGGCCCTGGCCGCTGACTTCGCCGGCCTGTTCCTGAGCGCTCCCGGGCAGGGTGCCCTGCCCTACGAATCCCTCTACCGGGGCGAAGGCAAGCAGCTGATGCAGGCCCCCATGACCGAGATGCAGGCACGCCTCGATCGCCTCGGCATCAACGTCAGCGACAAATACAATGAGCCTGCCGATCATCTGGCCATCGAGCTGGATCTGATGGGCAGCCTCATCATCCGCGCCGCCGAGTCGACCACCGCCGACCAGCGCGAGGCGTGGCTTGGCGAGCAGGAGTCCCTGCTGCACGGCCACCTGCTGGGCTGGTTCGAGCGCTTCGAGCAGGCCTGCCGGGCCGCCGACACGTTTGGCTTCTACGGTGCCAGTGCCCGCCTGCTGGGGGTGTTCCTCAAGATGGACGCCAACTACCTATCCCTGGTCAAACCGGCACCGTCCGCCGACTGAGCCCGGCATGAAGACAGCCCTGCTTCTTATCGCATGCTGGCTGCTGGCCCTGATCCCGCTGGATCAGGGCGTCACTCCCCTCGTGACGCTGCTGTTCAACCCGGACCGCGCGCTCTACGGTACCGCCCAGCTCACCGGCTTTGCCGGCATCCTGCTGACCCTCTACCTCGCCAATCTCGGGGTGGAAGTGGTGCTGCGTCGCCGCTTCCAGATAGCGGGCATGCTGGCCCTGCTCGCCGCCTGGACAGATTTCATCAACAGCAGCGGCACCGAGAGCCACTGGCTGGTGCTCTACGCCATGGCGTTGCCGTTTCATCTGGTGGGCTGGCTGGTATTCGTTCGCGGGATCCAGGCGTTTGGCCGCCAGAAAGGCTGACATCTCGTTGATTTCACACCCTTCTCACACTTTCTTTCTCTCCTGACACTTCCTGCCATACTGACACAGTCGTCCAAATGACAAAGCAATCAATTCAGGAGCCTCCATGGAAAAAGTGCTGCCCGAATCGGTTCCGACACGGCATTTGTCAGGCCCGCTCTCTCCCCACGAGTTGCAACAGCTGTTCGCCCAGGCGCCCGTCGGGATTGGGGTCTTCGATCACGAATTCAGGTGTCGCGACGTCAACGGACGCTTTGCCGAACTGACCGGCCTCGCGCGGGCAGAGCACCCGGGCAAGACGCTGTTCGACATTGTCCCTGCCCAGACTCCCCAGCTGCTCCCGCTGTTTCAGCAACTGCGGCAAGGTCCCCCCCGATGCACATTTGAGGTGGAAATGGTCGGTCTCTCCCGCGCGGCCTCCCCGGCACGCTGGCAAGTGAGCGTCAGCTCCGTGCTGGATGAGGAGGGCACCTTCAGCGGCATCTTCCTCGTGATGAGGGAATCCGCGCAGACATGCCCCCACCTCGACGCACCCGCGTCCCCCGGCCTGCAGGAGATGACCCACCGCCATGCACTGCGTCTCTATCAGGCCGAAGCCCGCTTGCTGCACCTCTCCTATTACGATCCCCTCACCGATCTCGGCAATCGCCATCTGCTGCAAGAGCGCCTCACTCTGGAGATAGAGACGGCCAGGGTGAACCGCCACGTCCTGGCGCTGCTGTTCATCGATCTCGACGGCTTCAAGCTCATCAACGACAACCTGGGGCAAAGTGCCGGCGATCTGCTGCTCAAGCTGTCGGCAGACCGCATTCGCCACTGCCTGCGCCCCGGAGACATCGCCATCCGGCTGGGGGCAGACGAATTTCTGGTGTTGCTGCCCGCCATCAGGGAGACCCAGGATCTGCTGGGTCTCATCGAGGGGTTGCAACGCAGGCTGCACGATCCCGCCGACATCGGCCAGGAGCGGGTGAGGCTCTCCGCCAGCATCGGCGTCTCCCTCTATCCGGAGCATGGCCAGACCCCGGACAGCCTCATCAGCGCGGCGGACAACGCCATGCATGAAGCCAAGCGCCGTGGCCGCAACGGCTATCTGTTCCACTCCCCCGACATGACGGCACAGACCAGGGTGCGGATGCTGCTGGAGCAGGGACTGCTCAAGGCCATTGAGCAGCAAGAGTTTCGCCTGCTCTACCAACCCATGACGGATCTGGCGGATGGTCATCTCAGCGGCCTGGAGGCCCTGATCCGCTGGCAGCATCCCAGCCTTGGCATGATATCCCCGGACCGTTTCATTCCGGTGGCAGAGGAGTGCGGTCTCATCGAACCACTGGGCGAATGGGTGATGCGCACCGCCTGCCGGCAAGGGCAGCAGTGGCTGGCCGAAGGGCTCGCCGTGCCCCGGCTCTCGGTCAATGTGTCGGTCAGGGAGATGCGCTCCCACGACTACGTGGAGCGGGTGACAGCCATTCTGGCTGCGACCGGTTTTCCTGCCGAACGGCTGGAGATCGAGGTGACCGAGAGCATCATCCAGAGCGTGGATCACAGTCTGCGGCTCTTCACCCGTCTCAAGGCGCTGGGGGTACAGATCGCCATCGACGACTTCGGCACCGGTTTCTCCTCCCTGAGCCTGCTCAGGAGCCTGCCCATCGATCGCATCAAGATAGACAGGGCCTTCGTCCAGGCGTTGCCCGACGACAAGCACAGCCGCGAGCTGTGCCGTACCATAGTCCAGCTGGCCAGCTCCCTCGGCATGGCCGTCACGGCGGAAGGGATAGAAACCCAGCCCCAGCGCCAGTTCCTGCAATCCCTGCGTTGCGAGGAGGGACAGGGCTACCTGTTCAGCCATCCCCTGCCAGAACCCAGCCTGCCTCCCCTGCTCCCCCTCCGCCATTGAGCCTTGGCCGCGCCACCACGCAAGCAAAGAAGGGAGCCCATGGCTCCCTTCTTTGACCTCAACGTGTCCTCTCACCTGCTATCTTCGTCGCTATCCAAAAGTCTAATTGCCCTCGGGAACCAAAGGTATAAGTTGTTACTCAATCATTAAGAAAATGTATTCACAGGAGTGAGAGATGAGCGAGAGCAAGGTCTACCCGGTCAAGGCCCACATCGGCAACGGCGCCCTGCTGGACAAGGAAGGTTATGAAGCCATGTATCAGGCGTCGGTGCAGGATCCGGACGCCTTCTGGGGGGAGCAGGGCAAGATCCTTGACTGGATGACCCCCTACACCCGCGTCAAGAACACCTCCTACGATCCGGGCCACGTCTCCATCAAGTGGTATGAGGATGGCCTGCTCAACGTCTCGGCCAACTGCCTGGATCGTCATCTGAACGAGCGCGGCGACAAGATCGCCATCATCTGGGAAGGGGACAACCCGGCCGAAGATCGCAAGATCACCTATCGCGAACTGCACGCCGAAGTGTGCAAGTTTGCCAACGTGCTCAAAGCCCAGGGGGTCAAGCGTGGCCACATGGTCTGCCTTTATATGCCCATGGTGCCGGAGGCAGCCATCGCCATGCTGGCCTGTACCCGCATCGGGGCCGTGCACAGCATCGTCTTCGGCGGCTTCTCGCCGGAGGCGCTCTCGGGCCGCATCATCGACTCCGGCGCGTCCGTCGTCATCACCGCCGATGAGGGGTTGCGAGGCGGTCGCCCCATCCCCCTCAAGAAGAACGTGGATGAGGCCCTTACCCACCCGGATACCAAGGTCAGCAAGGTGATCGTCCTCAAGCGCACCGGTGGCAACGTGGCCTGGCACGATCACAGAGACATCTGGTGGCATGAGGCGGTCAACGCCGCCAGCCCGGATTGTCCGCCCGAAGCCATGGGCGCCGAAGATCCCCTGTTCGTGCTCTACACCTCCGGCTCCACCGGCAAACCCAAGGGTGTGCTGCACACCACGGGCGGCTATCTGGTCTATGCCGCCCTCACCTTCAAATACGTGTTCGACTACCACGAAGAGGACATCTACTGGTGTACCGCCGACGTGGGTTGGGTCACCGGTCACTCCTATCTGGTCTACGGGCCGCTGGCCAACGGCGCCACCACCGTCATGTTCGAAGGGGTGCCCAACTACCCGGCTACCAACCGCATGAGCCAGGTGGTGGACAAGCATCAGGTCACCATCCTCTATACCGCCCCCACCGCCATTCGTGCACTGATGGCCAAGGGCAAGGAGGCTGTCGAAGGCACTTCCCGCACCAGCCTGCGCATCATGGGGTCGGTGGGTGAACCCATCAACCCGGAAGCCTGGGAGTGGTACTACCGCACCATCGGCGACGAGCGCTGCCCCATCGTCGACACCTGGTGGCAGACCGAGACCGGCGGCATCCTCATCACTCCGCTGCCCGGCGTCACCGCGCTCAAGCCCGGCTCGGCCACCCGTCCCTTCTTCGGAGTACAGCCTGCTCTGGTGGACAACCTGGGTGAGCCGCTGGAGGGCGCCACCGAGGGCAACCTAGTGATCACCGACTCCTGGCCCGGCCAGATGCGTACCGTGTTCGGCGATCACGAGCGCTTCGAGCAGACCTACTTCTCCACCTTCCCGGGTCGCTACTTCACCGGCGACGGTGCCCGTCGCGACGAGGACGGCTACTACTGGATCACCGGCCGGGTGGATGATGTACTCAACGTCTCCGGCCACCGCATGGGCACCGCCGAAATCGAGTCCGCTCTGGTGGCCCATCCGAAGATCGCCGAAGCGGCGGTGGTGGGTGTTCCCCACGAGATCAAGGGACAGGGCATCTACGCCTATGTCACCCTGATCGCCGGGGAAGAGCCGAGCCGCGAGCTGCACAAGGAAGTGAAGGAGTGGGTGCGCAAGGAGATTGGCGCCATCGCGACCCCGGACGTGATCCACTGGGCCGAGGGGCTGCCCAAGACCCGTTCCGGCAAGATCATGCGGCGTATCTTGCGCAAGATCGCCACCGGCGAAACCGACAGCCTGGGGGATATCTCCACCCTGGCGGATCCGGGGGTCGTGGACAAGCTGATCCGCGAGAAGTCGGAAGCGGCGTGAGTCTCTTCCCCACGTCAACAGAGCCGGCCACGTGCCGGCTTTGTTGTCTTCGGGATCCGGACAGGGCAGAGTTCGGTGGCAGGCCGGGCTTGCGGGCAAACCAGGCCAATAAATAGCCAGATGTAGAGATTAGACCAGTAAAATGCTGCTAATTTTCACGAAATCAATATAATTGCGAAATCTGTGTGTCAGGGCACACCGATTTGTGCAAAAATTGGCTAGATTTTTGGTAGTCCAAAGATAGCTGATAGATAGCAGCATAATCATCGAGGATGTACTCAATATGTCGCAACATCACCGAATCCTCCTGCTTAACGGCCCCAATCTGAATCTGCTGGGCAAGCGGGAACCGGGAATCTACGGCAGCAAGACGCTCGATGAGATCGTCGCCGATCTGACGCGCAGCGCCAGCGAACTCGGTGTCACCCTGGAACATCTGCAATCCAATGCCGAGCACGAGCTGATCGGCCGCATCCATCAGGCCATGGGCCAGGTGGATTTCATCATCATCAATCCCGCCGCCTTCACCCATACCAGCGTTGCCCTGCGCGATGCCCTGCTGGGTGCGGCCATCCCCTTTATCGAGGTTCACCTGTCAAACGTTCATGCCAGGGAGCCCTTCCGTCATCACTCCTATCTGTCTGATGTCGCCAAGGGGGTGATCTGCGGGTTGGGTGCCGATGGTTACCAATTCGCTTTAACCGCGGCCGTGCATCAGTTGCGCGCGGCTTGATAATCACTGATCAGATAAAGAAGAAAGAGAATGCTAATGGATATCCGCAAAATCAAGAAGCTGATTGAACTGGTTGAAGAGTCCGGCATCGCCGAGCTGGAAATCTCCGAAGGGGAAGAGTCCGTTCGCATCAGCCGTAATTTCTCCGGCCAGGTTAGCGTTGCCCCGCAGATGATCATGCCCCAGGCCGCAGCTCAGGTTGCCGCACCGGTTGCCGCTGCTCCGGCAGCAGCCGCTGCGCCTGCTGCCGATGCCGCCCCGAGCGGTCATCTGATGCGCTCCCCCATGGTGGGCTCCTTCTACCGCTCCTCCAGCCCGGAAGCCAAGCCGTTCGTGGAAGTCGGTCAGCACGTCAATGTCGGCGACACCCTGTGCATCGTCGAAGCCATGAAAATGATGAACCAAATCGAGTCTGACAAGGCCGGCGTGATCAAAGCGATCCTGGTTGAAAATGGTCAGGCCGTCGAGTTTGACGAGCCGCTGTTCATCATCGAATAAGGGAAAATGCCACCCATGTTGGACAAAGTAGTCATCGCCAACCGCGGTGAAATTGCCCTGCGGATCCTGCGCGCCTGCAAAGAGCTCGGGATCAAGACAGTGGCCGTTCACTCCACTGCCGATCGGGAGCTCAAGCATGTGCTCCTGGCGGACGAAACCATCTGCATCGGCAAGCCTGCCAGCGGTGAGTCCTACCTCAATGTGCCGGCCATCATCGCCGCCGCCGAGGTGACCGGTGCCGTCGCCATCCACCCGGGCTACGGCTTCCTCTCCGAGAATGCCGACTTCGCCGAAGTGGTCGAGAAATCCGGCTTCATCTTCATCGGCCCGCGCGCCGAGACCATTCGCCTGATGGGTGACAAGGTCTCTGCCATCGAGGCGATGAAGAAGGCGGGCGTGCCCTGCGTACCCGGCTCCGACGGCCCGGTGGACAACGATGCCAAGCGCAACGCTGCCATCGCCAAGCGGATCGGGTATCCGGTGATCATCAAGGCCGCCGGTGGCGGTGGTGGTCGCGGCATGCGCGTGGTGCGCAACGAGGCCGAACTGGCCTCCGCCATCGCGCTGACCAAATCCGAAGCGGGCCAGTTCTTCAAGAACGACATGGTCTACATGGAGAAGTACCTGGAGAACCCGCGCCACATCGAGATTCAGGTGCTGGCTGACGGTCAGGGTACCGCCCTCTATCTGGGTGAGCGGGACTGCTCCATGCAGCGCCGTCACCAGAAGGTCGTGGAAGAGGCGCCGGCCCCCGGCATCACCGAGGAGATGCGCAAGTTCATCGGTGAGCGCTGTGTGCGCGCCTGTCTCGAGATCGGCTACCGCGGTGCGGGTACCTTCGAGTTCCTGTACGAAAACGGCGAGTTCTATTTCATCGAGATGAACACCCGTATCCAGGTGGAACATCCGGTCACCGAGATGGTCACCGGCGTCGACCTCATCAAGGAGCAGCTGCGCATTGCCGCCGGTCAGCCCCTGTCGATCACCCAGCAGGACATCCGCATCCGTGGCCACGCCATCGAGTGCCGGATCAATGCCGAAGATCCGGCCACCTTCCTGCCCTCTCCCGGTCTCATCCAGCGCTTCCACGCGCCGGGCGGCCTGGGCGTGCGCTGGGAATCCCATATCTATGCGGGTTACAAGGTCCCCCCCTACTACGACTCCATGATCGGCAAGCTGATCTGCTACGGGGAGAACCGCGACGTGGCCATCGCCCGCATGCGCCACTCCCTCGACGAGCTGGTGGTGGAAGGGATCAAGACCAACATCGCCCTGCAAAAAGAGATCATGAAGGACGAAAACTTCCAGCACGGTGGCACTAACATCCACTACCTGCACAAGAAGTTGGGTCTGTAATGGCTTGAGGCCCGACCCATTGAGCACGGTGGCAGCACAGAACAGCCACCACCTGCACAAGAAGTCGGGTCTGTAATGGCTTGAGGCCCGACCCATTGAGCACGGTGGCAACACAGAACAGCCACTACCTGCACAAGAAGTCGGGTCTGCAAAGACCCCTTTCATCGGGATATTGCGCGATCCACCCGGATCGCCAACGTAAAAAAGGGCCATGGCGACATGGCCCTTTTTTGTTATTCTTGCGCCCCGCTCACTCGTCGGAGGCCACAGTGAACCGTTTCGCACTCGCTCGTCGGGAAGCAGCCTTCTGCCTGCTGCTGACCCTGCTCTACTTTGTCGCCTGGTATGGCTCGGCTTATTTCATCCCCGAGGATCTCGAGCTGTGGGACCTGCCCCTCTGGTTCCTGCTCAGTTGCATCCTGATGCCCCTGCTGTTCATCGGCCTCTGCGCCCTCATGGTGGATCGCCTGTTCGTCGATATTCCCCTGGATAGCGAGGTACCACCCCATGAATCTTGAGCTGATGCTGCCGCTCTGCATCTACCTGGTGCTGGTACTGGGGGTCGGTTTCTGGGCCAGTCGCCACCGGACCGGCGGCAACTTCATGCAGGAGTACTTCATCGGCAACCGCAGCATGGGGGGGCTGGTGCTCGCCATGACCCTGGTGGCCACTTATACCTCTGCATCGTCCTTCATCGGCGGGCCGGGTGCCGCCTACAAGGTCGGCCTCGGCTGGGTGCTACTGGCGATGATCCAGCTGCCCACCGTCTGGCTCACCCTGGGGGTGCTTGGCAAGAAGTTCGCCATCATCGCCCGCCGGGTCAACGCGGTGACCATCAACGACATGCTGTGGGCCCGCTACCAGAGCAGGGCGGTGGTCGTGCTGGGCTCGGTCACCATCATCCTCGCCTTCATTGCCACCATGGTGGTGCAGTTCATCGGCGGCGCCCGCCTGCTGGAAACGGCGACCGGCCTCAGCTATCAGCAGGGGCTCTTCCTGTTTGCCAGTTGCGTGCTGCTCTACACGGTGATCGGCGGCTTTCGCGCCGTGGTGATGACGGATGCCCTGCAGGGCATCGTCATGCTCATCGGCACTGGCGCCCTGCTGGCGGGCATCCTCATCGCCGGTGACGGGTTGCCGAATCTTGTCCACCAGCTCAAGGAGATAGATCCCAAGCTGGTGAGCCCCCAGGGGGCCGGCGACATGCTGACCCAACCCTTCATGCTGAGCTTCTGGGTGCTGGTCTGCATCGGGGTGGTGGGCTTGCCCCACTCGGCGCTGCGCTGCTTTGGCTACCGGGACAGCAAGGCGCTGCACCGGGGCATCCTCATCGGCACCATCGTCTGCGCCCTGCTGATGTTCGGCATGCACCTGGCCGGGGCGCTGGGCCGCGCCATCCTGCCCGGCATGGACAGCCCGGACAAGATCATGCCCTCCCTGATGATGGAGGTGCTCCCCCCTTGGCTGGCGGGGGTCTTCCTGGCCGCCCCCATGGCGGCCATCATGTCCACCATCGACTCCCAGCTGATCCAGGCCTCCGCCACCCTGGTGAAAGATCTCTACCTCAATTACCTCAACCCCAGGCAGGAGAAGCTGGAGGTCCGGGTGCCGCGCCTCTCCCTGCTCTGCACCCTGATCCTGGGTACCCTGGTGCTGCTGGCGGCGCTCCAGCCCCCCGAGATGATCATCTGGCTCAACCTGCTCGCCTTCGGCGGCCTGCAGGCGGTCTTCCTCTGGCCCCTGGTGCTCGGCCTCTACTGGTCCAGGGCCAACGGCCCGGGAGCCCTGGCCAGCATGGTCTGCGGCATCCTCTGTTACGGCACCTTGAGCCAGTGGGGGATCAAGCTGGCCGGCCTGCACGCCATCGTCCCGAGCCTGGCCCTTGGCCTGGCGGCTTTTGTCCTGGTCAGCCTACTCACTCCTGCCCCGGATCAGCGTGTCCGTCGATTGTTTGATCAAAATTAAGAAAAGGATCAATAAAGGAAGGCTCGCCTATTCCCAAATGGGGGCTCACGGGTAAAATGTGCGCCACGTCACAAATACCGTGCCCCCATGCCAGTCCAGAACGCCAGAAAGATCCTGACCCAGTCCTTGCAGCGCCTAGGCTATGCCCTGTTGCTGCCCGTCTCCATCCTGCCCCTGGCCGCCCTGCTCCACCGGCTCGGCCAGCCGGACGTGCTGGATCTCGCCGTGCTCTCCCTCGCCGGTCGCGCCCTCTTCAGCCAGATGCCACTCATCTATGCGGTGGCCATCGCCTTCGGGTTGAGTCGCCAGGGGCAAGGAGCCCAGGCGCTCGCCGGTGCGGTCAACTTCCTGCTGCTGAGCTCGGCGCTGGGCACCCTGGTGCCCGGGCTGCATGCGGACATGATCTGCGGCCTGCTGGCCGGGCTCGTCACCGCCATGGTCTGCTCCCGGGCCCGCGCTCTGCGGCTGCCAGGCTGGTTGCGCCCCCTGCAGGAAGATCTGCCGGGCATGTTGCTCTCGGCGCTGGCCTGCCTGCTGCTGGTGATCCCCCTCTCCATCCTCTGGCCGCTGCTGGAACAGGGGCTCACCCTGCTCGCCTCCGATCTGCTCACCACGCCATTTGGCGCCTTCTGCTACGGCGTGCTGAACCGGCTGCTGATCCCCCTCGGCCTGCACCAGGTGCTGGGCAGCCTCATCGGGCTCGGGGAGAGCAACCTGCAAGCCCTCTCGACCGCCCAGCCGCTGCATGAAGGCTATGTGGCCGGGCTCTATCCGGTCATCATGTTCGGCCTGCCCGGTGCCTGTTTTGCCATCTGGATCCATCGCCAGCGGATGCAGCAACTGCCCCAGGGAGGGCTGCTGCTCACCCTGGCGCTCACCTCGGCACTGGTGGGCATCACGGAGCCCATCGAGTTCCTGTTTGCCTTCACTGCTCCCTGGCTGTTTCTGGCCCATGCCCTGCTGACCGGGCTGTCGCTGGCCATCTGCAGCGGGCTCGACATCCAGGTGGGCAGCTACTTTTCTGCCGGATTGCTGGATCTGGTGCTGAGCTACCACGCCGGTCTGCACAGCTTCTGGCTCATCCCCCTGGGCATCCTCTTCTTCGTCGTCTATGCCCTGCTCTTCTCCCGGCTGCTGGAACACGCCCCCCTCAGTCTGCCGGGCAAACCCATCGCCGGGGATCTCTCCCGGCTCGCGACCGTGGCCCCCACCGATCCCCAGATGCTGGCTATCCAGTACCTCAAGATGCTGGGGGGCATGGACAACCTGCAGGCCATGAGCGTCTGCCTGACCCGCCTCAGCCTGCGGGTTCGCGACATGGCGCTGGTGGATCAATCCTGCCTGGCCAGACTGGGTTGCCTCTCCTGGATCGTGCTGAACGAACATCAGCTGGTGCTGGTGCTCGGCCCCCATGCCGGCCTCATCGAAGGGCAGATCCGCATGCTGGCGGAACGCCAGTCGGTCCCGCTCGGTCTCGAACCGGCTCAGGCTCCCCTTGGCCAGCACCAGTGATCAGGCGAAGGGAAGACGCTCGGCCACGAAGTCCATCAGGCTGCGAAGGGCGGGGGCCAGGTGTTCCCGGCTCGGGTAGATGAGATAGAAGGGGTTCACCGGAACCAGGAGATCCGGCAGCACCTTGAGCAGTCGCCCCGCCGCCAGATCGTCGCCGCAGACATGGGCCGGCAGCAGGGCAATCCCCCCGTCATGGAGTGCCAGCTCCCGCAGCGCCAGCAGGCTGTTGCTCTGGCAGGCCCCGCGAGGGCGCCAGCCCCCCTCCTGCAATGGCCACACCGGCAAGGAGCCATGTACCAGGCAGGCGTGTCCGGCCAGCTCCGAGAGCTGGAGCGGCGTCCCGTTGGCCGCCAGGTAACCGGGAGATGCCACCAGATGGCGCGCCACCTGGCCGATGCGCCGGCAGATGAGGCTGGAATCTTTCAGCGGCGCCGCCCGCAGCGCCAGATCGTAACCTTCCCCCACCAGATCCAGCTGTTCATCGCAAAGGGTCAGCTCCAGCACCACCTCGGGATAGAGGGCGCGAAATTCGGCCAGTATCCGGCCAAGCAGCAAGGTTCCCGTGGCTTCGGGAGCAGTGATCCGCACCCGCCCTCCAGGAGCCGCGCGCAACCGCGCCATCGCCAGATTGGCGCTACGCGCCAGTGCCAGCAGCTCCTGACAATGGGCCACATAGACCTCCCCCTGGGGCGTCAGGCTGAGCCTGCGGGTGGTGCGTTGCAGCAACCTCACCCCGAGCCGGGATTCGAGGCGCGAGATCTTCTGGCTCACCGAGGACTTGGGCATGCCGAGCACCTCGGCCGCCCCGGTGAAGCTCCCCTGCTCCACCACGGTGGCGAACAGCCCCATCAACTCCAGTTCGACATTGTTCATATATTCAAACAGTCTTTACCAATTACCCATCTTAATCTTGATAATCATCCAGACTAGAGTGAGTGGCAATCCCGAACACTGCTATTTGAAAGGAAAAGCCATGAAAGCCATCGCCCTGACTCACTATCTGCCAAGCAACCACCCCCACTGCTTTATCGAGAGCGATCTGCCCGATCCGACACCGGGCCCGCGGGATCTGCTGGTACGGGTCAACGCCACCTCCATCAATCCGGTCGACACCAAGGTACGCGCCCCCAAGGACAAGGTCGAAAGCAGCCCCCGCGTGCTGGGCTGGGACGCCGTGGGCGAGGTGATCGCCGTCGGTAGCGACGTCACCCTGTTCAAGGCCGGTGACAGGGTCTGGTATGCAGGCGACATCAGCCGCCCGGGCAGCAACAGCACCCTGCAACTGGTGGACGAGCGCATTGCCGCCATCGCCCCAGTCACCCTGACCGCTCTGGAAGCCGCCGCCCTGCCGCTCACCGCCATCACCGCCTGGGAAACCCTGTTCGAGCGCATGAGCCTTACCCGCGAAAGCACCGGGCGACTGCTGATCATCGGGGGCGCCGGCGGGGTCGGTTCCATCGCCATCCAGCTCGCCCGCCAGCTCACCGGCATGGAGGTGATCGCCACCGCATCGCGCCCCGAAACCCGGGAGTGGTGCCTGGACATGGGGGCCCACCAGGTGGTGAGCCATCACCATCTGCAGGCGGAGCTCAAGGCTCTCGGCATCAGCGAGGTGGATGCCATCTTCTGCACCAACGCCACCGAGCAGCACTGGAACACCATGGCCAGCCTCATCCGTCCGTTTGGTCACATCTGCACCATCGCCGAGTCCAGTGACCCCTGGGATCTGGGTCTGCTCAAACCCAAGAGCGTCACCTTCAGCCAGGAGTTCATGTTTACCCGCTCCCTGTTCCAGACCCCGGACATGATCGAGCAGCACAACCTGCTCGGCCGGGTCGCGGCCCTGATCGATGAAGGGGTGCTCAAGACCACCCTCAGCAAGGTGGTGCCCGAACTGACGCCCCTCACCCTGGCCCGGGCTCATGCCGAGCTGGAAGCGGGTCGCATGGTGGGCAAGCTGGTGATCGACATGAGCGGTTTCCATCGCTGAGGCGCAGCCCAGGCGGGCCTTACCGTCCAGCCTATTCCCTTGTAGGTAAATAAATGCACCATCATGGGGTGAAATCACCAGTGACAAGCCCCAAGAGTGCACAGCCCCGCAGGTGACCTTTGTCCCTGACGGGGCATCTCCCCCGAAAAAACCATAAAAAAGAGGCCATCCCGTCGGGATGGCCCTAAAAACCTGAACGTTGGGGTAACAATCACACACATATCCTTATGCAGGACATCTGTAACTTTGCAGATAGCGTGCCAATCTCTGCTTTTCCCTCCCAATTAACCGCTTTTCAGCGCGACGGCATAAAAAAAGCCACCCGAAGGTGGCTGAAAAAAGATGACGGAACTTCATAGAGCAAAGCATTCAGCGGGAACAAGTTGCTTCCCGTCACCCATGAAGGAATACATTAACCGTGCCAACTCGGCAAAGTCCGCATCCTCCACCACACTGCATGGTCAAACCACGACAGCACGGGCCCATGATGATAGAATCCCGCGGTTTCACATTTATGAAGAGCCGACGCCATGCCCTGGATACAAATTCGAATCAACGCCACTGCCAAGACCGCAGACAAGGTGAGCAACATGCTGCTGGGGCGTGGGGCCCAGGCGGTGACCTTTATGGATGCCAAGGATGTGCCCGTCTATGAGCCCATGCCCGGTGAAACCCCGCTCTGGGGCGAGACCGAAGTAATGGGACTGTTCGATGCCGAAACCGATCCGGCTCCCACCATCGCCTTCTTCCAGCAGATCTTCGGCGAAGACGTGGGCTACAAGGTCGAACAGCTGGAAGACAAGGACTGGGTGCGCGAGTGGATGGATCACTTCCACCCCATGCAGTTCGGCGAGCGGCTCTGGATCTGCCCGAGCTGGCGCGACGTGCCGAACCCCGATGCGGTCAACGTCATGCTGGACCCGGGCCTGGCCTTCGGCACCGGTACCCACCCCACCACGGCACTCTGCCTGCAGTGGCTGGACGGGCTGGACCTGGCCGGTAAAACCGTGGTCGACTTTGGCTGCGGCTCCGGCATCCTCGGCATCGCCGCCCTGAAACTGGGTGCCGCCCGCGTTATCGGTATCGACATCGACCCGCAGGCGATTCAGGCCAGCCGCGACAACGCCGCGCGCAACGGCGTCGCCGACCAGATTGAGCTCTATCTACCAGCCGACCAGCCGCAAGATGTCGAAGCGGACGTGGTGGTCGCCAACATCCTGGCCGGCCCGCTGCGGGAGCTGGCGCCGCTTATCGCCGGCCACGGCAAAGCGGGCAGCCTGATGGCTCTCTCCGGCGTGCTGGAAAGTCAGGCCCCGGAGCTGGAAACCATCTACGGCCAGTGGTTCGAGATGGACCCGACCGCCGTGAAGGAAGAGTGGTGCCGCCTTTCCGGCCGCAAACTCGGCTGATAAACAACAAGCCACGGCAGTTGCCAACCCATCAGCCGCACACTCGGCTGATAAACAACAAGCCACGGCAGTTGCCAACCCATCGGCCGCACACTCGGCTGATAAGCAACAAGCCACGGCAGTTGCCAACCCATCAGCCGCACACTCGGCTGATAAGCAACAAACTACTGTGGCAACCAACCCATCGGCCGCAAACTCGGCTGATAAACAACAAGCCACGGCAGTTGCCAACCCATCGGCCGCAAACTCGGCTGATAAACAACAAGCCACGGCGGCAACACTTAGGTCGCTGAACGACAAGGGCACCCCAGGGTGCCCTTGTCGTTTCCGGACGCCGTTCTCCTTCTGCCCACTCTGGGGAGAGCCTCACGCTTCTCTGCCTCCCGATGGCTTATCCTCTCTTCCTCCACCCCATCGAGGCCCAGTCATGACCGAATACGAGAAGATGATCGCCAGCCAGCCTTACAACTGCATGGCGCCAGAGCTGGATCTGTTGCGCCGGGAGACGGCCCGCCTGTACCGCCGCTTCAATCGCAGCGACGAGGAGGATGAACAACTGGCACTGCTGCTGCAGATCGTCGGCGAGCTGGCACAGGGTGCCTTCATCTGCCCACCCTTCTACTGCACCTATGGCCGCCACATCCACCTTGGCAAGGGCAGCTACATCAACATGGGGGCCACCCTGCTGGACAATGCCCCCATTCGCATCGGCGCCGAGGTGATGATTGGGCCGAACGTGCAGATCTACACCGCCGCCCATGCGCTGGACGCCGATGAGCGCATTCAGGGGGTTGAGACGGCGCTGCCGGTCACCATCGAAGACAGGGTCTGGATAGGCGGCGGCGCCATTCTGCTTCCCGGCGTCACCATAGGGCGGGAAGCCGTCGTGGGTGCGGGCTCGGTCGTGACCAGAGATGTACCGGCCGGTGCCAGGGTGGCAGGCAACCCGGCACGGCTGCTGCCAGTCAAAGGTTGAGCGGAAGGCCCGAGGCTCGCTCAGGCGCTTTCCAGCAAGCGGTCGATGCAGTGCACCACCTGCATGCTGGCGTTTTCCATGGTCTTGAGCTGCTCGACCATCCCTTTGATATCCCCCTGCTCGCGCGCGTGCAGGGCGGCCTTGCCGCTCTCGTGGACCCGCTTGTGGGGCCCGTCCAGTTCACGAAAGCCCGGCTTGTGGGCGAAGAGCTCCGCACCCTGCCCCTCTAAATACCATTTGCCCAGCCTGCACTGAGCGTGGTCGCTCACCGGCTCGTGAAAATGCTGCTGATCGATGAGCCGATAGATGGTGTTCTTCCAGACGGCGTGATCCAGCTTGGTGGTATTGAGGAAGGAGGTGGAGGCCGCACTGTGGATCACCTGCTGCATCCGGCCTGATTGTGCCAGCACCTGGGTCACCACCACATCGATCTGGGAGGAGGAGGTCGCCACCTCGGCGGCACTGGCCTGGTTGTCATCGATGATGGACTTGATCTCCTGCGCCTGTGCCACTATCTGTCTGACCAGCACCTCGATCTGGCTGCTGGCTTCATGAGCCTTGCTCGCCAGTTGACGCACCTCATCGGCGACCACGGCGAATCCTCGACCAGCTTCACCGGCCCTGGCCGCCTCGATGGCCGCATTGAGTGCCAGCAGGTTGGTCTGATCCGAAATGCCCTGGATGGCGGTCACGAACTGGTTGATGGCGGATGTACTGGCATCGAGCTGATGGACGGCTGCGAGGCTGCGAGCTGCCTCATCCGTGATGGCATGGGCGCGATCGGAGAGACGGGTGATGGCGCCCCGGGTCTGGGCAAAGAGCTGATCCAGCTCGCAGAGCGCGCCCTTTTCCGCCATCAGGTGCTCGGCACTGCCAGCCAGCGCTTCCCGCACGCTCTGCAGCATCTCACCTCCCTGGTTCTGGCAGGAGATCACCTGATTGAAGAGATCGCCACGTTCCCGGCTGGTGCGCTGCATGTGCTCGTATTCACCGATGGTGGCACGCAATTCGGCCAGCTCGCTCTGGTGCTGCTGCTCTTTGAGAAGCATCGCCTCCCTGAGCTGTTGATTCTCTTTTTCAAGCTTGCGGTTGAACCACATATGGCCTCCGGATGGCAAAGGTGCGGACAGTCGACGTCGAAGGGAAGCCTCTGGCTCTCTTGTCTCTGCCGATGCTGGCGGATCCCGGGCCGGATTTCACCTGCAAATGCAGGATATTTGACCCTGATCCTGATTCCAATCGAGGCCACATCAATGGCTGTGCAAAAGATCGCCGGAAAGAGGCCGGGTGAGGTAGAGAAGAGGCAGAGGAGAAAGAACGCTGACGTGCCGATCCCGCAAAAAATGAAGCCCAATGTCATCAAGACGTTGGGCTCTAAAAAGGTGCTACGGAATTGCGACTCTCATCGCAGAAAATTAGAAGGGGTCACCTTCTAAACTGGCAGTGGGATAATAACGTGGCGCAAACGTTTTACATAGCGTAATAAACCAGGAGTGAGAAGAATCTCTCACAATTCAAAAAATGTCCGGCCAACCCCCTTCTACCCTCTTGGCAAGTGCGCATTTATCAGTACAGCCTGACGGCTTTGTCAGAAAACAAAAAAGCCCTGAATAATCAGGGCTTTTGGCGTTCTGCGCTTCAGAAGTTGCGCACGAAGTCCTGGATGGGCAACTCGCGCAGCTTGCGGGCCTCCAGCATGGGGGTGCCAAGGTAGAGGAAGCCCACCAGTTGATCCTCCGGTGCCAGCTCCAGTGCACCATGGATCTGCTCGTCGAAGATGAACCAGCCGGAGCGCCAGATGCCGTTGAAGCCCTGGGCCTGGGCCGCCATCTGCATCGCCATCAGGGCGCAACCGGCAGAGAGCTCCTGCTCCAGTTTCGGTACCTTGGGGTGCGCCTGATAACGGGTCGCCACCGCGATCACCAGGGGAGCACGCAGTGGCGCGGCGCGGCACTTCTCGACACTGTCCGCATCCTCGCCACGGGCATGGGCGGCATCGGCCAGCAATGTCCCCAGGCGCTCACGCCCCTCCCCTTCAAACAGGATGAACTGCCAGGGGGTCAGAGTGCCGTGATCCGGCGCCCGCAGCCCGGCCTTGAGGATATTGTCGAGCACTTCGCCACTCGGGGCAGGCTCGGCCAGACGACCACAGGAGTGGCGATTGAGTAACAGATGGAGGGCATCCATGGGGCAGTTCCTTGTCAAAGGCGATGATGGCGCTACCTTAGCACAGCACCGGATGAAGAAAACCCCTGAGGTTCAGGGGTTTGTCAGGATACGAAAGGGTCGGGAGGCTAGATGACGGCAGCCAGCTCCGCCCCTTGCCGGATGGCGCGTTTGGCATCCAGCTCGGCGGCCACGTCGGCCCCGCCGATGATGTGCACCGGCTTGCCAGCAGCCTGCAGACCAGCCTGCAACTCCTTGAGGGGTTCCTGTCCGGCACAGATGATCACCTGATCCACCGGCAGGCACTGCTGTTGGTCGCCCACCTGGATGTGAAGCCCGGCATCGTCGATACGCAGGTACTGGACGCCGGAGAGCATCTGCACCTTGCGATTCTTGAGCACGGTGCGATGGATCCAGCCGGTGGTCTTGCCAAGGCCGTCGCCCACTTTGCTCTCCTTGCGCTGGAGCAACCAGATCTGGCGCTCGGGTGCATCGATTTCGGGGGTAGTCAGGCCGCCGCGCTCACCCAGTTGCTTGTCGATGCCCCACTCCTTGAGCCAGTGATCGCGATGGCTTGTAGCATCCGGCGATCCTCTCTTCTCCACCAGGTATTCGGCCACGTCAAAGCCGATACCACCGGCGCCGATCACCGCCACCTTCTCGCCCACCGGCTTGTGATCACGCAAGACATCGAGGTAGCTCAACACCTTGGGGTGCTCGATACCCGGAATGTTGGGAGTGCGCGGGCGGATGCCGGTGGCGAGGATAACCTCGTCAAAACCGCCGCCCAGCAGGCTCTCGGCACTCTGGCGCTGGCCCAGATAGAGCTCGACGCCGCACTTCTCAAGCCGTTTGGCGAAGTAGCGCAGGGTCTCGTGAAACTCCTCCTTGCCCGGGATCTGCTTGGCAAAGTTGAACTGGCCGCCGATTTCGCTCGCCTGATCGAACAGGCTTACCTGATGGCCCCGCTCGGCGGCGTAGCAGGCAAACGCCAGCCCCGCAGGACCCGCCCCCACCACCGCCAGCTTCTTGGGCTGGGGTACCCGGCCAAACGTCAACTCGGTCTCGAAGCAGGCACGGGGGTTGACCAGGCAGGAGGCACGCTTTTGCTTGAACACGTGGTCGAGGCAGGCCTGGTTGCAGGCGATGCAGGTGTTGATCTCGTCCGCCCTGTCTTCAGCCGCCTTGATGACGAACTCGGGGTCTGCCAGGAAGGGGCGCGCCATGGAGACCATGTCCGCCTCACCCCCCGCCAGGATGCGCTCCGCCACCTCGGGGGTGTTGATGCGGTTGGTGGTGATGAGGGGCACCTTGAGGTGCTTTTTCAGCTCGGCGGTCACCCAGCTGAAGGCACCGCGCGGCACGCTGGTGGCGATGGTGGGAATGCGCGCCTCGTGCCAGCCGATACCGGTGTTGATGAGGGTGACCCCCACCTGCTCCAGTGCCCGGCCAAGGGCGATCACTTCCTCAAGGGAGGAGCCCTGCTCCACCAGGTCCAGCATGGAGAGGCGGAAGATGATGATGAAATCCGTGCCCACCCGCTCACGGATGGCGCGGACAATCTCTACCGGGAAGCGCATGCGGTTTTCGCTGCTGCCGCCCCAGCCATCGGTGCGCTTGTTGGTGCGTTCGCAGATGAACTGGTTGATGAGATAGCCTTCCGACCCCATCACCTCGACCCCGTCATAATCGGCCGCCTTGGCCAGCGCCGCAGTGGCGGCGAAGTCGCGAATGGTGCCGCGGATCTGCCGCTCGCTCATGGCCCGCGGCTTGAACGGGGAGATGGGAGCCTTGAGGGCGCTCGGCGCCAGGCTGAACGGATGGTAGGCGTAGCGGCCCGCATGAAGGATCTGCAGCGCTATCTTGCCCCCTTCCCGGTGCACTGCCTCGGTCACCTTGCGGTGTTTGGCTACCTGCCAGGGAAAGCTCAGCTGGGAGCCGTGGGGCACCAGCCGCCCCCGCAAATTGGGGGCGATACCGCCGGTCACGATGAGACCGACCCCGCCACGGGCCCGCTCACCATAGAAGGCGGCCAGCTTGTCAAAGCCCCCCTTTTCCTCCTCGAGGCCGGTGTGCATGGACCCCATCAGTACGCGGTTGCGCAACTGGGTAAAACCCAGATCGAGGGGGGTCAGCAGCGTGGGATAACGGCTCATGATGCACTCCTTGTCGAGGTCGATGTGCACGGGGTCATGCTCCAGCCTTCCTGGCTGCCTCGGGTGACGGGCAGTAAAAAGAAGCGGTGGGTGGAGATGGGGCCGGCTCATCGGGCCTTTCAGTTAATTTTTTGTTATCAAACTGGAGCTAGAGTAAAGAATCGAAAACTCTTTTTCAAACAAATGTTTGGACATTTTTTCAGCGAACAGCCGTGTTCCGAAGTGGCGGGGAGGCAGTCGACTCAAGGGGAAATGGCAATTGGCTGCGCAACTGGTTAATAATGGCTGCTCTCAACCCATTAACAGGGCGACAACGCAGCTATGTCTATTTTCAAAGGTCTGGGATGGCTCTTTCGCAGCCTCTGGCGCCTGCTCAACTTTACCCGCTTGATGCTGGTCAACCTGCTGTTTCTTCTCGTCGTGCTGGTCATTGTCTTCAGCGTCAGCCAGAGCGAGACCCCAAGCACCCCCATCGAGGGGGCGCTCACCCTCAATCTCTCCGGTGTGCTGGTAGAGCAGCGCACCCAGACCGATCCCACGGTGCAACTGCTCAGGCAGATGGACAAGGGGGACGAGCAGCCAAGCGAAATCGTCCTCTCCGATCTGCTGTGGGCCATCAAGAGTGCGGGGAATGACGATCGCATCAAGGCGCTGGTGATCAAACCCCAGGGTCTGCAAGGGGCCAGCCTCTCCAAACTGCAGGAGGTGACGGCCGCCATCGACGCCTTCAAGGAGAGCGGCAAGCCGGTCATCGCCATGGCGGACTACTACAGCCAGGGGGCCTATCTGCTCGCCGCCCACGCCGACCACGTGCTGCTCAACCAGAGTGGTGCCGTGCTGATCGAGGGGCTGGGTGTCTACCAGACCTACTTCAAGTCGGCGCTGGAGAAGCTCAACATCACCCCGCACGTCTTCAAGGTCGGCACCTACAAGTCCTTTGTCGAGCCCTACACCCGGGACGAAATGTCCCCCGAGAGCAAGGAGGCGAACCAGCGCTGGCTGGATCAGCTGTGGCAATCCTATGTGGCCGACGTGGCGGAGCAGCGGGAGATCGAGCCGGATGCCGTCGCGCCGAACAAGGATCACTTCCTCGAACTGCTGCGCAAGGCCGGTGGCAATGCGGCCAACTACGCCCTCGACAACGGTCTGGTGGATCAGCTCGCCACCCGCGACGAGATGACCCAGGCGGTGATCAAGGAAGTGGGCGAGGCCGATGATCACGGCTGGAAGGGCGTGGGCCTGAAAGAGTATCTGGCCGCCATCCCGGAGCAGTACCCCCAGAGCGGCAAGGATGAGGTAGGCCTCATCACCGCCAGCGGCGCCATCATGGATGGCGTCCAGCCTGCCGGCACCATCGGCGGCGACAGCCTTGCCGATCTGCTGGCCGAAGCCCGCCGTGACGATCAGGTGAAAGCCGTGGTGCTGCGAGTGGACAGCCCGGGCGGCAGCGCCTTCGCCGCCGAGCAGATCCGCGCCGAATTGCTGGCCCTGAAACAGGCGGGCAAGCCGGTGGTCATCTCCATGGGCAGCTACGCCGCCTCCGGTGGCTACTGGATCTCCGCCGATGCGGACAAGATCTTCGCCTCTCCCACCACCCTCACCGGCTCCATCGGGGTGTTCGGCATGTTCGCCACCATCGACAAGGCACTCTCCCAGTACGGGGTACACACCGACGGCGTCGGCACCACCGACTTCGTGGGAGTCGGGCTGACCCGTGCCCTGCCGGATCACGTGGGTGAAGCCATTCAACTGAGCGTGGAAGACACCTATCAGCGCTTTGTCGGCCTGGTGGGCAAGGGCCGGGGCCTTAGCCCGGAAGAGGCGGAAAAAGCCGCCGAAGGCCGGGTCTGGACCGGGCAGGATGCCAAGGCACTGGGGCTGGTGGACGAGTTCGGCAATCTGGATGACGCCCTCAAGGCGGCCGCCGATCTCGCCAACCTCAAGAGCTGGCAGGTCACCCCCATCGCACCGGAAGAGTCGGCCAGGGACAAGTTCCTGCGCGAGCTGTTTGACAGCAGCGCCCAGGCGCTGGCCCCGCACCTGCAAAGCTGGCTGCCCGCCGGGCTTGGCAAGGCGCTGCTGGAGATGAACCGCACTCTGGACCCGCTGACCCGCTTCAACGATCCCCAGGGCACCTACGCCTTCTGCCCGGTCTGTCTCCCCTGACGCCGGGGACAGCCATAAAAAAACCGCCGACAGGCGGTTTTTTTATGGGGCAAGCGGCCTTGTCAGGTCAGCAAGCCGGACGCTTGCCAGCGGTGCAACTCTGCCAGCACCCGGGTCTCTCGCGCCGTCCACTGGGGACAGGGACCCGCCAGCTGGGTCTTGTTGGTTTGCAGTGCCTCGGCCAGGGGGAACCAGCCCGGCGTGAAGCCGAGGCGGATTTCGTAGGGCTGGGGGCGCGGCGCACTCCAGTCCTCCCCGACCCGGCAGAGGTAATAGGACGATCGGATGCAGTAGGCATCGTAATCCGGCTCGCGCGCGGCACGATACTCCCGGGTCTCTCCCAACAGGGGGCCCACGGCCACCAGCTCGGCGCCACACTCTTCCCGCAGCTCCCGGGCCAGGGCCGCATCGTGCGCCTCCCCGTGCTCGATGCCGCCACCGGGGAACATGAGATCCCCGTTGACGCGGGAGTGCACCAGCAGCAATCGATCACCGCGCATCACCACGGCCCTCACCGTGGCCCGTTCAAGCACCCTGTCCTCGCCGCGGATCTGGCCGTGGACGAGGCGGATATCGAAGGGATGGGCCCACTCCCGGACCTCTGTCAGGGTCGGATTCATGGTGTGCGGTAGCTCCCCTGCCTGAGTGCGTCGACGATGGTAGCCGCCTGGTCGTCCAGCGTCTCCTGCTCCTCCTTGCCGATGGCATGGTAAATGCCGAGCCGGGTGGCGGAGACCTCGGGGCTCTCCTGGAATGACTCGCTCACCTTGCCCCACAGATAGGCCTGATCAAATCGCTTCTGCCCCATGTAGAGGGTGCTGAGGGCGGTGAGGATCCGGCTGTTGACCTTGTCCCCCTCCCGATAGAGGGAGAGCGCATGGTGCATCAGCCTGATGGCCTTCTCGGGCTCGCTCTTGGCATAGATGCCGCCGAGCGCCAGTTGCAGCTCGGGCTCCTCGAGGCTCGGCGTCCCCTCCTGCGCGAGGAAGCTGGCGCGGGCCTCGGGACTGGTGTTGTTGGTCCAGTGCCAGAGCAGCAGGTAGGGATCCCGGGAACCCCGGGTCTGAGCATCCAGTTGCTCCAGTTGACGGCCGGCGGCCAGCATCCCTTCCACTCTGGGGCTCTTCTGCTCCCTGGCCCGCTTGTACTCGATATTGGTGGAGTGCTCGGCGCACTGCAGATAACGCTCCAGGCCGCGCATCAGATCGTACTTGCGCCTGTCCGTCCCCTCTTCCTGGAGATAGTAACGACCGCGAATGACGTCGCTGCGCTCATAGCGACACCAGCCGTCGTCCACCAGGTCCGCGCACAGGGCGGGATATTGGGAGCAGATGTTGTGGATCCTGTCGTCGTCGCAGGCCGTCAACGTCAGGCAACAAGCGAGGGAAAGCAGTAACGGACGCTGTGAGAATAGGGTCATGGTTCACATCTGGTTGATAACAATCGCAACCCGCACCGGCCACCGCCAACTAGCAAACAGGCTACATATCCATTACAATGCGCGCGCCGTATAAGGCCGCGATTGCAGAATAATATAACGAAACCATCAGCCCTACACTGATCTGCCTTCGACGAATTTCAATTTGCCCAGGCAACTTGCTTCAACAACGTGAAATAAAAGGATCTGGTTAATGACCCACGAGCACTACTTGCAGGCGTGGCAGGAGAGCCAGGAGCTCGCCGAAGCCATGCAACCCTTGATAGGTCGCCTCTACCGACAGCAAGGGATAGAGATCACCCTCTACGGACGCCCGCTGCAAAACGCCTCCACCATCGATATCCTCAAGGCCCACCGGGTCGTTCGCCGCCACCAGGGCACCCCGCTGCCCATCCAGCAAAGCTTCCCTCTCCTGCGCGCCATCGTCGCCTTGAACCCCACCGCCGCCGAAGTCGATCTCGGCAAACTGGCCGTGGGCTACTGGCAGGATCACCAGGATGAAGCCGGCATCGAGGACTATCTGCGTGCCAAGCTGGCACCGGCCCTGAACCGCAGTGCCGTGCCCGCCCCGACCGACGTGGTGCTCTACGGCTTCGGCCGCATCGGCCGCCTGCTGGCCCGTCTGCTCATCGAGCGCACCGGCGCCGCCAACTCCCTGCGCCTGCGCGCCATCGTGGTGCGCGGCGGTCGCGACGGGGATCTGGAGAAGCGTGCCAGCCTGCTGCGCCGCGATTCGGTGCACGGCCCCTTCAACGGCTCCATCGAGGTGGATGTGGAACGCAGCGCCATCATCGCCAATGGCACCTTCATCCAGGTGATCTACGCCAACAGCCCGGCCGACATCGACTACACCGCCTACGGCATCGACAATGCGCTGATCGTTGACAACACCGGCGTCTGGCGTGACGAGGCGGGCCTGTCCGAGCACCTCAAGGCCCGCGGCGCCGCCCGGGTACTGCTGACCGCCCCCGGCAAGGGGGAGATGAAGAACGTGGTGTTCGGGGTCAACCACGAGGTGATAGGTCCGGATGACAAGATAGTCTCCGCCGCCTCTTGCACCACCAACGCCATCACCCCGGTGCTCAAGGTGATGCAGGACAAGTACGGCATCCGCCACGGCCACGTGGAGACGGTCCACTCCTATACCAACGATCAGAACCTCATCGACAACTATCACAAAGGCGAGCGCCGCGGTCGCAGCGCAGCCCTCAACATGGTGATGACCAGCACCGGTGCCGCCAAGGCGGTGGCCAAGGCGCTGCCGGAGCTCAAGGGCAAGTTGACCGGCAACGCCATCCGGGTGCCCACACCCAACGTGTCCCTGGCCATCATCAACCTGTCGCTGGAACAGACCACCGATCGGGAGAGCCTCAACGCCTATCTGCAGCAGATGGCGCTGAGCTCGGCCCTGCATCGCCAGATCGACTTCAGTGCCAGCACCGAGCTGGTCTCCTCCGACATGGTGGGCTCCCGTTTTGCGGGCATCGTCGACTCCCAGGCCACCATCGCCGAGGGGGATCACTGCGTGCTCTACGTGTGGTATGACAACGAGTTCGGGTACAGTTGTCAGGTAGTACGGGTGATGGAGCAGATGGCTGGCGTAGTCCGCCAGGATCTACCGGTATAGTCCGCCAGGATCTGCCGGTATAGTCCGACAGGATCTGCCCGCCGGAACCCGTGTTCATGGCTCAATTTTCAAGGAGAGGCCGGATGTCGTCTCAGCAAGTGACGTTTCAACAAGCGATAGCGCAGATGCCCAAAGAGGTGTACGAGCGGCTCAAGACTGCGGTCGAGCTCGGCAAATGGCCGGATGGCAAGCCCCTCACCGAGGAGCAGAAGGCCACTTCCCTGCAGGCCGTGATGGCCTGGCAGGCGATGCACCTTGAGAACCCCGAGCACATGAACATCGGCCGTGACGGCGAGATCGTGATGAAGAGCAAGAGCGAGCTCAAGCGCCAGTATCGCGATGAGGAAGAGATAGTACGGGTAGACCTTAGCCACTGAGACTGACCCGCCCGCCACAACTAAAAAGGGGAGCCAATATGGCTCCCCTCTCTTTTCCCCTCTCCCCCATGGTAGGGAGGTCAGCAGCTGTTCACGACCTGTCGCGAGAAGACGTCAGCAAGGTGAAGAGCAGCGCAGGAACCGGAGCGTATAGATATACGTGAGGATTCCGAGCAGCACATGAGCCTTGACCACGGCTTCGCAGTAAGGTCGTGGACAGTTTCTCAGGGGGTCAGTTCACCCCGCAGAGACTGCTGCATCAGCTCGCGGATGCGCGGCGCCGGCAGATCCTGGCTCAGCAGGAAGTGCAGCTTGGTGAGCGCCGCCTCGGCGGTCATGTCAAAGCCCGAGATGACTCCCGCACGGGAGAGGGCGTTGCCGGTGGCATAGCCCCCCATGTTGACCTTGCCGTGCAGGCACTGGCTCAGGTTGACGATGATGACGCCCCGGGCAGATGCCTCGGAGAGCAGCGCCAGCATGGCCGGGTTCTGGGGCGCATTGCCCACCCCGAAGGAGAGCAGGATCAGCGCACGCACCGGCTGTTGCAGGATGTTCGCTATCACCTCCGCCGATATCCCCGGATAGAGGGTCACCACCCCGATGGGCTGGGGGGTGATGTCGTGCAGCACCAGGGGGCGATCGCACGGCACGCCCAGCTCACCTGCCTCCAGGGAGATGGCGATACCGGCATTGAGCAGGGGCGGGTAGTTGGGCGAGTCGAAGGCGTGGAAGCCGTCGGCGTGCACCTTCTTGCTGCGGTTGCCGCGATAGAGCTGATTGTTGAAGAAGAGCGTCACCTCGTGGATCGGGTAGTTGGCCGCGATATAGAGGGCGTTGAGCAGGTTCTGCTGACCGTCCGAGCGCAGCTCGGCCAGGGGGATCTGGGAGCCGGTGATGATGACCGGCTTGTGCAGATCTTCGAGTATGAAGGAGAGCGCAGACGCGGTGAACGACATGGTGTCGGTGCCGTGCAGAATGACGAAACCGTCGTACTTGTCGTAGTTGCCCTTGATATCCTCGGCGATGCGCTGCCAGTCTGCCGGCGTCATGTCGGAAGAGTCGATGAGGGGGGCATATTCGTGGATATGGTAATCGGGCATTTCCGGTCGATGGAACTCGGGCATCCGTGCCAGACAGTCCTCCATGAAGCCCGCCATCGGTACATAACCGTGGTCGGAACGCTGCATCCCTATGGTGCCGCCTGTGTAGGCAATGTAGATGGACTTCTTCACACCCTCTCCTCTCTCTGGACTGGAAACCGGCAAATCAAACAGGGCTCAACCGATACAGCCCCCGTCCTTCAGATGGTGCGGGCGGGCTCAATATCGGTCATCAGCAGACCTCTTGAGGGTCTGTGTCCTCCCGTGGGGGCGGAACCGGGCGAATTATAAAGAGTGCCGCTGCAAATGACAGCCACAGCAGCATTGTTGCGATCCGGAGCACACTCGGCGAGGCAGTTTTAAATGCCATGTTAACACCATGTTTTAATCATTAATGTGACATAAGTGGATGTACTTGGTGTTTTTTGCTAGTATCCGGCGGATTTTTCACAAATCTCATCTGGACGCCCGACGAACACGGGCTCGTGTCGACCCCCTCTTTTGCAGAGGGACGGGGCTGCGGCCCCTCTGTCACTGGCGCGTTCGCCACTCTGTTTCATCCCGGCTGGATCCGTGAGTCTTTCTCGCCAAAGACACAGCCGATCAACATGGGAGCACTGAATGCTACAACTTGATGCCTACGCCACCCTGGTCGCCGCGACCCTGGTGCTGCTGCTTGGCCGCCTGCTGGTCAACAAGATAGGACCCCTGCGCACTTTCAACATCCCCAAACCCGTGGCCGGTGGCCTGGTGGTTGCCCTGGTGCTGCTGGTGCTGCGTTCCACCCTGCAGATCGAACTGCAATTTGATACCAGCCTGCAGACGGCCCTGATGCTGACCTTCTTTGCCTCCATCGGCCTCTCCGCCGATCTGGGCAGCCTCAAGCGCGGCGGCAAGGCGGTGGCCACCTTCCTGCTGGTGGTCACCGGCCTGCTGCTGGTGCAGAACAGCCTGGGGGTGGGTCTGGCCACCCTGCTAGGGCTGGATCCCCACATGGGGCTGCTGGCCGGCTCCATCACCCTCTCCGGCGGCCACGGCACCGGGGCGGCCTGGGGCTCCATCTTCACCGAGAAGTACGGCGTGCAATCCGCCGCCGAGCTGGCGATAGCCTGTGCCACCTTCGGCCTGGTGCTGGGGGGCCTCATCGGCGGCCCGGTGGCCCGTTATCTGGTGAAGAAGGTGCAGGTGCCCGGTGAGGAGCACAACCGTGACGGCGCCCCCCAGGGCTTCGAAATGCCGGACATGGAGCGCCCGCTCACCACCTTCAGCCTGATCGAGACCCTGGCACTCATCGCCATCAGCCTGAAAGGGGGCGAAATGCTGGCCCTCTATCTCAAGGGCGGCGTCTTCGAGTTGCCGATCTTCGTCTGCGTGCTGTTTGTCGGCGTGCTGCTGCGCAACCTGCTCACCCTGCTCAACTGGCACGAAGTGAGCGACCGCGAGGTCTCCCTGCTCGGCAACGTCAGTCTGTCGCTCTTCCTCGCCATGGCGCTGATGAGCCTCAGGTTGTGGGAGCTGGCAAGCCTGGCTCTGCCCATCTTCATCCTGCTGGCCGTGCAGACGGTTGCGATGGCGCTCTACGCCATCTTCGTCACCTTCCGGGTCATGGGGCGCAACTATGATGCGGCCGTGCTGGCGGCGGGTCACTGCGGCTTCGGCCTCGGCGCCACCCCCACTGCCATTGCCAACATGCAGGCCATCACCCAGCGCTTTGGCCCCTCCCACCTGGCCTTCCTGGTGGTGCCCATGGTCGGTGCCTTCTTCATCGACATCATCAACGCCGTGGTGATCAAGCTGTTCCTGGCCCTGCCCTTCCTGTGATCCCGGACGCAGGCCCCGTATGACAGAGCCCACCTTGCGGCGGGCTCTGTCATTTCTGCTCGCCAACAGCACGGCATCCCATCCTTCATGGGTGCCCGCTGCGAGACACCTAAACAAAAAGCCCCGCACTCGGCAGAGTGCGGGGCTTTGTCATGGCGGCCTTGCTCGCCGCGTGTCAGTACTTACAGGAGGATGGTCGACACCTGCTGGTTCAGATTGCGGCCTGACCTTCCTTACAAAATAAAGGTCGACACCTGCTGGTTCAGGTTGGTGGCACGCCCCTTGAGGTTGTGCGCCTGATCCAGGTCGCGCATGGCGGAAGCGGTGATCTCGTCGCTCACATCCTTGATGGCGGTGGTGTTCTGGGTGATTTCACCGGTCACCTGGGTCTGCTCCTCGGCGGCGGTGGCGATCTGGCCCGCCATGTCGGAGATGAGGCTGACGGCCTGGGTGATCTCCTCCAGAGCCGCAGCGGCAGCGTCGGCATCCTTCACGCTGTTGTCCGCCAACCCCTGGCTGGTCTGCATCAGGCTCACCGCGCGGGCCGTGGTCTGTTGCAGGGTTTCGATGGTGGACTGGATCTCCTGAGTGGAATCCTGGGTACGGCGCGACAGCACCCGCACCTCGTCCGCCACCACGGCGAAACCGCGACCCTGTTCGCCGGCACGGGCCGCTTCGATGGCCGCGTTCAGCGCCAGCAGGTTGGTCTGCTCGGCGATGCCCTGGATGGTGGAGAGGATGCCGGAGATGGCCTGGGCGTGACGGCTCAGCTCGCCGATGACGCCGGTCGCCTGCCCCACTTCCTCGGCCAGGTTGTTGATGGATTGGCGAGTCTGGTTCACCAGGATCTTGCCCTGTTCACTGCTCTGGGCGGATTGCTGGGCGGCGGCAGCGGTGTTCTCGGCGTTGCCCGCGATCTCCATGGTGGCACTCGCCATCTCGGTGACGGCGGTGGCGACCATGGTCACCTCCTGTTGCTGGCGTTGCAGCTCTTCCACCGCGGCCTGGTTGGTCACCAGACTGCGTTCGGCATCGGCGTTCAGCTCGTTGGCAAGCTGACGGATGTTGGCGATGAGCTGATGCTGGCTGCCCACGAAGCGATTGAAGCTGCCGGCGAGCTGTCCCACTTCGTCATTGGCGTCGATCTTGATGCGCTGGGTCAGATCGCCGTTACCGTCTGCGATGCGGGCCAGGGCCTGGGACACCTTGGTGAGGGGGCCGAGCAGCAGGCTGACCAGCCAGGAGATGGCCAGGATGCTGCCCACCAGCACCAGCAGGGCCAGGCCGAGCTGGGTCATCAGCAGGGAGGAGAGCGGCGCCTCCAGGGTGCTCTTGTCCAGTACCAGCACCAGCTCCCAGTCGGTGTCCGGAATGTCCGTCGCCCACAGCAGCTTGTCACGCCCCTCGCTGTCGAAGAAAGCAGGCACCAGGCTGTTGCTCGCCTTGCTCTGCTCGATCAGGGCATTGGTCAGATCGTTGTCGATCTCGCTGGCTGGCTTCATCGCCTTGGCCGCATCCTTGTAGGCGATGACGGTGCCATCCTTGTGCATCAGGATGGCGAAGCCGTCCGCTGGCAGCTTCATCTTGGTGATGTCATCCACCAGGGAGGCGATGGAGAGATCCCCCCCCACCACGCCGCCCTGGGCAGGCTGGGCCAGGGTCACCACCAGAATGTTGTAGGCCACGTCGAGGTAGGGTTTGGTGACGATCATGCCGCCCTTGGCCATGGCTTCCTGATACCAGCCACGGGAGCGGGGATCGTAACCGTCGCGGTTGATGGAGGGGTCGGAGTCGTTCATCTTGCCGCTGCCCTCACCAAAATAGGTGAGCTGGAAACGGCCGGACACCTGGGCCTGTTGCAGGGCGTTGAGGGGCTCGGCACCGGCCTTGTTGCCAAGGGCCTGGATGACGTCACGACGGGCGGCAAGCCAGTCGCTGACGCTGGCGGCCTGCTGGCTGCCAAGGCGTTGCACCTGTTCCTGACTGCCTTGCAGCAGCATGGACTTCTGGCTGGTGTAGCTCTGCCAGGAGAGCAGCAGGATCACCAGTGACAAGGCGATGACCACAGACAACAGTATCTTCTGCTTGAGTGATAGGTTTTTCATCGTGTTTTCTTCTTGTGGGGGTCGGGAACAGGATCAATCGGGAGTGCGTGGCACTGTGTGTTGTTAGCGGCCAATCTGCGCAAAACTGAAGCGGAGAATGGCGTGAGTGACGATATTTTACGCGGAAATTTTAAAAATGCTGCGGAAAATTGGAGCAGGAAAAAGAGCGGGACTAGCCAACCCTGTTTATTCCTTCTGCAATTGGCTAGAATATCCCGTTTTTAAATCACATCGACCCCGAGAGTTTTCACGATGTTTGAAGTCAATCCTGTATTAAACAAGCTTAAGGAGCTGTCTGAGAGGACCGAGCTGCTTAGGGGGTACCTTTGACTATGACGCCAAGAAAGAGCGTCTAGAAGAGGTCAATGCCGAGCTGGAACAGCCGGATGTCTGGAACGAACCCGAGCGCGCACAGGCGCTGGGCAAGGAGCGCGTCTCCCTGGAGAACGTCGTCAGCACCATCGATACCCTGACCCAGGGCGTCGATGACGTCGAGATGCTGGTCAGCCTGGCCGTCGAAGGCGAAGACGAAGAGACCTTCAACGAAGCCGTGGTCGAAGCGGACGAACTGGAGGCCAAGCTGGTGGATCTCGAGTTCCGTCGCATGTTCTCCGGTCAGCACGACGGTTCCGACTGCTACATCGACATCCAGTCCGGTTCCGGTGGCACCGAGGCCCAGGACTGGGCCAACATGGTGCTGCGCATGTACCTGCGCTGGGGCGATGCCCACGGCTACAAGCCCGAGCTCATCGAATGCTCCGAGGGCGACGTGGCCGGCATCAAGTCCGCCACCATCAAGTTCACCGGCGAGTATGCCTTTGGCTGGCTGCGCACCGAGACCGGCGTGCACCGCCTGGTACGCAAGTCGCCGTTCGATTCCGGCGGCCGTCGCCACACCTCGTTCTGCTCCGTGTTCGTCTACCCCGAGATCGATGATGACATCGAGATCGAGATCAACCCGGCTGATCTTCGCATCGACGTCTACCGCGCCTCCGGTGCAGGTGGTCAGCACGTCAACCGGACCGAGTCCGCGGTGCGTATCACCCACGTGCCGACCGGCGTGGTGGTGCAGTGCCAGAACGACCGTTCCCAGCACAAGAACAAAGATCAGTGTATGAAGCAGTTGAAGGCCAAGCTCTACGAGCTGGAAATTCAAAAGCAGAACGCTGAGAAGCAAGCCCTCGAAGAGACCAAGTCCGACATCGGCTGGGGCAGCCAGATCCGCTCCTACGTACTGGATGATTCCCGTATCAAGGATCTGCGCACCGGCGTCGAAACCCGCAATACCCAATCGGTACTCGACGGCGACTTGGACAAGTTTATCGAAGCCAGCCTGAAATCAGGCCTGTAAACAGAGCAGCAGGAATCACCATGTCTGAACAAACCACCACCCCGGAAGTCGACCAGACTCTCGAACTGAACAACGAGATGCTTGAGCGTCGCTCCAAGCTGGCCGCCTTGCGCGCCCAGGGCAACCCCTTCCCCAACGATTTCCGTCGTGACAGCCTCTCCGGCGATCTGCACGCCGAATTCGGCGACAAGAGCAATGACGAACTGGTCGCCCTGGGTAAACAGGTGAAGATTGCCGGTCGCATCATGACCCGCCGGATCATGGGCAAGGCGTCTTTCGCGACCCTGCAGGACATGGCTGGCAAGATCCAGATCTACGTGACCCGTGACGACCTGCCGGAAGGCTTCTACAACGAGCAGTTCAAGAAGTGGGATCTGGGTGACATCGTCGGTGTCGAGGGCACCCTGTTCCGCACCAACGCCGGTGAGCTCTCCGTACACGTCTCCACCATCCGCCTGCTGACCAAGGCCCTGCGCCCGCTGCCCGAGAAGCACAAGGGTCTGACCGACCAGGAAGCCCGCTGCCGCCAGCGTTACCTGGACCTGATCGCCAACGAAGAGTCCCGCAAGACCTTCGTGACCCGCACCAAGGTGGTGGCAGGCATTCGCAAGTTCCTGAATGACAAGCGCTTCATGGAAGTGGAAACCCCCATGATGCAAGTCATCCCGGGTGGCGCTTCCGCACGTCCCTTCATCACCCATCACAATGCGCTGGACATCGACATGTACCTGCGTATCGCTCCGGAACTCTATCTGAAGCGTCTGGTGGTCGGTGGTTTCGAGCGTGTCTACGAGATCAACCGCAACTTCCGCAACGAAGGCATCTCCGTTCGCCATAACCCCGAGTTCACCATGCTCGAGTTCTATATGGCCTACGCCGATTACATCGACCTGATGGATCTCACCGAAGAGATGCTGCGCACCCTGGCGCAAGACATCCTGGGCGACACCAAGATCCGTTACGCCAAAGAGGGCGAAGAGGGTCTGACCATCGATTTCGGTCAGCCGTTCCAGCGCCTCTCCATGGTTGACTCCATCCTGAAGTACAACCCGGATGTGACCCGTGACGATCTGGCAACCCTGGAGAAGGCCACCGCTGTCGCCAAACGCCTGCACATCGAGCTGATGAAAAGCTGGGAACTGGGCCACGTGATCACCGCGATCTTCGAAGAGACCGTGGAGCACATGCTGCTGCAACCGACCTTCATCACCGAGTACCCGGCCGCCGTTTCTCCGCTGGCCCGTCGCAACGACCAGAACCCGGACGTCACCGACCGCTTCGAGTTCTTCATCGGCGGTCGCGAGCTGGCCAACGGCTTCTCCGAGCTGAACGATGCGGAAGATCAGGCCGAGCGCTTCCAGGCCCAGGTTGACCAGAAAGCCGCAGGGGACGACGAAGCCATGTTCTACGACGCCGACTTCGTCACCGCGCTGGAACACGGTCTGCCGCCGACCGCCGGTCAAGGTATCGGCATCGACCGTCTGGTGATGCTGTTCACCAACAGCCACACCATCCGCGACGTCATCCTGTTCCCGGCCTTGCGTCCACAAAAGTAAGCGCCGCAGAAACAGGGCCGCAGCAAAACGCTGCCGTCCATGGCAATCAAAACGCCCCGTAATTGCGGGGCGTTTTTTTATGCAGAAGTCACACCGTGACGAGCGGTCATCGGTCCGCTGGTGCGACAGGCGGCAGCAGCCACTCCCCCTGCCACAGGGTCAGCGCACGGCCCGCCATCAGCACCCGCCCCTCCTGCAATTCCAGCCTGAGATCCCCGCCCCGGGCCGAGATCTGGCGGGCCCGCAATTGCCGTTTGCCGAGCCGCTCGGCCCAGAAGGGCACCAGGGCGCAGTGGTTGGAGCCGGTCACCGGATCCTCGTCCACTCCGACCCAGGGAGCGAAGTAGCGGGAGACGAAGTCGTCCTCCTTCCGGCTCGACGGCGCCGTCACCATGATCCCCCGGCCCGGCAGCGCCCGCAGGGCGTGAAAATCGGGGGTGAGCGCGCGGACCTCTTCCTCGCTGGCGAGCTCAAGCAGGAACTTGGCCCCGGCCGCCAGTGTGCGCAGCGGCTGGTAGCCAAGAGCCGCCCCATAGGCAGGATCCAGCTCAAGAGGAGCCAGAGAGATACGCGGGAAGTCGAGCCAGATCCAGCTCTCTTCGCGCCTGGCCACCAGCTCGCCGCTGCGGGTCGCGAAGCGGATGGGGAGATCCCCTGACACCTCCCCCGTCTGCCACAGCACATGGGCCGCCGCCAGGGTGCCATGGCCGCACAAGTCCACCTCCACTTGCGGGGTGAACCAGCGCAACCCGTAATGCCCCTCCCCCAGTTGGGTCAGAAAGGCGCTCTCAGAGAGGTTGAACTCCGCTGCCATGGCCTGCAGCTCGGCGTCGGGCCGCGCTTCCCCCAGCACCACCACGGCGGGGTTGCCTCCGAAGGGGTGATGGCTGAAGGCGTTGACATGATAGAGACGGGACATGGTTGCTCCTTGGGGCATGAGAGATCACCGGGACAGGGGGCTCGGCAAGGCCATTTTTATATCACGGCCCCCCCGGGGCTGAGATGGATTTTGGCTTTATAAATTCATAAATCGCATAAAGAAGATATTTTTATTCTTTGTTGTTATTCATTACACCCCTTACCCTGACCAAAAATCAGACCATGGAAGACATGTGTGATGCCATTGACAGCCCCCACCCTGAGCCCGCTCTCTGACGAACAGCAGCGCCAGCTCAACCAAGTTCTCACCACCCTCAATACCCAGCAACTGGCCTGGGTCAGCGGTTATCTCTACGGCCTCTCCCAGGCGGGCGTCCAGCCCGTGGCGAGCGCAGGCGCAGAAGTCGCGGCACCCGGCGGCAGCCTGACCATTCTCTACGGCTCCCAGACCGGGAATGCCAAGGGCGTGGCCAGCGCCATCAAGGCCCAGGCCGAGGCCCGCGGCCTGCCGGTGACCCTCACCTCCATGGCGGACTACAAACCCAAGCAGCTCAAGAAAGAGAGCCACCTGCTGGTGGTAGTGAGCACTTACGGGGAGGGGGAGCCCCCCGAGAGCGCCGTCGATCTGTTCGAGCAGCTTAAAAAAGGCAAGGTCGGCAAGCTGGAAGGGCTCAAGTTTGCCGTGCTGGGGTTGGGTGACAGCTCCTATGAGTTCTTCTGCCAGACCGGCAAGGATTTCGATGGCTTCCTCGCCAAGGCAGGGGCCGAGCGCATCCATGAGCTAGCTAGCCTCGATGTGGATTATCAGGATGCCGCCAAGGCCTGGGGCGAGCAGGCCGTTGCGGCGGTCGCCGCCACCCTCTCTGCCGGCGCCGCGACCGCCAGCGTGGCGGGCTCGGTGCAGGCCGCCGTCGGCCACAGCCAGTACAACAAGGAGAACCCCTTCCCGGCCAGACTCTCGGTGAAGCAGAAGATCACCGGCCGCGACTCCACCAAGGACATCCGTCACATCGAGATCAACCTGGAAGAGTCCGGCATCACCTATCAACCGGGGGATGCGCTCGGTATCTGGTTCGACAACGACGCCGATCTCGTGGGGGAAGTGCTGGCCCTGACCGGTCTGACCGGTGACGAGGCCACCCCCCATGGCAGCCTGCGTGAGGCGCTGACCCGTCACTACGAACTGACCCGGCTGCACGGGGGCCTGATCACTGGCCTCGCCGAGATCACGGACAACGCGGCGCTGAAGGATCTGGCCGGTGACAAGGCCCAGGTCAACGCCCTGGTCGCCTCTGCTCAAGTGGTGGACGTACTGAAACGCTTCCCGGCTTCCTTGAGTGCCGATCAACTGATCGCACTGCTGCGCCCCCTCACCCCCCGCCTCTACTCCATCGCCTCCGCCCAGAGCGAGGTGGAAGAAGAGGTGCACCTGACCGTCGGCGTGGTGCGCTACCGCCAAGAAGATGGCACAGTGCGAAGCGGCGGCGCCTCCTCCTATCTGGCGGACCGTCTGCCGGAAGATGCCGAGGTCCGGGTGTTCGTGGAGCACAACGACAACTTCCGTCTGCCCGCCAATCCCGATACCCCCGTCATCATGGTGGGCCCGGGCACCGGCATTGCTCCGTTCCGCGCCTTCCTGCAGGAGCGGGAAGCACAGGGGGCAGAGGGCAAGAACTGGCTCTTCTTCGGCAACCCCCACTTCACCCAGGACTTCCTCTATCAGGTGGAGTGGCAGCGTTATGTGAAATCGGGCCTGCTGTCCAAGATCTCCCTGGCCTTCAGCCGGGATCAGGCCAACAAGATTTATGTGCAGGACCGCCTGCGCGAGGCAGGGCTTGAGCTCTACCAGTGGCTGGAAGCAGGCGCTCACTTCTATGTGTGTGGCGACGCCAACCACATGGCGAAGGATGTGCAGGAAGCCCTGCTGGAAGTGATTGCGGAACACGGCCACAAGAGCCGTGAGGAAGCAGAAGAGTATCTGAGCGAATTGCGTCGTGCCAAACGTTATCAAAGGGATGTCTATTGATGAGCAAACAACTTATTCCGGGACCGGTCGAAGGGCCGCTGGCTGACAACGAACGCCTCAAGCGCGAGAGCAACTTCCTGCGCGGCACCATCGCCGAAGATCTGCAGGACCCGCTCACCGGCGGCTTCAACGGCGACAACTTCCAGCTGATCCGCTTCCACGGCATGTATCAGCAGGATGACCGCGACATCCGCCCGGAGCGCGCCGCCCAGAAGCTGGAGCCCCTGCACAACGTCATGCTGCGCGCCCGCCTGCCCGGCGGCATCATCACCCCGGCCCAGTGGCAGGTGATCGACAAGTTCGCCGAAGAGCACAGCATGTACGGCAGCATCCGCCTGACCACCCGCCAGACCTTCCAGTTCCACGGGGTACTGAAGCGCGACATCAAGCTGATGCACCAGACCCTCAACAGCACAGGTATCGACTCCATCGCCACCGCGGGGGACGTGAACCGCAACGTGCTCTGCACCAGCAACCCGGTGGAGTCCGAGTTGCACCAGGAGGCCTACGAGTGGGCCAAGAAGATCTCCGAGCACCTGCTGCCCAAGACCCGCGCCTACGTGGAGATCTGGCTGGATGGCGAGAAGCTGGGGGGTGACGAGGAGCCGATCCTGGGCTCCAACTACCTGCCGCGCAAATTCAAGACAACCGTGGTCATCCCGCCCCACAACGATGTGGACATCCACGCCAACGATCTCAACTTCGTGGCCATTGCCGATCACGGCAAGCTGGTGGGCTTCAACGTGCTGGTGGGGGGCGGTCTGGCCATGACCCACGGCGACACCACCACCTACCCGCGCAAGGCGAGCGACTTTGGCTTCATTCCGCTCTCCCACGTGCTGGAGGTAGCGGCCGCCGTGGTCAGCACCCAGCGCGACTGGGGCAACCGGGTCAACCGCAAGAACGCCAAGACCAAGTACACCCTTGAACGGGTGGGGGTCGAGGCCTTCAAGGCCGAGGTGGAGAACCGCGCCGGCATCCAGTTCGGGCCGGTTCACCCCTATGAATTCACCAGCCGTGGCGATCGCTTCGGCTGGGTGGAGGGGATCGACGGCAAGCACCACCTGACCCTGTTTATCGAGAACGGCCGCCTGCTGGACTTCCCGGGCAAGCCCCTCAAGACCGGCATGCTGGAGATCGCCAAGGTGCATCAGGGGGACTTCCGCCTCACCGCCAACCAGAACCTCATCATCGCGGGCGTGCCTGCCGGCGAGAAGGCACGCATCGAGGCGCTGGCGCGCCAGTACGGTCTGCTGGATGACGGCGTGAGCGAGCAGCGCAAGCAGTCCATGGCCTGTGTGGCCCTGCCCACCTGCCCCCTGGCGATGGCCGAGGCCGAGCGCATGCTGCCTGCCTTCGTCACCGACATCGAGGGGCTGCTGGCCAAGCATGGCCTGGCGGATGACGCCATCATCTTCCGGGTCACCGGTTGCCCCAACGGCTGCGGCCGCGCCATGCTGGCGGAAGTGGGTCTGGTGGGCAAGGCGCCGGGTCGCTACAACCTGCACCTGGGGGGCAACCTCGAGGGGACCCGCATCCCGCGCCTGCACCTGGAGAACATCACCGAGCCGCAGATCCTGGCCGAACTGGACGCCCTGATCGGCCGCTGGGCCAAGGATCGCAACCCGGACGAGTGCTTCGGCGATTTTGTCATTCGCGCCGGCATCATCGCCCCGGTTATCGACTCCGCGAGGGACTTCTATGCAGCCTGAACAGACTGATACAGCCCGGCTGGCGCGCACCGCCGACGGCCGGCTCGACCTCGACGCCCTCCTGGCCCTGGGCCGGGAGGAGCAGGTCGAGGCGCTGGCCCCCCTCAACCGGGCGCTGGACGCCATGAGCGCCCCCGAGCGGGTGCGCTGGGCCCTGGCCAACCTGCCGGGGGAGCATGTGCTGTCGTCGAGTTTCGGCATCCAGGCGGCGCTCATGCTGCACCTGGTGAGCCGCGAGCGGGCCGACGTGCCCGTGGTGCTCACCGACACCGGTTACCTCTTCCCCGAGACCTACCGTTTCATCGACGAACTGACCGAGCGTCTCGCGCTCAACCTCAAGATCTACCGGGCCGAACTCAGCCCGGCCTGGCAGGAGGCCCGCTTCGGCCTCCTGTGGGAGCAGGGGGTGGAGGGGATCACCCGCTACAACCAGCTCAACAAGGTGGAGCCCATGGACCGCGCCCTGAACGAGCTGGGTGCCCGCACCTGGTTCTCGGGCCTGCGCCGGGAGCAGTCCGGCAGCCGGGGCAAGCTGCCGGTGCTGGCCATCCAGCGCGGTCGCTTCAAGTTCCTGCCGGTGATCGACTGGAGCAACAAGGACGTCTTCTACTACTTCAAGGAGTTCGACCTCCCCTACCACCCCTTGTGGGAGCAGGGCTACCTCTCGGTCGGCGACGTGCACACCACCGCCAAGTGGGAGCCCGGCATGAGCGAGGAGCAGACCCGCTTCTTCGGCCTCAAGCGCGAGTGCGGCCTGCATGAGGAAGGTGGCGAGAGCGACGGCTCCGGCATCTGATCCCCCGCGGCCCGGCCATGTGCTGCGCCCACAAAAAAACGCCCGGCAACTGCAGGGCGTTTTTCTTTGCGCAAAAGGGTGATGTACCGCCCCTCATTACATGGCGGCGGCGCGCGCCTGATTCAGCCAGTCGTTCACCAGCGCCTCGTGGCCCTTGAGCCAGGCATCGGCATGACGTTCCACGTCCGCCGGCTTGTTCTGCCCCTTGTTCATCAGGCCGTTCTGCACGTTGATGTCATTGAGCGGCAGCTTGACGATGGAGAAGAGCTTGGCGGCGGCCGGATTGGCCTCGGCAAACCGCTTGTTGGCAACGATGTGCATGGTGTTCACCGCAAAGCCGTAGTTCTTGCCGTTCGGCAGCCGGGTCTTGGCCGCATCCTTGGCATCGGCGGGCACCTCCAGCCACACCACATCCTTGCCCGGCACCAGTTCGCTGCTGAGCCAGTAGGGGGTCCAGGTGTAATAGAGCACCGGCTTGCCGGCCTGGTAGCGAGCCAGGGTATCGGCGATCAGCGCCGCGTAATTGCCCTGCTTGTGGGCCACCGTGGGGGTCAGACCAAAGGCATCGAGGTGATGGTTGATCGCCCCCTCGCAGCCCCAGCCGGGGTTGCAACCGATGAGGTCGGCCTTGCCGTCGCCATCCCCGTCAAACAGCGCCGCCACCTCGGGATCCTTGAGCTGGCCCAGGTTGGTGATGCCGTATTGGGTCGCGGTCTGCTTGTCGATGAGGTACCCCTGGGCGGCACCGGCCACATAGGTGCCCTCACGGAAGAACACCTTGTCGCCCCCCGCCTGCTCGTACTTGTTGTCCTGCAGCGGCACCCAGTTGAACGCGAGGAAGGTGCCGTCTCCCTGGGCCACCGAGGCATAAGCCACGTTGTAGTCCACCTCCTGGGCGGGCTGGACATCGTAACCCAGACGCCCCATCAGCTTGCTCACCAGCAGGCTCTGGAAGGCCTCTTCCGGCAAGGAGCTCTGCAGGGGCTGAACGCGAACCCCCTCCCCCGGCAACTCGGCGCTGGCCATGGCGAGCGGGCTCAGCAGTTGGGTACTCAGCAGCAATGTGCCCAGGGTCAATCCTTTGGTGGTCTGTCTCATGCATTTACTCCTTTGTAATCGATTTTCTTGTCACGACCGGCCAGGCGCAGCAGCAGGGCGGCGGGGCCGTGCTGATACCAGCGGCCGGTACGGGTGCGATCCGGTTGCCCCATCGCCTGGGTGAGGCGGTCGAGCACGATGGCCAGCAGCACGATGCCGAGGCCGCCGATGGAGGCGAGCCCCATGTCGAGCCGGCCGATGCCGCGCAGCACCATCTGGCCGAGGCCCCCCACCGCGATCATGGAGGCGATCACCACCATGGAGAGCGCCAGCATCAGGGTCTGGTTGACCCCGGCCATGATGGTGGGCATGGCGAGCGGCAGCTGTACCTTGAACAGCAGCTGGGAGGGGCTGGCACCGAACGAGTGGGCCGCCTCCACCAGATCCGTGGGCACCTGGCGAATGCCCAGCATGGTGAGCCGGATCATGGGCGGCAGGGCGAAGATGACGGTCACCACCACCCCGGGCACGTTGCCGATGCCAAACAGCATCACGATGGGGATGAGGTAGACGAACGCCGGGGTGGTCTGCATGGCATCCAGCAGCGGCCGGGTCCAGGTGGAGAGCCGCTCGCTGCGGGCCAGCAGGATGCCGGTGGGCAACCCCAGCAGCACACAGAAGAACAGCGAGGTCAGCACCAGGGACAGGGTCACCATGGCATCGGACCAGGCCCCGATGAGCCCGATCCCCACAAGAGATACGAGCGTGCCTAGCGCCATGCGGCCGTTCACCAGTTGCCAGGCGATCAGGGTCAGGAGCCCCATCATCAGGGTAGAGGGCACCGTCTGCAGCAGATGGGTCATGGCGTTCAGGGTCAGCTCCACCGGCGCGCGGATCAGCTGGAACAGCGGCCGCAGGTTCTCCACCAGCCAGCCGATGCCCCCTTCCACCCAGGTATCCAGCGGCACCAGCGCCTGCTGGAAAGGATCCAGCCAGTCGATGGCGGTTGTGGTGTCGGCGGCTTCGATCTGGTTCTGCCAGTCGGTGGCCTGGGTGTCGGTACTGCCCCAGGGATCGGTCACCTCGGCGGACGCAGGCGCGCTCCAGGGGTCTGCCGCCACCTCATCGGCCCGCAGAGAAGGGCTCGCCAGCAGCACCAGGGCCAGCAGCCCGCTCAGCAAGAAATGGGGATTCATCAGCTTCATGCCGGAGTACTCCTGTCCAGGGTGTTGAGCAGATTGGCCTTGGAGATGAGGCCGAGGTAAGTGCCATCCTCCTCGACCACGGGCACCTGACAGGGAGCGGCCGCCACCTGGCTGATCAGTTCATTGAGGGCGGTGTCCGCCAGAATGGGCTGAATGTCCGCCAGCAGCGCCTGCTCCAGGCTGCCTTTGGCCCTGACCGCCTGACCGAGCGACTCCACCGAGACGACCCCGAGGAAGCGGCGGCTGCGATCCACCACGTAGCCGAACTCCCGCTCAAGCTCCTTGAGCTGGCGCAGGGCGTTGCCCGGCCCGTCGGTGGTGTGTTTCTTGATGAGGGGCACCTGCTTGCGGCTGGCCACATCGCGGGCGCTGAACACATGGGCCAGATCCACCCCGCGAAAGAAGGCGCGCACATAGTCGTTGGCGGGCTGGTTCAGGATCTCGTCCGGGGTGCCCACTTGCACCAGCTGGCCATCCTGCATGATGGCGATGCGATCGCCGATGCGCATCGCCTCGTCCAGATCGTGGGAGATGAAGACGATGGTGCGCTGCTGACTGGCCTGCAGCTTGAGCAGCTCGTCCTGCATCTCGGTGCGGATCAGGGGATCCAGCGCGGAGAAAGCTTCGTCCATCAGCAGAATGTCGGGGTCATTGGCAAGGGCCCGGGCCAGCCCGACCCGCTGCTTCATGCCGCCGGAGAGGGCATCCGGATAAGCCTCTATCCACTGTCCCAGCCCCACCTGATGGAGCGCCTGACGGGCGCTCTGCTGGCGCTCCGCCAGCGGTACACCGGCCAGCTCCAGCCCGAAGGCGGTATTTTCCAGCACACTCAGGTGCGGCATCAGGGCGAAGGACTGGAATACCATGCTGATCTTCTTGCGGCGCACCTGGCGCAGTTCGCGCTCCGAGATGGCGGCGATGTCCTCGCCATCGATCAGCACCTGGCCGCGGGTCGGCTCGATCAGCCGGTTGAAGAGACGCACCAGGGTGGACTTGCCCGAACCGGAGAGGCCCATCACCACGAAGATCTCCCCTTCGTTGATGGCCAGATTGACATCCTGGACCCCCAGGGTCTGTCCGGTCTTTTTCAGGATGCTGGCGCGATCATGCCCTTTCGCCAGCAATTTGAACGCTTTATCCGGCTGATCGCCGAAGATTTTGTAGAGGGATTTGACCTCGAGTTTGACTGTCATATTGTCCTTTTTTCTTGGCCGACGCCTTGCCTGGCAAACCGTCGAACGTGAGCCAATTACTTTTAACACTAAGCAATTTCACACCCAAACAAAAGAACCAATTGAAGCCAACCTAGAAAGGTTAAATTTAACTCATTGATTTTTATTGGTTATTTTCATTCATAAAAATCCATTAAATCACGATAAAAACGCCTATAACAGACAGGGTCGCCACAGTAGCGATGCACTTTCAGCACATTTCATTAATGATTAAAAGGCGTTAGCAGCAGGCGAAAAGAGAGGGTGGGGACGACTGCGCCCATCGGAGCGATGAATGGCTTATTAATTACATAACTAATCATTTTAATGTCACGCATTCTGGATATTGCTTCAGGCATCTTCAGCAATGTCGGTTCAGCGCTCTTCTCTTTGCGGCAACAGGGCACAAAAAAGCCCCCGGCTGTCGCAAGGGGCTCTTCATGGCATCAGAGGGCTCAGCGCCGCTGCCAGATCTCGAAACAGTAGGGATGGGGGTTCTTCTCGTCGGGGTGATGGGACTCGCGCTCGATGCACGACCAGTCGCCCTCGTCGAAGGCCGGGAAACGGGTATCCCCCTCCACCGCCAGATCGATACGGGTCAGATAGAGCCTGTCGGCCCGTGGCAGTAGCTGGCCGTAGAGATGCCCCCCCCCGATCACCATCAGCTCGGCCACATCGCTGCCCGCCAGCAGCGCCAGCGCCGCTTCCACCGAGTCGATGACCTCCACGCCGTCGGCCCGGTAGTCGGGGTTGCGGCTGATCACCAGATTGCGACGGCCTGGCAGCGGCCGTCCGATGGACTCGAAGGTCTTGCGCCCCATCAGCACCGGCTTGCCCAGGGTGACACGCTTGAAGTGGGCCAGATCCGCCGGCAGATGCCAGGGCATCTGGTTGTCCAGGCCGATCACCCTGTCCTGGGCCATGGCGGCAATCATGGAAATCATCATGGGGTCAACCTCTCGCACCGTCGTCAGATAATGGGGCGGTTACGGTACACGACCAGAGAGGGGATCGCCAAACCGAAACTCAGGGCCCCCACGATAAAGAGCGCCTTGAGGCCGTTCTCCACCGCGCTCTGAAGCAGCTCCATGGTCACCCCGGAGATATTGAGCTCGACGATAGCGATCATGGTCTTGAACGCGTAGCTGCCCGGGATCATGGGGATGATGGAGGCTACGCTGAACACCGGGCGTGGTGCCAGCAAGCGGCGCGACCAGTAGACACAGACAAAGCCGACCGTTGTCGCCGCTGCCAGGGTGGCCCACTCGATGGGCATGCCGTAGTGGATGAGCAGGGTACGCAGGCTGTGGGCCAACGCGCCCCCCATGGCGCAATATTTGAGCATCCGTGGCGGCACGTTGAACAGCATGGCAAAGCCCACCGCCGGAATGGCCGACCAGAAGGCATCCTTGGCCAGCAGCCAGAGCAGTTCCATCATACCTTCCACCCCCAGATACCGGTCACCGACATGGCGAGAATGATCCCGATATGGTTCCACGCGCTGATGGATAGCCGGTTTGCCCCGATCAACAGGGTCGATACAACGTCAAAGATCTTCATACTTTCCACCCCCAGATGCCGGTCACCGACATGGCGAGAATGATCCCTATGGCTGCACTGATGGTCAGCAGTGTCGCCGTGCCCCAGCGGGCCAGCCCCATGTTGAAGTAACCCTTCACCATGTCGGAGACCGCATTGATGAGCGGGAACCCCGGCACCAGCAGCAACACGCTGGCGGCCATGGCGAGATAGGGTTGTTCGCCCCAGCCGAAGAAGGTGGCGCTGGAGGCGAGCAGGGTGGCGATAAACCCGGTGGCGGCAAAGTTGATGAGGGGGCTGTGGTGATGGCGGGCAATGAGCTGGCGCACCCGCATGGCGACCGAGGCCGAGCAGCAGGTCACCAGGAAGATGGGCCAGTCACCGCCAAACAGCAGGCTGAAGGCACCGCAGGAGAGCCCCACCATGGGCACCACCAGCCAGGGGTGATAGTGGAACGGCGTGATGGCCTCGAGGCGCTGACGTACCTCGCGCGCGCCGATAAGCGACTTCTCCGTCATGATGCAGATGCGCTGGATTTCGCACACCACCTGCATGTTGATGCCGTGCTCCCGCACCCGGCGGGTGGTGGTGACGCAACTGCCCTGGTAGAGACTGGTGAGGACGATGGCGCTGGAAGAGATGGCCATCTCGACGCTCTCCAGCCCGAGCGCCATGCCCAGGCGGACCGTGGTCTGCTCGATGATGCGGCTCTCCGCCCCAAACTGGGCCAGCATCTGGCCCGCCTTGACGATGATCCGGGTGATCTCCGTCTGCTGCTCTCGCGACAGCACCCTTCCTGGTGTGATGCTTCTCATGATCCCTTTGAGTCATAGCAAGATGAAATGTGTCTGGATATTACCCCAAAATAAATACACCTTCATCCATCTCTATCGGACTGCGTACACTGGTCACTATTATTCAGCCGCCCGGGGAATATTTGCAGCAAATAAAAAACAATTTACCCAACTTGCTTAACAACTTGTTTGAGAAGGGGTTAAACAAATTAATAAATACCCTGTTTTTTTATATCTTGAACAGGGCCGTGAATTATTTCCGTTTCAGATAACTGGAAAACGCTATCACATTATCCGGCAGCGGGGGCTCTGCCATTTCCTGACAAGATTCGTTCTGCAGATCCAGAATGTGCTGGCGCATGGCGTAGACGGAGTCATGCATCATGTTGGCTATCCGGATGCAGCTGTCGAGGTTGTTTCTTGCCAGGCGGCGCTGGCAGTCGATGCGAAATTGCAGACCTCGCAACCGACGTTGCCGCTCTGGCCCCACCTGGGCGATCAGGGTCTCTATCTGCTGGTGCAGCAGCGCGTCGAGTCGCTCCGGCTCGGCCAGCGCCCAGTACTTCAGGGTATCGAAATCAGGCAGCTCCATATACCCTCCTGGCCGGACCTCGCCCATGGAATGGAACGACGCCGGGCACATCACTATTTCACTGTCCCTAGGGAAGGTTATATAGGATGGTGGCGATTTTGGGTCATTCACCGCCGAGCCACAGGAGTCCGGTTTTTGGCACGGATTGCGCATTGTTGGCGGAAAAGATCATTTATTCCTTATGATTCATGAAATTAACCGAATCCGGCCTGCGTCAGTTTTTTTATAAAATTTCAGCACCATTTTTCTCGGCCTTATGCCTTATTAAGGGACTTTCCTCAAAATTGTTTTTCATTCGACTCTCTCCCTGGCTCGACGCCCTCCCCTTGTACCATCCGGCGGTTTAACATATCTCACTGATTATGTTATTTTATTTACCACTTTATTGCGGCAACCAAGGGCAGACCATGAGCAAGGCAAGAATCGGTATCGTCACCGTCAGCGATCGCGCCAGTGCAGGCATCTACGAAGATCTCTCCGGCAAGGCCATCATCGACACCCTGAACGCCTACCTGACCTCGGAATGGGAGCCCGTCTATCAGGTGATCCCCGACGAGCAGGATCAGATTGAGGCGACCCTGGTTCGGCTGGTGGACGATGAGCAGTGCTGCCTTGTCGTTACCACGGGGGGCACAGGGCCGGCCAGGCGGGATGTGACCCCGGAGGCCACCGAGGCGGTGTGCGATCGCATGATGCCGGGCTTTGGCGAGCTGATGCGGGCCGAGTCCCTCAAGTTCGTGCCGACCGCCATCCTGTCGCGCCAGACCGCCGGCCTGCGCGGCAGCTCGCTCATCGTCAACCTGCCGGGCAAGCCCAAATCGATCCGCGAGTGCCTGGATGCGGTCTTCCCTGCCATCCCCTACTGCATCGACCTGATGGAAGGGCCCTATCTCGAGTGCGACGAGGCCATCATCAAACCGTTCCGCCCGAAGAAATAAGCACTGGGCGGGGATTTCCCCCGCCCTTTGCTTATTTACGCCCGTACACCTTGACCCCGGCCCTGCTCCCTTCCGAATTGCCGTACACCTCGATGCGCTTGATGCAGAGTCGGCTGCCGAGGGATTGCCACCCCGACTCCTGATCCTCTTTCAACACCTTGTCGAAATAGAGGGTCTTGCTGCGATCGTTGCCGTAGAACACCTTGACCCGCTCCAGGGTCAACTCCCGCCCTGCCTTGACCATGATGGATTTGGTCGGTCGGCAGGCGAGCATGGGAATGATGGCGGGATGATCGCCGACCCCGAGCAGAATGGTCTGCCCCAAGCGGATATCCTCGTCGGCCATGGCGGGGGGAACAGCAGCCCCCAGCAGCGCCATGGGTACGCAGATGCGCAACGCGCGGGCAAAAGTGGACAAGGAGTAAAGGGAAAACAGCGCTGACATGATGCTTCCTGAAAAAAGGAGTCATGATAAGGGCCCGATGCCAGACCCAAGCTGTACTGGCCCTGTACCAGGGGCCATGACAATGGCCGGAGGCCCGTGTGGGTAACGGGGGCCTGGGCCCCCGTTACCCCTGCCGGACGCGCTAACCGCCCCACATGGCCGACAGCCGCGACTCCATAGCCTCTTCCTGCTCATCCGGCAGCTCGGTGAAGAAGTCGAGCCCGGTCTGCTCCTCCACCTCATCCACCGTCACCACATAGTCCGCCAGCCTGCTGGCCGAGACGTTCTCTTGCGGCAGGATGAAGGCGATGGCCCGCTTGCCCGCCAGATCCATCACCACCCGGTAGTAGGCGTGGGGCACGGTCACGCCGTTGCCGATGGCGCCATCGGAGTGGGTGAAGATGGGGCCGGTGATCACTTGCACGCTCTTGTAGGTGATGGCCCACTGCCGGGTCTTCTCCTCCAGGATGCGCCAGGCCCCCTGGTTGAGCGCCGGCAGTTGCGGGGTCATGTTGGTCAGCAGGAAGCTCTGCTTCATGGTGTTGGCGGTGGAGCGCATGTCCGCCGCCGGCGCCTGGTGGCCGCGGTCATAGCCCGAGCCCTTGTAGTCCGACAGGGTGGCGCGAAACTGCACCGGCACCTCCTTGTCCTCGGCGAAGGCATCCTTGCGCGGCACCTGGCCCTGGGCGCTGGCGGCCGTCATCCGGTAAGAGACCCAGTCAGAGACCTTAGTGTCGTAGTTGTACCCGGCGGCATAGCCCTCCCGGCACAACAGCTGACTGGATTGACCGGGTACCCCCAGGGTGACGTGCTCCCCGCACTGGAATCCCGCCGCCAGGCTCGGGAAGGTGGTGAGAGTGAATCCGATAGCCAGAACTAATTTATTGATATTATTCATTATTATGCCACTCCTTGTGTTAGGCGGAGTGATTTGACACCAGGTCGGATGAGTAAGGCAATCGCACAAATAGCGAGCAATCCGGAAATGTGAAGAGGACGGCAAAACCGCAAACAAGGCGCCGCCAACCGGGGGATTGTCATCCCGCCGTCACTGTGCTGAGGGGGGAATTTCTCCAGCACTATCAGAGAGATAAGGGGTCAACACCGAGGCACTCTGTCAGCGCAGCGCCCGGCTCCCGCCACGCACGCCCCTGGCCGGGCCAGGGAATATCGAAAAAATCCCAACGAAATAAGGGATCCTCAAGCCCGATAATTAGTCCGCGCTTGTTTGCTCGAGATCAAACGGAGCCATGAAAAGCCCTCTAGAATCAGCCCGTCATCTATTTGGGGCGCCATGAAAGGGGGCCGTTCATGGCAAAAATGCCCGCAGGATTTCTCCTCCATGAATAAGCGGGCCCCGTTGCCGGAATACATCATGGCGCCGCCTCATGCCACGCTTCAAATAACGATGACGACAGACCTTTCATAACAATTAATCCGGTCTGGCACCGCGTACCCTGCGTTTCCAACGATGCCATTGACGAGGCCTTCCTGCCGGAAGGCCAGGAATGGTCGTGCTTTTCAATCAGGATAAGGATGCATGATGAAAAAGTCCCTGCTGGCTGGCGCCCTGCTGCTCTGCCCTGCCGCCTTTGCCGCCACCACACACTGGGAATACAGCGGCGAGGCCGGCCCGGCGAAATGGGCCAGCCTGACCCCGGAATATGGCCAGTGTGCTGGCAGCAACCAGTCGCCGGTCAACCTCTCGGGTCTGGTGAAGGCCGATCTGGCCCCCCTGCAGTTCCACTATCAGGCGGGTGGCAAGACGCTGGTCAACAACGGCCACACGGTGCAGGTCAACTATGCCCCCGGCAGCACACTTGAGCTCGACGGCATGCACTTCGAACTCAAGCAGTTCCACTTCCACGCCCCCAGCGAAAACCTCATCGAGGGCAGGTCCTACCCCCTGGAGGGTCACCTGGTCCATGCCAATGACAAGGGGGAGCTGGCGGTGGTCGCCGTGATGTTCGAGCCGGGCCAGGCCAATGGGGCACTGAGCCAGGCCTGGCAGGTGCTGCCAGCCAAGGCGGGGGAGATCCATGCCTTCAAGGAACCCATCTCGGCAGAGCAACTGCTGCCCGCCCAGCACGACTACTACCGCTTCAGCGGGTCCCTGACCACCCCACCCTGCTCGGAAGGAGTGCGCTGGCTGGTGATGAAGGAGCCGGTCCAGGCCAGCCAGGCCCAGATCGATGCCTTCAAGGCGGTGATGCACCACCCCAACAACCGCCCCGTCCAGCCTCTCAACGGGCGACTGGTGCTGGAATAAGGGGTTATCTCACCGATTTGCGCAATAAAAAGAGGGCTCGTTGGCCCTCTTTTGCATCTTTCGCAAAGGTGTTTACAGGCTGGCGGCAATCTTTGCCCTCTGGGCTATGTTGCTCAACACCCGCTGGTATTGGCCGCCAGGGAGTTGCCGCCGGTCAGCTCGCACATCCGGACGACCGATCACAGGCTGGCAGCGATGCGCGCCCCCAGGGCGGCGTTGTTCAGCACCAGCTGGATATTGGCTGCCAGGGAGTTGCCACCGGTCAGCTCGCACACCCGGGCCAGCAGGAAGGGGGTGGACGCCTTGCCCTTCACCCCCTGCTCGTCCGCCTCACGCAGTGCCTGGGCAATGGCGGCGTCGATGTCGGCCTTGGGCATGGCAAACTGTGTCGGGATCGGGTTGGCCACCACGGCGCCCCCCGCCAGCCCCAGCTCCCACTTCAGACGCAGCGCCTCGGCAATGGCCGCCGGGCTCTCCAGGCGGTAATCCACCTTGAAGCCGCTCTCCCGGGTGTAGAAGGCGGGCAGCTCCTCGGTCTGGTAGCCGATCACCGGCACCCCCTGAGTCTCCAGGTACTCCAGAGTCAGACCGATGTCGAGGATTGACTTGGCACCGGCGCAAACCACGGCCACCGGGGTCTGGGCAAATTCCTGCAGGTCAGCGGAGATGTCGAAGGTCTCCTGGGCGCCGCGATGCACGCCACCGATGCCGCCGGTGGCGAACACCCGGATCCCGGCCATGGCGGCCACTATCATGGTGGAGGCCACCGTGGTCGCCCCCAGCCCCTTGTTGGCCAGCACGAAGGGGATGTCGCGACGGCTGCACTTGGTGGCGGCGTGGCCGGCCCGGCCCAGCGCCTCCAGGGCCCCCGCATCCAGACCCACCTTGAGGCGGCCATCGATGATGGCGATGGTGGCCGGCACGGCGCCGTTGTCCCGCACCACCTGCTCCACCTGGCGCGCCGTCTCCACGTTCTGCGGATAGGGCATGCCGTGGGAGATGATGGTGGACTCCAGGGCCACCACCGGCTTGCCGGCAGCCAGCGCGGCGGCAACTTCAGGTTGGATATCGAGGTAAGCGTTCAACATGGGTACTCCTCCAGCATGCGTTCAACGGCGGCCTTGGATAGGCCGGAAAAGACGGTATCGGAACAATTGACGGTGAGGGCGGCGCAACCGAGGGCGAACCGGGTTGTCTCCATGATGCCCTGCTCCTGCAACCAGGCGTGGGCCAGCCCTGCCATGAAGGCATCGCCGCCGCCGGTCACGTTGACGACCGGGCTGCCGAGCACGGGCAGATGGCCCTGGCAGGCCCCGTCGCTATAGAAGATCCCCTGATCGCCCAGGCTCAGGAAGAGCCGCTGCACCCCGGCGCGGTGGAACCAGGCCGCCGCCATGGGCCAGGTGTCGGGCCCGGCGATGGTGAAGCCGCACAGCTGCTCCGCCTCGGTGCGATTGGGTTTGAGGGTGTGGATGCGGTGCAGCCAGGGGCGGATCTTCTCCACCTTGGCCACCGACACGGTGTCCACGAAGATGATGTGCTCCCCCTGGCGCTCGAACAGCCAGTCCAGGGTGTGGGTGGCTAGGTTGGTGTCGAGCACCCAGAGCCGGGCCGCACCGAGAAAACCGCTCAGGGGGGTGAGCCGGGCCGGGGTGAGCTGCTCGATGATCCCCATGTCGTTGACGGCGCAGCTCATCTCGCCGCTGCCATCGTGCAGGCTGAGATAGCAGGAGGTCGACTGACCCTCCAGTACCAGCACCTGGCGCACATCGACCCCGGCGCGCTGGCTCACCTCCAGCAGGTGGTGGCCGTATTGATCGTTGCCCACCGCAGTCAGCAGCCGGGTGTCGGTGCCAAGGCGCGCCAGGTTCTCGGCGATGTTGCGCCCTACCCCGCCGGCGGAGGTGCGTACCCGGCCCGGGTTGGAATCCCCGATGCGCAGGTTGTCGTGGCTGCAGCCACAGATATCCATGTTGGCGCCGCCGATCACCACGGCGTAGGGGCCTTCGCGCAGCACATAGCCGCGCCCCTGCACATAGCCCTGGCGCATCAGGCTGGAGATGTGGCTCGCCAGCGCGGAACGGCTGATGCCGAGCCTGTCCGCCAGCTCCTGCTGGGCAATCATGGGATCCTGGCGCAGCAGGGCGAGGATCTCTTGCTCACGTTCCGTCATAGACAAACATCCAGTTACAAACGTTTGTCCATTATTTCCGAAAAACGTTTTCCCGCCATCCTCTCGTACAAGAAATGTCGGGTCGCGCACAAAAAATCACCGGGCAGTGCCCGGCGATCACAACATGGTTTTCAGATGGGCCACTCACCCCAGCTGTACCCAGACCTCGCTCCCCTCCAGCCGCACCGGCCAGCAGGCGACGCTCAGGGCAGGATCGTCCAGACAGCGACCGTCCATCAGGGCGTAGCGCTGCTTGTACAGCGGCGAGGCCACCACGGGCTCCCCACCGGCATCCCCCACCAGGCCACGCCCCAGCACGGCGACGCCGGCCAGGGGGTCCACCCCGTCCAGGGCATAGACATGCTCCCCGAGGCGAAACAGCGCCAGTACCCGCCCCTCCAGCCAGGCGCTGCGCCCGGCCTGCTCCGGCAGCGCCGCCAGCTCGCACACCCGGTGCCACTGCCCATGCTCAAGGTGTGCTGTGTCCTCCTTGAAATCCTTCATACCACCTCCTTGATATTGATGGCGGGCGTGCAACCCGTTGTCCCCGCTCATACCACTTCCTTGACAGCGATATCCGGCACCCATTGCCCCCGCTCCTCACGGCGCGGCGGCGTCTCGTCCTCGGGCCGGTTGACGAAGGCCTCGAACAGCTTGAGCTTGTCCGGATCCGCCAATGTGCTCTTCCACTCGCACTGCCAGGTGCCGACGATCCCCTCCATCATGGCCTCCAGCTCGGCACCGATGCCGAGCCTGTCCTCGATGATCACCGACCTGAGATAGTCGAGCCCCCCTTCCATGTTCTCCATCCAGACCGAGGTGCGTTGCAGCCTGTCCCCGGTGCGCACATAGAACATCAGCAGCCGATCGATGTAGCGGATCAGGGTCTGCTCGTCGAGATCCGTGGCAAAGAGGTCGGCGTGGCGCGGCCGCATGCCGCCGTTGCCACACACATAGAGGTTCCAGCCCCGCTCGGTGGCGATGACGCCGATGTCCTTGCTCTGGGCCTCGGCGCACTCCCGGGTGCAGCCGGAGACCGCAAACTTCAGCTTGTGTGGCGCCCGCAGCCCCTTGTAGCGGTGCTCCAGGGTCTGGGTCAGGGTCATGGAGTCCTGCACCCCGTAACGACACCAGGTGGAGCCCACGCAGGACTTCACGGTGCGCACCGACTTGCCGTAGGCCTGACCGGTCTCGAAGCCCGCCGCCACCAGCTCGCCCCAGATGGCGGGCAGCTGGTCGACCCGGGCGCCGAAGAGATCGATGCGCTGGCCGCCGGTGATCTTGGTGTAGAGGCCGTACTTGCGCGCCACCTCCCCTATGGTGATGAGCCCCTCCGGGGTGATCTCCCCCCCCGGGATGCGCGGCACCACCGAATAGGTGCCGTCCTTTTGCAGGTTCGCAAGGAAGGCGTCGTTGGTATCCTGCAACGCGCGGTGGGGCTTCTCCAGCACGTGCTCGTTCCAGAGGGACGCCAGGATGGAGGCCACCGTCGGCTTGCAGATGTCGCACCCCAGCCCCTGGCCATGCTTGTCCCGCAGCGCCTCGAAGCTCTTCAGCTCGCCGACCCGGGCCAGGTGATAGAGCTCTTGACGGCCGTAGGCGAAGTGCTCGCACAACCCCTTGTCCGCCTCGACGCCAAGGTCCGCCAGGGTCTGATCCACCACCTGCTTGAGCAGGTTGCTGCAACCGCCGCAACCCGTGCCGGCCTTGGTGCAGCTCTTCACCGCCGAGAGCTCGTGATTGCCCGCCCGAACGGCGGCCACCACGTCCCCTTTGCTCACGTTGTGGCAGGAGCAGAGGATGGCGCTGTCCGGTAGCACCAGGGGTGCCGGAGCGGTCCCTGCCTCCCCCACCAGCAGGGAGAGCGGCGGCTGGGGCAGCGCCACCCCGTTCTGGTAGTACTGCAGCAGCCGCTCGTAATCGGCCCCGTCCCCCACCAGGATGGCGCCGAGCAGGCGGCTCCCCTCGCCGTCGGTCACCAGCTTCTTGTAGATGCCCTTGACCCTGTCCAGCAGCAGCAGCTCCTGGGCCCCGGCGGTGCTGGCGTGGGCATCGCCGATAGAGCCCACGTCCACCCCCATCAGCTTGAGCTTGGTGGACATGTCGGCCCCGACAAAGCGGGTCTCGCCACCGCACAGGCTGGCCACGGCGGCCCGGGCCATCTGGTAGCCGGGGGCCACCAGGCCGAAGATGCGCCCCTGCCAGAGCGCGCACTCGCCGATGGCGAGGATGGCGGGATCCGAGCTGTGGCAGCCGTCGTCGATGCAGATGCCGCCGCGCTCCCCGACCTCCAGCCCGGATTGCCGGGCCAGGGCGTCGGCGGGGCGGATACCGGCGGAGAACAGCAGCACATCGGTCTCAATGTGAGTGCCGTCCTTGAAACGCAGGCGATGACGGGCCTGCTCCCCCTGCTCGATGCACTCGGTGGCTTTCCCCACCAGCACCTCGACCCCGAGGGCCTGGATCTTGTCCCGCAGCACGGCGCCGCCGCTCTCGTCGAGCTGTACCGGCATCAGCCTTGGGGCGAACTCCACCACCTGGGTCTTGAGTCCGAGCAGGCGCAGGGCGTTGGCCGCCTCCAGCCCCAGCAGGCCGCCACCGATGACCACGCCGCTGCGGGCCTGGGCGCAGGCATCGCGGATGGCGGCAAGATCTCCCAGGGTGCGATAGACGAAGCAGCCCTCTCGCTGATGGCCGGGGATGGGGGGCACGAAGGGGACAGAGCCGGTCGCCAGCACCAGACGGTCGTAAGGGAACTGCTCGCCGTTGGCCAGCGTCAGGGTGCGGGCCGCCCGGTCGAGCACCTCCACCTCGGCCCCCAGCCGCAGCGCAATGCCGCTCTCCTCATACCAGGCGGGATCCGCCATGCGCAGGGCCTGGGGCGCCTTGCCGCCGAATACCTCGGACAGATGCACCCTGTCGTAGGCGGCGTCAGGCTCGGCGCCAAACACCGTCACGTCGAACCGCTCGAGGCCGCCCGCCGCCACCAGTTGTTCGATGAAGTGGTGACCCACCATGCCGTTGCCCACCACCAGCAGCCGTTGCTTGTCGGCCGTGTCGGCGGAACCACTGTTCTGGCGACCGAGCAGGTCCATGCCGCCCCCTGTCACCCACTGTTGCTCTTTGTCAGTCATGTCTCTCTTCCTTGAATCCGGCGGGCTCAGGCGCGCAGCTTGCTGCGCACCTGCCCGGCTGCCTTGAGGGGGGTCACCTTGCGTTGCTTCTCGTAGAGGAAGCGCAGCACCTGCTGACGCAGCTTGTGGTAGTGGGGATCGTCCGCCAGGGCGACCCTGTCTCTGGGCCTTGGCAGGTCCACGGTCAGGATCTCCCCGACGGTAGCGCTGGGGCCATTGGTCATCATGACGATGCGATCGGAGAGCAGCACCGCCTCGTCCACGTCGTGGGTGATCATGATGACGGTGTTGCCAAGCTCCGCCTGGATCGCCATCAGCGCGTCCTGCAAATGGGCCCGGGTCAGGGCATCGAGGGCGCCGAACGGCTCGTCCATCAGCAGCACCTTGGGGGAGAGCGAGAGGGCGCGGGCGATGCCGACCCGCTGCTTCATCCCCCCCGACAGCTCGTGGGGCATCTTCTGGCTGGCGTGATCCATCTGCACCAGGGAGAGGTAGTAGTCCACCCGCTCCGCCACCGCCCGCTTGTCAGACTCCACCTGGGCCACCGCCAGCGCCACGTTCTGCTGGACGCTGAGCCAGGGCAGCAGGGCGTGGTTCTGGAACACCATGGCCCGCTCGGGCCCCGGGCCCGCCACCTCGCGACCATCGAGAATGATGCCGCCCAGGGTCGGCTCCAGCAGCCCGGCCACCAGGTTGAGCACCGTGCTCTTGCCGCAGCCCGAGTGACCGATGAGGGAGACGAACTCCCCCTTCTCGATGCGCAGGTTGACCCGGCTCAAGGCCTCGAAGCTGCCCTGCTCCGTCTCGAACGAGATGCCGACGTCGCTTATCTCCAGATAACTCTTCATTGGCTCTTCTCCTGCCTGAATAGAAATGTGATTAACGCAGCACCTGGCCACTGCTGCAGGGCCTGTGCTGTCTTGGCTGCCCGCAGGCGTCCCTAGCGCAATACCTGGCGCTTGTCCCAGGACAACCACTGCTGCAGGGCCAGCATGCCCCTGTCCAGGGCGCAGCCGATGAGGCCTATGGTGATCACCGCCACCATGATGCGGGCCAGAGACGCAGAGCCGCCGCTCTGGAACTCGTCCCACACGAACTTGCCGAGCCCCGGGTTCTGGGCCAGCATCTCCGCCGCGATCAGCACCATCCAGGCCACCCCCAGGGAGAGCCGTAGTCCGGTGAAGATCATGGGCAGGGCCCCGGGCAGCACGATGCGCCGCACGTGGGTCACAAAGGAGAGACGCAGCACCCGGCTGACGTTGTGCAGATCCCCATCCAGCCCCGCCACCCCCACCGCCGTGTTGATCAGGGTCGGCCAGAGGGAGCAGAGGGTCACCGTCAGGGCCGAGGTGAGGAAGGACTTGGCAAGCCAGGGGGCGGGATTGGCGTAGAGGGCGCTCACCACCAGGGTGATGAGGGGCAGCCAGGCCAGCGGCGACACCGGCTTGAGCAGCTGGATCACCGGGTTGGCTGCGCGATAGAGCCCCTGATTCATGCCGAGCAGCACCCCGCACGGAATGGCGATCAGGGTCGCCAGCGCGAAGCCGCACAGCACGGTGAGCAGGCTGGTGGCTATCTGATCGAAGAAGGTGGGGCGCCCTGTGTAGGGACGCAGCTTCACCTCGGCCGCCGGATCCGCCGCCAGCCTTGCCGCATTGCGCACCTGCTGGCGTTCGAGGAAGGCCGCCGCCTTCTCCCGCTCCTGCAGATGCTCCTGCCCGAGGGACCAGAGCTGGCTGGCGGTGGCGAGCGGCCCCGGCAGGGTGCCCAGACTGGTCTGCACCTGGCTCGCCCCCCACTGCCAGAGGCCGAGGAAGAGCAGCACGCCGAGCAGGGGCTGCACCATGATTTTCCAGTTGATGGCTTTTAAATGGATGAGGGGCCATGTGTGTCGTTTCATCGGGATCTCCTTGCTCATTGCACCCGCTCATCGCCCTTGAGGCCGATGGCGAACTGTTGCAGGTAGGCGTTGGGGTGGCGGCCGTCGTAGATGAGGCCGTCGATGAAGCCATCCTGGGGGCCGCGATAGCCCTGCTCGCTGGCAAAGTCGGGGAAGTCACTGGCCTTGAGCTTGCCCTCGGCGATGAGGGCCTCGGCGGCCTGGCGATAGACGTCCGGTTGATAGACGGCCTTGGCCACCTCCTCGAACCAGGCATCCGGCCTGGCTTCGGGGATCTGGCCCCAGCGCCGCATCTGGGTCAGGTACCAGATGGCGTCGGAGTAGTAGGGATAAGTGGCGTGGTGGCGGAAGAAGACGTTGAAATCCGGCACCTGGCGCTTGTCTCCCCTGGCGTACTCGAAAGTACCCGTCATGGAGCTGGCGATCACCTGCTCGTCGGCCCCCACGTACTCGGGTTTGGCCAGCAGCTTGGCCGCCGCGCGCCGGTTGCCGTTGTCGTCTGCATCCAGCCACCAGGCCGCCCGCAGCAGCGCCTTCACCAGCCGCACATGGGTGTTGGGGTGACGTTCGGCCCACTGCCGGGTGACGCCGAACACCTTCTCCGGGTTGTTGCGCCAGATCTCGTTATCCGTGATGACGGGCACCCCTATGCCCCTGGCGACCGCCTGCTGGTTCCAGGGCTCCCCCACGCTGTAGCCAGCGATGGTGCCCGCCTCCAGGGTGGCGGGCATCTGGGGGGGCGGCGTCACCGACAGCAGCACGTCCGCCTGGCGCTGGCCCGAGTTGTCGCCGAGTCGGGGTGCATAGAAACCGGGATGCAGGCCACCTGCCGCCAGCCAGTACCTCAGCTCGTAGTTGTGGGGGGAGACGGGGAAGACCATCCCCATGTTGAAGGGCTTGCCCCCCTTGCGATACTCCGCCACCACGGGCTTGAGGGCGGCGGCGCTCACCGGGGGCGGCACCTGGCCCGCCTGCGGCCTGGGCAACTGGGGCGCCATGGCGGCCCAGACGCTGTTGGCCACCGTGATGGCGTTGCCGTTGAGATCCATGGCAAACGCCGTCACCAGCTCGGCCTGGGTGCCGATGCCGATGTGGGCCGCCAGGGGCTGGCCCGCCAGCATCTGGGCACCGTCCAGCTCGCCGTCTATCACCCGATCCAGCAGGATCTTCCAGTTCGCCTGGGCTTCGAGGGTGACGTAGAGTCCCTCATCCTCGAAATAGCCACGCTCGTAGGCCACCGCCAGCGGCGCCATGTCGGTCAGCTTGATGAAGCCGAGCCTGAGCTCCTCCTGCTCCGGGGCTCCCAGTGCCAGCACCGGCAGCGACAACGCCGCCAGCAGCAGTCCCGCACATCCTTGTCGTCCGTTCATTGCATCTCCTCCCTCGGTTCCGGGTCAGGGCCATGGCGCCAGGCTGCCTGGAATCGCAGTGCCACCTCGTTGCAGCGCTGCGACCCAAGGTGCGTCGCGACCAAAAAAAGCCCCGCCGATCCGGGATCGGCGGGGCTTCTTTGCCCTGTTGCGGGTGAGTGACCTGACCGGCCCCTCACTGCGCATCGTTACTTCATTGCTATCGTGTTTTTGTTATTCACTTTCCGTGCCAGCTCGTCCAGGGTGCATCAGGCGGCCCTTTGCGGTCTGTGGTGCCCTGATCCTCCCTCAAATTTGCCTCAATTAAGCGCAGTTGCACCAAAACGGTTGGCCACGGGAGCGCTCAGGCGGGCAAAGCCTGCAGCAGTTGCCGCGCCAGCTCCCCCAGGCTCAGGTGACGGCTCATGGCGGTGCTGCGCATCAGGCGATAGGCCTCATCCTCGTCCAGCCCCTGATGGCGCATCAGGCGTCCCTTGGCCTGCTCGATGAGCCGCCTATCCTCCAGCTTCTGGCGCAGCTCGCTCTCGGTCTGCATCAGGGCCTGCACCATGGCGAGCTGACTGCGGGCCAGACGCAGCCACTGCTCCACCGGCTCACGCTCGCCGCAAGGGTGGGGCACCAGCAACACCCCCTGCTGCAACAGGGCGAGCTGGGTATCGCCCCCCAGCCGCTCGCAGAACAAGAGCCGCGGCATGTCGGGCCAAAGGGAGAGGCCAAGGCGTACCTCGGCGCTGAACTGGCGACAACTGACGAGCAGGGCATCCCCCCTCTGCGTCGGAGTCAGCAACTGGCGGGTATCGAGGATCCCGGGCTGATGGCCGTAGTGACTGACCAGCAGGGCCAGGCGGTTCGCCTGGCCCGGGTCATCGGCGTGGATCAACAGCCGGGAAGCGGGGCCGTCCTGGCCCCGGGTGGAAAAAGTGGTCATGGCGCTCCTTGCCGGCGACGATCGCGTTCTGTCTGGCGAAAATGCCGCAACATGAAGGCCAACTCTTTGAATCTACCTCCTTTTTATCTATCAGGAGGTAGTGGGGGTAGAGGGAAAATCGCCCCTCAGGCGACCCGTTCCAGGGCCTCCGTCAGCAGCCCCTGCAGCTCGGCGCGCAGCCGCACCACCTCCCCCATGATGATCAGCACCGGGCTCTGGCCCAGCAGGGCACGGGCGGCCTGCTCCAGGCCATCGAGCGTGGCCTCGTGCACCTGCTGGCGGGGGCTGCAGCCAGCCACCACCAGGGCCACCGGCAGCGCACCCGGAGCCCCCGCCCTCAACATCCCTTCCCGAATGCGGGCCGCCCGCTCCAGCCCCATGTAGAACACCAAGGTGTGGCCCGCCCGGGTCAGCCCCTGCCAGCCCTGATAGTCGCGCTCGTCCATCAGGTGCCCCGTCACCAGGGTCAGGGAGCGGGCCAGCCCCCTGTGGGTCAGGGGAATGAAGCTGCTGGCGGCGCACCCTAGGGCCGCCGTGATCCCCGGCACCAGCTCGGCCTCGATGCCGTGCCGGGCCAGGTGCAGCGCCTCCTCGCCACCGCGCCCGAACACCAGGGGATCCCCTCCCTTGAGGCGCACCACCCGCTTGCCCGTGCGGGCCAGGGCCAGCAGCAGGGCGCTGATCTCCTCCTGGGTCGGGCTCGGCTCACCACAGCGCTTGCCCACGTCGAAGCGGGCCGCCCCGTGGGGAATGCGGGCCAGGATCTCGCTCCCCACCAGGCGGTCATAGACCACGACCTCTGCCGCCTCCAGACGGTGCAGGGCGCGCAGGGTCAACAATTCGAGGGGCCCGGGGCCCGCTCCCACCAGACTGATTTGGCTCATCTCAGGCTCCTTGTGTCCTGGCACCGCACTAAGCGGATGCCAGGAAAACATGTTTGATCAACAGCTTGTCGATTTCGGGCAGACAGGTGCCGCAGTTGCTGCCACAGCCGAGCAGAGCCTGCAGCCCCGCCAGCTCGCTCACCCCCTGCCGGGTGATGGCATCGACGATGCGCTGCTCCGAGACCCGCAGGCAGGAGCAGACCAGCCGGCTCTCCCCGGCCAGGGCCTGGCTCAGGGTCTGGCTCAGGCCCCCCGCCTGGAGCGGCGTGCCGAGCAGACTGGCCAGCAGGTCGACCTTGATGTCCAGGCGCCGCGCCCCCACCAGCAGGATCCCCTCGATGCGATCTCCGGCCAGGGCCACGGCCAGCCACCCCTCCTTCATGGGCAGTCTGAGCCAGTGCCCCTCGGCCCCCAGCCGTTGCCACAGGCTCTCTGTGCTCTCTGACCAGGAGGCCAGCAGGGTGCAGTTCCCCTCGGGCAGGGGACGCCTGGCCCACCAGTCCACCGGCTCGCGCCACTCACCCCGGCCACACCAGAGCCCTTGCCAGCGGGTGGGCTGCGCCCTGGCCTGCACCCGCCCCTGTTTGAACATCGGCTGGCCGGAAAGGGGATCCACCACGGGGGCGATGAGGCGGTTGACCGCCCCCTGGCTGCACTGGCTGTCGGTCCAGTGCATGGGCAGGAAGGCCTCCCCCTCCCTGAGCCCCTCATCCAGTCCCACCAGCAGCAGCGCCTCCCCAAGCCCGTTGCAAAGGCGCACCAGGTCCCCCTCCTTCACGCCAAGCGCCAGCAGGCTGGCGGCCCCCATCCGCACCCTGGGCCAGGGCTCGGCCTCCTGCAACCGGGGCACATGGCCGGTGCGGGTCATGGTGTGCCACTGATCCCGCAGGCGGCCACTGTTGAGGAGCAGGGAGACAGCCCCTGCAAGCGGGGGCGTTTCTGGCTGCTCGGGGAAGCGCTGGGCCAGGGGCAGCAGGCGGGCCCGGCCATCCGGGGTGGCAAAGCGCCCATCCTCGAACAGGCGGGCCCTCCCCTGGGGCCAGTCAGCGTTGACGGGCCAGCGCAGGGGAGAAAGGGCCTCGAATTCGGCACGGGTGAGACCCGCCAGCCCGGAGATGTCGAACTGGCGGGATCCGTCGTTCTCAAAGCCGGAGAGGGCGGCATGCTCGCAGAAGATCTCGTGCTCGTGCTCATAGGCGAACCCCTCGCCAAAGCCGAGCCGACGGGCGAGCCGGGTCAGGGCCCACCAGTCGGGCCTGGCCTCCCCCGGCAGGGGCAGGAAGGCGCGCTGGCGGCTGATGGTGCGCTCGGAGTTGGTGACGGTGCCGCTCTTCTCCCCCCAGGCGGCGGCAGGCAACAGCAGGTGGGCGAGGCGCGCCGTGTCGGTGTTGGCCGTCACCTCGGAGACCACCAGCAGCTCGCAGCGGCTCAGGGCCTCGCGCACCCGGTTGCCGTCCGGCAGGGAGACCGCCGGGTTGGTGCCGAGCACCCAGAGCGCGCGGATCTCCCCCCGGTGCACCGCCTCGAACAGCTCGACGGCCTTGTGCCCCGGCCCGCGCACCATGGTCGGGCTTCCCCAGAAGCGCTGTACCCGATCGCACTCGGCCTCGCCAAAGCCCATGTGGGCGGCGAGCTGGGTCGCGAGCCCTCCCACCTCACGCCCTCCCATGGCGTTGGGTTGCCCCGTCATGGAGAAGGGAGCCGCCCCCGGCTTGCCGATGCGACCGCACATCAGGTGGGCGTTGATGATGGCGTTGGCCTTGTCCACCCCCTGGTTGGACTGGTTGATCCCCTGGCAGAACAGGGTGACGGTCTTGGGGGTGCGGGCAAAGAGCTGGTAGAAACCGAGCAGATCGCTGCGGGAGAGGCCGCAGCTGCGGGCCACCTCGTCCAGTTGCCAGGCCGGATCGTCCAGCGCCGCCGCCAACGCCTCGAAGCCGCTCACGTGCTGCGCCACATAGGCCTTGTCCCAGCCATCGACATCGAGCAGGTAGCGGCACAGGCCGTTCCAGAGCGTCACGTCGCTGCCGGGTTTGAGTGCCAGATGCAGATCCCCCTGCTCCGCCGTCATGGTGCGGCGGGGATCCAGCACCACCAGCCTGAGCTCGGGGCGCCGCGCCCTGGCCTGCTGCAGGCGGCGAAACAGCACGGGATGGGTCCAGGCGGTGTTGGCACCGGTGAGCACCACCAGATCGGCGAGCGCCAGATCCTCGTAACAGGCGGGCACCAGATCCTCCCCGAAGGCGCGCTGGTGGGCCACCACCGCCGACGACATGCAGAGCCGGGAGTTGGTGTCCACGTTGGCACTGCCCAGATACCCCTTCATCAGCTTGTTGGCGACGTAGTAATCCTCGGTGGTGAGCTGGCCCGACAGATAGATGCCGATGGCACCCGGCCCGGACTCGGCCAGGATGGCGGCAAAACGCTCCGCCAGGGTGTCCAGGGCCTCCTCCCAGCCGATGCGCTGCCCCATCCAGCGCGGATAGAGCAGGCGATCGGGAAAGGCCAGGCTCTCCAGCAGGCTGGCCCCCTTGACGCACAGGGCGCCGCCGTTGGCCGGATGCTGCTCATCCCCCTGCAACTGCCAGTTGTCACCCTCCCGGCTCAGCCGGATGCCGCACCCCACTCCGCAATAGGCACAGGTGGTCTTCATTCCCTTGCTCCTTGTCATGTGTCTGACGAAGGGCCCATAAAAAAAGCGTCCGCCCCCCTGCGGGGACGGACGCCTTTGTCCAGATGCCTCATCGTCTTGTATGGGGAAATGACTGCAAACCCCGCGCCAGGATGCAAGGGGCGCCGCCATTGCGCATCAGGGGGTCGGGCTGCGCCGCCACGGTGCAGCCGCCCCCTTGTTGGGCCCGCCTTGCGGGAATCCGCCCCGCACGCTGGGAAAGGGGCCCACCGGGGGTATAATGCGCCGCCACACAGGAGAGAGAGATGAAAGTGTCAGATGAAGGCGCTGCCGGGCAGCACCGGGCAGATACCCGGGAGAGAGGGGACTATTGCGCCATCGGGCTGGTCAATCCCAAATCCCCGGAGAACGTGGGCGCCGTGATGCGGGCCGCCGGCTGCTACGGGGCGGACGAGGTCTACTACACGGGGCAGCGCTTCGAGCTGGCACGCCGTTTTGTCACCGACACCAAGCAGATGGTGGAGAAGATCCCCCTGCTCGGGGTCGAGGCGCTGCTGGACTTCGTGCCCGAGGGCTGCACCCCTGTGCTGGTGGATCTTATCGAGGGGGCCACGCCCCTGCCGGATTACGTGCACCCCGAGAGAGCCTTCTACATCTTCGGCCCGGAGGATGGCACTCTGGAACCCGCCCGCTTCGCGGCGGTGAAGGAGGTCATCTATGTGCCGACTCAGGGTTGCATGAACCTGGCCGCCTCGGTCAACGTCATCCTCTATGACCGGTTGGCCAAGACGCTCAGAGCCAAAGACTAAGGGCGGGGCAAGAGGGGCCCGATGACGGCATCAGGCCCGACAGCTAGGGCTGTGGCTTGTTCGCCCGCACCACCTGCTCCCTGAGAAAGTCCTGGTAGTAGTCGTAGAGCTTGTTCTGCCGATAGATCTCCGCCAGCTTGCCCTGCCTTATCAGGGTGCGCATGCCGGGATCCCAGAGCCCGTGCAACTGCCTGCCCTTCGGGGTATCGGCGAAGATGGGGTAGGTCGGGATCCAGCGCAGGAATACCTGTACCAGCTCGGGGGGAAGGGAGCCTTCGGGGTAGAGGGCGCCGTCGGTCAGGTAGTAGCGGTAACGCCCCTTGATCAGCAATTGCAGCGCCATCTCGTGGCTGTCTATCTCGAACCAGCGCATCGGCTCCGGGATGAACTTGTCAAAGGCCCACCCCCTCAGCCAGAGCACCTCCTGCTCCTTGAGGCTGTGCTCCCCTGCCCAGTGCGGCAGCCAGCGCTTTTGCATCACCACGCTCACGTAGTCCGCCGAGTCGGGGTAGTCGGGCTGATGGACCCCGGGCACCTCTCCCCGATAGACCCCCATCGCCATGTCCCCCTCCTTTTGCGACACCACCGCCAGTGCCCGTTTGTAAGGCACCATATGAAGCTTCACCTCGTGCCCCAGGGGTTCATAGATGGCTCGAACCACATCCAGATAGACCCCCTTGCCGTCCCGGTGACAGAAGCCGGGCCAGTCGTCGCAATAGACGTGTATGGTGTCTGCCCGCACGAACGAGGTGATCAGCAGGCAACAGAACAGAAAAAGACGAACCATGAATATCCTCAGTGATATGGCACTCGGCAGATGCTCACCGCCGGACGGCCCGTTCAGGCATACAGATAGCATAGAAAAACAGAGTCCCGGCCGACATTTTCCCCATTTTGCGAGCGGGTCGAGGGTTATTGTCGCCCCACAGCGTATCATGGCAAACAAGATTCATTAGTAGCCCAACCTGAGGGGAGATTCTCATGCCAACCATCAAATCCCTGCTCTGCCCCGTCGATTTCTCCGAGATGTCCAGAGCGGTACTCGACTACGCCGTCTTCATGGCCAACACCCACCAGGCCGAGCTCAAACTGGTCCACGTGGTGGATCAGCTGCACGGCTTCGACAGCTACAAGATCCTGCACATGACGGCCATCGAGATCACCCACGAGATGGAACGCCAGGCCAAAAGTCAGCTCAAGGAACTGGTCGCCTGCCTGCCCATTCCGGCCAAGTTCGAGGTCCGTTTTGGCCGCGCCGCCGATGAAATCGTCCTCCAGGCGAAGGAAGACAAGGTGGATCTCGTGGTCATGGGCAGCCATGGCCGCTCCGGCATCACCCACCTGCTGGTGGGCAGCGTGGCGGAATCCGTGGTGCGCCACGCCCCCTGCCCTGTGCTGGTGGTCCGCAAATAATCCCCCCCTGATGCGCCAAGGCCAGCATATGCTGGCCTTTTTGCTGTTGATTGCCATGAGATGCTCATCGCAGCACACTCGCGGGCAGGCTCTCAGCCATGGGCATAGATGACGCTCCCTCCCTTGATGGTGTCGATGATCGCCCTGGACAGCTCCCTTGGCAGGGCCGGGCATCCCCAGCTGCGCCCCAGCTTGTCAAACTTCTGCAGATGCCTGGGGCTGGCGTAGTCCGCCCCGTGCACCACGATGGCGCGCTTGCGGGCATTGCTGTTCTTGCCGGGACTGAGGCCGTCGAGACGCAGGGAGTAACCGTGCTTGCCCTGATAGGTCTCGGCGGTGCGATAGACCCCGAGGGAACTTTGCCGGGAATTCATCTGATTGGAGAACTGGCGGGCGGCCAGCTCCCCCGAATTGCGGCCGTGGCTGACCCAGGTGTGGTAGAGCAGCTTGTGGCGCTTGACGTCGATGACGAACAGCCGGCGCATGGTCGAGGGCTTGCTGTAGTCGATGATGGTGAGAATGGGTTTTCGCTTGTGGCGCACGCTCTGGTAACCGTCCAGGGCCTTGCGAAACACGCGGCTGTCGAGCTTGCCAGCCAGGCCGATCTGACGATAGAGATCCTGGTCCCAGCTGGCGTGGCTGGCGCCGCTGAAACAGAGCGCCCCCAGCAGCAGTGGCAGGCTCAGCCAGAGGCTGCCCCACCACGCACTCCTATCCTGTCCCTTCATCCTTGAAGTTGCTCCCCTTGCTGTCGCTGGCCTGATGCCCCGGGTGACACCGCATCCTGCTGGATAGTTATATGCAAGCCATTGATTGCGAGCAATAAAAAAGCACAAAAATGCCGACCTGAGTCGGCATTGTCCTGCTTGCTGAGCGTGCCTGGATCAGGCACGGCTGAGATAATCCGCCTGCCCCACCCACTTGTAGCTGGTGAGTTCGGTCAGCCCCATGGGGCCACGGGCGTGAAGCATCTGGGTCGAGACCGCCACCTCGGCCCCGAGGCCAAACTGGCCGCCGTCGGTGAAGCGGGTGGAGGCGTTGACATAGACCGCCGCCGAACCGGCCCCGTTGACGAAACGCTCGGCATTGGCGAGGGAGTTGGTCAGGATGGCATCGGAGTGGCCGGCGTTGTGCTCGCGCATATGGGCGAGCGCCTCGTTGACGTCCGCCACCACCTTGACCCCCAGGGTCAGCCCCAGCCACTCGGTGTCGAAATCTTCCGGCCCCGCGTCGCACAGGTTGTCGCTGCCAGCCAGCAGCGCCATGGCATTGGGCGCCCCCACCAAGGTCACCTTGCGCTCGTTCATCAGAGCCACCAGTTGCGGCAGCAAGGTTGCCGCCACCTTCTCGTGTACCAGCAGGGTATCGAGGGCGTTGCAGGCGGAGGGGCGCTGCACCTTGGCGTTCTCGATGACCGCCAGGGAACGCGCCAGATCGGCGCTCTCGTCCACGAAGATATGGCTGATACCGAACCCGCCGATGATGACGGGGATGGAGCTGTTCTCCTTGCACATCTTGTGAAGACCCGCGCCGCCGCGGGGTATGATCATGTCCACGTAGCGGTCGAGGCGCAGCAACTCGGCCACCAGCGCCCTGTCCGGGTTGTCGATGTACTGCACCGCCGCCTCGGGCAGGCCGGATGCCGCCAGGGCATGCTGGATCACCCGCACCAGCTCCAGGTTGGAGTGGAAGGTCTCGCGACCGCCACGCAGAATGCTGGCGTTGCCGGTCTTGAGGCAGAGGCTGGCGATGTCGATGGTGACGTTGGGGCGCGCCTCGTAGATGACGCCGATGACCCCGATGGGCACCCGGCGACGGGAGAGGCGCAGGCCATTCTCCAGCACCCGGCTGTCGATTTCGGCCCCGACCGGATCGTCCAGGGTGATCACCTTGCGCACATCCGCCACTATGCCGGCAAGGCGCGCCGGGTTGAGCAGCAGGCGATCCAGCATGGCTTCCGTGAGCCCCGCCTCGCGCCCGGCGGCGATGTCTTTCTCGTTGGCCGCCAGGATCTGGGCACTGCGTGCTTCCAGTTCATCGGCGATGGCCGCCAGCGCCCGGTTCTTCTGTGCCGTGCTGACGGTGGCCAGTTGATAGGCGGCTTCACGGGCCGCCTGCCCCATTTTCTCCAGACTCATCACAGTTCCCTTTTGTTCATGCGGTGCCGCCCTGTTCAGAGCAGCACCATGTCATCACGGTGGATGGCCACGGCCCCATAGCCGTAACCCAATACCTGTTCAATCTGATCCGAGTGGACACCCCGCAGCCGATCCAGCTCCAGATGGTCGTAACGGCAAATGCCGCGAGCCAGCTCGCTCCCCTTGGGATCCAGGATACGCACCACGTCGCCACGCACGAAATCTCCCTTCACCGCGACGATGCCCTTGGGCAGCAGGCTGGAGCCCTTCTCCTGCATGGCGGCCACGGCCCCCTGATCCACCTGCACTTCGCCGTGAGGGGGGGGGCCTGCCAGGATCCAGCTCTTGCGCCCTTCCAGGGGAGATGCCAGGGCCGGGAACAGGGTCCCCACCCGCTCCCCGGCGGCGAGGCGGCCGATCACTTCCGGGATCTGGCCGGTGGCGATCACCACGTCCACCCCGGCGCGGCGTGCCACGTCGGCGGCCTGCAACTTGGTGGCCATGCCACCGGTGCCAAGGCCGCTCACGCTGTCACCGGCAAGAGAGCGCAGGGTGTCATCTATGGTCTGCACCTCTTCGATGAGCTGGGCATCCGGGTTGGTGCGCGGGTCGGCGGTGAAGAGCCCCTTCTGATCCGTGAGCAGGATCAGCAAGTCCGCATCCGCCAGGATGGCGGCACGGGCGGAGAGGTTGTCGTTGTCCCCCACCTTGATCTCGGCGGTGGCCACGGCGTCGTTCTCGTTGATGACGGGGATGATGCGGTGATCGAGCAGAGTGCGCAGGGTGTCGCGGGCATTGAGGTAGCGCTCCCTGTCTTCCAGGTCGGCGCGGGTCAGCAGCATCTGGCCGATGTGCAGCCCGTAGAGGTTGAACAGGTCCTGCCATACCCGGATGAGCTGGGTCTGACCCACCGCCGCCAGCATCTGTTTGTTCGGCAGGGTAGGCGCCAGCGGAGGGTGGCCCAGATGCTCACGACCGGCGGCGATGGCCCCCGACGTGACCAGCACGACACGGTGCCCGTGTCGATGCAAGGCGGCACATTGTCTGACCAGCTCGACCATGTGGGCACGGTTGAGGCGGGCAGATCCCCCGGTGAGCACGCTGGTGCCCAGTTTGACGACTATGGTTCTGTTTTCCATGGGAACGAAGGGTTAGAAAAGTAAGGAATCCCTTTATACCCACGGCCCCCCTGCCCTGCAAGGCAATTAAGCCTCGCCAGGCAGTTGCGGGCTTGGTGACAAAGCATCGGGGTACCCCGCACCGGGAAGATGCGGGGCTTGGGGATCAGGCTGCCGTCACGCTCAGTTCGGCGGTCACCTGCTTCGCGGGGGAGAGGGTGCACTCCAGCTGGGTCAATTTGCCGCTGATGAGCTTGTAGAAATGTTGCAGGGTGCGTTCCACTTCCGCCTGATGCTTCTTGGGCAGCGCCTTGTCGATCCACTCCCCGTCCGCGTTGTAGAACCCCGTCTGATAGTGGTAGCTGAAGCTGTGATCCGCCTGCTCCAGCACCAGCCACCAGCCCCAGAACTCCCGCTTGTCCGGGGCAGGCTTGGCGCTGACGCAGACGGACAGGCAGTCAAAGCGGTAGCGGCCCTCCTCGCACAGGTCTTCACGCAAATAGGGGCCAATGGCCGCGAACTGCCGCAGCAATCGCTTGTAAGTCACTCTTTCTGACATGCTAACCTCCCTGTTGAACAAGCCATACCATCACATGGTGATGTTACATTTTTAGTTTTATATCATGTACATAAGTGCTTTTTGAGCCAATCTACCGTCTCTTTCAGTGCCTCGTCATAGACCTCGAGCAGTGGTTGCTTGTCAAACACCACCGCCTTGCCGTTGCGACTCGCAGCGGCCAATGCCCGGACATCCTGCTCGGGACAAATAAAATCTTTCTTGTGCCCGATACTCAATATCGGCACGGAAGTGCGACTCCCCAGCAATCCCTGGGTCTTGAGGGAGAAGACCTGACACTTGGTGCGCAGCAGATCCCACTGGGCCGCGTCCGCCCCCAGCCGGTTCGCCAGCCCGTCGCGCATCATGCGCGGGCAGCGGGCGAACATCTCCTGATTGGTGAACACCTGGTTGATGCCGGCACCGATGCAGACCACGGTCCTAAGCTTGAACGGCTCGACGAAGGCGAGACGGGCCGCCACATTGCCGGCGAGGCGGAACCCCACCATGGCGATGCGCTGGTGATCGACCCAGGCCACCTCCGAGAGGTAGTTGAGCACCGCCTGGTGCAGGCGGCTGGTGTCCTGCACCAGGGGCCAGTGCTCGGCATAGCCGGTGCCCGGCATGTCCAGGGAGAGCATCCCGATGCCGTGGGGCTCGAGACACTTGAAATAGAAGTTGAGGAAGTCCACCTGAAGCGAATCGATGCCACCGCTGACGATGACCAGGGGCACAGGTTTCTCGGTGGTGGGCAGATGCAGGTAGCCCTGGATGGTCTTGCCCCGAAACGGGACCTGCAACTCCTTGAGGGGCACCTTGAACAGGCGTCCGGCCTCGCGATAGGCCATGTTGCCGAGCAACTGGGCCTGATCCGCCAGCTCGTCGTGCTTGAGGTGGGGGTAGCTTGCGATGGAGTAGTAGCGCACTGCCTTGAGCAGGCTCTTCAGCGCCGCGGCGCGATCCCCTTCCCCCAGCAGCGTCCGCCCCGTATTGAAATAACGGCCGGCGAGCTGACTCCACTCATAGACCCAGTTGCCGGGCACATAGCCCTTGATGGTGTCCAGATAGCGTTCGTGACTGCGCTCCCCCTGCCCCATGGCGATGTGCGCCAGGGTCTGCTCCACCTCGACGGGATCGGCCCCCTGCCAGGCCCAGGTCGGTCTGCGCAGCAGGCGATACCAGCGGGGCGACAGGGCGCCATCGATGAAGCTGTCAGACAGTGCGCTGTCTTGCTCGTCGACTGGGCTCGAGTTGGAGACTTCGGAAGTTTCCAATACCTTTTTGACCCGGGTAAACAGCTTTTCCGTCAGATTGGTATCGTCGTTTGGTTCCAAAATGGTGGCTCTTCTGTCTCAAACAATGTCCCATCTTAACCACTTTTCACATCGAGCAGCCACACCAGAAACGCATTGAGCCCCAAAAGGGGCTCAATGCGGTCAACCTTGCATCACGACGGATCAGTCCGCTCCCGAATGCCGGGGAGTCACTGGTCGCGACCGGTACAGCGATTACGCTTCGTCGCAGATCGGCTTGGCAAACTCCAGCGCCATGTCCCAGGGCTGTTCAATCCAGGTGTCCTGCGGAATGGCGACTTCGAAGTCATCCACCAGGGGTTCGCCCATGGGCTTGGCGAAGATGGTGATGAACTTGGCTCTGGGGTAGAGCTCGCGGATCGCCTTGGCGGTGCCGCCGGTGTCCACCAGATCGTCCACCACCAGCCAGCCTTCGCCGTCACCTGCGGTGGTGGCAGCCTTCACCACCACCAGCTCGCGCTGGTTGTCGTGGTCATAGCTGGAGATGCAGAGGGTTTCGACATTGCGAATGCCAAGTTCGCGGGCCATCAGGGCCGCAGGCACCAGACCACCGCGACTGACGGCGATGATCCCTTTCCACTGGCTGACAGGCAGTTGACGACGGGCCAGACGGCGCGCTTCGCGTTGCAGGTTATCCCACGATACATAGAACTTTTTTGGCATGCTATCGATCTCAACGAGTTATAAAGCAATCACTTATGAGGCGAAACCCGGCAAAGAGACGGGTTCAGGTCAATTCTGGCACCCCGTTTCCCGAATTTTGCTTGCACTTTTTCGGCCTCGGGGCTGACGCCTCGGCGGCAAAAACGGATGCAATGCGAACAGGGATGGGATGTAGCTGGCGGCCATCTCGGGTGGACTCCCGATCTCGGGCCGGCTGTTGGGCCGGTATGATAGCACTCTTTATGAATAAATTGAGCGGCAAACGTATGCGAAAAACAGGAAATGTCCGCCATCTTCCGCTCTGTCGCCCTTTTGGGAGGGCTCCGGCGACACCGACCGGTTAGCCGTTTGACACACATTCCATGACATTCGGGCAAAAAAATAGCAGGGGGAGGAGAGGATCCTCACGCACCTGCTGCTGTTACCTGTGACGCCTGCGAGCCTTAACGGCGGGTGGCGTAGGGATTCGGGTAGTTGAAGCCCTGGGTATAGAGAGATTGGGCAAACCAATAGGTTGAATTGCTGCCTGACATCATAAACTCCTGATTGCTTAACAAGTTACGTACCTTAATGCGGGTTCACATCCTTGAACTGACACTCGGTTCCATGGAGGCGCACTTGCTTTGCTTCGGTTCCCTGGAGGCATTGATTGTCATCCTGACAAGTGGGCTGGCCACGGCGGCTAATTTACCACCCGCCGCCAAAAAGACAATATATTTGTGACTGACGTCACAAAATTGATGTTGTGCTGACACAAATAAGGCAGGTAGTGAAGTTCGCCATCCACGCTCCCTTTCCCAGCACAAGCAGAGCGTCATTTGCGCTGATCGCTCACATTTTTGCGTGATTGACTGTATTATCGTTATCCTCTTCCCCGGCCCGCAGAGTGGGGCCCGACATTTTCCATGCTGGTAAGGAGTCCCGACGTGGCACAGCTCAGTTCTCTGTCTCCCAAGTTGATTTGGCAATTCTTCGAGCAGATCTGCTCCATCCCCCACCCCTCCAAGCACGAAGCCCAGCTGAGCGCCTGGATCGTGGCGTGGGCCCAGGGAGAAGGCCTGGCGGTCAAGCAAGATGCCGTCGGCAACATCATCATCAAGAAACCGGCCACGCCGGGGATGGAAAACCGCAAGGCCGTGGTGCTGCAAGCCCACATCGACATGGTGCCCCAGGCCAACGCCGACACCCAGCACGACTTCACCACCGATCCCATCGATGCCTACATCGATGGCGAATGGGTCACCGCCCGTGGTACCACCCTGGGTGCCGACAACGGCATGGGCATGGCGGGTTGCCTGGCCGTGCTGGCCGACAAGACCATCAAGCACGGCCCGCTGGAAGTGCTGCTGACCACCGACGAAGAGACCGGCATGACCGGCGCCTTCGGTCTGGAAGCGGGCTGGCTGGAAGGCGAGATCCTGCTCAATACCGACTCCGAAGAGGATGGCGAGGTCTACATGGGCTGCGCCGGCGGGGTGGATGCCAATATCCGCTTCCCCCTGGAGCGGGTCGCTGCCACCGAGGGTGAAGGTTTCGAGCTGCAGGTCAAGGGCCTGCGCGGCGGCCACTCCGGGGTCGACATCCATCGCGGCCGCGGCAACGCCAACAAGCTGCTGGTCCGTCTGCTCAAGGCCGCCGAACCGCTGGGGGTGCGCCTTGGCGATCTCAGTGGCGGCACCTTGCGCAACGCCATCCCCCGCGAGGCCCGCGCCAGCCTGCTGGTGCCCGCCGCCAGCGTGGCTGACTTCAAGGCCCTGGTGGACCGCTACGCCGGCATCTATCAGAGCGAGCTGGCCGCCACCGAGGCCAACCTCACTGTGCTGCTCACCGCCCGGGAGAAACCGGCCCAGCTCATGAGCGAGTCCCTGCAAAGCCGCCTGCTGGATGCCCTGATGGCCTGCCCGAACGGGGTGATGCGCATGAGCGACGCCATCCCGGGCGTGACCGAGACCTCCACCAACCTGGGTGTCATCAAGACACTCGAGGGGGAAGTCTATGTGCAGTGCCTGATCCGCTCCCTCATCGATTCCGGTCGCGAGAACATCGAGCAGATGACCCGCTCCCTGTTCACCCTGGCCGGCGCCAGCTGCGAGTTCACCGGCGCCTACCCGGGTTGGGCCCCGAACGTCGACTCACCGGTCATGGCACTGGTGCGAAGCAGCTACCAGACCCTGTTTGGCGAGATGCCGAACGTCATGGTGATCCACGCAGGCCTCGAGTGCGGTCTGTTCAAGAGCGCCTACCCGGAGTGGGACATGGTCTCCTTCGGCCCGACCATCCGCGGCGCCCACGCCCCGGGTGAGAAGGTGCACATCCCGGCGGTCGAGCGTTTCTGGCAACTGCTGGTTCACGTGCTGGAACATATCCCGGCCAAGTAAGCCAGCTCACGACCATACCGATGCCCCGCCCCGTGCGGGGCATCTTTTTTGTGCTCCCTCCTCGGCCACCTCTCTCATATCCCCGATTCCACGCGTGGCACTGGCTTGAAACCGTATCCATGAACAGGTCTGCATTTGAAAACCCTTTCCATGATTTATGTAAATTTACAACACAAAAAGTTGATCCAGCTCACATATGCCCCTAGGATCAGAACGTGACCAAGGTCACACAACCCATGAACCACAGAGAAACGAGGTCATCATATGTTCGAGAATCTGGCAGTGCTGTTCCACCTGAAGGGTGCAACCAGCAAGAAAGGTGCTGAAGAGAAAGACACTTATGCGCCTGCAACCCGCAATTACTACTTCCGTTATGGCGCCTGATATCGCCTGTCCGGAAGTTGAAATTAGCAACGTAATAAAACTACAAAACAACTCAGCAATCCACACAACAGCCACCCCCATCGGGGCGCTGTCCTGCCCGGGCCAGAATTCCCACGGCCAAACCTGAACTCCAACCATGAAGATGGGGCCCGCAGGCCCCATTTTTTTATCCCGTTTCCGCTTTTATTGCGCCTCCTCGGTGCCACCTTGCAGCGATGCCGGTCGCGACGCGACGGGCGCCGGCATCATATCGCCTTTCCCAGTGGCACCGCCTCCTGCACGGTCAAGGGGAAATGGCAGGCTACCTGATGCCCCTGCCCGCCGCACGCCTCAAGGGCGGGCGAGAGGGTGCGGCACAGATCCGTTGCATGGGGGCAGCGCTGGTGAAAGTGGCAGCCACTCGGCGGCGAGATGGGGGACGGCACATCCCCCGTCAGCAGGATGCGCTGGCTGCGCCGCCGCGGATCCGGCACCGGAATGGCGGAGATGAGCGCCTGGGTATAGGGATGGCGCGGTGCCAGGTAGAGAGCTTGGGCCTCGGCCAGCTCGACGATCCGGCCCAGATACATCACCGCAATCCTGTCCGAGATGTGCTTGACCACCGACAGGTCATGGGCGATGAAAATGATGGCGAGGTTCATCTCCCGCTGCAGATTGAGCAGCAGGTTCACGATCTGGGACTGCACCGACACGTCGAGCGCCGACACCGCCTCGTCACACACCAGCAGCTTGGGCTTGAGGGCGATGGCGCGGGCGATGCCGATGCGCTGTCGCTGGCCGCCAGAGAACTCATGGGGATAGCGATCCACCGCGCTGCCGGGCAAGCCAACTTTCTCCAGCAGCTCCTGCACCCATGTCCGACGCTGTTCGGCGTTGCCCTTGCCGTGGATGATGAAGGGCTCCTCCAGGATCTGCCCAACCGTGTGGCGGCTGTTGAGGGATTCTGCGGGATCCTGGAACACGATCTGCATCTCCTGACGCAGGGATCGCATCTCCTTGGGCGAGAGGTGGGTGATGTCACGCCCCTCGAAGGTGATGGAGCCGGCGCTCGGCTCGAACAGCTTGAGCAACGAACGCCCCAGGGTGGACTTGCCGCATCCCGACTCCCCCACCAGGCCAAGGGTCTCCCCCTGCCTGAGATCAAAGCTGATGCCATCCACCGCGTAGACAGTGTATTGCTTGCGCAAGAAACCGCCACCCATCTTGAAATGCTGCTTTAAATTGCTTACCGACAACAAGCTGGTCATGACTTCCATCCCCGACGATTCATGGCAGCAGACGACCTGGTCGCCTTCCCGCCGCCTGGCTGTCCTGCGACACCCCGTCCCCGCACCAGGCCGTTCATAGGCTCACCTCCTTCCAGTGGTGGCAGGCCACCCCGTGGCGTTCGCTCAACTGCTCGGTCACCGGTATGGTCTCCACGCAAAGGGGCGTGGCATGGGGGCAGCGGTTGGAGAAACGGCACCCCGCCGGCATCTCGTGCAGGGCGGGCACCTGACCCTTGATGGTCTTGAGCAGGCTCTTTGGCACATCTTCCAGACGCGGGATCGAGGCCATCAAACCATGAGTATAGGGATGGCGCGGGTGGTCAAACAGTTCATAGATATCGGCCCGCTCCACCGCACGCCCGGCATACATCACCACCACCTCGTCGCACAGCTCCGCCACCACCCCGAGATCGTGGGTGATGAAGATGATGGCCATGCCGGTCTGGGCTTGCAGCTCCTTCATCAGATCCAGGATCTGGGCCTGGATGGTCACATCGAGCGCCGTGGTCGGCTCGTCGCAGATGAGCAGGGCCGGTTCGCAGGCCAGCGCCATGGCGATCATCACCCGCTGGCGCATGCCGCCGGAAAGATTGTGGGGATAAGCCGCGAAACGCTGGGCAGGCTCGGGGATCCCCACCTTCTGCAACATGGCGATGGCGGCGTCACGGCGCTGGGCCTTGCTGTAATCGGGGCAGTGGAGGCGAAACACCTCCATCAGCTGATCGCCGACCGTCTGCACCGGGTTGAGGGCCGTCATGGGCTCCTGAAAGATCATGGAGATACGGTTGCCACGCACCTTGTACATCTGCTCCGGCGGCAGATTGAGCAACTCCTCCCCCTGAAAGCGGATGGAGCCCGCCACCACCTGACCGTGGGGCCTTGGCAGCAACCCCATGATGGCCAGCGAGGTGACGCTCTTGCCGCAGCCGGACTCGCCGACTATCCCCAGGGTCTTGCCCGGGGCGACCTGGAAGCTGACCCCGTCGAGCACCTTGATCTTGCCGTCGTCGACGGCGAACTCCACCTCGAGATCCCGCACCTCGAGGATGGGGGACAGAGACTGCCCCTCATGATCGCTGGTGCCGGGGGCGGTGGCCTGTGTGTTGGGCATGACTGCTGCTCCCTTCTGGGCCACATCAATGATGTGCATAGGTCTTGTCGATCAGGGTGATGGGGGCCAGCGCCTTGCCGTCAGCCTTGGCCTTCTGGGTCTCCTCCTTCACTTTGGGATCGATCCAGAGCAGGCCGCCACTGCTGTGGGGGTAGCCATCCATGGGCCAGTAGAGCAGATCCGGGGTGTTGCGGGTGGCGGGCACCTCCGGCAGCATCACATAGCGCCAGCTGCTGGCTCGCACGTAGTTGAGCTGGACGCCGGGCACGAAGATGGCGAGATCATAGATGCGCTGCTGGATCTGGTGGGAAAGCGCGGCCCGCTTGTCCATGTCGAACTCGACGTTGTAGGCGTCGATCAGGCTGTCGAGCTCTTTGTCAGCCACGTTGAACAGGTTGTTGGTCTGGGGCTTGTTGGCATTGTCGGAGTGGAAGGACTCCCAGTATTGCGGATAGAGACCACCGCCCCCCCAACCAAGCCAGGCCGCCTCGTGTTTCTTCTCCAGCATCACCTTGAAGCCGGTGGCGCCATCCACCAGATTGAGCTCCAGATCCAGGCCCGCCTTCTTGGCCTCTTCCTTGAGCACGGTCAGCCGCTTGGAGTGCTCCTGGCTGGTGTAGGTGAGGGCCAGGGTGAGCCGCTCTCCCTTGTCGTTTTGCAGGATGCCGTCCGGTCCCTGCTTGCCGTAACCGCCCTTGGCGAAGTACTCCCGTGCCTTGGCGATGTCGTAGGCCCGCTCAGGGAGCGCGATGTCGGTGAAGGCCCCAAAGCCAGAGCCGAAGGTGGTAGCGCGGTCATAGTCGCCGTGCAGCACCGTCTCTATCATCTTGTCGATGTTGAAGGCGTGCTGGATGCCGAGCCGCACGTTGAGATCCGCCAGCTTGGGATTGGCCACGTTGAGGTGAACCCCCTGCCCCCCCTGCTTGGTGTCGGTCATGGCCATCACCTTCTGCACGTATCCCTGCTTGTACTCCGGGGTGACCGCCTTCTCATGCCACCAGTTGGGCAGGATCATCTCGAAGGTGTCCAGCTCCCCCTTGAGGAAGTGGCGGAACGCGATGTTGTGGTCGCGGATCACCTGCACCTTGATGGTGTCGAGGTTGAACCTGTGCTGGTTGTAGCGATCGTCTTTTGCCCACCACTCCTTCTGCTTGCTGAAGGTGACGGATTTGCCCTTCTTCACGTCGCTCATCACGTAGGGGCCCGTGGTGGGTACCACGGCCCAGTTGTACTGCTTCACCCAGTTCGGGCCCATCTTGTAGTAGTGCTTGGGCTGGGGCCACAGTTCGGTGGTGTTGAGGAGATCGAGCTTGGCCTTGCGGCTGCCCGCCTTGACCAGGATGGTGTGGTCGTCAATCTTCTCCACCGCCACCACCTCGGTGGTGTAGTAGTTGTTGAACCAGGGGCCCTTGATGTCCTTGGAGCGCATCATCTCGTAGCCGAAGGTGTAGTCATCGGCGGTGACCGGCTTGCCGTCGGACCACTTGGCGCGCGGGTCGAGCTTGAAATAGACGGTCTGGCTGTCCGGCGCGATGGCCCAGGCATTCGCCAGGGCCGGAATGGGGTTGCCCGTGTTGGGATGGAAGCTGATGAGCCTCATCTGGTTGTCGAGGATGAAGGAACGGAACGAGCCGTTGGAATCCGGCCCCACGGTGCGAAACGTCAGCGGGAAGCTGTCGACGAAGAGATTGAGGTTGCCGCCGGGCAGCGCCTTGGGAGAGGCGAACACGGGGTCGGTGTCGTTGGTCTCCCACGTCAGATCCGCGGGCAGGCTGGCCGCCCACACCCAGGATCCGTTCAACAGCAGAAAGAGAGCACCTGTCCATTTGATTTTATTGTTCATGTTTGACTTCCTGGTCATGCCCCTGCACTGGGGGCGTCTTCATTAAGGGTCCTGTCGATGTGCCCTGGCAAGGCGCCACCGCTCACTGATAACGGGTAAATTTGCGCGGATCGAACGCCTCCCGGATGGCCTCCCCGATAAAGGAGACCATGATGAGCACCAGGCTCACCGCCGCCACCACCGAACTCACGATCCAGATGGCGTCGAGGTTGTTGATCCCCTGGGAGAGCAGCTCCCCCCAGCTCGGGGTCGGCGGCGCCAGGCCAAAGCCCAGGTAGTCCAGCGCCGTCAGGGTGGAGATGTTGCCCACCACGGCAAACGGGGCCAGGGTGACGATCATCATCAGGGTATTGGGCAGAATGTGGTTGAAGATGATGCGCCTGGTGCTCGCCCCCTGGGCCCGCGCCGCCATCACGTAGTCCCGCGCCCGCTCCTTGTAGGTGAGGGTGCGCATGTACCAGGTGATCCCCATCCAGCCGAACAGCACGTTGATGCCGACGAACAGGCCGAAGTTCGGCTTGGCCAGGGAGACCAGGATCATGATGACGTAGAGGAAGGGCACCTGGGACCAGATCTCGATGAAACGCTGCATCAGGAGATCGAACCGACCGCCAAGGAACCCCATCATGCAGCCGATGCTGACCCCGATGACATAGCTCGCCACCAGCGCGATGAAAGCAAAGCCGATGGCAATGCGAAAGCCGTAGACCAGCCGTGCCAATACGTCGCGACCGCTGGTGTCGGTGCCGAGGAAGTGGCGCTCCGCCAGGCTCGGGGCATAGGGCGGGTAGGCTTCCTCCTTGAAGTCCTGTTCATAGGGGTTCCAGGGGACCAGGGGCAGCAACACCCAATCCCCCTTATCTTCCTTCGCAAATTGGCTCTTGAGCTGGCGGTAGTTGGTCTCGTACTCGTAGTCGAGCCCGAAGTGCTGGCCCGGGATCACGTCCCCATAGGTGGGGAAATAGAGCTCCCCCTGATAACTCACCGCCAGGGCCCGGCTGTTGACCAGCAGTTCCGCCAGCAGAGAGATGACCACCAGGACCGAAAAGATGACAAAGGAGTAGTAGCCGCGCTTTATCGACTTGAAGCGCTTGAGTTTTTTCAGAGTTACCGGATTCAGGTTCATGCTCACTCTCCAAACCGCACGCGGGGATCGACCAGGGCAACGCAGATGTCGGAGACAATGTTGCCCACCAGCATCAGCATGGAGGTGATGGCCAGAATGCCCATGACGGTGGGGTAATCCCGCTCGACGATGGCCTCGTAACCGAGCAGGCCGATGCCGTCGATGTTGAAGATGGTCTCGATGAGGAAGGAGCCCCCGAAGAAGACGGTGAGCACCGACCCTAAGTGACTCGCGATGGGGATCAGGCTGTTGCGCATGGCGTGATCGGTCACCGCCTTGCGAAACGGCAACCCCTTGGCCACGGCGGTGCGCACATAATCCGCCGACAGGTTCTCCATCAGGCTGTTCTTCATGGTCATGGTGAGGATGGCGAAATCCCCGATGGCGTAGGCGATGAGCGGCAGCAGGGCGTGGGCGAAGACGGTGCGGATCTGATCCCAGCTGCTCTCCATCCCGTCAAACTCGTCCCCCGGGAAGCCCCCCATGGGCAGCCACTCCAGATGGAACGCAAAGACGGTGATGAGGAAGATCCCCACCACGTAGGCGGGCAGCGCATAGGCCATGTAGATGAGCATCGAGCTCAGGGAATCGAAGCGGCTGTTGTGCCTGAGCGCCTTGGCCACCCCGAGCGGGATGGAGACGGCATAACTCAGCAGAAAGGTGGCGAGCCCGAAGAAGGCGGTCACCGGCAACCTCTCCTTGATGAGATCCCACACCGGCTCGTAATAACGGGTCGACTCCCCGAGATCCAGCACCGCCAGCTTCTGCAACCAGTCCCAGTAGGCGACCAGCATGGGCTTGTCGAGGCCGTAGAACGCCTTGAGCTCTTCAATCTGTTCGTCGGAGAGTGCCTGCGCCCCCTTGCTGCCACTGGAGCGGCCGGACTCGTTTTGCGAGACCTGCGCCTGCAGCAGCATGCGCTCGACCGGGCCGCCCGGCACGAAGCGGGTGATGGTGAAGACGAGCAGGGTGATACCGAGAAACGTCGGGATGATCAAAAGCATCCGACGTAGGAAATACGACAGCATGGTGGAACCTCGTCCTTGTTGTTCTTTTATGGCCAGTCACATCCGGTGACGGGCCTATCCTTACCTGGCATTACTCACTGAATTGACTGGCATTGACAGACAATCCGGCTCGGTCACTGTAAAAGCTCTGCAACAAAAATCAAGTAGAACCCGGTCTGCGACCAGGAATGTCCCCCCGCAGCATATCCCGCGGATGATTTTTTCCAAAAAACCCAACTTCAATATAAAAAACTGCTACGCCTACCCGTCAAACTCGATTTTAATTATTAAAAAATTAATTACACAGGTGTTTTAATTCATGCCAATCAGAACAAAATCAACAAGTTAATAGCGGTTCGGGGTATTTTCTCATTTACCTATAAAAGAAGAGGGATAGCCGCCCCCACCCTCCGTTCCCCGGAAAACGCTCTCGCCATAAAAGCAGATGAAAATACTGCAAAAAACCATTTTCTCGATATCGACACTGGAGTGACAAGCGACTTATCGATAAGTTCAAAAATAATCAATAAAATTGTAAAAATCGAACTTAACAACATCTTTACATAAGTTGACGCGGCATTTACGGAATAAAACGCCAAAAATATTCCATCAAGTGCATCTTCCCATCTAATTCCCCCTGCAGCCCCCATCCCCGCCGCTCCATTTGACGTCCATCACCAAACCTTGATAAGCCTTACGCACCGCTCCAACGAGGGCGGTAATGGAAGCAAACAATAAACAATCAGGAAGGATACTAGCGATGCTTAGGAAAAGCAGACTCTCTGCTGCCGTAGCGTTTGCCTTGGCGAGCGCGGCAGTTGTGGCTACCCCTGTCCTGGCCGAAGAGGGCCAGAACGTAGAAAAACTGCAAAAAATCAAGGTCACCGGCTCCCGGATCTCCCGGGTCGATGTGGAAGGCGCCACCCCGGTCGTCTCCGTGACCAAGGCGAAAATCGAGCAATCCGGTCAGCAGACCGTCGCCGATTACCTCAAGCAAGCCTCCTACAACTCCTTTGGCGGCGTCTCCCCTGCCTCCGGCAGCTCCTTCCAGTCCCAATCCACCGTCGGCCTGCGCGGCCTGGGTTCCGAGCGTACCCTGGTTCTGCTGAACGGCAAGCGGGTAGCGGGTTCCCCCACCATGGGCGGCACCTCCATCAACCTCAACACCATCCCCATGGCCGCCGTTGAGCGGGTCGAGGTCAACCTGGACGGCGGCTCCGCCATCTACGGTTCCGACGCCATTGGTGGCGTAATCAACGTGGTGCTCAAAGAGGGCTACGAAGGGCTGGACTTCCAGGGCCGCATTGGCTCCCCGAGCGAAGAGGGCGGCGACGAGAAGAGCGGCTCCATCGTGGCAGGGGTGGCCGGCGAGAAGGGCTCCCTGATGGCGGTCTACGAGCACGACAAGAAGGACGTCATCTACAGTCGCGATCGGGACTATCTTGCCAAGCAGGGCAACGACTCCCCCAGCCCCTACGGCCGCAACGTGGAAGGGATCACGGGCCTTGACGCCAACGGCGACCCCATCTGGAAATACGGCCCCCTGGCCGGCGCCACCAATGCCGACGGCTCATGCAAGGAGCCCTTCGTCGGCTTCGAGGGCGGCTGTAACTTCAACTACGGCCAGGTCGCGGCCACCACAGCCTCCCGCAGCCGTGACACCCTGTACGTGAACGGTCGCTACCACATCAACGACAACGTGGACTTCGTGCCGCAGATCATCGGCTCCCGAGTCGAGAGTTTTGGCCGCTTCGCCCCGGCCGCCGGCGCCTTCACCATTGACCCGGCCAACCCGAAGAACGCCCAGTTCTTCACCGACAACGGCCTGGATGCCGCCGCCACCCAGGGTCTGGGTGAGGCTGCCTACGCCTACTACCGCTTCAGCAACGTCGGTCCCCGTGACAACTATGTCACCGACACCACCGGCAGCATGAACCTCGGCTTCGAAGGCACCATCGCCACCGAAAGCGTCGGCGACATGCAGTGGAACGCCGGCTACATGTACTCCAAGACCGACAACAAGGAGAACGGCACCGGTTACGTGCTGAAGTCCGCTGCCCAGCAGGCGATCGCCGACGGCAAGTTCGTCGGTGGTGAGTTCGACCCCCAGAGCACTGCCTCCATGGCCGCCGACACCAGCCGCCGCGCCACCATGGACTTCTACCAGTGGTACGCCGGTGTCCAGTGGGACATGGGTGAACTGCCGGCCGGTCCGGTCAGCTGGTACGCCGGTGCCGAGTACAACGACTGGGTCTATGCCGACAAGTACGACGCCCAGTCCGAAGCAGGCAACATCATCGGCTCCGCAGGCAACTCCTCCGGTGGCGTGCGTGACGTGACTGCCGCCTACATCGAGTCACTGGTGCCCATCACCGAGCAGATCGAGCTGAACGTGGCCGGTCGCTTCGACAAGTACAGCGACTTTGGCAGCGCCTTCTCCCCCAAGGCGAGCCTGCGTTACCAGCCGCTGGACAACCTGATGCTGCGCACCTCCTGGTCCCGTTCGTTCCGCGCCCCCAGCCTGAGCGATCTCTACTCGGCTGATTCCGAGTCCGCCGACTGGGCGAAGGATTACGTCTACTGCGAGGCCAACGGCATCTCCGCGGCAGACTGCCCGAACCGCCAGTACACCACCACCCGTACCTCCAACGAGGATCTGAAGGAAGAGACCGCGGACACCTGGAACTTCGGGGTGGCCTACAGCCCGGTGGATGACCTGAACCTCTCCCTGGACTACTACACCATCAAGATCGAGGACCTGATCCAGCTGAACTCCCTGCAGTCTCTCATCTATGACGAACTGAACAGCGGCAGCTCCAGCAGCATCATCCGCAACAGCCAGGGCAAGATCGGTAGCGCCATCGCGCCCATGGTCAACCTGGGGACCCTCGAGACCTCCGGCCTCGACCTGAAGGTGGATTACACCTACGACCTGAACTACGCCACCGTGCGTTATGACCTGGGCGGTACCTACATCCTGAAATACAAGGAAGGTCTGTACGCCGGTGGTCCCGTCATCGACAAGATCGGCCAGAACGGTCTGCCCCAGATGCGCTTCAGCTCCGGTGTGGGTGTCAATGTTCCCCAATGGTGGAACATGGATACCTACCTGAGCGCGAACTACATCGACTCCCAGAGCCAGGACTACATCGCCGATACCGGCGAGGAAGTGGGCCACATCGCGTCCCAGACCACCTGGAACCTGAACGTCGGCGTGGAAGCGCCCTGGAACGGCAAGATCCAGGTCGGCGTGAAGAACATGTTCAACGTGGGCCCGTCCCTCGAGAGCGATGGCTTCACCTATGACGACGAGCTCTACAGCATCGACGGTCGCATCTACTACCTCGACTACAGCCAGAAGTTCTAATCCACCAGCAAACCACAAGCCGGCCCGTTCGGGCCGGCTTTGCCCAAGGTCCCAAGGAAGTTACGGAGATAGGGTAATCCTATGAAGACAAGGACAATTACAATGAAGAAAGCGCTCCTCGGCAGCCTGATTACGGCTGCCTTGCTGACCAGCTTCAATCTGAGTGCCGCCTCTGCCAGCCAGGCCGTGGACGCTCAAGCCGCCACCGACAATGCATCCAAAGTTTCCCAGCAGAAGATCGACAGCTACGCCGAGTCTGCCGAGTCTGCCCTGGCCCAGTACAAGGCCGCCCTGCGCCAGGTAGACAGCCTGCGCGCCTACAACGAGCAAGTGGGCAAGATGGTCGACTCCCAGAGCGCCGAACTCGCCTCCATGCAAAAGCAGATCGCCCAGATCGACCAGACCAGCACCGAAGTGGTGCCCCTGATGCTCAAGATGATCGACTCCCTCGAGCAGTTCGTCTCCCTGGACCTGCCGTTCCAGAAGGTGGAGCGTGAGGACCGCGTGGCGGCCCTGACCGATCTCATGAACCGGGCCGACGTCACCATCTCCGAGAAGTACCGCAAGATCCTCGAGGCCTACCAGATCGAGGAGGGCTTCAGCCGCACCATCGAAGCCTACAAGGCGAGCCTGGACAAGGATGGCGGCGAGAAGACCTACGAGTTCCTGCGCGTCGGCCGCATCGCCCTGCTCTACCAATCCCCGGATGGCAACGAGACCGGCATGTGGAACAAGAAGACCCGCCAGTGGGAAGTACTGCCCCAGGAGTATCGCAGTGCGGTTGAACAAGGCCTTCGCATCGCGAAGAAGCAGGCGCCCCCCGCCCTCATCAAGCTGCCGGTTCAAACTGCGGAGAAAGCATCATGAAAGGAATCAAACTTGCCATCGCCTCGCTGATCGCGGGCGCCACCCTGGTCACTCTGCCGGTGACCGCTGCCGAGAAGCCGGTGGATCTCAACGCCCTGCTCAATCAGGTCAAGGCCGCCAGCACCAGCGAATCCCAGCTCAACAAGGAGCGGGAAGCCCGCTTCCTGGCTGACAAGAACGAACAAGGGGCCCTGCTCGCCAAGGCCAAGGCGGATCTCGCCACCGAAGTCGCCAGGGGCGAAAAGCTCAAGGCTACCTTCGATGCCAACGACAAGCAGCTCACCGAGCTGACCGAAACCCTGCGCCAGCGCTCCGGCAACATGGGCGAGATGTTTGGCGTGTTGCGCCAGTTCGCCGGTGAATTCAAGGGGATCTTCAATGCCTCCGCCCGCCGGGTCGAACATCCCGAGCAGACCGCCCTGCTGACTCGCCTGGCCGAGAGCAAGGAGCTGCCCTCCAGCGATGACCTGACCGCCTTCTGGACCACCACCCTCAGCCGCATGGTCGACGGTGGCAAGGTGAGCCAGATCCCGGCCACCGTGGTCTACGGCGAGGGCAACCAGGCCCAGAAGACCGTGACCCAGATAGGCGAGTTCAACACCGTCTCCGAAGGCAAGTACCTCACTTTCGTGCCGGAGACCGGCAAGTTCGAGCAACTCTCCCGCCAACCCGAGAACGCGGTGCTGGAACCGGTCGCCAAGTTTGAACAGGGTGGCGGCAGCGTCGAACCCATCTTTATCGACCCGTCCCGCGGCGTGATCCTCTCCCTGCTGGTGCAGTCGCCGACCCTCAAGGAGCGCATCGATCAGGGTGGATCCGTGGGCTACGTGATCCTGGCGTTGGGTGTCATCGGTACCCTGCTGGCCCTGTTCTGCGGTGCCCGTCTCTCCCTCATCGGCGGCGCCATGCGCAAGCAGCTGAAATCCGAGCAGATCATCAAGGGCAACCCCATCGGCGAGATGCTGGGGGCCTACCAGGATCACCGGGGTGACAACATCGAGGATCTGGAATCCAAGCTCGACGAGATCATCCTGCGCAACGTGCCCAAGCTGGAGAAGGGCATCAGCCTCATCAAGCTGATCGCCTCCGTCGCCCCGCTGCTGGGCCTGCTGGGTACCGTGGTCGGGATGATTGCCACCTTCCAGGCCATCACCCTGTTCGGTACCGGCGATCCCAAGCTGATGGCGGGGGGTATCTCCGAAGCCTTGGTCACCACCATGCAGGGTCTGGTGGTCGCCGTGCCCATGCTGTTCCTCTACACCATCGTGCAGACCCAGAGCCGTCGTCTGATCCAGGTACTGGAAGAGCAGAGCGCCGGTTTCGTCGCACGCTACCAGGAACGTCTGCACGCCGCCAAAGCCGCAGCCTAAGGAGTCACCCATGTGGTTCTGGTTGATTGAAGAAGTCGAGTCGGTCCGCCGGTTTCTGGGATTGGGGGGCGACGTGCTGGTCGCCCTGTTCTTCCTGACCCTGATGATGTGGGCCCTGCTGCTGGAGCGCTGGTTCTACTTCATGGCGGTCTACCCCAAACAGGTGAAGCAAACCAAGGCGGCCTGGCTGGCCCGCACCGATCACCTCTCCTGGTCCGCCAGGCAGATCCGCCGCGAGCTGGTCTCCCGGGTCGCCATGGCGGTGGACAAGGGGATGCCGGTCATCAAGGTGCTGATCGCCCTCTGCCCGCTGATGGGGCTGCTCGGGACCGTGGTCGGCATGGTGCAGGTGTTCGATACCCTGGCCATCACCGGCACCGGCTCCCCCAGGGCGATGGCCTCGGGGATCTCCAAGGCGACGGTACCGACCATGGCGGGCATGATTGCCGCCCTTTCCGGCCTGTTTTTTGTCAACCAGCTCGATCACAAGGCCAAGTTGGCGGTGCAGAAGCTGGAAGACAACCTGAAACACGGCTGATGCAGGATGCACATCCCCGGCCGGGCCATGCCCGCCGGGGCACAGAACAAGCAAGGAGTTTTTTGCCATGAGAAAACGTCACAGCGACAGCGGTGCTGACGAGGCGGCCATCGATTTGACCCCCATGCTGGACATCGTGTTCATCATGCTGATCTTCTTCATCGTCACCACCTCGTTCGTCAAGGAGTCCGGCGTGGAGATCAACCGCCCGAGCGCCAGCACGGCCGAGACGGTGAAGAAGGGGAACATCATGGTCGCGGTCCGCGAGAACGGTCAGGTCTGGGTCGACAAACGGGTCGTCGAAGTGGGTGCCGTGCGCGCCAACATCGAGCGGCTGCGGGCGGAGAACCCGGAGAGCGCCGTGGTGATTCAGGCCGATACCGAGTCCCGTTCCGGGCTGGTGGTGCAGGTCATGGACCAGATCCGCATGGCCGGTGTCCAGAACATCTCCATCGCGGCGAGCAAGAGCAGCTGATGCCGGAGCGAGCCCTATGAGATACCTGATATCGTTGGCGGTCTCCTGCGTGGTGGTGTTCTTCCTGTTTCTGGGAATGAACAAGCTCATCACGCCGGATCACCGGGAGCTGACGGAGCGGGAGGACGTCACCATGACCGACTTCATCCGCCTCAAGCCTCAGGAGACCCTGCAAGAGAAACAACGGGAACTGCCCAAGCCGCCGCCCCCGAACCGCCCGCCGCCCCCGCCCGAGATGGAGGTGGCGAGCACGGACAGGCCGCAGATGGAGAGCTCCCCCATGGACATGCCCAAACTCGACATCCCGGTCAACATCGGTGGCGGCAACGCCCTGGGTGCCTACAGCACCGGCGGCGGTGGCGGCGGCATGGGTGGCAACAACGGCGCCATCCCGATGGCGACCTTCGAGCCCATGATGCCCCGCAAGGCGGCCCTGGCCGGTCTCGCATCCGGCAAGGTACTGGTGGAGTTCACCGTCACCGAGCGCGGTACCGTGAGCAACATCCGCATCGTCAAGGAAGAGCCCCGCAGCTATGACCTCGGCAAGGCGGCGCGCCAGACCATTGCCAAGTGGACCTTCAAGCCGGCCATGGTGGACGGCAAGCCGCAGGCCAGTCGCATGCAGCAAGAGATCGAGTTTGCGACCAACTAAGGAGGGTGGCGATGAAAAAGTTACATACCCTGATCCTCGCCCCGGTGGCCATGGCGGTGCTGCTCAGCACCGCCACCTGGGCCGCCGAACAACCCGCCCTGTCTGACCGCGCCTACCGCGCGGTCAACAAGGCCCAGGCGTTGATCACCGAGAAGAAATACGGCGAGGCCAATGCCAAGCTGCAGGAGGCGCTGTCCGGCGCTGGCGAGCGGGTCTACGACAAGGGGGTCATTTTGCAGACCCTGGGCTTCGTGGCGGCGCAGCAGGAGAAGTACGGTCAGGCGACCAAGTACTTCGCCGACGCCATCGCCACCGGCGGCCTGCCGCCCCCGGTGGCCCAGCAGGTGCGCTACAACCTGGCCCAGCTCTACATGGCGGAGGGGAACTTCAAGGGTTCCATCAACACCATGAAGGAGTGGTTCGCAAACCTCGGCAAGGACGAGAAGCCGACCCCGCACGCCTACATCACCCTGGCCAACGCCCATGTGCAGCTCAAGCAGTACCGGGAAGCCATTCCGGCAGTGGACAACGCGATCAAGCTCTCCGCAGGCAAGGCGCCGGAGTCCTGGTACCTGCTGAAGATGGCTGCCCACTACGAGCTGAAACAGTACAAGCCGGCCACCGAGGTGCTGACTGCCCTGGTGGACCGCTACCCGGAGAAGAAGAAGTACTGGACCCAGCTCTCGGCCATGCACATGCAGGCGGGCAACGATGCCAAGGCCTTGGCGGCACTGGAAGGGGCCTACAACCTCGGCATGCTGACCGAAGCCAACGAGTTGCAGCGGCTCGCCAACTACCTCGCCTTCGCCGGCATTCCCCACCGCGCCGCCCGCGTGATGGAGAAGGCCATGAAGGAGGGGCAGATCGAGAGCACCGCGGCCAACTACAAGACGCTCGCCAACTACTGGCATCAGGCCAAGGAGCTGGACCCGGCCATCGACACCCTGGCCAAGTCCTACAAGCTGGCCCCCAATGCAGAGCTGCAGCTCAAGATGGCGCGCATGATGATCCAGAGCAAGCGCTACCAGGATCTGGTGGCCTTCGCCGCCAAGCCTGCCGCCAACGCCAGCGGCGAGCAGCGGGCGGATCTGAAGTTCCTGACCGGGGTCGCCTATTTTGAGCAGCAAAAGCCCAAGGAGGCGCTCTCCGCCTTCACTCAGGCTGCCCAGAACGGCAACGTCAGTGGTCGTGCTTCCCCCTGGATCAGCTTCTTGAAAGAGCAGCAGGGCGGCGCCGTCACCCAATAAAGCTGCGCGGCCCGGCTGGCGGAACGGGGATCTCCCCGACTCGGCATCCGGGCCGCGACACATCGACAAGGGGGTCACCCCGCAGATTGCCTTGGTGGCAATTGGCCGCTCTTCGGAGCGGTCTTTTTTATGGCACCGCCCCTGCCCTTTTCCCCCTCCTTCTCCTGATACAAGGCACAAAAAAATCCGGAGCCTGGGCTCCGGATTGGATCGTTGCGTTGGGAGGGGGCAACCCCTTCAACAGGTCATCAGTCACTGCATACCAGCGTCCAGCTGCCGTCGCCCGCTCTGAGCTCGTGGCTGGTACAGCAGCCGGGACAACTCAGTAGCTGCACACCAGCGTCCAGCGCCGTCGCCCGCTCTGAGTTCGCTGCAGGTACAGCAGCCGGGACAACTCAGTAGTTGCATACCAGCTTCCAGCTTCCATCGCCCGCCTTGGGCTCGCTGCTGGTCCACCAGTTGGCCTGCCACACCGCCTTGCCGTTGGTCATGCGGTCGTTGCCATTGGCGTGATCCCCGCGCGGCCAGGTCGGATAGGCATTGTAGTCCGCCGGGTTGACGTTCTGGCTGGCACAGGTGGTGCCACCGCTGCCGCCGTCACCACCGCCACTGCTGCCCAGCACCGCCTCGGCCAGGGCCGGGAAGTCGGACTTCAGGCCTATGGTCTGACTGCCGGCAATCAGACGCATGCCACTCGGCACGCCAGCAGCCGGCAGGTAGTAAGTCATGGCCACTTCGACCTCGGTGCCCGGCGTCCAGGCTTTCCAGGCCGGCAGCGTCAGGGCCACCTTGTGGAAGTCCTTCTCATTGGCGATGCCGTCCGAGTTCTGGTTGCCACCGCTCTCCACCACTTTCAGCCCCATGCCGCTCTGGTCGGTGATGGTGTCTGAGGTGGAGGTGGGGACCAGGAACTCGATGCGGGTGCCGCCCGGAATGGTCTGGGTCGACTTGTTGGTGAGCTTGAGGGTCGGGTTGATCGGGTAGTTGGAGTCCCCTTCCTTGAAGCCGGAGAGGCTCACGCCGATGTCGAGCTGGGCGGCTGGCGCCGGCAGATCGTTCTGCTTCAGGGCCGCCTTGTCGGCCTTGCTGAACTTCTCGTAGGCGAGGCTGGTGAGGGTGCTGCCCATCACGTACTCGTTCTTCGCGGCGTCGAAGTCATAGTCCCCCGCCATCTCCCAGAACATGACGCCCCCCAGGCCCCGCTTGACGATGTAGTCGAGCTTGTGACCCATGGACTCTTCATCTTCGGTGGAGAGGAACACCTTCTTCTGCTCGTTCCAGAGCCAGGGCGCATGAGCCTTGTCGTCGTAGTAACGCACATACTGGCCTTGCATCACGTGGGCCGGGTTGTTGGGATCCAGACCCCAGGCCTGGCCGTAGCTCGGCAAGGTGGTGATGCCGAGGCTGGCCGCATGCTCCAGGTTCTTGGCATGCCACATGGGCACGGCGCCGCCGCCAATCTCCTTGCCGTTCTTGTCAAGGTCATGCCAGATGTTGTCGATGCCCACCGCCCCGTTGCCGCACGGAATGGTGCTGCCACCGGTTCCCGGCTGGCAATCGCTCTGGCTCGGCAGCGCCGCCTTGCCACCCAGACCGTGGGTGCCACCGGTGACCCCCTGCCAGCCACGGGTGTAATAGGGCACCCCTATGTTGATCTTGCCCGCCGCCAGGGCACCGCGGAAGTAGTGGGCCGCCCAGGCGGAGTTGAGATAGCCGATGCCGCCAAACTGGGCCTGGGTGTAGACACCCCACTGGGACAACTCGGGATCCGCCTTGTTGTCGAACAGGGCGGCGTTGTGACCGACGAAGTGGTTCCAGGCACCGTGGAAGTCATAGGTCATCAGGTTGACGTAGTCGAGGTACTGGGTGACCTGGAAGTTTTCCATGCCGCGCAGCAGGTAGGCCGAGGCCGGCGAGGCGATGGTCAGCATGTACTTGCGACCGTCCTCGGTGCCGGCACTGTCGAGCTTGTTGCGCAGGGTCTTCATCAGCACTTCATAGTTCGCAAAGAGCTTGCCGCGACACTGGTTGGAGAGCGGGAAATCATTGGGGTTGCCCGCATCCTTCATGGAGGTGGGGTACTCGTAGTCGATATCCACCCCATCGAAGCCGTACTGGCGGATGAAGCCCACGGCCGAGTCGGCAAAGGCGTTGATGCCGGCGGTGTTGACCGAGCAGTCGCCCTTGGTGGTGGCGGCGTAGAAGCCGCGGGTATCGGCCCAGCCCCCGACGGAGATGAGGGTCTTCACGTCCGGGTACTGCTTCTTGTACTTGGACAGCAGGTTGAAGTGACCCTGATAGGCGAACTCCGGATCCATCTCGGCGCCCGGCACCCCGTTCCAGGTCAGCTTGGTGGCGGCGTCATCCACCTTGATGGTGTGACTCTGCTCGTCCACCGCCGCGAAGGCGTAGTTGATGTGGGTGATCTTGTCCCAGGGAATGTCACTCACCAGGTAGGCGGGCAGGCCGTTCTTGCCGGTGCGCCAGGAGGTGAAATACCCGATGACGCGGCGGCCGTGGTCATCCCCCATGCACTCGCTGCCGTCGGCGCGGTAGATCTGGCGCACGTCGCAGGAGAGGTTGCCGCCGGTAGGGGGCAGGGCCGCTTCTTCCACCTGCACGTCCACCTGGGCCGACTCGCCAGAGAGGTTGGTCTTGTCGGTCGCCACCAGCTTGAGGCCGGTCAGCCCCTTGTTCTGGGGCGTCCAGCTCAGTTGCCAAGGGGCGCTGGTGTCCTCGCCCACCTTCTGGCCATTCACGAAGAGCTCGACCTTGGCGACGTCGTCATTGGCGTCGGTGACATTGCCGCTCACGGTGAGGGCGCGGCCCAGGGTCACCCTGGCACCGGCGGCCGGGCTTGCGATGCTCACCCTGGGCGCCTCTGGCGCCACCACGGCGGCGACCTTGAAGCTCGAATCCGCCTCGCTCAGCACCTTGCCGTCTTTATCCAGCGCCCGGGCCTTGAGGGCGTGAGCGCCCGCACCGGCGGCAGACCAGCTCGCACTCCAGGGAGAAGCCGTGGCGGTGGCGACCAGAACGCCGTCGATGAGGTATTCCACCCGGGCGAGCGCCGTGACCGGGCCGCTCAGCGTCACCGCCAGGGCCACACTGGCCCCCTCGCTGACGCTGGCACCCACGGCGGGGGAGCCGATGGCGACGACCAGGGCCGGTGGCGGCACCTCGCCACCATACAGCTTCCAGGCATCGGCCCAGACCACCCCCACCCCGGGGGCGTAGTGATAGGGGGACGCGCCGCACCAGCCGGAGTAAGGGAATTCCTTGCATTCATAGAGGGCGCCTGCGTTGCTGACGATGTCGCCAGCCTTGTAGGCGGTGCCGGCCTGATAGGCGGGGTAAGCGGCCTGCGCCCAGGCAGGGACGGCCGCAAGGGCGACCAGCATGGCAAGCCTGCTGGGCCTCAAGATCTGTTGCATATTGTTATCTTCCTTGTTTTGTCTTGGCTTCAATACCGGGAAAAGCGCAATCGCAACAGGGAACAAGGGAGCGACAACAGGCCATGGACGGGCCACAAACCCTCAAGTCACCCTGGGTAACCCCGCTGTCTGGCCCGGATGGGACAGATCGGAGGCTTTGCGTCCCGGCATCACTGCCGGTTTGCCCTTTGCCTGGGTTCCGTGAGGAACGGCTCGAGTATAGGAAGCAAGTGACCACTGCTCAATCTTTATTCTCGAAGGAAAATATGTGAATGCTGGCGGCCTCACACTTTTCGCTCCCACCTGATGACAAATAGATCATCAATATCAAACTGTTAGCCACGTCAAAAAATGGCAGATGGGCTCCTTTGTCTCCTCATAATGTGCGTTGGTTCACTGGTCAGAGCTGCCAGAAATGTGACAATGCGCGCCCTTGGCCACGATGCCAAGGCTATGGAAACACTGGCAAAAATAAAAAAAGGAATACCCATGAAAGGAACACCTACCCTGCTGGCGCTGGCCGTGGGGCTCGCGCTCGCGTCCCCGTCTCTCTACGCCGCCGGCTTCAGTTGCCCGGCCGACAGTGCCCTCACCCCCATCCCCGCCATCCAGGGCAGTGGCGACAAGAGCCCCCTCGTCCCGGACGATCAGTTCGAAAGCGCCCAGAGCGTCTCGGTCAAGGCGGTAGTCTCAGGTCTGGGGGAAAGCCTCAACAAGGGCTTCTACCTGCTGGATGTGCAGGGGGACGGCAACCCCGAGACGTCGGACGGCATTTTCGTCTACCTCAACGACAAGCACTTCGCCAGCAAGTACCCGGACATCCAGCCGGGCGCCCTGGTCTGTCTGGAGGCCAAGGTCGAGGAGTATTACGGCCACACCCAGCTCAAACCCCTGTTTGACGGCAGCACGCCGCGCCTGACAACCCTGGCCCAGGGCGCCGCCCCGGCCGCCACGGCGCTGCGGGTACTGGAGGGGGAAACCCTGGCCCGGGCCCTAGAACGTCACGAAGGGATGCGGGTGCGCCTTGACGCCGACAGCGCCCTCCAAATCAGCCGCAACTTCAGCTACGACTATGCCGCGCGGCGCAACAACCTGGTGCTCGCTCACGGCGCCCCGCTGATGAAGCCGACCCAGCTCCATGTGGCGAGCAGCCCCGAGGCCGTGGCGCTGGCCGAGGCCAACGCCAGCAACCGCGTCTTCCTCGAGTCGGACTTCAAGGCGGGGGACGGCAAGCTCCCCTGGCTGCCCGCCTGGGAGCCGGAGCAGGGTTACCTGCGCATCGGCGATGCCCCGGTCAATCTGGAGGCCATGGTCGGCTACAGCTACAACGAGTACCGCCTGATCGTGCCCCGGGATCAGACCATCACCGCGGGGGATCTGCTGCGCACCGCTGACAACGACCGCCAGAGCGCCCCGGCCCGCCTGGATGGCACTGATCTTCGCATCGGCAGCTTCAACGTGCTCAACTACTTCACCAGCCACTCCAGCGTGGGGGGCGCCCTCAACGTGCTCTGCGCGGATCAGGCGGATGCGGACAGCGCCAAGGGTTGCAACCGCGGCGCCAAGAGCCTGGAGGAGTTCCAGTTGCAGCGCGCCAAGATCGTCAACGCCATCACCGAAATGGACGCAGACCTGCTCGGCCTGATGGAGATGGAGAACAACGGCTTTGACGAGCACGCCGCCCTCCACGATCTGGTGGAGAGCCTCAACGCCAGGCAGAAGGAGGCGAGCAAGCACTACGCCTTCATCACCCTGCCCAAGGCCCTGCTCACGGAGGATCGCTTCTTTGGCGGCGACGCCATCATGGTGGCCATGATCTACCGCCCCGCCCTGCTCACCCCGAGCGGGGATGCCGACGTCATCCCCCTGCCCCAGCAGCGCTACACCACGGGCGGCGTCACCAAGAGCGCCGGTCAGCGGGACTCCCTGGTCCAGCGCTTCACCGTGGCGGGCAGCGACGCCCCCCTGACCCTGGTGGTCAACCACCTCAAGTCCAAGGGGTCGGGCTGCTATGAGAACGGGGATGGCAAGACGGAGCCTGCGGATCTGCAGGGCAAGTGCACCGAGTTTCGGGTGAGCGCCGCCAAGGTGTTGGGGGAGGCGGTGAGCAAGATGCCGGGGCAGGTGCTGCTGGTGGGGGACTTCAACTCCTACGCCAAGGAGGATCCCATCCGGGTGCTGACCGACTATGCGCCGGTCGCGGGGGAGCGCCAGATCCGCTCCGCCTCCCACACCTACATCGGCGATAAGCCCTATGAGCAGATGGGCCAGACGGTGGCCAAGGGTTACGGCCTGGTGGATCTGAACGTCAAGTTCAACCAGGAGAAGGCCATCTCCTACAGCTACGAGGCCGAGCTCGGCACCCTGGACTACGCCCTCGCCAACCCGGCGCTGGCTGACAAGGTGGTGGCGGTGGCCGACTGGCACATCAACTCCTTCGAGAGCAACCTGTTCGAATATGGCAGCGCCTACACCGGCGATCTCATCAAGTCGGACAACCCCTTCAGCGCCTCGGACCACGACCCCGTCATCGTCGACCTCAAGCTCAAGGAAGCGAGCAAGGGGGGTGGCGGCGCCATGGGCGCCCTGCTGCTGGCCCTGTTGCCGCTCGCCTGGCGGCGCCGTCGCTAAGACGCGGCATCCTCGATGCCAGGTGCAAAGCCCGCGATGATCGCGGGCTTTTTTTGTGCCATGGCCATTTGAAAAACAAATGCAAAGGGCCACATCATGGGATGAATAAATACCCTGTTGCCCCGCCTCACCCCTTTCCCGAGGGGCTGGCACCCTGTCGACGGGGAAACCCGGTGCTGACACCAGGGGCCGGATAGCGTATCCCGCAGGTTGCCGAACGAACCAACCGCCACACGGCAGAGGATGGCATCGCGCAGCCCGCGCCATGGCCATGGCGGCATCGGCGCCAATCCCCACCCTCACCCCCGTCAGCGGCGGCCAGGGCCGCTGATGCCCTCGCGGACAGTGTGAAGCACCATCGCAGGCTGCCGAACGAGCCAACCGCCACGCGGCAGAGGATGGCATCGTGCAGCCCGCGCCATGGCCATGGCGGCATCGGCGCCAATCCCCCCCTCACCCCCGTCAGCGGCGGCCAGGACCGCTGATGCCCTCGCGGACAGGGTGAAACGCCATTTGCCAGACAAATGCAAAGGGCGAGATCATGGGAAATCCAAATGACAGGCAAACAAAAAGGCCACCGTGATGCGGTGGCCTTGGTGCTTTCTTGCGAAAGATGGTGGAGCTACGCGGGATCGAACCGCGGACCTCTTGCATGCCATGCAAGCGCTCTCCCAGCTGAGCTATAACCCCGGTGTGTGTGAGTGATACTGAATCACTCTGAATTTGGTGGAGCTACGCGGGATCGAACCGCGGACCTCTTGCATGCCATGCAAGCGCTCTCCCAGCTGAGCTATAACCCCAAATTCGGTACTCAATGAATGGTTCTGGCGGCCATTCATCCTCAATAATGGTGGAGCTACGCGGGATCGAACCGCGGACCTCTTGCATGCCATGCAAGCGCTCTCCCAGCTGAGCTATAACCCCACAAAGGTCGGCCTGGGTGATACACACCGCACTGCCCTGGGTACTTCATGTCAATCGGGAACCTGGTGGAGCTACGCGGGATCGAACCGCGGACCTCTTGCATGCCATGCAAGCGCTCTCCCAGCTGAGCTATAACCCCTTGGATTCCAGATTGTGCGAGGAGAATTTGGTGGAGCTACGCGGGATCGAACCGCGGACCTCTTGCATGCCATGCAAGCGCTCTCCCAGCTGAGCTATAACCCCAACTCACCTCGGCGCTACCAAAGTTATCTCTGGCAACGGAGGCGCATGATAGGCATCACCCGCTTTGCTGTCAACCCAAAATTCTCGCCCGCTGGAGCGTTTAGTCAAAATTCAGGCAGTTAGCTGTTTTTACCGCCAACCTCGTCGCTATGTCGCTGTTTTACGTCGCAAATCCGCTTGAGGCCAAAATACGAAGGGCCCCCGTCAGGAGGCCCTTTTCATGCCATGGCCGATGTTTATGCAGCGGCCATGCGCGCTTCGATATACGCCAGGGCGCGGTCGATACGAGCGAGGACCCGCTCCTTGCCCACCAGCGCCATCACGGCGTCGATGGCAGGGGAAAGATTACCCCAGACCGGTGACGGCAATGTGCGGCGGCAAGTTTACTCGGCGGCCATGCGCGCTTCGATATACGCCAGGGCGCGGTCGATACGGGCGAGGACCCGCTCCTTGCCCACCAGCGCCATCACGGCATCGATGGCAGGAGACTGGCCCAGACCGGTGACAGCCACACGCAGCGGCATGCCGACCTTGCCCATGCCCTGACCCAGCTCGGCGGCGGTCGCTTCAATCAGCTCGTGCAGCGCCTCGGTGGTCCAGGTCTCCAGGGCCGCCAGCTTGGTCTTGGCCAGCGCCAACGGCTCGGCAGCCACACCGCGCAGGTGCTTCTTGGCAGCGGCTTCGTCGATGGCCTCAAAATCTTCGAACAGGTAGCGGCTCTGGGCGGCCACCTCCACCAGGGTGTTGCAGCGCTCAGCCAGCAGGGTGACCACGTCGGCCAGCGCCGGGCCATTGCTGGTGTCGATCTGCTGGTGTTCCATGTGCCAGGCCAGGTGCTTGGCCACATAGGCCGGATCCAGGTTGCGCATGTAGTGGTTGTTCAGCCACAAGAGCTTGTCGGTGTTGAAGGCGGAGGCAGACTTGGAGATGGCATCCAGGCTGAACAGCTTGATCATCTCGTCGAGGGTGAAGATCTCCTGATCCCCGTGGGACCAGCCCAGACGCACCAGATAGTTCAGCAGCGCTTCCGGCAGGTAGCCGTCGTCGCGGTACTGCATTACGGAGACGGCGCCGTGGCGCTTGGAGAGCTTGGCACCGTCGTCGCCCAGGATCATGGAGACGTGGGCAAATTCCGGTACCGGCGCGTTCAGTGCCTTGTAGATGTTGATCTGGCGCGGGGTGTTGTTGATGTGGTCTTCGCCACGCACCACGTGGGTGATCTCCATATCCCAGTCATCGACTACAACACAGAAGTTGTAGGTCGGCGCGCCGTCGGTACGGCGAATGATCAGATCGTCCAGCTCGGTGTTGGCGAACTCGATGCGGCCACGGACGTGGTCATCGAACACCACGGAGCCTTCGGTCGGGTTGCGGAAGCGGATCACGTGCGGCGCATCGGCCGGGTGATCGTGGTCGTGGTCGCGGCACTTTCCGTCATAACGGGGCTTCTCGCCGTTGGCCATCTGGCCTTCACGCAGCGCTTCCAGACGCTCTTTGGAGCAGTAGCACTTGTAGGCGCGGCCGTCAGCCAGCATCTCGTCGATCAGCGCGTTGTAGCGATCGAAGCGCTTGGTCTGGTAGTAGGGGCCCTCATCCCAGTTCAGCTCCAGCCATTCCATGCCCTCAATGATGGCGTCGATGGCCTCCTGAGTGGAACGTTCCAGATCGGTATCCTCGATACGCAGCACAAACTCACCGCCCTGATTCTTTGCAAACAACCAGGAATAGAGTGCGGTACGGGCACCGCCGACATGCAAAAAGCCGGTCGGGCTGGGAGCAAAACGGGTTTTGACTTTCATCTTTAAGCCTTGTGTAGAGGGCCTTGGGCCAATTCGTTAAAAAAACCGTCGCATTTTAGCACCGACAATGACGGATGGGAAAACCATGGCGAGGCAGAGGGGAAAATAGGGTCTATTCCCGCAAAAACCGCTGTTTTAGAGTGATGTCTCAGAATTTTCCCTTTTTTCCCGCTTAGCTAGGCGAGGTCGCTGGAGAGATCTCCCGCACAGCCGATACTTCAGTCACCCCGTCAACGAACCCTCAACGATACAAGGAACGCGCGATGCAGTTTCGTTCTATCCAGAATCGTATCCTGGTACTGGCCGGTGTCGCCATGACCACGGCCCTGGTCATCCTGATCCTGCTCAACCAGTATTCAGGCCGGCAGACCCAGCAGCTCACCATCGACTCCAGCCGCGCCGCCCTGCAACAGGAGGCGTGGCAGAAGGTGAGCGCCAACGCCCGTGCCGAGGCCGCCACCATCACCCAGCTGCTGCAAAAGGGGCTCTCCTACACCCAGCAGATGGCCAGCGTCTTCGCCCGCCAGCAGGAGGGCAAGCTGCCGCTGGATCGCCAGCAAGCCACCGACCTGCTCAAGGCCCAGCTTGCTTTGGAGCCCCAGCTCTATGGCGCCTTCGCGGGCTTCGAACCCAACGGCTTCGACGGCCAGGACGAAAGCTTCGCCGGCCAGAGCGCGCTCGGCAGTGACGACAAGGGGCGCTTCGTTCCCTATTTCTATCGCGACAAGGAGAGCATCGGCACCGACCTGCTGCTCTCCATCGAGAAGAGCGATCCGGACGAGTTCGGCAACCCGGCCAACGACTACTACGCCTGCCCGAAACGGGAGGGGCGCCCCTGCCTCATCGACCCCTTCAAGGTGGACATCAACGGCCAGCAGGTGCTGGTGAGCACCATCACCACCCCCATCCTGGTGGATGGCCAGTTCAGGGGCATCGCCGCGCTGGATCTGGCGGTGGACTCCATCAGCCGCCAGGCCCAGTCCCTCAACAGCAACATCTATGACGGCAAGGGGGAAACCTTGATCGTCAGCGCCGCCGGCGTCATCACCGGTACCAGCGGCGACGCCAGCCTGCTCGGCAGCCGCGCCGACAAGGTGCTCGGCAACGGCTGGCAGCAGTACCTCAAACCGGACGTGCAGCGCCAGGAGCTCGACGATGCGTTTCGCATCTCGGTGCCCATCGCGGTGCCCGGCATGGCCCGCAACTGGGCCATCATCGTCACCCTGCCCTACAAGGTGGTGCTGGCGGGAGCGGACGAGCTGGCACGCCAGCTCACCGACATGAACCGCGCCGCCATGACCCAACAGCTCATCGGTGCCCTCATCGTACTGGCGCTGGCCCTTGGCACCATGCTGGTCATTGCCCGCAGCATCACGGGCCCCATCCGCCAGATGGTGAGCCTGGTGGATGACATCGCCGACGGCGAGGGGGATCTCACCAAGCGCCTGGAGAGCCGCTCCCGGGACGAGCTGGGGGCCCTGGCCCGGGGCATCAATCGCTTCATCGACAAGCTGCAGGCCTTGCTCGGGGATGTGCAGAAGACCGCGAGCGAGGTCCATCGCCACGCCGGGGATACCGATCGCATCGCCGGCCAGACCGACAACAACCTGCAGCATCACCAGGCGGAAATGGAGCAGATGCTGACCGCGGTGCAGGAGATGTCCTATGTCAGCCAGGAGGTGGCCACCCACGCCAACAACACCGCCGACTCCGCCAAGCAGGCCCAGAGCGCGGCGGACGAGGGCAAGGTACGCTTCCAGCGGGTGATCCACTCCATGCACAAGGTGGCTGCCGAGGCGGGCAAGGGAGCCGAGGTGGTGGAAGGGCTGGCTCACGACAGCGAGCAGATCACCAGCATCCTCACCGTCATCCAGGGGATCGCCGATCAGACCAACCTGCTGGCGCTCAACGCCGCCATCGAGGCGGCTCGGGCCGGGGAGCAGGGGCGCGGTTTTGCGGTGGTGGCCGACGAGGTGCGCAAGCTGGCGGGCAACACCCAGCAGGCGGTGCAGAATACCCAGGAGCTGATCGACAAGATCCGCCACAGCTCCACCAACGCGGTCAACGCCATCCAGCAGAGCCAGCAGCTGACCCATCAGGCGGTGGGGGAAGCGGATCAGGCGGAGGCGGCCCTCGGCAGCATCTTCCAGGCCATCGCCACCATCAACGACATGACCTACCAAATCGCCTCCGCCGCCGAGGAGCAGAGCTCGGTTTCCGAGACCGTCTCCGGCAATCTGTCAAAAACCAGCGCACTGGCCAACGACATCGCCAGGGACGCCACCAGCACGGCCAACGCCAGTCAGGCCTTGCGTCAGGCGGCGGAACGTTTGCAGCAATTGTTGGGTCAGTTTCGTCTCAGCTGATAATTTTCATGCTCCGGACTCTCCCCCTCGGGGGCGAGTCCGTTTACCATAGGCGGCATATTTGCCTGATGGCAGGCAATGTAGTGAGAGGTAAATGCCGTGCCCACCCCGGACCGTCGCCCACGTGGCCATAACAGACGAGCCCAGCAGCGTCGCCAAGACGAATCACAAGGAACCCTGCTCCAACGTATCAACGCGGCTACCCTGCCCCTGCGCCAGCGTCTCGGCCAGGGTATGAGTGGCCTGGGTCAGCGCAACAAGGAGCCGAAGGCGGCCTCGTTCAAGCTGGCAAGCCCCCTGCCGCGCAAGCACACCATTGGCCTGCTGGTGCTGGTGCCGCTCTGGCTGTTGCTGCTGGCCTGGGAACCCGCCCCCGCCGCCCCGACCACGGCGCCGTCAGGCTCTCTGGCGGTCCCTCTGGCCGTGCCGGCCCAGGCCCTGACCGTCGGCAACGCCGGTGAGCCACAGGCCGCCAAGCCCGTCGAGGAGAAAGTGGATGGCACCTGGTTGCAGCACGACGTGCAGGCCGGTGAAACCCTCTACTCCATCTTCCGCAAGTTCGAGCTGCCGGGGGCCGAGCTCAGCCGGCTCATCGCCATCGAAGGGCCGGACAGGCCGCTGACCCGGCTGCAGTCGGGCAAGTCGGTGTTCATCCTGGTGGACACCAGCCGCCGCATCCAGCGGGTCGAGGTCCGCTCTCTGGGTCAGGTCAGCTACCGCTACGACCGCCAGGGGGAAGGGTTCGCCCTCAAGGAATAAGGGGGCTCGACCACCCCCTCTTATGCAGACGGGAGGCCATGGCCTCCCGTTTTTTTTGATGTGAAGCATGAAACAAGCTGCTGACTTCACAATACTTTTAGCTCGCTCAAAAAATGAAAAGTGCCAAATTGACAAGGGATCGGGCTCCAGTACAATCGGTCAGGCTTTAGACAGGGATTGTGCTACATGCTACTGGGACAAAGAGACGTGGTCAGTCATGCTTCAACCCCTGACTTCCAGGCAAATGCTGCCCAACCAGGCTTAGTTTCATTTTGTTATAGATAGGACTTACCACATGTCTGACATTCGCACCGGCCAAGTAAAATGGTTCAACGAAACCAAGGGTTTTGGCTTCATCGAGCAATCCCAGGGACCGGACGTTTTCGTTCACTTCTCCTCCATCCAGAGCGCAGGTTTCAAGACCCTGGCTGAAGGTCAAAAAGTCCAGTTCACTGTGACCCAGGGCAAAAAAGGCCCTCAGGCCGAGAACGTCACCGTTATCTGAGCCAGCGCCAGTGAACCCGTAGGAGGAGCCATCGCCCCTCCTATTTTTTTGCCCGCGATTTCCCCTCCCCGATCGGCTGAGCTCTTGCCGGGCTTGCCATCCCCACCTGCAAGCCGTTTATGGCCGCCACCAGCCGCTATAAATCAAAATTATGAGTTTTGGTTAAATGCCCCGGTTTTAACTTATACCGAGCCACTGTCTGTCATTCAGGCCCTGCCAAGCCTGTTAGCCGACCGCAAAGGGTTGTACCCGATCTCCGGGAGGCTATTAGCAAGCAATACATCTTGGTCTTATGACTTGGGATGTGCGGGGAAGAGAGAAAGCAGGCAAACGCCGGATACGACAAATCATCGCGGCGCGATGTGATGGGCAATTCAAAGGGATTATGAGGACGTCGAAGAGAGATTGGAGCGGGAAACGAGACTCGAACTCGCGACCCCGACCTTGGCAAGGTCGTGCTCTACCAACTGAGCTATTCCCGCAACAGAATGTCATATGCAAGTGATTGGAGCGGGAAACGAGACTCGAACTCGCGACCCCGACCTTGGCAAGGTCGTGCTCTACCAACTGAGCTATTCCCGCAACGGAATGTCACTTACATATATTTACTGGACACTGTTTGGAGCGGGAAACGAGACTCGAACTCGCGACCCCGACCTTGGCAAGGTCGTGCTCTACCAACTGAGCTATTCCCGCAACAGAATGTCATCTGCAAGTGATTGGAGCGGGAAACGAGACTCGAACTCGCGACCCCGACCTTGGCAAGGTCGTGCTCTACCAACTGAGCTATTCCCGCATCGGAATATCACTTACATATTTTTGGAGCAAGCAACGAGACTCGCGCTCGCTACCCCGACCTTGGCAAGCACTGAACATGCTCTACCAACGCGGTGACTCCGGTACTGCATATTGGAGCGGGAAACGAGACTCGAACTCGCGACCCCGACCTTGGCAAGGTCGTGCTCTACCAACTGAGCTATTCCCGCAACATGGATTGTCTTGAGGCTGTGCTGATGATTGGAGCGGGAAACGAGACTCGAACTCGCGACCCCGACCTTGGCAAGGTCGTGCTCTACCAACTGAGCTATTCCCGCATCGGAACGTCATCAGCAAACATTTTGGAGCGGGAAACGAGACTCGAACTCGCGACCCCGACCTTGGCAAGGTCGTGCTCTACCAACTGAGCTATTCCCGCAAAACCTGAAAACAGACCGTACAGCATTTGGTTGCTTGCGCTACTGTACGGGAGCCGAATTATAAGAGCAGACATTCCAATTGCAAGGGCTTTTTTGTCTGGTTGCAGCCGTTCGCTCAAAAGCTGGCCGAACTGCTGATTTTAGCAACCGAACGACGGCAAACCCTTGCCAACCACTCAGATTTTGAAGACGTGGGCGCGGTAGAACTGCAGTTCGGCAATGGATTCGCGGATGTCGTCCAGCGCCTGGTGGGAACCGCTCTTCTTGAACTGATCCAGCAGTTCAGGCTGCCAGCGACGGACCAGCTCCTTGATGGTGCTGACGTCCACGTTGCGGTAATGGAAGAAGGCTTCCAGATCGCTCATGTGCTTGACCATGAAGCGGCGATCCTGGCCGATGCTGTTGCCGCACAGGGGGCTGGTGCGCTCCGGCACCCACTGGCGAATGAAGGCGAGGGTCTCGGCAACGGCCTTGGCCTCGTCGTATTCACTCGCCTTGACCCGGGCCACCAGCCCGCTCTTGGTGTGGGTGTTGACGTTCCAGTCATCCATCTTGCCCAGCTCTTCCTCGCTCTGGTGGATGGCGATGACCGGCCCTTCGGCCAGCACGTTCAGGTCCTTGTCGGTGACGATGGTGGCGATCTCCAGTACCACGTTCTCTTCGGGGTCCAGACCCGTCATCTCCATGTCGATCCATACCAGGTTCTGCGCGCTGACTGTCATGATTGCTCTCTCTATTGGGAGGAATGGCGGAATTTTGCCAATTTGCATGTATCATACTGGCTTTGAATCTGTTCATAAACTGGCAAACCCCGTGGCAAAGAAAGCAAAACTCAATCTGGGTCAACAAAGGCGCGTCCAGGCCAACCGCGAGCGGCGGCTGCAAAAAGAGCACACCACAGTGGTAGATGACACCCTGTTCGGCCCCGCCATCGAAGGGGTGGTGATCAGCCGTTTCGGCCAGCACGCGGATGTCGAGGCGAGCGATGGTGCCATCCACCGCAGCAACCTGCGGCGCAGCAGCATCAGCAGCCTGGTGTGCGGCGACAAGGTGGTGTGGCGCCCCGGCCTCAATGCCGCGACAGCCGGCGTCATCGAGGCGGTGCACCCGCGCCACTCGGTGCTGACCCGGCCGGACTTCTACGACGGGGTCAAACCCATCGCCGCCAACATCGACCAGATCATCATCGTCTCGGCGGTGATGCCCGAGTTCTCCACCAACATCGTCGACCGCTACCTGGTGGCGGCAGAAGATGTGGAGATAGCGCCCCTCATCGTGCTGAACAAGGTCGACATGCTCGATGACGCGGCCCGCGCCCGTATCGAGCGCCAGCTCGAGACCTACCGCAAGCTCGGTTACGAGGTGCTGCTGGTGAGCTGCGAGAGCGGTGAGGGCATCGACGCCCTCAAGGCGGCGCTCACCGACAAGATCAGCATCTTCGTGGGCCAGTCCGGGGTGGGCAAGTCGTCCCTCACCAACGCCCTGATGCCGGGGCTGGACGTGCTCACCGGCGAGATCTCCGAGAACTCGGGGCTCGGCCAGCACACCACCACCACGGCGCGGCTCTACCACTTCCCGAGCGGCGGCGATCTCATCGACTCCCCCGGGATCCGCGAGTTCGCCCTCTGGCACCTGGAAGCCGACCGCATCACCTGGTGCTTCGTCGAGTTTCGCGACTACCTGGGTGGCTGCAAGTTCCGCGACTGCACCCACAAGGATGATCCCGGCTGCGCCCTGCGCGCCGCGGTCGAAGCGGGCGCCATCAGCGCCGATCGCTTCCACAACTACCACCGCATCCTGGAAACCATGCAGGAAGCCCGCCACGGTCGCCAACAGGCGCGGCTGTGACCCGTTCAACTCATTCCCAGATGAAGATCATGAGCATCACTGACAACCTGAAAATTGCCGGTCAATACTGCCTGCCCAAACACGCCCTCTCCCGCCTGATGGGCAAACTTGCCGCCGCCGAAGCGGGCAACCTCACCACCAAAGTGATCGAGGCCTTTATCAAGCAGTACCAGGTCGACATGAGCGAGGCGCTGCACGAGAGCCCTGCCCACTACAAGAGCTTCAACGAATTCTTCACCCGCGAGCTCAAACCCGGCATCCGCCCCGTGGTGGAAGACGCCATGACCCTGGCCCTGCCGGTGGATGGCACCGTCAGCCAGCTCGGGCCGATCAGCCAAGGTCGCATCATTCAGGCCAAGGGCCACGACTACAGCGCCCGCGAGCTGCTGGGGGGCTATGAGGATCTGGTAGCCCCGTTCAAGGATGGCGACTTCGCTACCATCTATCTGGCACCCAAGGATTACCACCGCATCCACATGCCGCTGGACGGCGTGCTGGAGAGCATGGTGTTCGTGCCGGGGGATCTCTTCTCCGTCAACCCCCTCACCGCCGAGAACGTGCCCAACCTGTTTGCCCGCAACGAGCGGGTGGTGGCCACCTTCCGAACCCCCCACGGCCCCATGGCCCTGGTGCTGGTCGGTGCCACTATCGTGGCCAGCATCGAAACCATCTGGGCCGGCAACATAGCGCCGACCAAAGAGAAGAAGGTGGTGCGCTGGGACTACACCGGCGATGAAGCCATCACTCTGCAAAAGGGGGCCGAGATGGGCCTGTTCAAGCTGGGCAGCACAGTCGTCTGCCTGTTTGGCCCGGGCATGCTGGCCGGTTTCGAGCCGCACCTGGCCAACGGGGTCACCACCCGCATGGGTCAGCCCTTTGCCACCCTGGCGGCGCAGGTATGAGCGATCAACCCGCTTCCCAGAAGAACAACCCGCTGCACGGGCTGACCCTGGAGGCCATCGTCACCGCCCTGGTCGCGCACTATGGCTGGGAAGCGCTGGGGCAGCAGATCAATATCCGCTGCTTCACCGATAATCCCAGCATCAAGTCCAGCCTGAAGTTCTTGCGCAAGACCCCCTGGGCCAGAGAGAAGGTCGAAAGCCTCTATCTGTACGTCCAGCGCAAGCAGGCCAAAGAGAAGGAGTGACGCCATGGCGTTCAAGATTACCTACACCTACAAGAAGCAGGCCAGGGAGATTGGCTACGCCAACGACAAGTTCAACAGCATCTATGATGCCGTTGCCGCCGCCGAGGGGATCGATCTGACCCGCTTCCACGCCATGGAAGAGCAGCTGGCCCAGGTGTGCCGCCGCGACAAGAAGAGCGTGAAGGATTACCGGGAGAACTACTTCAAGGAGCTGGGCTTCTCCAACATCGTCATCGAACGGGACGCCAAGGAGTAAGCATGCGCACCCTGACCCTGATGGCCGCCTCCCTGCTGCTGGCCGCCTGCAACACGACACCGAGGGAGCCCCTGGTCGGCGCGGATCGCGACGAACATGGCTGCATCGGCAGCGCGGGTTATCAATGGTCGGCGCTGGCAGGCAAGTGCGTGCGGCTGTTCGAGCAGGGCATTCGCCTCAATCCGACCGATGCCGGTCAGACCGTCAGCGCTTTCGTGCTGTTCAATGCCGATCAGAGTCAGGCCGAGCTGACCCTGCCAGAGGGCGAGCCGATCCGGCTGATCCGCCAGGGCGAAGAGGGCAACTGGTCCTGGCAGGGCGGTGGCTATCAGCTCTTCCCCTGGAAGGGCTATGTGCTCAAATCCGGCGACCATGTGCTCTATCACGGTGATCTGACCCCCTGATCCTCTGGCGCCATCCCTCCCCTCACGCCCTGATGGGCGCGGAGCAGGCATAAAAAAACCCCGTTGCACGCAACGGGGTTTTTCATGATACCCGGCAGGATCAGTTGCCGAGGGTGGAGAACAGGCTCTGTTCCAGGCTGCCGCGGGAGACGCACACCGGGGTGATGGAGGGAGCCAGTACCCGCTCGCCGGAGGACTCGACGAAGTAGAGCTGGGTATTGCCCTTGACATTCACGGTGGCGACGCTGTTGTTGCCGCTCTGGGTGATGATCAGGTTGATCTGCAGGTTGGGGTTGCCCAGCGCCACCTTGGACCCCATGGTGCCGCAATCCAGCCACTCCAGACCATCGGCCGAGTTTTCCACGTTGGCGGTCATCAGACCGGCACCACGCTGGCTGTTCTCGATGTTCAGGCCGTGATCGCCGAACCACTTCTCGGCACGGGCCCACACCAGATCCACCGGGATCGCCATCTCCTGGGTGTTGTTGGTTGCCTTGGCAACCGGCGGGGTATAGCGATACTGCTCGCCGCCGTTGTTGTCGCTCGCACAACCCACCATCAACAGGGCCAGGGCGCCCCCCATTATCTTCTTCATGCTGCTTCTCTCATCCATAAGGCCATAGGCCAACCGGCGGCTATTATGGCGATCGCGACACAGGCTGTCAGCAGGGATCCGCACAAATGGCGTACTCTTAACCCAGGCTTTACAAAACCCACCTGTTATCATAGATTTGCTCGAAGTCTCCCCCGTGAGTGCTCTCGTGACTTCTTCGCTCTCCCTGGCGCTGCTGCAGCAGATCATCGACCAGTTACCCATGAATATCTTCTGCCGGGACAAGCACGGACGGTACCTGTTTGCCAACAAGGCATTCGCCAGGGAAGCCGGCCTGCAAGACCCGAGCGAACTCATTGGCAAAAGCGATGCCGAGATGCCCTGGGGGGATGTATTCCGGGAGGAAGATGACCGCCTGCTGGCCGACGGCAAACCCCTGCTGCACCAGCAGCTCCATTGCCACAGCGGCGAAGGCGCCAGCTGGATGGAGATCAACAAGGTTCCCCTGTATGACGAGCACGGCGACCCCATCGCCCTGTTTGCCATGGTCAGCGCCATCGATCAGCGCAAGGAGCTGGAGCAAACCTTCCGCCAGCAGCAGTTGCTGCAACGCCGCCTGCTGGATGCCATTCCCGACCTCATCCGTCTCGAGGATCATCAGGGCGTGCTCATCGACTGCAACCAGGCCTTTCTCGACTTCATGGGGCTGGTGGCAAGCGAGGCTCTGGGTCGGCGCGTCCCGCCCCGGCTGCCCGTCGAACAAACCCTGGGTCAGGGGGAGTATTGCGTGGTGGATGCCCAGGGCAGAGGCCGCCATCTGGAGGTCACCCGGGTCGAGGTGCCGGATGACGAGGGCAACTCCCTCGGCATCCTTACCCTGAGCCGCGACATCACCGGGCTGCGCACCACCCAGGCCCAGTTGCAGCAGGAGCAGCACTACGACAGCCTGACCGGCCTGCTCAAGCTCTCCCACTTCCTCCAGACCAGCCGTCATCTGGGCGCCCGCAAGGCCAGCCTGCTGCTGGTGGATCTGCAACATTTTCGCGAGATCAACGATCGCTTCGGCATACGGGTCGCCGACCGCCTGCTGAGCCAGGTGGCCCGTCGCCTGCAACGACTGGCGCCGCCCCAGTCCCTGCTCTGCCGGGTCGCGGCGGATGACTTCGCCCTGCTGCTGCCCGAGCTCCCCCTCTCTCTGGATACGTGGAGCCGCAACCTGCAGCAGGAGCTGATGACGCCCTATCAGGTGGAAGAACACAGGATCCAGATCCCGGTGTTCCTCGGCATCGCCCATGGCAAGGCCAAGGATGCCGAGCGTCTGCTGAGCCACGCCGAGGCCGCCCTGGCCCAGGGCAAGCGCCAGCAGCAGCACTGTACCCTGTTCGACCCCGCACTCGATGCCAAGCTCAAACGCCGCCAGCTCATCGCCGCCCAGTTGCCACTCGCCATCAAGTCCGCCGAGCTGACCGCCGTCTACCAGCCCATCATCTGTACCCACAGCAACCGGCTGCACGGGGCTGAGCTGCTCTGCCGCTGGCCCCATCCCGAATTCGGCATGATCTCCCCCGACGAGTTCATTCCGCTGGCGGAGGAGCTGGGGCTCATAGGCCAGCTCGGCCAGCTGATGCTGGAGCTCGGCTGTGCCCAACTTGCCCGCTGGCAGGTGGCGGCCCCGGATCTGGTGCTCTCCATCAACCTCTCGCCCCTGCAGTTCCGCGATCCCGAGCTCTGCCCGCAGATCTTCGACTGCATCGCGCGCCACGGGCTCGCCCCCTGGCAACTGGAGCTGGAGATCACCGAAGGGGTGCTGATGGAGAATGCCGACGAGATAGAGAGCAACCTGGCCAGCCTCATCGAGGCGGGCTTCCAGCTCGCCATCGACGACTTCGGCACCGGCTACTGCTCCCTCGCCTATCTTCCCAGGCTGCAGGTGGCGACCCTCAAGCTCGACAAAAGCTTCACCCAGGGGCTGGCCACCAACCAGGCCACCACCGCCATCGTGCGTTCCGTCATCGGGTTGGGCCATGAGCTTGGCATCAAGATCACCGCCGAAGGGGTGGAGACGCCGGAGCAGCAGGCCTGGCTGGTGCAGGTCGGTTGCGATCGGCTGCAAGGCTATCTGTTCAGCCGCCCCCTCCCACCGGCCGACTTTGCCCGCAGCTACCAGCTGCCGGAGCAGTAAGCCAGCAACAACAAGGCCACCCGAGGGTGGCCTTGTTGTTTTTGCAAAGCGTACGTGATCTGACGCACTTACTCCTGGAAGTAGGTGCCCCAGCCGTCGTAGTCCACCCCGTATTTCTCGAGGATGGGCAGCATCTTCTCGATGTCGGCGACGATGGTGTCGATGTCCAGCTTGCACTCCACCATGGCGTCGAAACAGAAGATGGTAGCGCCGTCGTCCAGCTCCATCTCCTCGGCGTCGGTCACTTCGAAACCGGCCTTGAACAGATCGACCGCCGCCTTCTCCAGCAGATCGAACTTCTGGCAGGCAAAGTGGTGCTCAATCTCGTAATCCAGATCCGGGTTGCTGCCATCGGCCAGCAGCTCGTTGACGATGGCGGCGGTCTCTTCGCGCCACTCTTGCATATTGGTATTCATATAAACCCCAGGCGATGTTGGATGGATGTCACCCCTGCCAGCCGCGTCGGCCCGGACCATGGCCAGGGGATGAGTGCGGCAAAGCATACCCGCAGAGCGCGGCAGGCTCAATCGATGGGCCAAGATAACTGGCGCCTCTCCCGGCTTGGCGCCAGCGGGCAGCCCTCGGCACGTCAGACAGCTCGCCCCCCTTCATGATATTCTGCTGGCCGTCGGCCCCCCCTGCCCCACAGGTGCCCCTCTTTTCATGGTTAAAACGAGAAAACCGGTCCAATCACGGGAAGATTGCTCGGATATCGAGCGAACGGTACATCAATCTGCGGCCTGTGGTTGACACCTCAGTCCAGAAAGGGTTTAATGCGCGCCGTTGCCCAGATAGCTCAGTCGGTAGAGCAGGGGATTGAAAATCCCCGTGTCGGCGGTTCGATTCCGTCTCTGGGCACCAACTATTCCTCCTTAGTTCAGTCGGTAGAACGGCGGACTGTTAATCCGTATGTCACTGGTTCAAGTCCAGTAGGAGGAGCCAAATTCGAAAGGCCCGCTCAGATGAGCGGGCCTTTTTGCATCTGTCATTTACTCACATGCCGGGGCTAGTAGTGGTTTTCGTCCCCATGCCATACGTGTCCAGCCGAGCAGGCACGGGCGACTTCGTGACAGGGGTCGTCCGCATGGCGGCGGAAGAAGTGCTGATCCTGTTGCAGCAGGAGCGAACTCATCGAGTGGCTCATGCCAGCCAGTGCCTCGCCAGCGGTCAATCCTGCAACCCGGTGATCTGTGGCCAAATGAGCCAGGACTTTTTCACGACTGTTCATGATCGCCTCCCTCTGTGGATCCGGTCGTAAATTGACCATAGCAGCCGTACTCTGCATACCGCAAACCCGCGTCAGCAAAGGGCTACAGGCAGGTCCCGACCTTCTGCTCCGGCATGAAAAAACCCGCTCATGACAAGCGGGTCTGTTTCACTCAGCTAACCGCCATTGCAGGCCGCCAGCAACAGAGTGGCACCACAGGTGGCGCTGAACACCAGCAAACCCACCTGCAGCACCCCCTCCGGATCCCTCTGTGTGCGTCTCTTGCGAACACGTATCCATCTCGGCTTCATCGAGCCAACTCCATCCAGTTTCCTGCACCCGGGGTGCTGACCTATCCCTGCCCGTCCCGGCAGGCGGCTCATCTTTGTCCAGTTGCAGCCAGCCGTCAACAGCGGCGAAACCACACCTTGTACGGCACCGACCTCAGGCTCCATCTCTGTTAACAATCTGGAAAACCGGCGTGACCCGCCCCTGCGCCAGGGCTATGATGAGCCCGACGATTTTCCTACCCTCAGGGAGACCCCAGATGAGCAGCCCCTTGCACTATGTGCTGGATGGCATCCATTGCGAGCCACACTTTTTTACCGTGCCCCTCGACCACCAGCATCCCGACGAGGAGGCGACCCTCACCCTGTTTGGCCGCACCCTCTGCCGCAAGGACAAGCTGGATGATGATCTGCCCTGGCTGCTCTATTTGCAGGGGGGCCCGGGCTTTGGCGCTCCTCGCCCGACCGCCGATGGCGGCTGGATCAAGCGGGCTCTGCAGGAGTTTCGGGTGCTGCTGCTCGATCAGCGCGGCACCGGCCACTCCACCCCCATCAGTGCTGACGCCCTGGCGGGGATGACCCCAAGTGAGCAGGCGGACTACCTCGGCCATTTTCGCGCCGACAGCATAGTGCGCGACGCCGAATGCATTCGCGAGGTGCTGAGCCCGGGGCGCCCCTGGAGCCTGCTCGGCCAGAGTTTCGGCGGCTTTTGCAGCCTCACCTACCTCTCGTTGTTCCCGCGGAGCCTGCACGAGGTCTACCTCACCGGCGGCGTGGCCCCCATCGGGCGCAGTGCGGATGAGGTCTACCGCGCCACCTACCAGCGGGTGGCGGACAAGAACCGCGCCTTCTTCACCCGCTTCCCCCATGCCCAGGCCCTGGCCAACCGGCTGGCCAACCACCTGCACCACCACGACGTGCGCCTGCCCAACGGCCAGCGCCTGACGGTGGAGCAGTTGCAGCAGCAGGGGCTGGATCTGGGGGCCAGCGGCGCCTTCGAGGCACTTTACTTCCTGCTGGAAGACGCCTTCATCGGCGAACGCCTCAACCCCGCCTTCCTCTATCAGGTGCAGGCCATGCAGCCGTTCAACACCAACCCGGTGTTCGCCATCCTGCACGAGCTCATCTATTGCGAAGGGAGTGCCAGCAACTGGGCGGCCGAGCGGGTGAGAAGGGAGTTCCCTGCCCTGGCCTGGGCGCCAGGCAAGGATTTTGCCTTCACCGGCGAGATGATCTTCCCCTGGATGTTCGAGCAGTTCCGTGACCTCATTCCCCTGAAGGAGGCCGCCCACCTGCTTGCCCAGAAAGCGGACTGGGGCCCCCTCTACGATCCGGCGCAGCTGGCCCGCAACACTGTGCCGGTGGCCTGCGCCGTCTATGCCGAGGACATGTACGTGGAGTTTGACTTCAGCCGCGACACCCTGAAGGGGCTTGGCAACAGCCGTGCCTGGATCACCAACGAGTACGAACACAACGGCCTGCGGGTCGATGGCGAGCGGATCCTGGACCGTCTCATCCGCATGAACCGGGATCGCTGATCCCGCCGGGCGCACGCCCGCAGCAAGACGACAAGTTCGAGGGCGGCCCATGAGCCGCCCCGCCCATGGAAGCAACACAAAACAACAAGGACACCCATTGGATCATCCGGAAATCTCGGCCGGCTGGCTGAGTCGCCTCTTCTATCGCTGGACCGGCCCGCTGCTGCGCAAGGGGCTGACCCAGCCCCAGGTCAGTCTCGACGATCTCTATCCCCTGCTGCCGGAAGACAGGCGCGACGGCCGCGCCGACGCCTTCCTCGCGCTCACCGCCCGCCAGCCGGTGCGCCCCTGGCCTCTGACCGCCTTTATCTGGCGTCATTACAAGGGACGGATTGGCCTGCTCACCCTGCTGCAACTGCTCGGCATGCTCGCCACCCTGACCAGCCCCTGGCTGCTCAACCACAGCATGACCCAGCTCGGCACCGATGCCACCACCGGCCACAAGCTGCTGCTGGCCCTGGCCCTGTTCGCCTCCGTGCTCGCCGCCGGCATGCTGGCGGAGCACTCCCTGCAACTGGCCCTCAAGATGCACGTGCCCATCCGCCGTCTGCTGGCCGAGTCCCTGCTCGCCAAGGTGATGAAACAGGGTGGCAAGAGCTTCGACGACAGGGCCGGCGGCCGGGTGCAGAACCTCATCAACCGGGACGTATGGGATGTCACTTGGATCCTGGCTGACCCCGCCATGCCGGTCACCATGGCGCTGCAACTCATCGGCACCATCACCCTGCTGGTGTGGCAGGTGGGCAGTGCCGGTCTGGTGGGCTTCGCGGTGCTGGCCCTGCTGCTGCTCATCTCCACCCGGGTGGTACGGCGCATGAACCAGCAGGAGCAGCAGCTCAAGCGTCAACAGGACGAGCGCAACGGCATCCTGGCGGAATACATCAAGAAGCTGCGGCTGGTGCGCCAGAACGGGCTTGGCCCCTTCTTCACCCGGGCGGCCAACACCAAGCGCCAGCAGGAGCTGGGGGTGCTGGGCCGGGTGCTCAGGCTCGATGCCATCAACGAAGGGCTGATGCTGAGCACTCCCCTGCTGGTGACCCTGGCCACCTTCACCACCTACCTGGCGTCGGGCAACACCCTCACCCTGCCCCAGGTGTTCACCACCATCGCCCTGTTTACCGTGCTGCGCATCCCCATGATGCGACTGCCCTACCTCATCCGCACCCTGATCAACTTCAACACCGGCTTCAACCGGCTGTGCGAGTTCCTGAACAGCCCGGAGCAGCACCGGGAACTCGATGATCCCGCCCTGCCGGCGGGGACCCTCCACCTGGAAGGCGTCAGTGCCCTGCACCAGCAAAAACCGGTGCTCGAGGGAGCCAACCTCGCCATCGCACCGGGGGAGCTCGTGGGGATCACCGGGGCCACCGGGGCGGGCAAGAGCTGCCTGCTGCATCTGGTTGCCGGCTTTGACAGCGAGTTTGCCGGCAGCATCCGTCGCCACGGCCGGGTTGCCCATCTGGGCCATAAACCCTGGCTGATGAACGACACCATCCGCAACAACATCCTGTTCGGCCAGCCCTGGCACGCCGAGCGCTATCGTTGGGTGCTCGGCGCCTGCGCCCTCACGGCCGATCTCGCGCTGCTCAGCCACGGGGATCAAACCCTGGTGGGGGAGCTCGGCACCCGCCTCTCCGGCGGCCAGCAACAGCGGGTCGCCCTGGCTCGCGCCCTCTACGCCCGGGCCGATATCCTGCTGCTGGACAACCCCTTGTCTGCGCTCGACCCCATGGTCGCGGCCCAGGTACTGGAGCAGGGGCTCGCCTTCAAGCCGGGGCCGACCCGGCTCCTGGTAAGCCACGACCCGGATGTGCTGGCCAGGTGCGATCGGGTGATCCGCATTGAGCAGGGGCGCCTGGTGGAGCTCGATGCCCACCAGTTGGCGGATCTTGTCCAGCATCCCCAGCCCGCCCCGCCGGTGCCCCCTCAGGAGGCGGAGCAGTTCAGCGAGGAGAAAGTGGTGGAGGGCAAGGTGGACTGGGGACTGTTTGGCTTCATGTGGCAGCGCCTCGCCGCCCCCGGTGCCATCCTGCTCGTCCTGCTGCTCACCCTGGGCCAGGAAGGGCTGCGCATCGCCTCGGATCTCTGGCTCGGCGGCAAGGCCGAGGTGAGCGACGTCACGACCCTGCTCGGCATCTATGTGCTGCTGGGGGCGGGCTCCCTCGCCTGCATCATGGCGGTGCGAGTCATCAACTACAAACTCGGCCTCAAGCTGGCCTGGACCCTGTTTGACGGCATGCTGGGGCGCATCAGCCGCGCCCCCATGGCCTTCTTCGACAAGGTACCCCAGGGGCGCATCCTCAACCGCTTCGACCGGGATCTGGGGGAGGCGCAGGAGATGCTGCTCTCCATGCTGGTGGGACTGTTCGGCATGCTGGTGTCCGTGGCCTTGCAGGTGGTGGTGATCGGCATCAATATTCCCCTGCTGCTGCTCATCGCCCCCCTGGTGGGATGGGCGCTCTATGTGTTGCAGCGCCGCTACCGGGCGGTGCAACTCAAGCTGCGGCGCCAGTCCTCGGTGCTGCGCTCCCCGCTCTACATCAGCATCAGCGAGACCATCCGCGGCGCCCCCGCCCTGCGCCTGGCCGGGGCCGAGCGTTTCGCGCTGGACCAGGTGCTGCACCACTATGACAACAACCTGCGCAGCTGGTACACCACCACCTCCATCAACCGCTGGCTCGGCATGCACCAGACCCTGCTCTCCGCCACCCTGGTGGGGGCCGTGGCACTCATGGTGGCCTTTGGCAACAGCCCGCTGCTGGGGGCGGTTGCCATCACCTATGCCTTTACCGCTTCCGCCATGCTCAACTCCCTCATCCGCACCTTTGCCGAGGTGGAACAGGTGATGAACGCGGTGGAGCGGGTGCGCGAATATAGCGAAATAGAGAGCGAACGCCAGGAGGGAGAGGCCCTCGCCACCCCTCACCCCGCAGTGCGCTTCGACAACCTGGGGCTGCGCTACCCCCAGACCAGCCAGTGGGCGCTGCACAAGGTGAGCTTCGAGCTGGCCCCAGGTGAAAAGGTGGGTGTGTGCGGGCGTACCGGGGCAGGCAAAAGCTCCCTGCTCGGGGTATTGCAGGCCATGTATCCCGCCTCCCAGGGAGAGATCTTCTACGGCAATCAGCCACTGTCACGACTTGCACCGGAGGCGGTGCGCGATCTCTACGACACCGTCTCCCAGATCCCGCTCACCTTCTTTGGCTCCTTGCGGGCCAATCTGACGCCCCTGACCGAGCATGAGGACGCCGTGCTTGAGCAGGCGCTGGCCCGGGTGGGCCTCGCCGAGCGCTGCGCCGGGCGGCTGGATGAGGATCTCGACAGGCTGCAACTCTCCGCCGGCGAGACCCAGTTGTTGGTGATCGCCCGCATCCTGCTGTCGCGCCGACCGCTCATCGTGCTGGACGAAGCCACCTCGGATCTCGATCACGGCGGCATGCGCAAGATGGCGGAGCTGCTCTACCGCTACCGGCCGGAGGCCAGCTATCTGGTGATCGCCCACCATCTGGAGCCGCTCTTGTCGGTGGACAAGGTGGTGGTGATGGAGGCCGGCACCGTGGTGGAGCAGGGTTCGCCGGTGAGCCTGCTGGCCAACTCCCACTCCCGCTTCCACCAGCTGTTTGCCGGCCAGGTCAACCGTCAGGTGCCCCAGACGGCATGAGCGCCAAGAATAACAAGGGCTGCCCGCGGGCAGCCCTTGCTGCTTGAGAAGGGCCTCATCGCTCCATGATCTGGGTGATGTCGTCCTTGTTGATGTGCACTTCCCTCCCCTCTTCATCGTAATAGCGATACATGCCTGTGGTCTCGTCCAACCTGGGTTTGCTGTCGGTGGCAATCATCTTGCCATCCTTGGTGCTCATGATGTATTGGGAGCTGCACCCCGCCAATCCCAACAGACAAACCAGCATCATCACAGCTTTCATCACTCTCCCCTTCTTCACGCTCACCCTGGCGGTGATAGATGAAGCCTAGCTCAGGGTGGGTTTCAGACTGCAGCAACCACAAAATTAGAGCAAAAAGTCAACCCCACCAGACAAAATCCATACGACACCCCGCACAGATACCAGAAACAAAGTCATTACGTCCGGCATGCTGAATTATCAACACGCAGTCACATACCCGGTCATTTATTGTGCCTTCTGTTCAAAGAAAGGAATAATCCGAGATTGGTCATAGGAATTGTCTGATATATGTTGCAAAAAAATACACTTTTGATAAATTTCCGCGCGGAAAACAAATGTCATTGTCATTGCCAATACAATCAATAATTTGACGCTTTGACCATCGGGTGCGACGCACACTGTCGTCCAACCTGAAAAAAATAACAAAAAATACACATCCCATGCCGATTTGCCCTTCGGATGCGGTAGCCATGTCTTTTTACTCCCGACCAGCATGGACGTTGTGACACTCATAATGAGTGAAGACACAATAATTACCGTGCACGGGGCAACACGCTGACGCCAAGTACCAGTCATACCATCCCTGCCCCTGCGGGTGGTTTGCTCCTCATGCTGACAACACTGAGCATACCCGGACCTTCCATATACCTGGGTGCCTTGCATATAAAAACGTCACACAAGCATGTTCTAATATACGGGGCTTGTTATTTTTCACGGATATATAAAGAAAGTCTAATTTACTCGATGACCGAGTCAACACCCTATTTATTACCCACCATCTTCAGCAATCTGAACAAACACATTGCAAGGCTTTACCTAAAATGAAATTTATAACAGCGCCATGGATATTAGCTGCGATTAGTTTAAATGTATTGGCTGCGCCGCAAATCAGCCCGCAGATGATGGAACAATTCAAGCGCCTGCCCGCTGATCAGCAACAGGCTCTGGCCAAGCAATACGGTATTTCTGTCGACCAGTTCCAGAATGCCAGCGCCATGACCCCTGTCACCCCGTCAACACCGGTAGCTGCGCCACGGGAGGTCGACTATAGCCAGGTATCCCAGCGCCCGCTGATCGCAGGGGTAGCCCAGCCAGGGGAGCTCCAACCATTCGGTTACAATGTGTTCGCCGGTGAACCCATTCTGGATGCCCCCGTGACCGATATGCCCGTTGCTGATGATTATGTCATTGGCCCGGGGGATGAAATCCATGTGCAGCTGTATGGCAAGGAAAACGCGGTCTATGACCTGAGCGTCGGTCGAGAAGGCTTCATCGACTTCCCCAGTCTCGGTCCTATCTCTGCCAGTGGATTGACCTTCCAGCAATTCAGAAGCGACCTTGAAACCCGGATCAAGGAGCAGATGATAGGCGTCAATTCCTTCATCAGCTTTGGTTCCATGCGTGCCATGCAGGTATTTGTGATGGGGGATGCCTATCGCCCCGGTGCCTACAATGTCAGCGGCATGGCGACCGTCACCCAGGTCTTGCAGGCGGCAGGCGGCATCGACACCGTCGGCTCCCTGCGCAAGATCCAGGTCAAGCGGGCCGGACAGAAAGTCATCGATGTGGATTTGTACAAGATGCTGGTCTGGGGGGATACCAGCCAGGATATTCGCTTGCAGGCGGGGGATACCGTCTTCGTCCCGGCCAAAGGCAGTGAAGTGTCCATCAGCGGACTGGTCAAGCGCCCCGCCATCTACGAATTGAGAAATTCGGCGCCCCTGGCGGACGTGCTCGCCCTGGCCGGTGGCGTAAAGGCGTCAGCCTTGCAGGAAGTCTCGGTAGAACGTCATACGGACACCGGTCTGAAAGTCTTCAACCTGACGCTGGCCAATGGCCATGATCGTCAGTTCAGCATCCGGGACGGTGACAAGATTTCGGTCAAACCGAGCAGCACCGAGTACAGCCAGGCCATCGTCGTCAAAGGGGCCGTGGTACGTGATGGCGTCTACAGCTATACCCCGGGCACCCGCATCAGCAACCTGCTCAAGAGCGTTCAGCGGGATCTCCTATCAGCGACCGACCTGAGCTATGCCCTGGTCGTCAGGGAAGTGGATTCCCAACGCAATATCAGCGTGATCCAGTTCAACCTGGGCAAGGCGCTGCAACAGCCGGGCAGCAAAGACGATGTGGTACTCCAGGCCAGGGACCAGGTACTGGTGTTCCGCAACGATGCCACTGACCGGCTCAGAGAGACTGCCGCAACCTCGACCAGAGTGAAGGATCTCAAGACCAAGACGAGGGAGCTGGACAACGCCGCCATGATGCGGACCGATGTTTCCACCGGCGCCGATGTCAAGAGTGACGAGCTCAACAATGACTCTCAGATCAAGCTATCCTCCCTGTCCGACAAGACCGCCACGGACGCAGTGGTCGCCGATTCACGGCAAGCCCTTCTGGCGCCTGTCATCGAGCGCCTGAAGGCACAGTCTACCCTGGGTCAGCCGGTGAAGATCATGGAAGTGCGTGGCGAAGTGAAATACCCGGGTCTCTACCCGCTGACCGACAACAGCCGCATGTCCGATGCCATCCTGGCCGCTGGCGGATTCAACGAGCAGGCCAACGTGGTCGAACTCTCCCGCGTCAATGAGCGGGGCGACAGCATCCTGGTACAGAACGAGCGATTCTCGCTGGATACCGCCAACAGCCCTTACGGTTCACCGCTGCTGCAATCCAAGGACAACATCAACGTCCTGCCCCATCCCCAATGGCGGGAAGAGGCGACCGTCCAGGTCTTCGGTGAAGTGAAATTCCCAGGCACTTACACCGTGCGCAGGGGAGAGAGCCTGCACGATCTGATCGAGCGCGTGGGTGGCATCACGACCTACGCCAACCCCAACGGGGCCATCTTCGCCCGCAAGGCCCTGCGCAAGCAGGAGGAAGAGCGGCTGGTGATGCTGCGCGATGAACTTCGCCAGGAGATCTCGACCATGACCTTGCGCAGACAGAGCACCATTGCCAACTACAGCAGCTCCCCTGCCGAAGCCATGTCGGTGGTCAACCAGCTGGAAAACAGCAAGGCCATCGGACGCATGACCATCGACATGCCAGCCCTGCTGGCCGGAGAGAAGCAGTCAGACGTCCTGCTTGAGGATGGCGACAAACTCTATATCCCGACCATGCAGAACGTGGTCTCCATCGCGGGCATGGTGCAGTTCCCCTCTTCCCATATCTACAAAGAGGAGACCAGCATCAACGAGTACATCAGCCTGGCCGGTGGTACCAAGAAACAAGCCGATACCGATCGCGTCTATGTCATCAAGGCCAATGGCAGCGTGATGCTGCCCAATGACAGCTGGTTTGGCGGACGCAAGAGCCTGGAGCCGGGGGACACCATCATAGTGCCGGTGGATTCCGACTATCTGGACAACCTGAGCATCATGTCTTCGGCGACCCAGATCATGTATCAGTTGGGCGTCGCCTGGTCCGCCATCAAATAACGCGCTGGACGCGTCCAGTCATATTCCATAGGACTCATCAAATCATCATGGAAGCACAAAAAGCGAACGTCATTCCCTTGCCGAGGGATCTTGCTCCGGCAAGCGATGAAATCGACCTGCGAGAGCTGGCTATTGCCCTGTGGCAAGGCAAGTGGTGGCTCTTTGCCATCACATTGATCGCGACCTGTCTCGCCGTTGCCTTCGCACTGTGGAGTCCCAACATCTATCGTGCCGAAGCGCTCCTGACCCCCTCCCTTGAACAACAGGGGGGAGGACTCTCCGCGCTGGCCTCCCGCTTCGGCGGGCTGGCCAGCCTGGCCGGGGTCGATCTGGGCAACAAAGGAGGAGACAAGGCGTCCATCGCCATCGAGGTGGGCAAGTCGCGGCTGTTTCTCGGGGAGTTCATTCGCCGCCATCAACTGGCCGTCCCCCTGATCGCCGCCACCGGCATGGATAAAACCACGGGTGAGCTGCTAATCGACCCCGAGATCTATGACACCCAGTCCCAACAGTGGGTCCGCGAGATGCCGCCCGGCAGGTCTCCCGAGCCCACTGACTGGGAGCTCATCAAAGAGTTCAGGAGCCTGGTCAATCTCAACAGCGACCCCAAGACAGGGCTGCTGACCGTCAGCGTCGACTTCTACTCTCCGCAACTGGCAAAACAGTGGGTGGACTGGTTGATCGACGATCTCAACAGCACCATGAAACAGCGGGATCAGGAGGAGTCAAAACGCAATATCGCCTATTTGACCGAACAACTCTCCAAGACTTCCGTGGCCGATATGCAGAAAGTCTTTTATCAATTGATAGAAGAGCAGACCAAAACCTTGATGCTCGCCGAAGTCAATCAGGAATATGTCTTTAAAGTGCTTGACCCTGCCGTTATCGCTGAAGAGAAAATAAAGCCGAAACGGGCACTCATCGTCGTATTGGGTGCCCTCTTGGGCGGCATGTTGGGGGTGATGATAATTTTGGTTCGATTTGCATTCCGTCATGATAAAAAATAATGGATGCAAATTGATCAAAAACGATGGCTTGCCATCACAATAGAGTAGAACGATCGTCGACTATTCTGATTTTATAAGGGAAATATATGAAGAAGAGTGTTTTGATTATGACTGCACTGCTGGCCCTGTCCAGCCCGACCATGGCTGTTGAAGAAGCTGCTGCTGGCGCAGGCGCCAGCACTGGTGGCGCCGCTGCCGGTGCCGGTGCTGCTAGCGCTGCTGCTGTCGGTGGCATCACCGCTGGTGCCATCGCCGTTGGCGTAGCCGCTGCTGCTGCAATCGGTGTTGCCGTTGCCGTTGCCAGCAACAACAACGACGACAACCCCTCGACTGTCACCAGCACAGCTCGTTGATATAATGAAATAAAGACTGCCTCAGGGCAGTCTTTATTGTTTTTCTATTTATTCAGTGATGCTTTCATGCTAATCAAGCGCATTCTTTTATTGCTATCAATGTTGTTGTTTGGCTGTGCAGACAGCAACGTTGATAGCTATCAACAGCTCAAATATATCTTCACTGCGGATGATGAGATAACCATTTCCCCGGAAGCCATCGAAAAGCTGCCCTATGCCAGTGCATTGCTCACCGTTGACGACAGACCACCTCTATTGCTCGTGCTCGCCTTTGCCGACGGAGACCGCCTCTCCTGGGTCAGCAGCGACAGAGGCTTGATAGTGACCGAGCATGGTCGAATTACCAAGACGCTCAAGCTGGATAATGATCTTCGCTATTTCGCCGCCACCATGGCGGATCCCTTGAGTCAGGCCGTCATTCCTGGCGATGCCCAATTCAGTTATCTGGCCGAATGGGCGCAACTTCGCCACAGCGGAAGAAACCTCCACACCACCTTCAAACAGCTGGTCGATGAAAATCTGGATATCAATGGCGCCGTGCTGACGACCTCCCTCTACGAAGAGACGGTCCAGTCGGGGAAGGATGACCTGACGTGGCAGAATTATTACTGGCTGGACAAAAAGACGGGCTTGGTCAGAAAAACCATTCAGCACATCGGCCCTGACAACAGCACCATCGAGATGGTCTTCACCAAGCCCTATGCACCATGAAAAAAATCATACTCTCGCTTCTGATTGGCTATGCCCCATGGCTTCATGCCGACAGCATCACCCGGGTGATGGTCGGCCATGCCAGCAAGACCACCATTTCCCTCTCCGATAGCCAGCGTCTGGAACAACTGTTGAATGCGCCCGGCTTGCCCGGCGACGTCTACTGGCCTGCCGCCATCATCTCCTCCCCCGCCCAAGATGAGTCTGCACAGCAAGCCAAAGAACAACTGCTCAGCGATCTGAAAGCCCTCCAGGTTCTCTGGATGAGAGCGCATCAGGGCGGTCTGGTTCAGGCCACCCAGCAACTGCTGCGCGAGTTGGATCAGCTCGATGTGGCCGGCCGGATTGACATCAAGCTGGATCCGGATCTCAGCAGAGTGGAGCCTGCAAACAACCCCCGTCTGTCTGGCGACTATTCTCTCTATCTCTCTCCCAGGCCATCCAGCCTCTACCTGCTGGGATTGATCAACAGTCGCAGGTCCATGCCCCATGAACCCGCCAAGGGGCTGGCTGAATATTGGCAGGGCCACAGTCTGCTACCCGGCGCCAACCCTGGCGAGGTATATCTCATCCAGCCGGATGGCCGCGTCCAGTTGTCCCCCGTCGCGGTGTGGAACGAATACCATATCGAGCCCATGCCGGGTGCAACCCTGTTTGCCGGTTTCGATCCGGCGTTGTTGCCTGCCCAGTTCAAGAACATCAATCTCCGTATTGCCGACATGATTGCTAATCGGATACCCGAGTAATGCTGACCAGAATCGCCACTCTCTCGCTGCTTGCCTCCCCCTTCGCGTTTGCCAACACGGACAGCTCCTCGCCTCTCCTCCCCACCCAGAGTGATTTTGGTGGCGTGGGCCTGCTCCAGATGCCGACGGCACGCATGGCTCCGGAAGGCGAGTTTTCATTCAACTACATGGATGACCAGGAATACCGGCGCTGGTCCATCTCCATGCAGCCATTCTCCTGGCTGGAAGCCACCCTGAGATACACCGACATTCGCACCCGGCTCTACAGCAATGACGAGAATTTCAGTGGCGACCAGACCTACAAGGACAAGGGGCTGGATGTCAAAGCCCGACTCTGGACCGAATCCACCTGGCGCCCACAGGTCTCTGTGGGCCTGCGCGATGTGATGGGGACCGGGCTCTTTGACAGCGAATACATCGTCGCCAGCAAACGCTACAAGAACCTTGATTTCACCCTGGGAATGGCGTGGGGGAACATGGGTCAGAGCGGCAACATCAAGAACCCTTTCTGTGAAGTCCGTGAAGGCTGGTGTCAGCGCGATGAAGGCTCCTCGGGCAACGGCGGCAAGTTTGAATTCGGCAGCCTGTTCCATGGCCCGGCGGCCCTCTATGGAGGGATTGAGTACCAGACCCCCTGGCAGCCCCTCAGGCTCAAGCTCGAATACGAGGGCAACGACTACAGTCACGAGTCGGCGGGGGCCATCGTTCAGAGCACTCCCATCAATGTGGGCATCGTCTACCAGCCTTACGATGTGTTCGACATGCACCTCAGCTATCAGCGCGGCAATACCCTGATGTGGGGGCTGACATGGCATACCAACTTCAACGACCCCTCCCTGTCGCTGCCCAAGGTCATGGATCCCCCCGTTCCGGCCTATCAGGCCAGCCAGGTCGACTCCCTGGAGCAGGTCGACTGGTCGACGCTTTCTTCCCAGCTGGCCAGCAATGGGGGCTGGCAACAGGCCTCACTCTACAGTGACAAGGAGACCCTGACGCTGGAGGCAGAGCAGACCCGATACAGGGATCAGGCCCAGAGCGAGCAGCGAGCCACCCTGCTGGCCGTCAATGCCCTGCCTTCCACGGTGAAAGAGCTGCGCATCATCGAGCAGAAGCAGGGGATGCCCCTGCAGGAGAGCCGAGTCGATCTCGACTCCGTGCGTCGTGCCAACAGCGATCTCCCCCTAGGCCAGACACAAGAGATCGAGGTCAGCCGCCAGCCACCAGCCCCCGTCGAAGGCACACTGCGCCATGGAGCCGAACCCCGCTCATGGGATTTCAAGATAGTGCCCAAGCTGAGCCAGTCCATCGGGGGAGCCGAGAGTTTCTACATGTACCAGCTCGGGTTGAATGCCAACACCGACTGGCACATGACCGAGCACGACTGGGTGAGCAGCACCGTCTTCGTCAACCTCGTCAACAACTACGACAAGTTCAATTACACCGAGCCGCCGCCCGATGGAGAGGCCCTGCCCCGGGTCCGTACCTGGGTGCGGGAGTACGTGACGTCATCGAATGTGCTGCTCAACAACCTGCAGCTCACCCACATGGACAAGTTTGCCGATGGCTGGTACGGCCAGGCCTATGGCGGTTATCTGGAGATGATGTATGCCGGTGTTGGCGGGGAGGCCCTGTATCGCCCCTTCAACCGCAACTGGGCCATCGGCGCCGATCTCAACCTGGTCAGGCAGCGGGACTGGGAGAACACCCTCCAGCTCGCCGATTACCAGATCGCCACCGGCCATGTCACCACCTACTGGCAACCGGCGTTTCTGGACAAGGTGACAGCCCAGATCTCGGTGGGTCGCTACCTCGCGGGGGACTATGGCGCCACGTTCAACTTCGCCAAGACCTTTGATTCGGGGATCAGCGCCGGTTTCTTTGCCACCTTCACCAATGTGTCGGCAGAAGAGTATGGCGAAGGGAGCTTCACCAAGGGCCTCTACATCACCATCCCGTTCGACCTGATGATGTTCAAGTCCACCATCGACAGCGCCAACATCAGCTGGGTCCCCCTGACCCGGGACGGCGGCCAGATGCTGTCGAGGAAGTACGGCCTCTACGACCAGACCAGCGTGGCCTCCTTCTGATCCCGGTTCACCATGCCTTGCAGACAAAAAAAGCACCTTCCATGAAGGTGCTTTTTTATTTCCGCTGCTCGGCATTGCCGTCTTAGTTGCCTGGCTTGCGCTCGCCGGTGACGGTGGGGTTGGCCGGATCCATGCTCCACTCGAACCAGCCGCCGTCGTAGACGCTGATCCGCTTCCAGTCCATCAACCAGGCGTAGAAGAACGCCTCGGAGGCGCGCCAGCCGGTGCCGCAGTAGAAAGCGGCCTGCTGGGTCGGCTCGATATTCCACTCATCCCACATGGCGAGGATCTCGCGGGCGGGCTTCATGGTGCCGTCCGGGTTGTGGAAGTCGCTCATGCTGTTGGCATCCACCCCGCCATGACCCCATCTGGCCCCGGGAATGTCCCCCTTGGGCTTGATGTAGCTGTAGCCCGAGGTATTGCCCACGAACTCGTCCCAGGTGCGCACGCTGACCAGGGCGCCGTCCGGCTGCTTGAGCAGGGCCTTGGCCTGGTCAAGGGTGGTGTAGTACTCGGGATGGGCCGGGATGGCCACGCCAAACTCCTTGGCCGGGGTGAACTTGTTGGCCAGCCCGGTCTCGGTGCGCAGATGCTGCACGAACCAGGCCTCCAGCCCGCCATCCAGCAGCCGCACATCCTCGACCCCCGCATACATCATCAGATGGGCCGCACGGGCCGCCGCCATGGTGTTGCGGCCATAGAGGATGACGGTGGTGTCATGACGGATGCCGTTCTCCAGCAGCAGCGCCTTGAGCGCCTCGTCAGAGACCTTGTTCCACAGCGGCTCCCCTTCCAGCCGGTTGGTGTCGATGTAGCCGGCTCCCGGAATGTGGCTCAGCAGATAGGCCTTGGGGGATCCCCAGTCCACCTCGAACACCTTCCACTCCCCCTTGGGGGCGGCGATGACCGACTTGCCTGCCTGCAAGTCTGCCAGCCAGAGCGGATGGACCAGCTGCTGCCAGCGTGCCAGGTGCTCCCGGGGCGCCTCTTTCCATCCCTGCAGCTCGAACAGCTGCTTGATGCCCTGCTGGCGCAGCAGACGGGCCACCTCGGCCACCTCGCGAGGGGTGCCATAGAGAGCGACGGGTTTGTCGGCCTTCAGCCCCTTGCTCGCAAGCGCCACAGGCCACTCCTCGTCACTGTATTTCCACTCTGCGGAGAGCAGCTCGGCACCGGCCACATGGCCCCCCTGCTTCTCCCCGTCCATGGGCCAGCCCTGGTAGAAATAGCTCGGGCGGGTATCCAGGATCACCGCCTCCTTGCCCTTGGCATCCGCCAGGGAGAGCGGGGGCAGCTCAGCGGCCAGCGCGGGCCAGGCACACCAGAGCAGCAAGGCGGTCAGGCAGCTTCGCCACAGTCCAGTCATTCGTTTCATGATGTCGTCTCGATGCATAGTGAAGAGAGTTAAAAAATGGAGCGGCCCAGGCGCTCGGCCAGCAGCTCCAGCGCCGCCGTCCCGGCCAGGGAGTTGCCCGCCTTGTTGAGCTCGGGTGACCAGACGCAGATGGAAAGCTCTCCCGGGATCAGCGCCATGATGCCGCCCCCCACTCCGGATTTCCCCGGCATGCCGACCCGGTAGGCGAAGTCGCCCGCCTCGTCATAGAGGCCGCAGGTGGCGAGCAGGGCATTGACCTGCTTGGTGGTACGGGCCGGCAGCAGGGGCGTGCTCTCGCCAAGAGGGACACCCCGGTTGGCCAGATAGACGAAGGCTCGTGCCAGATCGACGCAGCTCATGCGGATCGCGCAGGCATTGAAGTAGCTCTGCAATACCTTGTCCACCTCGTTCTCGAAGTTGCCATAGGCCTTCATCAGATAGGCGATGGCGGCATTGCGGGCGGAGTGCTGGTACTCGGAGCGCGCCACCACCTGATCAGCCATGATGGCCGGGTTGCCGCACAGGCGGCGCACCAGCTCCAGAGTACGTTGGCGAGGAGCGGTGAGCCGGGTTTCCAGCAGATCGCTCACCACCAGGGCACCGGCGTTGATGAAGGGGTTGCGGGGAATGCCCTGCTCGAACTCCAGCTGGACGAGGGAGTTGAACGGCTGACCGGAGGGCTCCTTGCCCACCCGGGCCCAGATCTCCTCCTCCTGATAGAGGGTCAAGGCCAGCGTGAGGCTCAGGGCCTTGGAGATACTCTGGATGGAGAAGGGCTCGAAAGCGTCACCTGCGGTGAACAATTCCCCTTCAACGGTACAGACCGCGATCCCCAGCCGGTCGGCAGGCACCTGGGCCAGGGCGGGAATGTAATCGGCCACCTTCCCCTGCCCGAGCAGCGGACGCACCTCTTCCAGGATGCCGGCCAGTAATTCGGATGACAACACCATTGGCTATTCCATGACGTGAAACGAGGCGGGGCCAGCCCACCGACAAAAATCCCGCCGGCGGCGGGATTTTCTATCTGCCCGGGAGGCAGTCAGATATCAGGCCGGCTCGCCGTACCAGAGATCGAACAGCTCGGTGACCACCACGGCCTCCAGCCCTTTGCCTTGCAGCCAGGTCTGAACGGCGGAACGGTCTTCGTCGGTGCACTTGCCGAGCTGCTGGGTGCAGATCATCCCTTCCCAGGCCAGGTGACCCGAGCCGGCGAAGGCCAGCTTGCGAGGCTCAATCACCTCGTCGATCAGCGCATCGACCACGGCATCAATGGTCTCTTCGGCGGTGCCGACCGGGAAGTTGAAACTGATGTCGAACCCCATTTCCTGGAATTCATCGACGCGCAGTTTCTTGCGCAGACGGCGGCTACGGTTGGCCATGATAGCTCCTTAGTTGATACGTTGACTCAGTTGACTCGTTTGAAAATCAGATCCCAGACACCGTGGCCCAGACGATGGCCACGCTGCTCGAATTTGGTCAGGGGGCGCCAGTCGGGACGGGGCACCCAGTTGCCGGTGGCGGAGGTGTTCTCGTACCCCTCGGCGGCGCTCATCACCTCCAGCATGTGCTCGGCGTAGTTCTCCCAGTCGGTGGCCATGTGGAAGACGCCACCGATGGCAAGCTTCTGGCGGATATCCTGGGCAAAGGCAGGCTGCACGATGCGACGCTTGTGGTGGCGGCTCTTGTGCCAGGGGTCAGGGAAGAAGAGCTGCAGGCAGGAGAGAGAACCGTTCGGGATCATGTGCTCCAGCACTTCCACCGCATCGTGGCAGATGACGCGCAGGTTGGTGACGCCCGCCTCCTGGGCGGTGCCAAGGCAGGCGCCCACACCCGGAGAGTGCACCTCGATGCCGATGAAGTTCTTCTCGGGGGCGTTCTTGGCCATCTCCACCAGGGAGGCGCCCATGCCGAACCCGATCTCCAGCACCACGGGTGCCTCGCGGCCAAACAGGGCCACCATGTCGAGCGGCTCTGGTGCGAAATCGATGCCCATGACCGGCCAGAGCTCTTCCAGGGCCTTCTCCTGCCCTTTGGTCAGGCGGCCTTCGCGACGGACGAAGCTGCGGATCTTGCGCATGAACTTGCCGTCTTCGTTAAACACATCTTGGGTCACAGACATAGTAAATTGCTCGTTATTGCATCGCTCTGGAACAGAGCCGACATAAATGGATCGCTCGTTATTGCATCAGTTCGCAAAAACAGGGGAGCGAATTATCCCAAGATAGGCACAAGGCGCAAGTGTTTCCCACAACAAATCCCCCGGGACTGCCCACATCTACCGGCAAGGTTGACAAATGCCACCCCCTTCACAGAATCTGCCGGACGTCGGGTTCATCCTGACGCGGAAAAATAAAACCATATACAACAAAGGATTGCAGTATGAAGAAAACCCTGTTGGCCCTCGCCCTGCCTGCCCTGCTGGCCGGTTGCAACCCCTCTGACAACGACTCCCAACCCCCTGCCCCCGCGGCTCAAGCCCATGAATTTCTGGTGCAACTGAGCTCTGGTGCAGAAGGGATAGGCGCTCGTCCCACAGGCACCGAGGCCGAAACCCGCGCCGCCGCCTGGATCCAGGATCACCTGGCCGGTTGGGGCTACGAGGTGCAGAACCAGCCGTTCACCTACACCCGGGGCGGCACCGAACGCACCTCCCAGAACATCGTCGCCGAGCTCAAGGGTCAGAGCGACAGGGTGATCCTCATCGGTGCCCACTATGACAGCACCGGCGAGAAGAAAGGATCCGAAGGCGCCACCGACAACGGGGCTGGCGTCGCCGCCCTGCTGGCGGTTGCCGAGGCACTCAAGGGAGAGACCCTGCCCTACACGGTGCGCTTCGCCTTCTTCGGCGCCGAGGAGAACGGCCTCAACGGCTCCAGAGCCTATGCCGCCAGTCTCGACACCGATGCCGTCGCCAAGCTGCTGGCCATGGTGAACTACGACACCATCGCCGGGGGCGACATCGTCTATGTCCACTCGGCCCACTCCGACGTGGCCGAGTACAACTGCGCCGACCCAAGCCGCTACAGTTTCGATCCCAAGGTGCGCGATCGCCTGCTGGCCATCTCCCAGCAAACCGCCACCCCGTTCGCCATTCACCCCAGCTACAGCGGTTACCCGGAAGGGGAGACCGGCAGTTGGTCCGATCATGCGCCGTTCGCCTGCCTGGGGGTGCCCATCGCCTACGTGGAGGCCACCAACTTCACCATCAACGGGGAAGATGGCTATGACGGCTACTCCCAGAGCACCAATCCGGCGCTGTGGGACTGCTACGACGACGCCACCAAGAGCGCCTGCGACCGGGACAGCGAGACCCAGTGGGGCAAGATCTGGCACACGGAGCATGATCGCCTCGACAAGATGGCCGAGCTCTTCCCGGGCCGGATCGAGCAGCAGCTCGGGGCCAACACCGACCTGATGATCCGCTTCCTCAAGGCACCGGGGCTCTGAGCCCCATCCCGCCCGATGTCCCCCTGACAGGGGTTTTTGCGCCCCTGACCGGGGTCGGGACGATAAAATTCGGGCAGGTGCCAAACCTGCCCTTTTTTATGGATTTTTGTGACAGCCATTGCCTCATTTCTGAAATCTGATACAAACGGATAACCTGGCGGTTGAATGGAGCGACCGCCACCTAGTCAGAGAGAACCCTATGCAGCCGTTTTTTGCCCAGCGCTTCGAGAAGGTCGAACCTTCCTTTATCCGCGAAATCCTCAAAGTTGCCGCCAATCCGGAGATCATCTCCTTCGCCGGCGGCCTGCCCAACCCTCATCTGTTCCCGGTCAAGGCCATCGAGCAAGCGTGCCAGGACGTGCTGCGCGAGCAGGGAGCCGCCGCGCTGCAATACGCCACCACCGAGGGCTTTGCCCCGCTGCGCCAGTACATCGCCGATCGCTACCTGAGCCGCCACGGCATGGCCGTCAATCCTGACAACATCCTCATCACCAGCGGCTCCCAGCAGGCGCTGGATCTGCTGGGCAAGGTGCTGGTGAACGAGGGGCAGGATCTCATCATCGAAGAGCCGGGCTACCTTGGCGCCATCCAGGCGTTCTCCGTCTATCAACCGAATTTCAAGCCCATCACCCTGGCGGAAGAGGGGCTGGATCTGGCCGCGCTGGATGCGCTGCTGGAGCAGGGCTCCAGCGCCAGGCTGCTCTACGGCGTGCCCAACTTCCAGAACCCGAGCGGTGTTTCCTACAGCCGCGCCAACCGGGAAGCCCTGGCGGAGCGCCTGGTGCGCCACGATTTGCTGATGGTGGAAGACGACCCCTATGGCGAGCTGCGCTTCGAGGGAGAACACCTCCCTCCCATCGCCAAGCTGGCCCCCCACAACACCGTGCTGCTCGGGTCCTTCTCCAAGACGGTGGTGCCCGCCTTCCGCCTGGGCTGGATGGTGGTGCCGGACTGGCTGCGCAAGAAGGTCACCATCGCCAAGCAGGCCACCGACCTGCACAGCAACGCCTTCAGCCAGCAAGTGCTGCACCGCTTCCTGACCGACAACTCCCTCGACGCTCACCTGGAGAAGATCAAGGAGGTCTATGGTCGCCAGCGTGCCGCCATGGAAGCCGCCCTCGCCCGCCACTGTCCGCCCGGCGTCAGCTACACCCGTCCCGAAGGGGGCATGTTCCTCTGGCTGACCCTGCCGCCCAGCGTCAGTGCCATGGCCCTGTTCGACGAGGCCATCAAGGAGAAGGTGGCCTTCGTGCCCGGCGCCCCCTTCTATGTGCGCCCCGAGATCCAGAATACCCTGCGCCTGAGCTTCTCCTGTGTGGATGAGGCGACCACGGAAGAGGGTGTTCAGCGTCTTTGCCGCGCCCTGGCCCGCATGCTCTGAGCCATCCGGCCATAAAAAAACCAGCGATCCTGTCGCTGGTTTTTTTTTGCCTCGCGCTTTCCCCTCAGCGCCCCTGGCCGGCCAGCTGGCTGACAAACTCCTTCATGGGCATGGGCCTGCCAAACAGGTAGCCCTGCAGGAAGGTCACCTCGCGGGCCTTCAGATAGTCGGCCTGCACCTGATTCTCCACCCCTTCCGCCACCAGTTGCAGACCGAGCCGGGTCGCCAGATCGATGACGTTCTCCACGATGTGGCTGGAGAGCGCGTCCGACCCAATCATGCCGACGAAGCTCTGATCGATCTTGAGGAAGTCGACCTGGAAGGTCTGCAGGTAGGTCAGGCTGGAGTGGCCGGTGCCGAAATCGTCGATGGCGATGAAGACCCCGAGGGCATGCAGCTCGGCAAAGAGCCGGTCCGTCGTCTCGTCCGCCACGATGAGCTCGCGCTCGGTCAGCTCCAGCACCAGCTTGATGGGATTCCCCTTGAAGGCGTTGATGAAATCCCGGCAATCTTCCACCAGGCTCAGATCCTTGCAGTGGCTGGCGCTGATGTTGAAGCCGAAGTGGAACCCTCGCGGCAGATGGTGCGCCTTGCCCGCAAACTGTTCGCGCACCTGCGCCATCAGCAGCCGGGTCATGGGCACGATGAGGCCACTGTCCTCTGCCAGGGGAATGAAGCGATCAGGCGAGATCATCCCCTGACGGGGGTGTTGCCAGCGCATCAGCACCTCGCAACCGCTCCATTGGCCGTCCTCCCCGTTCACCACGGGTTGCAGATAGGGGATGAACTCCTGCTGGGACAGTGCCCGTTTCAGCTCCTGGGCCGGCGACGTCGAACGGCCCATCAGCCAGAAGACCGCCACCCCGAGCAGCAGGCTCAGCAGAGGATAGATAATGACGCCCACCTTGGAGTAGTCCCAGATGTGGGCACGGTACTCATCCACCGACACCGTGGTCACTACCTTGAACGGGTACCTGGTCGAGACCTGTTCGAGATAGCCATTGCGATCCTTGGGGATCAGCTTGTCGGTGAGTTCGCTGTTTCGCAGCAGCATCTCGTTGCCGACCACCAGCCCCAGTGGGGAGTTGCGGCTCAGCATGTCCAGGATGTTGAGCAGGTAGTAGCCGTCGACCCCCACCAGCACGCTGAACTCGCCCACCTCTTCCCGGTAGGCGATGAGGGGGCGATTCGGGGTGACCGGGTTGCCCTTCATCAGGTCGAGCCTGCCCCCGACATAGTCATCCAGCTTGATGCCGCCATCGACCGGGCCATAGAGGGAAGAGCAGTAGATCCGATCCCCCCTGGCCAGGTTGACGCTGCGCACATCCGGCACCGTGGCCACCTGATCCCTGAGCCCCTGCACCACCTCGAGACAGGGCCTGCCCAGGCTGCCGGTGAGGGCCGACGCCGCCAACTGGGCATTGTCCAGAGTGCGGTCGAACATGACCCTGGCATGTTCCAGGCGCGCCACCGCATCCTGTTTCACGCCGGTGGCGGTCTGCCAGATGACAATGACGAGCCCAAGGAGCATGGGCAACAGACCGGCCAGCAAGGCACAGAGCAGCCGGACATAGAATTGACGCACCTTCAAACGTCGAAATGGCATAACGGCCCTCATGAACATGGCGAAAAAGCGCTCGAGTTTACCCGCTGGCGCCCGTTTGGCAAGCCGGAATGAGCCCCTGATACCGCCGCGCCACGGCGCCCCCCGTGGTCGCAAAGCCCGGCAACCCCGTGGACAAAGGGGGCGGCGTCTTAGGAGACAAAAATCATAATGCTCATAAAAACAGGAGCTTGTCCATCGGGCACCCAGGCTCTAGAGTAGACCCTAGAGCGTCAGGGAGGCAGGACATGAAGATACTGATCACGGGGGGCACGGGGTTTATCGGCCGCCGTCTGGTGGCACACCTCAAGGTGGCACACGAAGTAGTAGTGCTGACCCGCCAGGGCAGCCGGGCCTACGAGCTGCTCGGCCACGATGTCACCCTGCTGGACAGCCTGGACAGGCTGGATCACCTCAATGACGTGGACATCGTCATCAACCTGGCCGGCGAACCCATCGCCGCCGGACGCTGGAGCGAGTCCCGCAAGCAGTTACTCTGCAACAGCCGCTGGCTGCTGACCGAACAGCTGGTGGATCTCGTCAAACTCTCCAGCACGCCCCCCAGATTGCTGCTCAATGCCTCCGCCATCGGCTGGTATGGCCGCCAGGATGACGCTCCTCTGGATGAAACATGCCAGAGCCCTCACGACGAATTCACCCACCGTCTCTGTCAGCAGTGGGAGCAGCTTGCCCAGCAGGCCCGCTCGGCCCAGACCCGGGTCTGCATCCTGCGCATCGGCCTGGTACTCGGCATGGAGGGGGGCGCCTTGCCCAGGATGCTGCCCCCTTACCGCCTGGGCCTCGGCGGCCCCATGGGCAGCGGCACCCAGATGATGAGCTGGATCCACGTGCAGGATCTGGTGCGGGCCATGCTGTTTCTCATCGAGCACGGCGAGTGTGACGGCATCTTCAACGGCACGGCCCCGCAACCGGTCAGCAATCGCCGGTTCAGCGAGACCCTGGCCGCCACGCTCCATCGCCCGCACCTCTTCTTCGTACCGGCCCCTCTCCTGCGACTCCTGATGGGAGAGGCGGCGGATCTGCTGCTCACCGGACAGCAGGTACTGCCCGCCCGCTTGCAGCAGGCCGGTTTTCACTTCAGCTTCCCGGCTCTGCCCGGCGCTCTGGACAATCTGCTGCACTCACCCCGTTGACCCAATGACACATCCCGACCGAGGTCGGGATGTGTCGAGCCATCAGAGCAGCCCCTGCCCCAGTCCCCTGAGCCGGTCGCTCAGGGTACCCGCCAGCAGTTGGCGGCGCATGCCCTGTCCGGCCAGGGTCACCAGCACGGCCCCAAGCAGGGGGAGTGCAACCCAGATGGCCAAGTGGAACTGCCACTGCGCCCCCTCCCACCACCACTGCAGACCGAAGGAGCAGAGCTCCACCACCATGGCGGCGCAGAGCCCTGCCAGGGCACCGCTCGCCACCAGCTCCCAGCGCAGCATCTTCTCGAGCAGGGCGCTGCCCGCCCCCAAGGTGCGCATCAGCAGCAGCTCCCGGCGCCGATGGGCCATGCCGGCCTGGGTCTGGGTCAGCAGCACCAGCAGGGCGGCTACCGTCACCAGCCCGAGCATCAACCCCAGGGCGCGGCTCACCTGGTCGGAGACCAGGGTCAGGCGGCCTATCAGATCCTCCACATCGATGAGGCTCACCGTGGGGTGGCGGCGGATGAGTTCCACCTCTGCCCCTCTCCCCTCAGGCGGCAGACGATAGCTGCCGAGCCAGGTCTGGGAGAAGGGGGCCAACACATCCGGCGAGAAGATCATGTAGAAGTTCGGCCTCATGTTGTCCCACTTGATGGACCTCAGGCTGGTCACCCTGGCCTCGAACGCCCGCCCCTCTATGGTGAAGCCGAGCACGTCTCCGAGCGCGATGCCGATCCGTCCCGCCAGTGCCTCGTCGACAGAGACCTCCCCCTTGCCGGCTAGCCATTGACCGGCAGTGACCTTGTTGTCGGCGGGCAGGGCCGATGTGGTGGTGAAGTTGAGCTCTCTGTCCACCCCCTCCCGCGCCGCATCCTCCCCCACCGCCTCACCGGCGATACGGGTCAGGCGCCCGCGCACCATGGGGTAGAAGTCCGAGGTGATGGCCCCGGCCTGATGCAGATCGGCCAGGATCCCTTCCCGCTCGCTGTCCGCCACATTGACCAGGAAGCGGTTCGGGGCATCGGCAGGCAACCGGGTGGAAAAATCCTCCAGCAGATCGACCCGCGCCGCCCACAGCAGCCCGAACAGCATCAGGGCCAGGGCGAAGCCCGCCAGCTGGAACAGACCACTGCCCCGCTCCCGGGAGAGGTGATTGATGGCCAGGCGCAGGGCATGGGGCCCCTTGAGCCGACTGCCAAGACGCAGCAGCACGGAGGCGAGCAGGGCCAGCAGCGCCATCAACACCCCCATGCCACCAATGAGCCCGCAGGCCAGCCTGATGTCGGCGGTAAAGCCCCACACCAGGGCAAACAGCCCGATGAGCCCCACGGGCACCGTCAGCCAGGGGGGGATCCCCGCCTCCAGCTCCCGGCGCAGCACCCGCAGCGGCGGTACCTTGAGCAGCCTCAGGAAGGGAACGAACGCCAGCATCAGGGTGATGAAGAAGGCGACCGCGAGGCCAAGGGCAAAGGGTCGCCAGGAGGGGGGCGGCAGATCCGCAGGCAGCAGATCCCCCAGCAGGTTCAGGGTCAGCCACTGCATGGCGCTGCCCGCCACCAGCCCCATCAGGGCCCCCACCAGGGTCAGGGAGAACAGCAGGGTGCCCATCAGTTGCCACAGGGTGCGCCGGGAAGCGCCGAGCGTCTTGAGCAGGGCCACCATGTTGGTCTGGCGCTCGGCGAAATGGCGCACCGCTATCCCCATGGCCAGAGCGCCGAGCAACACGCCGGCAAGGGATGCCAGACGGAAGAAGCGCTCGGCATTGCCCAGGGATTTCCCCACCTGGGTACCCTGATCATCGGGTTTGACGAGCTTCTGCCCGGCGCTCAGCCTGGGGTTGAGCCAGGCCTCATAGCGGGCGATGGCGTCACGGGGCCCCTTGACGAGATAGCGCCACTGCTGGCGACTGCCCGGCAGCAGGGCCCCGGTCGCCTCGATATCGGCGCTGTGGATCAAGGCCCTTGGCGCCATCTGGAAGGGGCTGAACCCCTGATCCGGCTCCTGGCCCAGCTCCCCTGCCACCGTCAGCCGGGTGTTGCCGACCTCAAGTGCCTCCCCCACCTTGGCGCCGAGCAGTTGCATCACCCTGGCGGAGAGCCAGATCTCGCCGGGCGCCGGGGCGCGCTGGGGAGTGAGCTCCAGCTTGCCGTAGAAGGGAAAATCCCCGGGCACGGCGCGGATGGAGGCCAGTTGCAGGGTATCGCCGTGAAACAGCATGCTGTTGAAGCTGACCGTGGTCTGCACGGCCAGCCCCTCCTGATGCGCCTGCGCCAGCCACTCTGCCGGTGCCGGCGTCGCGGAGCGCAGCACCCTGTCCCCTCCGATGAAATCCCGCCCGGAGGCCTTGAGCCCCGCATCCAGCCGATCCGCCACCAGAGCCACGCTGAGCACGCAGGCGACGCTCAGCGCCAACGCCAGCACAAACCAGCGCAACTCCCCGCTGAACCCTTCCCGGCGCAGCAGCTTCAATCCCAGTCGCCACTGACTCATGACGCCTCCCTCACCGTCCATGCTGCTGCCAACGATCCCCTGGTGCAGCTCTGTCTCCACTGACTCATGACAGCTCTCCCACCCTGGCCGCCATGACAGCCTGTGCCTCCAGCCGCCCGGCTGACATCACCAGCTGCCGCTGGCAGCGCTGGGCCAGCTCATGGTCATGGGTCACCACCACCAGGGTGGTGTTGTGCTCGCGGTTGAGACGAAACAGCAGTTCGATCACCGTCTCCCCGGTCTTGCTGTCGAGGTTGCCGGTGGGCTCGTCCGCCAGCAGCAGGCTGGGGCGGGTCATGAAGGCACGGGCAATGGCGACCCGCTGCTGCTCGCCGCCGGAGAGGCGCGGCGGCAGGTGGTGCAACCGCTCTCCCAGACCGACCTGGGCCAGCAGCTCCCGGGCACGGGGCTCGCTGTCGGTCTCCCCCCGCAGCTCGGCCGGCAACATGACGTTCTCCAGGGCGCTCAGGGTGGGCAGCAGCAGGAACGACTGGAACACGAACCCCACCTGCTCGGCCCGCAGCCTGGCGCGTCCCTCCTCGTCCAGCCGGGTGAGGGAGTGGCCGAGGATCTCTATCTCGCCACTGCTCGGCAGATCGAGACCGGCCAGCAAACCGAGCAGGGTGGACTTGCCGGAACCGGACGCACCGACCAGCGCCAGCGTCTCGCCGGTATTGACTTGCAGATCGATCCCTTCAAGGATGGTGAGGCTTTCCTGACCGAGGCGAACGGTTTTACCGAGCCCCCTGACGGCGATAATGGGCGTTGAACTCATCTTGGGTATCCTGTTTGCCTGAACCTGTAATGACAATAGAACGTGGGAGTTGACTGCATGATGCGTCTCTTGTTTGCCGTGAGTTGCCTGTGCTGCTGGGCAGCGTCCGTCCAGGCCCAGACCCTGCTGGTACTGGGCGACAGCCTGAGCGCCGGCTACCAGATGCAGGCCGAACAGAGCTGGCCTGCCCTGCTCAATGAAAAGTGGCAGCAGCAGGGGGGAGAACACACCCTCATCAATGCCAGCATCAGCGGTGAAACGACCCAGGGCGGCCTGGCCCGCCTGCCCGCTCTGCTCGAAACCCACAAACCGGACTGGGTGTTGATCGAACTCGGCGCCAACGACGGGCTGCGGGGCTTTGCTCCCGCCATCACCCGGGCCAACCTGACCAAGATGATCGAGCTCACCCGGGCGCACCAGGCGAAGACGGTGCTGACCCAGATCCTGCTGCCCCGCAACTATGGGGCGCGCTATCTGCAACAGTTCGAGCAGATCTTCCCGGATCTTGCCAAGGCCAACGACCTGCCGCTGATGCCCTTCTTTCTGGATGATATTGTGCTGCGCCCTGAACTCATGATGAACGATGGACTGCACCCGACGGCCGCCGCCCAGCCCCGGATCCGCGACAAGGTCGCCCGCTTTGTCGAGCCTCTGCTGACTCAGTAGCCCGGTGGCCGGGCCCATGGCCCTTCCCCTTGCCCATGAAAAAGCCCCCGCATGGCGGGGGCTTTTTCATGGTTCGGCGTGCCGGGTTCAACGGCCCAGGATCTGCCGCATCCGCTGCTGAGCCACGTCCACCAGCAAGTCGGGCTGGAATTTGGAGATGAAGCGATCACACCCCACCTTCTTGACCATGGCCTCGTTGAAGTTGCCGCTCAGGGAGGTATTGAGGGTGATGAAGAGATCGGACATGCGCGGATCGCTGCGCACCTCATGAGTCAGGCGATAACCATCCATCTCCGGCATCTCGGCATCCGTGATCATCAGCATGATCTCGTCGGTCACCTTCTTGCCCGCATCGCACCACCCCTTGAGCAGCTTGAGGGCCTGCAAGCCGTCCTGGCACTCGATGACCTCGAGCCCGAGCTGGGCGAGGGTCTCGCGCACCTGGTTGCGGGCCGTGCTGGAGTCATCGACGATGAGCACCCGGCGTCCCTGCATCTGGGGCAGGATCTCCTCGTCCAGCACCTCGGACGAGATGCGCACGTCATAGGTGATGATCTCCGCCAGCACCTTCTCCACGTCGATGATCTCGACGATCTGGTCGACCCCCCCTTCCGGGATGCGGGTGATGGCGGTGAGGTAGTTGGCACGACCCGCCGAACGGGGCGGCGGCAGTATGTCCTTCCAGGTCATGTTGACGATGTGGGCCACCTGCCCCACCAGGAACCCCTGAATGGTGCGGTTGTACTCGGTGATGATGAGATTGGACTCCTGATCGATGGCCATGGGACGCATCCCGATGGCACCGCGCAGGTTGATGACGGGGATGGAGACGCCGCGAATGTTGGCGACGCCGCTGATGTTGTGGTGGGACCCCGGCATCTTGTTCAGATGGGGCAGCTTGACCACTTCCCGCACCTTGAAGACGTTGATCGCAAACAGTTGCTGGGCACCCAAACGGAACATCAGCAGTTCCAGGCGATTCTCCCCTACAAGCTGGGTACGTTGATCCACTGAATCCAATATGCTCGCCATATAACGCCCTTACGTCCATTTCCCGAAATTGCCCCGCACCGGAGCTGCGACATGCCAACCAGCCCCGCTTTCCCTGTCGGGACAACGCAAGCCTATATAGAAATAATGAAAAGCGTCGAGGAAAGATAGGATCTTGACCACGGGGCGTGATCATCGCCCCATCACTGCCTCATGGCAAGCACAGCCATGCACCGGCCCCGACAACAAGGGTATCGACCACACGGGGCCATTGCTGAACCCCGGCGTGCCGCTCTTGTCATCCAGCGCGGTCCGCCAGCAACAAAAAGACCGGCCACATGGGCCGGTCCTGGGATGTGCAGTGCGTCCGGGACGACTTAGAAGTTGTACTGCAGGGCCACGGCGACGATGTCGTCGGTGGACTTGTTCAGGCTGTTCTTGCCGGTGGAACCCACTTCGTCCAGCAGGTTGATCTTGTAGTCCACGTAGGCATTGAAGTTGTCGGTGAAGTTGTACCAGGCACCCACGGAGACGTATTCGGTCGCGGTGTCATCGATGCCGTGAGCGCTGTCCTTCACGTCGGTACGCAGGTAGGCCAGGGAGGGCTTGAACTTCGGCGTGATGTTGTACTGCACGACCGCTTCGTAGCCATCCATCTTCTCGGCGTAACCGCGCAGGGAGCCGGTGTCCACGAAGAGGTGATCTTCACCGTGGGAGTAAGTGGCAGCCATGTAGAGGTTGCCGACGGCGTACTTGGCGCCCACCCCGAACAGCTTGGCGTCGCTGTCGCCGCCGAAGCTCACGTTCTCGGCCTGCTCGTCGGTCTTGCCTGCCTGGTTGTAGGCAGCACCCAGGCTCAGGCCCATGTTGAAGTCATAGTTGGCAGAGAGGGCATACCCCTCGGAAGAACCTTTCGGGCTCCAGGTGCTGTTCGGGCCGACGCGCTCGCTGCGGCTCGCGTTCTGCGGGTCGTTGTTGCCGGTGAACTGGGCACCCAGGGTCAGCCCCTGCCAGTTGTACATGTACTGGGCCAGGCCGTTGGTACGACCGGTGCCGAACACCTCGGTGTCCTTGCCCAGACCATCACCACCCCACTCCGGCAGCACGTCGGTGTAGTTGTTCACCGCCTTGGTGAACAGACCGTCCTGGCGGCCGTAGCTGAAGGCACCGAAGCGATCGTGCTTGATGCCCGCATAGGCGTAACGCAGCTCGTCGTTGTCAGAACCGGAGACCGGCAGGTTGTACTCGGCGAAGCCGAACGCGGTCAGATCCTCGTCAACCTTGGTTTCACCTGCGATGTGCAGACGCAGGTAGCTGGCATCGCCTTCGGTGGCGTTGTCATCGGTGCCGTAGTACATGCCGTTGACGCGGCCGCCGATGTCCAGTTTGGTACCATTCTGATCGTAAACGTTGGCGGCCTGTGCACCACCGGCCAGCAGCAGGCTGGAGATGGCCATCGTCAATGCTGTCTTTTTCATTGTTCTTTCCTCAGGTGTAAGCACTCTCTGTCAGACCAGAGTTCGGTCGTGATGATCGGTTGATGTGCCGATGGCCTAAGGTAGATCCGGAAACCTTGATGGGAACTGAAGCGGCGAACGATTAATTATAAAAGCATCAATTCGAGCTGACGCCGCGACATATAGTGTCACATGAAATGACAATGGTGGAATTTATTACCATAAAAATCATTTTCGCAACACAAGTGAGCTGTAAAATTTGATGAATGCAGTTTAATGCTTCAGAAAAGCGAGAAGCAGGGAAGCCCTGCCGGGCGACACGGACTCCCCGCTTATGTTCCCCGCCTCGTCAGACCGGCTGCCAGCCGCGCATGACCCTCAGCAGGTCCTTCCAGCTCACTATGCCCACCAGGGCGCCGTTTTCCAGCACAGGCAGACAGGAGATCTGGTGCTCCAGCATGAGGCCGGCGGCCTCTTTCAGGGAGCGTTCGGGGGAGACGGTGATGGGTTCACGGCTCATGATCTGGTGGGCGCGCCGGTTGAGGGTCTCGGTGTCCCGGTTCATCTCGGCATCCGTGTCCAGATAGGGGCTGATGGCACGCAGCAGATCCCGGTCCGAGATGACCCCCACCAGCTCCTCTTCTTCCACCACCAGAAGGTGGCGGAAATGGGCCTGCTCGAAGATCTCCTTGATGACGCTCAGCCTGTCATCCATGGAAACGGTCGCGACCCGGGTCGTCATGATCTCTTTAATCAACATGGTCAGCCTCCTGCCCCCCAGATGTCTCTGTTATGACACGTTTTTCCGGCGGCAGCCATCCCCCCCGCCCTCAAGTGCAAATTTGTGTCATTTCACGTAAGATCCGCGCCAGTTTCTCTCCTTCAATCGAGCCAAGCAGACCCATCCATGATAGTTGCCAGTCAAATCGAACTGATCCGCGGCGGCCGCACGCTGCTGGACAATGCGTCCGCCACCATACACCCCGGCCACAAGGTGGGCCTGGTGGGCAAGAACGGCTGTGGCAAGTCCACCTTCTTTGCGCTGGTGCGGGGCGAGCTGGCCATCGACAACGGCAGCTTCAGTCTGCCCGCCGGCTGGCAGATTGCCGGCGTGGCCCAGGAGACCCCGGCGCTGGACTGCTCCGCCCTGGAGTACGTGATCGACGGCGACAAGGAGTTCCGCGCCCTGGAGGGCGAGCTCGCCCGGGCCGAGGCGGATGACAACGGTCTGCTGGTGGCCGAGCTGCACGGCAAGCTCGATACCATAGGTGCCTACAGCATTCGCGCCCGCGCCGCCGAGCTGCTGCACGGTCTGGGTTTTGGCGGCGATCAGCTCGACTCGCCGGTCAGAAGCTTCTCCGGTGGCTGGCGCATGCGCCTGAACCTGGCCCAGGCGCTGCTCTGCCGCTCCGATCTGCTGCTGCTGGATGAACCGACCAACCACCTAGATCTGGACGCCGTCATCTGGCTGGAGAAGTGGCTCAAGGGCTATCAGGGCACGCTGGTGCTCATTTCTCACGACCGCGACTTCCTCGATTCCGTGGTGAATCGCATCATCCATATCGAGAACGGCAAGCTCAACGAATACAGCGGCGGCTACTCCGACTTCGAACTGCAACGGGCCGAGCACCTGGCCCAGCAGCAGTCCATGTACGAGAAGCAGCAACGGGAGATGGCCCACATGCAATCCTATGTGGACCGCTTCCGCTACAAGGCCTCCAAGGCCCGTCAGGCCCAAAGCCGGCTCAAAGCCATGGAGCGGATGGAGAAGATCCTGCCCGCTCACGCCGACTCCGAGTTCAGCTTCGAGTTTCGCGAGCCGTCGGCCCTGCCGACCCCGCTCATCGCCATGGAGAACCTCAGCGCCGGTTACGGCGACAAGGTGATCCTCGAGAAGATCAAGCTCAACCTGGTGCCGGGCTCGCGCATCGGCCTGCTCGGTCGCAACGGCGCCGGCAAGTCCACCTTTATCAAGATGCTCTCCGGTAGCAACCCGCCGCTGTCGGGCAAGCTGGAGGTGAGCGCCGGGGTGAGCATCGGCTACTTCGCCCAGCATCAGCTCGAGACCCTGCGCCTCGATGACAGCCCCCTCGATCACCTGGTGCGCCTGGCCCCGGACAAGACCGAGCAGGAGCTTCGCAACTACCTCGGCAGCTTCGGTTTTCACGGCGACAAGGTACTCGACAAGGTAGCCCCCTTCTCCGGCGGTGAGAAAGCGCGTCTGGTGCTGGCCCTCATCACCTGGCAAAAGCCCAACCTGCTGCTCCTGGATGAACCGACCAACCACCTGGATCTGGAGATGCGCCACGCCCTGACCATGGCCCTGCAAGGGTTCGAGGGCGCCATGGTGGTGGTCTCTCACGACCGTCATCTGCTGCGCACCACCACGGATGACTTCTATCTGGTCCACGGCGGCCGGGTCGAGCCCTTCGATGGGGATCTCGACGACTACCACAAGTGGCTCGGCGAGCAGGAGAAAGAGGCCAATGCCAAGCCGGCAGATGGCCCCGTCTCCGCCAACTCGGCGGTGGCGCGCAAGGATCAGAAGCGCCTTGAGGCCCAGTTCCGGCAAGCAACCCGGCCGCTTCGCCAGAAGCTCGAGAAGCTCGAGGCCAGCATGGAGAAGCTGCAAGGCAGGCTCGCCGACATCGAGCACCAGCTGGCCGATCCCGCCATCTATGAAGAGAGCGCCAAGGGCAAGCTCTCCGAGCTGCTCAAGTCCCAGGGCCCCCTCAAGGAGGAGCTGGAGCACGTCGAGCTGGAGTGGATGAGCCTCTCTGAAGAGCTGGAAACCATGGAGCAGGCCTTCTTTGCGTGATGAAGCCTTGATGGCCAGCGAGCGGGTCAGCCCCGACGCCCTGCCCACCCCTTCCGAGTTCTGGACATGGAGCACAGGCGCTTATGGCCAGCGCAGCCAGGACTGGCTCCACGTACAGAGCCAGGGGGGCAACGTCAACCTGGCGCTCCTGCTGCACCACCTCGACCTGCTCCGGATCCCGGTCGACCTCACGGACTTGCAACCGGCCCTGGTACAGACCGAGGCGGTGCTGCTCCCCTGGCGCACCCTGCGCCAGCAGGCCAAGTCACGGGTGGGGGCCGAGGAGTACCAGACCATGCTGGCCCACGAACTGGAGCTGGAGCGGCTGCAACAGGGGGTTTTGCTGCAGACCCTGCGCACCCTCGCCCTGTTTCGCGGCGACAGCCGCAACCTGTTTCACTATCTATCGTTACTGGGTGCCCAGCAGGGCCCCCTCAGAGATCTCATATGCTGAGCTACCGCCACGCCTTTCACGCCGGCAACCACGCCGACGTGCTCAAACACGCCGTCCAGGCCCTGATCATCGAGTCCCTCAAGAAGAAGGAAAAACCCTTCATCGTGCTGGACACCCATGCCGGTGGCGGTCTCTACGACCTGCGCGGCGACTGGTCCCAAAAGAAGGCGGAATACGCCGACGGAATCAAACGCCTGTGGGATGAGCGGGCCCAGTGGTCTGCCATGGCCCCCTATCTGGGTGTCATCGAGGAGATGAACAGCGATGGCCAGCTGCACTACTACCCCGGCTCGCCGGAGCTCTCCCGCCGCCTTATCCGCGATCAGGACAAGCTGGCGCTGATGGAGCTGCACAACAACGAGGTGGAGGATCTTCGCGCCAACATGGGGTACGACCCCCGCGTCGCCGTCCACCATCGCGACGGCTTCGAAGGGCTGGTGGCCCTGCTGCCCCCCACCCCGCGCCGCGGCCTGGTGCTCATCGACCCCCCCTATGAGCTGAAGGAAGATTACTTCGCCGTTGTCGATACCCTTAAAAAAGCGCAAAAGCGCTGGGCCACCGGCATCTACGCCCTCTGGTATCCCATCCTCGGGCAAGAGGCGGACAAGTCCCGCGACATGCTCAAAGCGATCAAGCGCGAGAACTTCGGCAACGTCCTGGTAGCGGAGTTGGAAGTGGCCGGCCAGACTGCCGATTGGGGCATGAACGGCTCCGGCATGCTCATCGTCAGCCCCCCCTGGATGCTGGACGAGCAGATCGAGGCCTTCTTGAAACCCCTGTGCGCCAGGCTGGCCCAGGGCGCCGGCGCCCAGTACAGGGTGGAGTGGCTGAACAAGGCCGAAGCCTGACCCTCGGAACCACAGAAAATGAAAAAGGGCCTGCCACAGCAGGCCCTTTTTCATTGGGGCAGATGATCCGGCCCGCTCACGCTGGCCAGCCGCTCGGGCAGGTGGCTCACCAGCCAGTCGATGGCGAGCCGGGTCTTGAGAGGCAGATGCAGGCCATGGGGCCAGAGGGCGTTGATGGGATAGCGCCGACCCGGCAACCGGGCCAGCAGCTCGCGCAGCTCGCCCCGCTCAACGTGGGGCCGCGCCAGCCAGGTCGGCAGCCAGGCGAGACCAAAGCCCGCGATAGCCGCCTGGGTGATGGCGTTGAGATCGTCCATCTGCAACCGCCCTCTGGGCTGAACCTCGCGCCATGCCTCGGCCTCCTGCCACCACCACGACAGCACCCGCCCCTGGCGCAGATAGGCGATGCACTCGTGCTCCGGTAACTCAGCCAGGGTCACAGGTTCTCCCCGCTCGGCCAGATAGGCGGGCGAGGCGCAGAGCGTCATGCCGTGCTCCCCGAGCCTGCGCGCCGCCAGATCCAGGCTGTCCGGCGGCTCTGCGTTGCGGATCACCAGATCCACCCCCTCCTCCACCAGATCCACCTTGCGATCGCTGAACGACAGCTCCAGGGCCAGCCCGGGATGCGCCTTCGCCAGCGCCAGCAAAATGGGGGCCACGCACTGCTGGCCGAACAGCACCGGCATGGAGACCTTCAATCTGCCGTTGAGGGTGAGCTTGTTGCTGGCCAGCGCCGCTTCCCCAAGACGCACCTCCTCCAGCGCCCGCAGGCAGTGGCGATAGAAGAGCGCCCCCTCCTCGGTCAGGCTCTGGCTGCGGGTGGTGCGATGAAACAGTTGCACGCCGAGACGCAGCTCCAGCCGCGCCACCCCCTTGCCCACCGCCGAGCGGGTGAGGTGAAGCCGCTCCGCCGCCTGGGCGAAGCTGCCCGCCTCCACCACGGTGGCGAAGAGATCGATGCCGTTGAGCGTGTTTGCCATCTATTGCATACCTTTTGGAACCAATATGGCGAAATACTATCAGCACTGCAGAAAAAAATGACTGGTAAGCTCCCTTCATTCTTCACACGTTTCAGATGGAGTTCCCCTCATGAGCCAGATCCTGCTGCTGCAATCCAGCCTCAACGGCCCCGCATCCCGCACCAACCAGTTGATGGAGCACTTCCTGCAAACACGCCGGGAGCAGGGCCACCAGGACCAGGTGGTGGTGCGCGACCTGACCGCCCTCGACTTGCCCGTCCTCGACAGCCCGTTGTTTCACGCCCTGCGCGGGGCTGAACCGGCCAATGAGGCCATCCGGCAGGCGGTGGCGCTGTCGGATCGGCTGATTGCCGAACTCAAGGCCGCCGACCTGCTGCTGATCGGCGCCCCCATGTACAACCTCAATGTACCGACACCCCTCAAGAACTGGTTCGATCTGGTGGCACGGGCTGGGGTGACTTTCCGTTACACCGACACCTACCCCATGGGGCTGGTGGAGGGGGTCAACGCCCTGGTGTTCAGCAGCCGCGGCGGCGTGCATCAGGGACAGACGACAGATGCGGTCACCCCCTACCTCAAGTCCGTGCTCGGCCTGATGGGCATCCCGGTGGACTTCGTCTACGCAGAGGGGATGGATCTGCGCCCCCACGGGGCGGAACAGGGAATGCGCGAGGCCCATGCTCGGATCGCTGGCCTCGGCAGGTAGGGCCATCACCCTATCTTGCCCCTTCCAACCGGCCACCTGCTGCGCGGGACATTCCAAGTAAAAAAGCCCCGCAAGGGGCTTTTCTATGACTGCGGCAGTAGCGGAAGAGACTAGGCTTGCCTCGCATCGGGGCCTGCGGGCATGTCCCGCCAGAGCGCCAGAATGAGCAGCGCCAGCAGGGCAAAGGGCGGCACCAGGCAGAGCAGCACGCACAGGAAGGTGACAAGCCCCGGGTGGCGGCTCTTGCGCCGGGCCAGTCGCCAGGCCACCACGCCGACGACGATCATCATCAGCAGCATGAAGAGAACAAACAGGTTGGAGTTGATGGTCATGAAAGCTCCTTTTTCATGGCAAAAGGCACACTCTAGCGCCGCCATGGTCCCGGGCAACTCCCAATCTGGTGGTGCCTCCCCCGGTCGATAGGCATTTTCTATTTCGCCGATAGATGAGAATGGTTTTCATTTAATGGAGTTCTGGGTGATACTGCCTTCATCGCCAGAGGAGACACCACCATGAAAAAGACCATCAGCTTCGCCATCCTGCACTTTTGTGTCGCCTTCACCGTGGCTTACCTGCTGACCGGCGAACTGCTCACCGCCAGCCTGATCGCCCTCATCGAGCCCGCCGTGAACACGGTCGCCTTCTACTTCCACGACCTTGGCTGGCACAAGCTCAAGCCCCACCACAGCCTGCAGGCCAAGACCAGCAGCTTCGCCCTGGTCCACTTCTCGGTGGCCTTCGGTGTCGCCTACCTGCTGAGTGGCGAGCTGCTCACCGGCGGCGTGATGGCACTGATCGAACCTGCCATCAACACCGTCGTCTTCTTCTTCCACGAGCGGCTGTGGCGCAGCCGCCAGACCTTGGCGCTGGCCGGCGTCTGATTGCCATGCAGGGCCGCCCGGCACCCAAAAACACGGGGTGCTCCTGCCTACTTCGGGTGTAAAGTGTGCTCTGGTCACGGGGCATCATGCCCCCTGTTGGAGCCCTGTCGATGAACAAGATCTTGCTTGGAACCCTGCTGTTTTCCCCTCTGCTGGCCGTGGCGGCCACCCCGTCCTTCGAGTGCGCCAAGGCGAAAGGCGCCGCCGAAACCCTCATCTGCAAGGATGCCGGACTGGCTGCGCTGGATAACGAGCTGTCAGCCCTCTATCCCAAGGCGATTGCCGGGTTCTCCCCCGAGCAGCAGAAGAGCGAGCGCGCCATCCAGCGCGGCTGGATCAAGGGGCGCAACGACTGCTGGAAGGCGGGCGACCTGCGCCAGTGCGTGGAAGAGAGCTACCAGTTGCGGATCACCGAGTTGCAGATAAAAGGCGGCCAACTGAGGGTGCCGACGCCGATTGATTACCAGTGCGGCAAGAGCCTCACCCTCTCCACCTACTTCTACAACGAGGCCAAGCGGCCCGCCGCCATGATCAATTTGAGCGAGGGGAACGACCAGCAGCAGGTGCTCGCCTATGAGACCCCCAGCGCCAGCGGCGCCCGTTACGAGGGGCAAAACCTCACCCTCTGGACCAAGGGGAGCGACGCCATGCTGGAGCGCTACGGTCAGCCCACCCTCAACTGCAACGAGATCCCGGGCAACTGATCCCCCACCCGGCCAGAGGCCGGGCAAGCACTTCCGTACAGGCAGCAAGAGGGTCACCGACAGGTGACCACTCGCCCCCTTTTACCTATGCCCAGCCCCCTCTCGCCAATCCAGCCCGGGCGCCAGGCTTCGGGCTGGCCTCCATTTGTTGATCTTGCCCGGCAATTCGCCATTTCCTCCTTTTCCTTCGCTCGCGGGCCGTTAATATAGCCAATTGGCAACACACGCCTCGTCGGAGTCTCCCATGAGCCATGCCAACCACGCCCTTTTGGTCAATCGCAGCAAGCTGGAAGCTGACATTCAGGGCGGTAGCGTCGCCAAAGGGCACAACCGGCAAGAGGTAAGTGACTGATTCAACCATGTCGAGTGGAGTGAATGTATGGAAACGCACACACTGCATCGGGGTCGGCTGATCGACCATCTCCAACTGGTGGTGAAAGACCTGACCGCCAGCGAGCGCTTTTACAGGGCCATACTGGCCACCCTCGATGTGCCAATCGGCGGCGCGGGTGAGGGTTACTTCTGGGCTGACGAGCTGTTTGTCACATCCATCGACAGCCCGGCGGCGCTTGGCGTACTCACAGGTCGCCATCACCTCGCCTTTCAGGCGCAGGACCGCGCCACAGTCGATCGCTTCTATCAGGCAGCGCTGGCCAACGGCGGCCAAGACAACGGCGCCCCCGGCGAGCGGGTCTATCACCCCGGCTACTACGCCGCCTTTGTGCTCGATCCGGACGGCAACAATATCGAAGCGGTGTATCACGGCGAGGCAAAGCGCAGTGCGGAATCGGTGGAGATTCGGTTTTAGCAAGAAGGCGGAGTACTCCAAAAGGTGGGTGTCCTAATTGTCCACTGCGTTGATGCACTCCTCATTCATCACCACAAAGCTGCGCCCGACTCAAGAGCAAGCCATGTCATTCGCCAAAGGCTATGGCAGTTACATCGGCGAGGTCTACCGTCGCAATCACGGTGGGGAGTGGGGCATCGTCAATTTGAATGGGCATAAATTCCCGGGACTTAAAACCAAGTCAGTCGTCAACTTCTGGCCTTGGGGGCGTGCGCTCAATCGCATCATGCAAGGGCCGGAAAATAACGTCGCAGATTACTACAGTGCCTTACTTGAAAAATAGCCCTAACAATTCCGTCGAAAGGGAACCCAAAGCTGCGCTTTGGGTTCCCTCCGCCTGCGGCTACGGCCGTCCCTCACGTCAAACGTTAAGTTTATGGAGTAAATAGTGGATATAGCAAAATGTACGTTAGATGGTAACACGTATAACGCGGTAGATTTTTCACAGTTGCCGCCAAACGAAATGTCTGAGAAGCGGCAAAATTTAGTATGTACTGAATGTGAAAAAGATGCTTTTTTCCGAAAGGCCTCTCGGACAGGTCAAGCAGCTTGTTTTGGAGCTAGACCGCATGAAGCAGATTGCTCTTTTGCTTCAGCAGAGACTCAACGAGTGGAAAATGAGGGCGGAGATGAAGACCGCATCAGAAATCCAGGCCAGAATATTATCATTGACTTAAATTATGGTGCAGCGCCAAGAGTAAATACAGATGTTGAGCCAAATAATCAGGAAGGTGGCAACGAGGGGCGTGGCCGTCATGTTGGCAACAGGCCTCGTCCTAATGCAAATATGCAAAGGCGCTTAAGCACACTTTTGCGTAACCTAATTAACTCAGAAGAATTTAGAAACTCTCAGCAACAAATCACACTCGGTGAAAATGAGCCAACGACAGTGGCTAACTTTTTCGTTAACTTTGCCGACGTAGATGAACAGCATGACGATCAATTCCATGGTTATTGGGGACTACTAGCTGACGCTCGATTGGGAAATAACGGCAATCTGTGGTTAAATTCGGGTGGTCGGGGAAATATCAGTTGTCTAATTCGGGCAGAAAATGTAGATGCATTTTATCAGCGACACAATATTGATGATGTTGAAGATTTTGCCGGAGCATTTCTTTTAATCCTTGGTGAAAAGAACACATCGCAAAATGGTAAGCCTTACGTTGTGGCCAGTGGGTTAGAACGAGTGGCGCTTCAAAGATAAACTTAACAAACGCCTCAAGAGGGACTGTCAACGCGTGGCGTTTCCAGTCCCATTGAGCCGCGGTGGTTGCAGTTGTTGTATTTGAGTTTAGTGATAATGCGTTGCCAGCCCCTTAGGCGGGCGTTAGGTGTCACTCGCCACACATGAAGGATTATGTATGAAACTAGACAATCAAGAATTACATGAATTATTAGTTCAAAAAGGTGTTACGCACTTTCATCATGCAAACTCACTTGCAACAGCAATTACATTTATCGAAGAAGGGGGATTGCTGTCTCGTGGTGATGTAGAGAAAGAGGATTTAATCCAAACAAATCAAAGCTCAGATGACGATGATAAATATTTTGACGTATGGGATGACGTCTTTATTGATGTTGTCGATCTCCATGGTTATTTCCCTCGTCAAAATCTATATGGACCAGTACTATTTAAATTTAACATAGACTTTTTGTTAGATGATGATTTAGATATTTGGGTGACAAAGAACAACCCTATCTACTGGAACAATAAACTTAAGCACTCTGATAAGTACTTTAAAAGCGTTAAAGAGTTGAGAAAGTCGTGGGAAGACTATCTGACTCAGCAAAAGATGTTCACTATCCGAAAACCTGACCGACCAGTGTTGTTTGAAAACTTGGAGGAGATAATACTGGACAACCCCAAAGTTATAATTCACGATGATATTTCTTTGCGAAAAGAGGCTATGAGGGCACTCAAAAAAGCTACTCGAAGAGACAAAAGTCTTTGGGGTATTATTACGCTACGTGAATGTCGCCACTGCTTTTGTCACAACAACTATCTCAACCAAGTACCAGTTGAAGATCTAGAAAGATTGTTCTTGCCAGCATGGCATGAATATTTCCGCTATTAAGCATCTAACAAACTGTTCAAGAGGGATTCGCAACGCATGGCATTTTTTATTCCGTCGTTGGGTTTTGTGTTTACGTTAGTATGATTAAGTTTCGTGGTGGCGTTGCTCACTACTTAACGCGGCGTTATGCAACTAGTGCGATCTATGAAGTTCCGTTCTAGCCCCAAAATTTATGGAGACGCAACTTGGAAAATAAACGTTTAAAGGACTTATTGACACCTCCCGAGGAAACAAAACCATTTTGGTATCAGCAACGAGGTAGAGATTTTGAACGAATTTTAGTCCAAATGTTTTTCAATGAAGATATGGACCCTAGTACGAGTATGCGCCCCTCGGGTGAAGAGATTGATGGCTCTTTTTCAATTGGAAATAGTTTTTTCTTGTTAGAAGCCAAATGGCATAAGGATCCAATACCTGCATCTGCTCTATACTCATTCAAAGGTAAAGTTGATGGGAAACTGATCGGAACTATTGGGGTTTTCTTTTCCATGTCTGATTACAGTAAAGACGCTATAGATGCATTGTTAAATGGAAAAGAACTTAACCTGATTCTATTTGGTCACACGGATCTATGCCTCATAGATGCGGGGGAAATCACTATGAGAGAAGCTATGCGCGCAAAGCTTCGTTATGCTGCAAATTATGGGCAACCTTTCTATCCCCTAGAAACATACTTAAATGGTGCTAAACAAGAGAGTGCATATTCAACAACTAAAGATACAATCGCCAAAAAGTGGAATATATTAGTAGAAGGAGAGCAAGATGTGCGCACAATTCAAGCTTTACTTGATCGTTTTGAAATTAGTGCACAGTATAGCGTTATACCTGCGGGCGGCCAACTGGCAATAGCACAACTTGCTGAATCTATAAGTAAAAATAATACAGTTAATGTAGCGACTATTATTACACCATTGTCAAACCCTGAAAAACAGCAAGAGCAAATAAATAAACTAAAGGCTCTTGGAGCTGAAGTAATAGTGTTATCTCAAGAAATTGAAGGGTGGCTAGAGAGCTTTGTTTCGGCAGATTATTACAATGCAACACTAATGCTCACAAATCGAAATGGGAAGATGGCTCGCAGGTATGCTCGCAATTCAGACTTAGATCTTCTGCTCTCAAATACTCCATCGTTTTCTACTTTAGTTGAGAAAATGGGGGCAAAGAAGAAGTGATAAATTGCATAACAAGGTCGTCAACGCGGACAAAAAACTTGTTGGCGGTTACGCTTCGCTTCACATTTTAGCCAACAATTTTTTGCCGGTTACAACGGCGTTATGTGGGATCGCAGAGAAACGAGCATGGAAAGAAAATTGGGACCCCCACCGCTCTGAGCGCCGCATAGCGGCCAACTGACTCGCAAAAGCCCCCTTGGTGACTGTCGGGCACGGTATTGGCTCCCCCTCCAATCCGCCGAGGGGAGGGAACAAGGTCAGGAGCGCCATCAGGGATGATGGCGCAGCCGCAGCGGGGCATGGATGCCCCATCTGCGGCGGCCCGCCCGACCTGGCGACTGACCCGAGGGCAACCGCGAAGCGGTCGGATTGGCGGGGGGTGGCCTTTCTTTTGGTGACTTTTCTTTGGCCACGCAAAGAAAAGTCACTCGCCACAGCCCGCAGGGCGGGCGAAACCCCGCATAGCGGCAATCCCGCAGGGATTGTGATGCTTGCCATAGGCTAGGAGCTTGGCTGAGCGCCTCCAGAATGGTGGGCGAAACCCCGTCGAGGGCAAGGCCCTCCCATTCGATGGAGCATCGCCATATCCAGAGCGCAGTCGGCGCAATACACTGCTCCTGCGCCGTGCCAGGGACGCGGCGATGCCGTCACAGAACCATCCCCCTATCCTCCCTGCACTGCGCCGACAACTCCCCCATGGGGATTCTCTCCCGCCAGCCACTGACCTATAGTGAGCCCCTACTCAAACCACCTTTGCGAGCAGCAAGATGTATATCGGCGAGTTTGCCCGGCTGGCGGGCACCACCCCAAAGGCTGTCCGTCTCTACGAGCAGCTCGGGCTGCTGCCCGAGCCCAGGCGGCGCGGCAAGTATCGCGTCTACCGGGCCGAGGATCTGGAGTGGGTCGGCTTTATCCGCGAGGCCCAGCGGCTTGGCTGCAGGCTCGGGGAGCTGGTTCCCCTGCTCGCGGGCGTCACCAGCCTCGACCACTTCCCCTGGCAGAAGGTGGAGCAGCTTATCGCGGACAAGCTGGCGCAGATCGAAGCGGAGGTCGCCAGGCTGCAACGCCAGCATCAGGGCTTGAGCCAGTGCGCCACGCTGCTGGCGCAGCACCCCTGCCGCTATGGCGCCCCGGCGCGGCAATCCCCCGACGCTCAGGATCATCCCGCCGCCGCGGATCGGGGGCAAAAGGTGGCTTGACTCTGTCCCATGGGACAAGGGGTGTAATGGGGGCTCACTTCAAGGAGCCATACCATGACCCCCAACCTGCTTGTTCTCAACGGCAACCCCAAACCCGACAGCCTCTGCCACGCCCTCGCCCGAGAGTATGCCCGCAGTGCCGAGCAAGGGGGCGCGCGCGTCACCCTGCATCACGTGGGGGAGCTCGCCTTCGCGCCGGATCTTCACCATGGCTATGACGAGGTGCAGCCCCTCGAACCCGATCTGCAGGCGGTGCAGCAGAGTCTGACGCAAGCCCACCATCTGGTGATCGTCGCCCCCGTCTGGTGGGGCCACCTGCCAGCCCGGCTCAAGGGGCTGCTGGATCGCACCCTGCTGCCGGGTTTCGCCTTTCGCTACCAGCCGGGGAAGGCCCACCCGGAGCAATTGCTCGCCGGCAAGACGGCGCGCCTGCTGCTCACCATGGACAGCCCCCCCTGGTATTACCGCTGGTGGCAGGGAGCCCCCCTGGAGCGCACCCTGGACAAGCCGGTGCTGGGGCTGTGCGGCATCCGGCTGACCCACCGCCAACATCTGGGGCCCGTCCACACCTCGGATGAGGGGGCCCGCCAGCACTGGCTCCGCCAGGCCGGGGCCGCCGCCCGCCAGGATGTGCAGCGGCTGGGCAGGCGCCCCGCCTAATCCCTGCCATGGGCATGTTTTGCCCATTAAAAAGCCCCGCAGTTGCGGGGCTTTTGTCGTCGAGGCGGGGGTTATTTTGCCGCGATGGCGTCTGCCATGGGGCTCTGGAACTCCTGCTCGGCTTCTGCGAAGCGATCCTGCATGGCCTTGGAGGGGGCCTTGTCCAGCAGGCTGAACAGCACGATGGCCAGGGTGGCAAACAGGAAGCCCGGGATGATTTCGTACAGACCCAGCCAGCCGAACTGCTTCCAGATGATAACGGTCAGGGCACCGACCAGCATGCCAGCCAGAGCGCCGTTGCGGGTCATGCGGGACCAGAGCACGGAGAGCAGCACCACGGGGCCGAAGGCGGCACCGAAACCGGCCCAGGCGTAGCTCACCAGCCCCAGCACCCGGTTTTCCGGGTTGGTGGCGACGGCGATGGCCACCAGGGCGATCAGCAGCACCATGGCGCGGCCGACCCACACCAGCTCTTTCTGGGAGGCGTTCTTGCGCAGGAAGGGCTTGTAGAGATCCTCGGTGATGGCGCTGGAGCAGACCAGCAACTGGCAACTGAGGGTACTCATGACCGCCGCCAGGATGGCGGAGAGCAGTACGCCGGCAATCCAGGGGTTGAACAGGATCTTGGAGAGCTCGATGAAGACTCGCTCCGGGTTGGCGGTCACGCCGCCCGCCTGCTCGGTGAAGGTGGAGAAGTAGGCCAGGCCGAAGAAGCCGATGGCCACGGCACCGCCCAGGCAGAGCACCATCCAGGTCATGCTGATGCGACGGGCGCTGGCCATGGAGTGGTGGGAGTCCGCCGCCATGAAGCGCGCCAGGATGTGGGGCTGACCGAAGTAGCCCAGACCCCAGGCCATCAGAGAGATGATGGCGATGAAGTCCAGGTTCTTGAACATGTCGAGGTTGCTGGCGTTCTGCGCCGCCACTTGCACCATGGCGGTGTCGATGCCGCCCACGGCGATGATGACGAACACCGGGGTGAGGATGAGGGCGAAGATCATCAGGGTCGCCTGCACTGTGTCGGTCCAGCTCACCGCGAGGAAGCCGCCGAAGAAGGTGTAGGTGATGGTGGCCGCGGCACCGATCCAGAGGGCGGTGTCATAGCTCATGCCGAAGGTGCTCTCGAATAGGCGGGCACCGGCCACCACACCGGAGGCGCAGTAGATGGTGAAGAACAGCAGGATCACCAGGGCGGAGAGGATGCGCAGCACCCGGCTCTTGTCTTCGAAGCGGTAGGTGAAGTAGTCCGGCAGGGTCAGGGCGTTGCGGTTCTTCTCGGTGTGAACCCGCAGCCGACCGGCCACCCAGCGCCAGTTGAAGTAGGCGCCGATGACGAGGCCGATGGCGATCCAGCTCTCGGAGATGCCGCCGATGAAGACGGCGCCTGGCAGGCCCATCAGGAGCCAGCCACTCATGTCGGAGGCACCGGCGGAGAGGGCGGTCACCCAGCTCCCCATCCGGCGGCCGCCGAGAATGTAGTCGTCAAAGTTACGGGTGGCGCGATAGGCGATGAAGCCGATCAACACCATCCCGAGGATGTACACCAGAAAGGTGATGAGCATGGGGGTGCTAGCTGTCATTCAAAACTCCGTTATGTGACGTCTGTGCCCGTTCTTGCGACGGACTCTTCCTTAAAAAAACCGGCCTAGAGTAATCAGCAGATCGCCGGACCACAACCACTTTTAACAAATAAAAAACACACGGAAAACGTTTAACACCTAACCAAGCAACCACTCAATTGCAATAAGGCCGGATTTTATCCCGGCCTGCCAAGGGTTTACCCTGATGATCCCCTCCCCCGCGCCATAAAAAAGCCCCGACAGTGGCCGGGGCTCGGGATACCGACGGGCGGGATCAGCGGTTGATGGCGATGGGCATGCCGCTGCGCTGCTCCAGGGCCTGCTTGACCAGCTGGGAGTCGCTGTCCGCGTGGGCGATGAAGCGGGTCACGGCGGTGGACATGGGCAGCGGGGCCGGCAGGCTGGAGTTGAACTCCTCCTGGTTGCGGGAGAGGGGCTGGTGCACTTCCAGGTAGCGGCGGCCATCCGGCTCGACAGAGGCCTTGATGGGCTGATTCACGAACTGGACGCGGGTACCGACCGGGACCTGCTTGAACAGGTACTCGATGTCGTCGTTGCGCAGACGCACGCAGCCGTGGCTCACCCGCAGGCCGATGCCGAACTGGGCGTTGGTGCCGTGGATGGCGTACATCTTGCCGATGTAGAGCGCGAACAGCCCCATGGGGTTGTCCGGACCGGCCGGCCAGACCGCAGGCAGGGTCTCGCCACGGGCGGCGTACTCGGCGTGCATCTTCGCGGTCGGGGTCCAGGTCGGGCCCGCCTTCTTGCGCTGCACGCTGGTCACCCAGTCTTCCGGGGTGTCGGTGCCGAGCTGGCCGATGCCAATCGGCAGCACTTCCACCACCTTCTTGCCTTTGGGGTAGTAGTAGAGGCGCATCTCGGCGACGTTCAGCACGATGCCTTCACGGGGGGCATCCGGCAGGATCAGCTGATGCGGCACGACCAGCTTCTCGCCCGCCTGCAGCAGCAGGGGGTCTGCCTTGGGGTTGGCTTCCAGCATGTTGGTCAAGCCGAGCTGGAATCTGGCCGCTGCCGCTTCCAGGGGTTGGCCCGCCTCTTCCGGGGACACCACGTAGTCCAGGTTCTCCCCCACCAGGCGGCTGTTGGCTGCGGGCAGGGCATATTCGATGGCGAGGGCGGGCATGGCGGCCAGGATCAGGGAGCAGCACAGTGCGGCCGCCGTGTTGTGGAGGAGCTTCATAACTTTCCTGTGATAAAGGGGGTGGTTCAGCACTCTGGCCAGCGCGGAGGCGACGGGCGCGCCCGGGGCGAAGAGAAGGCCGCCATTTTTCTCCTCTGTCATGCAAATTTCAACCGCCACGTGCTGACGGGTCGGTGATTAAATACGGTGCCGCGCTGCGCCGCGGCACCTTGTCATAAGCGGGATCAGCCGTTTTTCCAACTGTGCATGTCATAACCGGTTGGCGACTGATGCAAACGCAGATGGAATTGCTCAATTATCGCAAATATGTGGTCGAAAATATCAGCCTGTATCCCTTCATACTCGGCCCAGGCGGTGGTCGCCGTGAAGCAGTAGATCTCCAGCGGCAGGCCGTCCGTGGTCGGTGCCAACTGGCGCACCATCAGGGTCATGTCCTTGCGAATGCCCGCATGAGCCCGCAGGTAGGCGTCCAGATAGGCGCGCAGGGTGCCGAGGTTGGTTAGGTGGCGACCATTGATGGGGCAGCTGATGGCATCGCTGAGCTGCTGGTTGTAGCTGCTGAGCTCCTGCTCCTTGCGGCTGAGGTAGGGTGCCAACAACCTGGCCTGCTTGAGCTGCAACTGCTCCTGCGAGGTGAGGAAGCGCACGCTGGTCATGTCGATGTTGACGCTGCGCTTGATGCGGCGCCCGCCGGATTCGGTCATCCCCTGCCAGTTCTTGAAGGAGTCGGAGATGAGGGCATAGGTGGGGATGGTGGTGATGGTCTTGTCCCAGTTCGACACCTTGACCGTGGTGAGGCCGATGTCGGTCACCTCGCCGTCCGCGCCGTACTTGTCCATCTGCAGCCAGTCACCGACGCTCAGCATGCGGTTGGCGGAGAGCTGGATACCCGCCACCAGGCCGAGGATGGGGTCCTTGAACACCAGCATCAGGACCGCGGTCATGGCCCCCAGGCCGCTGAACAGGAAGAGCGGCGACTTGCCGAGCAGCAGGGCGATCATCAGGATGCCCACCAGGATGCTGGCCACCAGTTTCACCCCCTGGAAGATGCCGCGCAGGGGCAGATCCCGCCCAAGCCGGGTATGACGGCTCAGGGAGAGCAGGCAGTCGAGCAGGGCGAACAGGGCCAGCAGCAGGAACAGCAGGATCCAGATCTGGGCCAGCAACTCGATAAGCGCCAGGCTCTCGGACGCTTTGGGCAGCCAGATCTCCGCCTGACCGAGCAGTACGGCCCCCTGGAACACGAAGGCGAGCCGGTAGAAGAGGCGTTGCTGCAACTGGGGCGGCAGCCACATCTGCTTGGTCTTGCCAAGCAGCCCCACCAGGCGCACCAGCAGGATGCGGTGCAGCACCAGGTGCAGCACCATGGCGGTCAGCACGATGAACCCCAGGGCGATCACCAGGGCCATCATGGGGGTCACATCGACCCCCAGGCCTGACAACCAGTTGAAAAACATCTCTTTCATCGTTACCTCCGCAATATCACACAGCGGTCAGGGTACGTATCTGGTCCCCCATGTCAAATGACAGGCCGATCACTATTGCCGAAACGACAACGCCCGGCAGGGGCCGGGCGTTGTCATCACCAGAGGGTGCCTTAGCCGACCAGGCTCAGGGCATCACGGGCGATCACCAGCTCTTCGTTGGTGGGCATCACCAGGGCCAGACGGCTGCCTTCGACGGTGATGGGGCCTTCACCGCCCAGCACGGCGGCGTTGTTCGCCTCCTTGTCGATCTTGAAGCCGAGCAGGGCCAGTCGGGCCAGCACCATCTCGCGCACCATGGCGGCGTTCTCGCCGATGCCGCCGGTGAACACCAGGGCGTCCAGGCGACCATCCATGGCGGCAGCATAGGCACCGACGTACTTGGCAACGCGATAGGTGAAGACGTCCAGTGCACGCTTGGCACCGGCGTCGGTGGCGTAGTTGCCGGTGACGTAGCGGCAGTCGCTGCTCTCCTCGGTCATGCCCAGCAGGCCGGATTCGCGGGTCAGCACCTGGTTGATCTTGTCCACGCTGTAACCCAGGTTGTCGTGCATGAAGAAGACGATGGCAGGGTCGATGTCACCGGAGCGGGTGCCCATCGCCAGCCCTTCCAGCGGGGTCAGCCCCATGGAGGTGTCGACGGACTCGCCGTTCTTGATGGCGCAGACGGAGGCACCGTTGCCCAGGTGGCAGTTGATGATGTTGAGCTCATGGAGCGGTTTGCCCAGCGCCTTGGCGGTCTCTTCGGCGATGAAGCGGTGGGAGGTGCCGTGGGCGCCGTAACGACGGATGCCGTTCTCGCGATAGAGCTTGTAGGGCAGCGCGTAGAGGTAGGCTTCCTCTGGCAGGGTCTGGTGGAAGGCGGTGTCGAACACGGCCACGTTCTTGTCGGCCAGGGCCGGGAACACCTTGAGGGCGGCACGGATGCCGATGAGGTGCGCCGGGTTGTGCAGGGGGGCAAACGGAATGGCGGCCTCGATGCCGGCAATCACGCCGTCATCGATGCGCACGGAGCGGGAGAACTGCTCACCGCCGTGCACGATGCGATGGCCGATGGCGACCAGCTGATCGGCCAGGGCGGGATCCTGGGGCAGGATGTGGCCCACGATGTGGTCGAGGGCTTCCTGGTGCGCGGCACCGGCGCCCAGCATGGCGTCGCCCTTGACCCCGTGGAGTTTCCATTTGATACGTGCGTCATCCAGATTGAAGCATTCGGCCAGGCCGGACAGCATGTCCTCGCCCGTTTCAGCGTCCATTACGGCAAATTTCAGGGAAGAGCTACCGCAGTTAAGGATCAATACCAACTTGCTCATGTTCTACATCTTCCTGTGCTTCGGCTTTACGCCGACAGTGTCGTGTCATCCAGCGATGGATGGGATTCCCCTGCCGGGGGCTTATGGTCGCAGGAGGGTGCGTCCAATTTTTCAAATCGTTGGGCGCAGACCGTTCGTCTGGCGCGCGCGTCGAATCAGCGATTCGCAACGGGCCTCTGTTGGCCCAATCACTCGGGACTCCAGGCCCCGGTTGCCACTCAGGCGCCGGTCAGCAGCGACTGGTGAACCTTGACGACCAGCTTCTTGACCGAACCTGGGGTCGTCAGGGTACAGAGGGGGCGATGCAGTTCTCCCGGCCAGAAGATGGCGAAGTCGCCGGGCTGCAACGCCAGATAACTGGTCTGCTCGTCATCGACGAACCAGAGATCGGGGTGAGGATGGTCGGCACCGTCCCGGCTGTAGGTGTGAGGGCCCACGCCGATCCACTCCTCGCCGCGCAGCAGCAGCTGGATGTCCAGATACTGCTCATGAAACTCGCCCCGGCGATCCGCCACCGGCTCTGTCAGATCCTCGCTCACCAGGCAGAACAGCGTGAGGCCGTCGACCTCCTGCTTGCCGAGGGGGGCGTGCAGCCAGCGTTCGACGCTTTGCACCACCTCGGCCACGATACGGTTCAGGGGGGCGGGCAAGGGGGTGCGTTGCAAGGTATCCAGACTGCCGGTGATCATGAGGTTCGCATCCTTAGATATATCTGTGTTCTATCTTTGTGCACCAATGAAAAAGGACCATTGAAGGTCCTTTTATCGTCTCGTCTGCCATCCGTGCAGACGGGGGCGCTGTCGCTTCCAAGCCGATGGCGCCGAGTCACTGTTGCATACTCGTCCGCCCCTGCCAAGAGATACTCGCCCATTCACCCGATGATCGTACCAGTTGAAACAATATTATTCACTACCCAATCTCCCCCGACTTTGACCAGACGCAAAAACGGGAGCATCTGCTCCCGTTTTTTTCCATCGCCCGCTCAAAAGCGGTGCCATTCAAACCTTGCCGGCGTTTTCCACCGGCTTGGCGTACATGGCGCGCCAGATGGCCTTGTGCTCTTGTGGCACCTCGGACTGGCGAGTCAGGAAGGCACTCTGCTCTATGGTGCTGGCCTTGCCGGGCACATCCGCCGCGAGGTAGTTGCCCGGGAAGAGGCGATAGCTGCTCCAGATCGCCTTGTCGATAAGCGCCGCCAGCTCGTCCGGATCGCTGAAGCCCTCGGTGATGGGAGCGCCGAAGGAGACATGTACCCGCCCCTTCTGGCCGACGATGCCCGCGACGATACTCTCGATGTCCTCGAACTCGCCCTTCTCGTAGCTGCCGTTGACCGACTTCTCGTAGAGCTCACGCGCCTTGGCCTTGTCGGTGGGATCCAGCTCGTAGCTGATGCTCACCGGCACGATGTTGAGGCTGCGCATGTAGTCGACGAAATCGATCTTCTGCTTCTTGCCGTCCACGTAGAACATCTTGAGGATGGCAGGATCGGTCTTGTCATCCCCGTCCTTGGCGCGCCCCTCCTTCTGGGCGATCCAGATGGAGTGCCCCTCGTGCACCGACTGGCCGATGTAGGCCGACAGCTCTCCGAGGGCCTTCATCATCTCCCGCGGTCCCTTGGCGGAGCGCTTGACGATGAAGCTCTTGTTGAGCTTCATCAGCTCGGTGGCGCAGGGCTTGCGCAGCAGGTTGTCGCCGATGGCGATGCGCACGGTATCGAACCCGTGGGTGTGCAGCCCCCAGTTGACGAACGCCGGATCCATGGCGATGTCCCTGTGGTTGGAGACGAACAGGTAGCCCTGCTCCTTCTTGAGGTGTTCGAGCCCGGAGAAGCTCACTCCCTGGGTGGAGGTGGCGATCATCCGGGTCATGTAGCGGGTCACCCCCATCTGTACCTGATGGATGGTGCTGACCTTGGCCCACTTGTGGCGCAGGAACTGGCGGATCAGCGGGCGAATGGCCCAGCCCAGCCAGCTCATCAGGGAACCGAAGCGGTATTTGGCGATGGCGCCGATAAACTCGTCATCCTGGATCAGCCGCTCGATGGCAGCCGGTACTTCTTCATCGCGATAGGGGCGAATGTCCGCGAATCTATCTACTTCTGTCACAATGTCTGCCTTGCATGTATGGGGTCGCGGCCTGCGTCTGCCGGCCGGGAAAATTCAGGGCGCAATTTTACACGCTTTTATCCCCAGGGGTATGAGAGGCGTACAGATAGTGCGATCTTGCAGTGAAAAAGCGATGGCGGTCACCCGCCAGCCCCCCTTTCGACAACGGCTCTGCTAGCCAGCGGGGTTGATGAGCGCGGTGAGGACGTGGTCCTCCCAGCGGCCGTTGATCATCAGATAGTCCCGAGCGTATCCCTCCTGCTCGAACCCCAGCCGTTCGAGGAGCGCGCCGCTTCGCAGGTTCGCGGGCATGTAGCTGGCCATGATGCGATGCAGGCCCCGCTCCCGGAACAGGTGATCGATGCCGGCGGCCACCACCTCCTGCATCAGGCCCTGCCCCTCGTGCTCCTTGTCGATGGCATAGCCCAGGTGGCACGCCTTGAACATGCCCATCACAATGTTCGTGAAATTGCAGGTGGCGATCACCCGCTCCCCCCTGGGATCGAGCGCCACCAGTTGCACGGCACTGCCCTCGAAATAGTGGCCGTAACCGTCGCGCAAGCGGGTCTGCCAGTGGGCGAGGGTGTAGAAGCTCTCCTCCCGCCTGGGCTCCCAGGGGGCCAGGTGGGCGCGATTGCGCAGATAGAAATCCACCATCAGGCAGGCCCGCTCCGGGGTCAGCACGGTCAGCCGGGTGCGAGGGGTGGCAATGTGGGGCAGCGTCGTCATCTTGCCCTCAGGAGGTTGGAAGCGGACAGAAGGGTCATCAGAGATCCCTCAGCCTCAGCCACTCGTCCCGCAGCAGGCCGTAGTGCACGTGATCCACTACCCTGTCCGCCAGCCGCTCCGCCCGCCGGGTGATCCCCTCCTGGGTCATTCCCAGCCGCTCGCACACGGCCCGGCTCGCCTCGTTCTCGAGGGCGGCGCTGATCTCCACCTTCTCCATCCCCATCTCCTCGAAGGCGTGATGGAGCAGGGCCTGGCAGGCCCGGGTGATGATGCCGTGCCCCTGCCAGCGCTCCGCCAGCCAGTAGCCGATGGTCACCTTGCCGAGATCCTGATCGATCTGGTTGTAACCGATGACGCCGACCACCTCCCCCTGATACTCGATGGCCGTGGTCAGCCCCTCCCCCCGGGCAAACTTCTCGATGGCGTGGCGAATGAAGGTGGCGCTGTCGGCGGGCTGCTGGATGTGGGGCACCCAGGGCAGCCACTGGGAGAGGTAGTCGCGGTTGCGCTGGCAGAGGCGAAACAGCTCGCTGGCCATGTCGGGTTGCAGGAACAGGAGCGCCAGCTCGTCATCCAGTTGCCATGAAAACATCGCCACTCCTCCCCGGTTCCACTCCGGCCATCTGCCGTCATGGGAGCCAATGTAGTCAATCAATCCCTTGTTTGCCAAGGACTTTTCAACCGACTTCCCCGCTGGCAACCCCCATATGGCGATCCCCATGCGGGCACCTTGCCCCCAAGGTCATCAATCACCCCTCACAGTGGTTCAACATGCTGCCATTACCAGTATTTATGGATGATTGGCGCTGTAAAAGTGAATCGTGCTACCTGTTTTCGCTGTCCTGTGACAAATGACAGGCCGTTATTTTCCCCCTTCCCACTAGTGTAAGAGCGCCGGGCAACGGACCCGGCGTGTAATCTTCATCGACTAAGGAAAGACGAGATGAACAAAGTCTATTTGGCCGTCATGCTGGCCTGCTGGGGAAGCGCCGCCATGGCGGCAGAACAGGTGGAAGTGAACCAGGTCTCCGACCTGGCCGGTGCGGTGAGTGGCGCCGCCAAGATTGGCGCCCTTGGCGCCGGGGATGGCGAGTTTCGCAAGGTGCGGGCGGTGACGCTGCCCAATGGCCAGCAGCGGATACGCTATGAGCAGACCTGGCAGGGGATTCCGGTGTGGGGCCAGGTTCTGGTGGCCGATCAGGCGCTGGGGGGCCAGGTCAACCAGGTGTCCGGCACCATGCTGCGCAAGATCGATGCCGACCTGACGGGCCCGGCCGTTGCCCTCTCCGCCAGCGACGCCGCACGCCAGGCTCGCAGCGGTGCCAAGGGGAGCAACGAACAGGTTAAGCTGTTCGTGATGCAGGATGAGACCGGCCAGGCCAGACTGGTCTATCTGGTCTCCTGGCTCGCCGCCAGCAAGGAACCGAGCCGCCCCTTCGTGATGATCGACGCCCAGACCGGCAGCGAGCTCAAACGCTGGGAGGGGATCAACCACAAGGACGCCACCGGCCCAGGGGGCAACGTCAAGACCGGCAAATATTTCTACGGCGCCGACTTTGGCCCCCTGCAGGTGGATGATAACTGCCGCATGACGGGGACCAACGTGGACACCCTCAACATGAATCACGGCACCACGGGGGGCGCCATCCACCAGTTCACCTGCCCGGAGAACACGGTCAAGGAGATCAACGGTGCCTACTCCCCTCTCAACGATGCCCACTACTTCGGCAACGTGGTGTTCGACATGTACCGCAACTGGTACAACACGGCGCCGCTCAGCTTCAAGCTCAAGATGCGGGTGCACTACAGCCGCAACTACGAGAACGCCTTCTGGGACGGCAGCCAGATGACCTTCGGCGATGGGGCCACCACCTTCTATCCGCTGGTGAGCCTGGATGTGGCGGCCCACGAGGTGAGCCATGGCTTCACCGAGCAGAACTCAGGACTGGTCTACTCCGGTCAGTCTGGCGGCATCAACGAGGCCTTCTCCGACATGGCGGGGGAAGCGGCCGAATACTACATGAAGGGCAGCAACGACTGGCTGGTGGGGGCCCAGATCTTCAAGGGCAACGGCTCCTTGCGCTACTTCGAGGACCCGGCCCGGGACGGCAAGTCCATCGGCCACGCCAGCGATTACTATGACGGCATCGACGTGCACCACAGTTCCGGGGTCTACAACCGCGCCTTCTACCTGCTGGCCAACACCAGCGGCTGGCAAACCCGCAAGGCGTTCGAGGTGTTCGTGCTGGCCAACCGCCTCTACTGGGGCCCCAACACCACCTTCGATCAGGGGGCGTGCGGGGTAACCAGGGCCGCCACGGATCTCGGCTACAGCGTGAGCGACGTGGCAGCCGCCTTCACCGCCGTCGGGGTCAATGCCACCTGCGGCGGCACCACGCCCCAACCGGGCAGCGTGCTGCAAAACGGGGTACCGGTGGGCAATCTCACCGCCGCCAAGGGGGGCAAGCTGAACTTCACCGTCGAGGTGCCCGCCGGCAGAAGCCAGCTGGTGGTGACCAGCAGCGGCGGCAGCGGGGATGCGGATCTCTACGTGAAATTCGGCAGCGCGCCGACCGCCAGCAGCTATGACTGCCGCCCCTACAAGAGCGGCAATGCCGAAACCTGTACCCTGAACGCCCCCAAGGCGGGGACCTGGCACGTGCAGCTGAGCGGGTTCAGCGCCTTCTCCGGCGTCACCCTCAAGGCCAGCTACTGAGTCTGAGCGGGCATCAAGGGGAATTAGCGAAGAGCGCCGGCCTGGTCCGGCGCTTTTTTATGTCCGCTTGCCCGACCAGCGCCGGGCCAGGGTACGGGCCGCCTCCAGCACCCGCTCCTTGGCGGGATTGGGGCGCTTGCCGCTGCGCCAGGCCATCATCACGTCCCAGTGATCCGGTGGCAGATCCACCACGTCCAGCTTCACCAGGCGACCGAACTCCAGATCCCGGGTGATGGCGAGCGCCGGCATCAGGGTGATGAAGCCGTGCTCCAGCGCCAGCTCCCGCGCCGCACTCGCTGGCTGGATGGCGTGCAGCGGACTCGCCACCTGGCGCAGCAAACGCAACTGCAGGATCAGCTCGTCGCAGCCCGTCCCCCACTGCTGGGGCGCCAGCCGCTCGTTGGCAATGTCCTGCAGGGTCAGCCCCTGCCGCCCGGCCAGCGGGTGGGTGGCGCAGGCCACGGCGATGATCGGGGAACGGTAAAGCAGTTCGAGCTGGATGCCCGCGATGGCAGGGCACTTGAGAATGAAGCCCACGTCGGTCTCGCCGGTCAGCAACTCCTGCATGATGATGCCAGAGTGATCCGTGTTGCAGCGGATCTCGAAGGTCTCGTCCACCAGGGCCAGCAGCAGGGGGCCGAACACCGCCGTGGTCAGAGAGGGGAGGCAGGAGAGCCGGATCCGCGGCAATGCAGGCGCCCCCTGCATCGCCAGCCGCCCCCCTTCCAGTGCGCTCAGGGCCGCAGTCGCGGCAGGCAGAAACTGCTCGCAGGCCGGGGTCGGGGTGGCCCCCCGACGATGGCGACGGAACAGGGACTGGCCCAGCTCCTGCTCCAGCACGGCAATGCGCTGGCTCACCATGGGTTGTGACCAGCCGCGAATGGCGGCCACCTTGCTGAAGCTGCCACGGTTGGCCACATCCAGCAGCAGTTGCAAATCGTCGAGGGTCATAGCCATAACCAAATCCAATATGAAATATAGCCAGTTGTCGGCTACCACTATATCTGGAGCCCCACCAGAATAGCAGCATCAATCGTCATGAACCGGCTGAACGCCACCGAGCCAGGGAGTTGTCATCCCCCTTGGCTCTGTTTGGTGACGGCGCCGTTCGGGCAAGAAAGACAACAATATCAGCGAAGCAAACAGAGGTATCAGGGTCATGGTGGATCGGGCGAGGCGGTTGGGGCGGTGGTTCTTGGCATTGGATTCCCTGCTGGTGATCCTGGGCTTTTTCGTGGTGATGCCCATGATCAGCCTGCGCTTCGTCGACCAACTGGGCTGGGCCGCCGGTGTGGTCGGACTGGCACTGGGGCTGCGTCAGCTTACCCAGCAAGGGCTGGGGGTCTTTGGCGGCTCCCTCGCCGACAAGTTCGGGGCGCGCCCCCTCATCGTCTGCGGCATGCTGCTGCGGGCGCTGGGGTTTGCCAGCCTGGCCTATGCCCAGAGCGGATTGGAGCTGATCCTCTCCTGCATCATCTCGGGGCTGGGTGGCTGCCTGTTCGATCCCCCCCGCGCCGCCCTGGTGATCAAGTTCACCCGGCCACGGGAGCGGGGTCGCTACATCTCCCTGCTGATGATGCTGGAGAGCGCCGGCGCCGTGGTGGGAGCCCTGCTCGGCAGCTGGCTGCTCAACTTCGATTTTGAATATGTCTGCTTGCTGGGTGCCGGCCTGTTCGTCTGCGCCGCCCTGTGCAACCTGCTGATCCTGCCCCCTTACAAGCTTTCGGTGCGTCCGACGCCGATCCGGGACGGCCTCGGCCAGGTGCTGGCGGACAAGGCTTTCTGCCGACTGGTGCTGATCTTGAGCGGCTACTACGCGCTCTGGGTGCAGGTCATGCTGATCTTCCCCATTCTGGTCAAACAGATGGCGGGCAGCACCACGGCGGTGGGCTGGATGTACACCCTGGAGACGGCCATCTCCCTGGCCCTGCTCTACCCCCTTGCCCGGTTCGGCGAGCGCCACTTCAAGCTGGAGAACCGTCTGATGGCGGGGGTGCTGCTGATGACCACGGGGATCGGGCTGGTGGCCTTTGCCACCACCTTGCCCGCCGTCTTCCTGCTGCTCGCCTGCTTCTATCTCGGCATCGTCATCGCCGAGCCGGCGCGGGAAACCCTGATGACCAAGCTGGCACAACCGGGGGCGCGGGGCAGCTACATGGGCTTCAGCCGACTGGGACTGGCGCTCGGGGGCATGACGGGTTACGTGGGGGGCGGCGCCCTGCACGACTACGCCATGGCCCAGGGGCAACCCTGGTTGCCCTGGCTGGTACTCGGCACCGTCGGTGTCACCACCTTGCTGCTGCTGGCCAACTGCTTCCAGCGCGGCTCTCGCCTGGCAGGGGTCAACGCCTGATCCTCTGGCAATCATCCCGTCTACCCCGGGCGCCCTTCTCTTGAAGGGCGCTCTTTTTTACCTTCTTCTTGCATTGCCCTTCCCCTCGTCTGCGTCCATCCACCCGAAAATCCCCCATAAAAAAAGCGGCAGATTGCTCTGCCGCTTTTGCCCAGCCCGCTTGGCTGTTACTTGTTGATATCCAACATGTTGTTTTGCAACATGAAGTCGATCACCTGGTTGGCAGTCGTCCCTGAACCGCCCGTCAGAGTGTCGAAGGTGTGGTTCATCAGCACTATCTCCTGGGTCACCGGCGCGGCACTGCTCTCCTTGACTTGCAGATGCACCCCTTCGCTGTCCTGGAACACCGAGAGCAGGCTCTTCAGGGAGCTCTCGCTCTTGCTGCCATCGCTGTCTAGCAAGTCGCTCAGATCCAGCTTGTCCCCTTCCGACTTGCTGAAATCGACGATGTAGTCCTTGGCCACCTTGCCAGCCTCGGTATCCCCCTTCAGCCAGGTGAAGGTATCAGCACCTGCATCCCCCATGAGGATGTCGTTGCCGGCCCCCCCGATCAGGATGTCGTTGCCCAGCCCGCCGCTCAATATGTCGTTGCCGGTACCGCCATAGAGGGTGTCGTTGCCACTGCCGCCATAGAGGCGATCGTTGCCGCTTTCCCCATAGAGGGTGTCGTTGCCGCTACCACCGAACAGGGTGTCGTTGCCGGCACCGCCGTACAGGAAGTCATCACCCCCCTGACCGAACAGGATGTCATTGCCATCACCGCCGAGGAGGGTGTCACCCTTGTCATTGGCCGACGACTGATCGAACTCGCTGGCGTGATCCGTGATGTAGGCGTGCACCTGGGCATCGGTCACCGACCCTGCCCCCAGCTTGCCACTCACATACTGCTTGATGGCCGCATACCCTTCCCCGCTGATGCCGGTGAAGCGTACTGCGTCGCCAAACAGGATGTCGTCGCCCGCACCGCCATCCAGCCTGTCAACGCCGGGCAGGTTGCTGACCGGCGTCCCCAGGATGGCATTGGCGAGATCGGAGGCAGACACATTGGACTGTACGACCTTGTCGCTATCAAACAGCTTGAGAATATCGCTCGATACCCCGCTGCCGATCCCGATGGCCGCCAGCACCACATTGTTTGCCTCCAGCAGCGGCAGCACATTCAATGCGTTGTCCCGTGCCGTGCTGTTGGTCGACCCCGAGGTGTAACTGGTTGAGATCTCGAAGGTTCCATCCCCTTGCGCCTTGATCTTGCCGATGTTCTGGGAGTTCCAGTTACCATTTCCGTTCTGTGACCACTGCTTGACGTTGCCGCTGGCATCCACAATCACCCGCTGGGTGCCCCCGATATTGGCGTAGAAAGCCGTACCCGGTACGTAGTTGTTGACGTTGACAAAGGTATCCAGACCTTCCTGGGTCTTGGTGTTCACCACCGGATTGATCTCTTCGTTGTAGAAGTAGGAGTTCGGAGCCCCATCGGTGATGAAATAGGCCTGATTCTTCGCATTGGTGTTGTTCTTGGCCAGGTCGCTGTTGAACCAGTTGGAGGTGACCTTGAGCGGATCCTCGTAGTTGGTCAGCCCCGAGGTACCATCCATGCTGGTCAGTACATCACCCAGTAGCTTCAACGCATTGGGATCTTTGAGATCCACGCTGACGGAACGATTGACCTGAGTATCAAAATCGATCAGGAAGACGTTGACCTTGCCCGCCGCCTCCTTGCCCGCACTCCCCTGGAGCTCTTTGAATACCTGGGTCAGTTGATCCCGGATGGTCTTCATCGCCGACGAACCGATACTGCTCGAGGTGTCGATCATGAAGGCGAGGTTGTAGTTCTGGCCCGGCAGCATCACGCTGCCATCCAGATCCCCCACCACGATATTGTGCTCGCTGCCATAGGTCCGGTTCTGGTCCCCCGGCTCCCCTTCGGTGGCGTTGAAGTAGCTCAGGCGGATGCTGTCGTCATCGGTCGCGGTACTGGTCAGATCGGTCCCGACCTCCTTGGCGATGACATCGACCTTGAGATTGACCAGGCCCGCCTTGTCACCCGGTACCCGCAGAGTCAGACCGCTCAGGTTCAGATCCAGTGCATTGCTGCTCCACAGCTTGTCCGACGCGGTGAAGGTCAGCTTGCCATCGTCCCCGACGGTACCCAGCAACTGGCTGCCCTTGTAGAGCTCGGAGCCTTTGGGCATGCCGCTCAGCACCAGGCTGTCAAACACCTCGCTGCCATCCCTGTCAGTGAGGGAGGCCGTCAGCTCGACCGGGTAATCCACCTTGGTCGGCGGAACCAGGGTCAGCTCACCCGTGGTCTGGTTGATCTGGTAGATGCCGTCTGCGAACTGGACATATTCCATGTCGTGCAGGGCCTTGGTCACCCCGACGCCTCGCTCGGACACGACGAAGTCGAACCACTTGTCGTTGTTCGAATAACCCTCGCCCTTCTTGATGGAGTAGTCGGCACGATTGCCGGGCAGCACGGCGATATCCGTGCCAGTCCCGCCATAGAGGCCATCGTTGCCAAGACCGGAGACCAGGATGTCGTTGCCTTCACCACCGTAGAGGGAATCACCCTGGATGGCATCGCTGCCCACCAGAATGTCATCCCCCTGGTTGCCGACCAGGCTGTCGCCGCCTCCCTTCTGGCTCACGATGTAGTCGTTGCCGCTGGTGCCATTGACCAGATCCTGACCAGAAGAGCTATCGGTCAGGGTCTTGGTGATCCCGAGGGCCCCCTTGTCGAAGCTGCCGGACTGGAACTGGCCCGTGGTGATCCCCGCGCTCGGGAAGCTCAGGTTGTAAAGGGGAATACCGTTGCCCACCAGACTCAGGTTGACGGTCGGCTTGTCGGCCACCGCCGCCACGTCGATCACCAGCTTGCTGCCGTTGCTGAGGTTGGCACCGTCGCTTATCTGATAGCCGATGCTGGCATAGTCGCCCTTCATGTTGCCGACCACGGCGCCGTTGCCGTTGGCGGCATGGGTGCTCGATTCGTTCAGACCGGGCACGAAGCGCAGATGGCCTGCGTTCACCTCGGCATAGGAGATGAGGGATCCGGTTTGCACCGCAACCCACTGCCCAGCCGCATTGAGGTATTCGAGGGTACCGTTCAGCGGCAGGGTGTTGATCTGCACCCCGAGATCAGTCGCGTCCTGATCGTCGCTGGCACCGAACTGGGCCCAGGTCAGGACCTGGGGCTGATCTTCAGCACCGGCGCTGTGGCCGCCAGCCGCCGTCGGCGCCCGATCATTGTCCACTATGGTACCGGTCCCGCTCTGACCACCGATGGTCACCGAGAGGGTCTCGTTCGTCTCGGCCAGACGATCGTTCACCGTCGGGATGGTCACCGTGAAGTCTGTCACGCCCGCCGGTACCGTGATCTTGCCGGTGGTGCTGTTATAGGTCACGCCGTTGCTGAACTGGGCATTGCCCCAGTCCTGGTTGGAGGCGGGGTTGTTGCCCGATCCGCGAATGGCGAAATCGTATTCGGTCGCTTCCTGGGTCGCATCGGACAAGGTGACCTTGTGCAACAGGTTGCCCCCTTCAGTCACGCTCTCGCTGGAGACACCCTGAACCAGCGGCGTGAAGAGAGGCTTGGTGGCGAAGGAGCCAATGCTGGCGTCACCGTCACCATCCACCACCCGGATCTGGAAGTCGATGTCACCATCACCCAGGGGTTTGGACATGCGCTGGTACTGGAAGAACTCCCACTTGCCGGTGGCTGGCGTGAACTCCAGCTTGAAGACGAGGTTGCCGCCCGCATCCTTCCCGAGCAGGGTGTTGGCCCCGCTGGCGGTGATGGCGATGGCTGAGCCGGAAGCCGTCCGCAGACCATTCTCGAAGGTCGCCGGGTCCAGTACCAACCCGATGGAGCCCTTGCCGTCCGCCCCCCACTGCGGGGTCACGGTGCCGGAACCATAGGCGATGGCCTGAGCCGTGTTGGCACCGAGGAACTCGATGCTCTGTACGGTGAAGTCGCTGTTGTCGGAGGTATTGGTGTTGCCGTTGTTGGTCGCCTTGATCACCATGGTATCGAAGCCACCCTGCTGCACCTGGAAGTTCTGGTTGAACTCCCCACCCGATGCGTTGGAGTTGAATACCAGGGTGCTGATCAGCACACCACCGCGATAGAACTCCACGACCCCGCTCTCCAGCTCGCCGCCAAACATCTTGCTGAACTTGATGTTGGCGCCGTAGGCAACCTTGCCCGCATCCAGCCTGACGATCAGCTGCTCGGAGGCGGACGATCCGTCAGCAAAGTGACGGAAGTCAATCTCGTTGGCGAGGTTGTGGTAAGGCGCAGCACCGCTGGCTACCCCCAGCCCCGAGCTGGAGCCGTTGACATCCGCCGTTACCAGTGAGGAATCGGTTGCCGACTTGAAGCCCAGGGCGCTGATGGTAAAGCCCGCCATGTTCAGGGTGCTCTGGTTGCCACTGTACTTGGTCAGGTCGAAGAGCCCGGTCAGCACGTTCGGAATATCGGTCTTCACCACGGAAACGGCATCGCTGTTACCGGCAATGGGGGAGTCGTCCTCGACGCTGACATCCAGCTTGCCCTTGGTGACGCCACTGCCATCGGAGACCTCCACGTCCAGCTGGAACGACAGCTTGTCTTCCGAGGTCGCATCTCCGTGGTCGAGGGGGCCCTTGAGGGTCACGTCATAGGTCCATTCTCCCTTGCCGCTGGCATTGGGTGCCGTCAGCTTGACCTCGACCACCGCCTTGTAATCGGCGCCGCCAATCGCCCCCGTGTAGCCGACCAGCGTCTTGCTGCCCGCATCCCAGCTCCACTGGACCTTGGCCCCACCGGACGTCAGCCCGGCCGGTCCGTTCAGGGAGATGCTGAGCGTGCTGCTGTCGATGTCGCCCACCGAGAGGGTACCGGACGCCTTGATGGCGTTGGTGGTATCCGGGTTGCCGACCGTGTCGGCAATACCGTTTGCCAGCCCCTCTTCGGAGACGACAGCCCCATTGGAGATGGTCAGCGTCGGCAGATCGTTGACCGCATCCACCTTGATGGTCACGGTTGCGGGACTCGCATCCACGGCGCCGTCGTTGTCTACCGCCGCATAGTTGAAGGTGGTGTTGCCGTTCCAGTTCGCATTCGGAGTGAAGGTGAGCTTGCCGGCGTCCGCCACCGCAATGCTCTGCTCCACCGTCACAGCCACCCCGTTCAGATAGAGGATGCCGTTGGCAGGCAGGCTCTTGATGGTGAAACTCACCACGTTGCCATCGATGTCGCTGCCACTGAGGGTCGGAATGGCGATGCTGGCGGCATCTTCCTGACCGTTTGCCTGCTTGTTCGCCGTCTCCGGCGCTTCATTCAGGATCTGCGCGTTGTCGCTGCCCGGCAGGGAGACATTGCCCGCCTTGTCGGTCTGGGTCGCCGTCACCGTCAACGACTTGCCGTTGGCCGGGGTCGTCTCCGTCCAGCTGATGGTGCCATTCTGATAGCTGTAGCTCTTGCCATTGCTTGCCAGCAGGGTGCCATCGGCCTTGAGCGTCAACTGGACAGTGCTGTTCACCCCGCCATTGTTGATGGTCAGCGTCACCTTGCCGCCCGCAACCAGGTCTGCGTGATTGATTCCGGCGCGAACCTGGATCTGATCATTGCCAATCTCGGCCTTGGTCAGCATCTGGTCGTTGTTGGCATCATCCACGATAACCACGGTCGGGGCATTGGGGGCCAGGGTGTCGATCGCGCTGTCGTCACTGCCGCCAGTGCCCACGTTGCCGTTGAGATCGGTGTAGCTGCCCTCGTTCACGGTGACGCTGGCGGTGCCTTCGAAGCCCGGCGTCGGCGTGAAGGTGCCGGTCCAGGTCTTGCCGCCGTCAGTGGTCTTGAGGTCGGTAACCGTGCCGCCCACCACGGTCAGGTCGCCCACTTCGAAGCCCGTGACCTGCTCGCTGAAGGTGAAGGTGACCTCGCTGGTCTCGCCCACGGTCAGCTTGTCGTCAACGATGTTGACTTCCACGCTCGGGGCCGCCGTG